>NZ_LT906436.1:0-600000 GCF_900187225.1 Listeria monocytogenes
GTGCAATCAATTGAAGACATCTGGCAGGAAACACTGCAAATTGTTAAAAAAAATATGAGTAAACCTAGTTACGATACATGGATGAAATCAACAACCGCTCATTCACTTGAAGGTAACACGTTTATTATTTCAGCGCCCAATAATTTTGTTCGCGATTGGTTAGAGAAAAGCTACACTCAATTTATCGCTAACATTTTGCAAGAAATAACTGGTCGCTTATTTGATGTCCGCTTTATTGATGGCGAGCAGGAAGAAAACTTTGAATACACTGTGATTAAACCAAATCCAGCGTTAGATGAAGATGGCATTGAAATTGGAAAACATATGCTTAATCCACGTTATGTTTTTGATACCTTTGTCATTGGTTCAGGGAACAGATTTGCCCACGCAGCATCACTTGCAGTAGCCGAAGCACCAGCGAAAGCATATAATCCACTCTTCATTTATGGAGGAGTTGGCCTCGGTAAAACACATTTAATGCACGCAGTTGGCCACTATGTTCAACAACATAAAGATAATGCGAAAGTAATGTACCTTTCCAGCGAAAAATTCACCAATGAGTTTATTAGCTCTATTCGTGATAATAAAACCGAAGAATTCCGCACAAAATATCGGAATGTTGATGTCTTACTTATTGATGATATTCAATTTTTAGCCGGTAAAGAAGGAACACAAGAGGAATTTTTCCATACATTTAACACACTTTATGATGAACAAAAGCAAATTATTATTTCCAGTGACCGACCACCAAAAGAAATTCCTACACTGGAAGATCGACTGAGATCCCGCTTTGAATGGGGCTTAATTACTGATATTACGCCACCAGACTTAGAAACCCGGATCGCCATTTTACGTAAAAAAGCAAAAGCAGACGGATTAGATATTCCAAATGAAGTTATGCTTTATATCGCAAACCAAATTGATTCGAATATTCGCGAGCTAGAAGGCGCACTCATCCGAGTAGTTGCTTATTCTTCCCTCGTTAATAAAGATATAACAGCTGGTCTTGCAGCAGAAGCACTAAAAGATATTATCCCCTCTTCTAAATCACAAGTTATTACTATTAGTGGTATTCAAGAAGCAGTCGGTGAATATTTCCACGTTCGTTTAGAAGATTTTAAAGCAAAAAAACGGACGAAAAGTATAGCATTCCCGCGCCAAATCGCCATGTATCTCTCAAGAGAGCTTACAGATGCCTCATTACCAAAAATCGGTGATGAATTTGGTGGTCGAGATCATACAACAGTTATTCATGCACATGAAAAAATATCGCAACTACTAAAAACCGATCAAGTGTTGAAAAATGACCTTGCCGAAATTGAAAAAAATTTAAGAAAAGCACAAAATATGTTTTAATAGACCTGTGTACAATGTGGATAACTGAAACATACTTACCCACAAGTTATCAACATGTGGAAAACTTTATGAAGCATGGCTTGTAACCTACTTATCCACAAATCCACAGCGCCTATTACTATTACTACGATTTTTTATTAATTAATTAAAGGTTTTTGAGGTTTTACAAAATATAAAAAAATGGGGGATACTCATGAAATTTGTTATTGAGCGTGATCGTCTTGTCCAAGCAGTCAATGAAGTTACTCGTGCCATCTCTGCAAGAACAACGATTCCAATTTTAACGGGGATAAAAATAGTCGTAAATGATGAAGGTGTAACACTAACTGGTAGTGATTCCGATATTTCCATCGAAGCATTTATTCCATTAATTGAAAATGATGAAGTAATTGTAGAAGTAGAGAGTTTTGGTGGAATTGTACTTCAATCAAAATACTTTGGCGATATTGTCCGTCGTTTACCAGAAGAAAATGTAGAAATTGAAGTAACGTCTAATTACCAAACCAACATTAGTTCTGGTCAAGCCTCCTTTACACTAAACGGCTTAGATCCAATGGAATATCCTAAATTACCTGAAGTAACAGATGGAAAAACAATTAAAATTCCAATTAATGTACTAAAAAATATTGTTAGACAAACTGTTTTTGCTGTTTCTGCTATTGAAGTTCGTCCAGTACTTACTGGTGTAAACTGGATTATCAAAGAAAATAAACTAAGCGCAGTTGCAACCGATAGTCATCGTCTAGCTTTACGTGAAATTCCACTTGAAACAGACATTGATGAAGAATACAATATTGTTATTCCTGGAAAAAGTTTATCTGAATTAAATAAACTTTTAGATGACGCAAGCGAATCTATTGAAATGACCCTTGCCAACAACCAAATTCTTTTTAAATTAAAAGATTTATTATTTTACTCTCGTTTACTTGAAGGTAGTTACCCAGATACATCTCGATTAATTCCAACTGATACTAAATCAGAATTAGTCATTAATTCCAAAGCATTTTTACAAGCAATTGACCGTGCGTCGCTACTTGCTCGCGAAAATCGTAATAACGTTATTAAATTAATGACGCTGGAAAATGGCCAAGTAGAAGTATCCTCCAATTCTCCGGAAGTTGGGAATGTTTCTGAAAATGTCTTCAGCCAAAGTTTTACTGGCGAAGAAATCAAAATATCTTTTAACGGTAAATACATGATGGATGCCCTACGTGCTTTTGAAGGTGATGATATTCAAATTTCCTTCTCAGGTACTATGAGACCATTTGTACTTCGACCAAAAGATGCAGCCAATCCAAATGAAATTTTACAATTAATCACGCCGGTTAGAACTTACTAATCTCGCAAAAAAGCACATCCGTCTTGGTTTCAAGGCGGATTCTTTTTTTTGTTATAGTACAGTTTTTGGATAGAAATGTATATTTATGCAAACGGAGGTAATTCTTAGCATGATGAAAGATATGACAACAGGTAATCCGACAAAATTAATTTTTTTATTCGCGATGCCGATGTTGATTGGAAACTTATTTCAGCAATTTTATACGATGATTGACGCGGTTATTGTTGGGAAATTTGTAAGTGTAGATGCGCTAGCTGCTGTTGGAGCGACAAATTCGGTCAATTTTTTTATGATTTCTTTGATTATTGGACTTATGAGTGGGATTTCTGTCGTAGTTGCGCAGTATTTTGGATTTAAAGATTATGATCGTTTGAAAGATGTTATTGCTACGGCGACTTATGCGGTGGTTTTTTCGGCGATTATTTTGACGGTTGCGGGCGTTTTACTTGCGAAGCCTCTTCTTATTTTGTTACGAACACCGGCAAATATTTTGGATGATTCTACTATCTTTTTAACCACCCTTTTTATCGGGATTTTGCCGATGAGTCTGTATAACGGGATGGCCGCGATACTTCGAGCTCTTGGAAATTCGATTACCCCACTGATTTTCTTGATTTTATCCTCTTTAATGAATATTGCATTAGATTTTTTATTTGTTGTTTATATGGATATGGGCGTTCGCGGGGCTGCTATTGCGACAGTTTTATCCCAAACAGCTGCAGCGATTGCTGTTATTTACTATGCTTATCGTCACGTACCATTTATGCGGATAGAGCGTGCAAAATTCAAGCTCTCCACCCCACTCCTTAAAGAAATGGTGCGCATTGGGCTGCCTTCTGGATTACAAGGATCCTTTATTTCTATCGGAAATATGGCTCTTCAAAGTTTAATAAATGGATTCGGTTCATCGGTCGTTGCGGCTTATACGGCGGCGAGTCGAATTGATTCACTTACATATCAACCAGGAATTGCTTTTGGAGCAGCTTCCTCCATGTTTGCTGGTCAAAATATCGGTGCTGGAAAAATTGACCGCGTTCGCGAAGGTTTTTGGTCGGGAATTAAAGTCGTTACAGCTATCAGTATTGGAATCACAATTTTAGTTCAACTTTTCGCTAGGCAGTTTTTATTACTATTTGTAGATTCTAGTGAGACGGAAGTTATTAATATTGGTGTGAGTTATTTACTTATTGTCTCTTTATTTTATGTCGTAGTTGGAATTTTATTTGTTGTTCGGGAAACTTTGCGAGGTACTGGAGATGCGATGGTTCCTTTAGCAATGGGGATTTTTGAGTTGGTTTCGAGACTTGTTATCGGATTTGTTTTGTCGCTTTATATTGGATACGTAGGGCTTTGGTGGGCTACACCGGTTGCATGGATAACCGCAACGATGCTCGGCGTTTGGAGATATAAATCAGGAGCATGGCAAAAAAAGGCAGTTATTCGACGAAAATAACCATTTTAGTAAAAAAACGCCAGAGAAGCTCATATTTTCTTTTTTTGAATAAATAATATCCCCCCATTAGTTTTGCTAAAAAAAGCTGAAAAACGAATATATGAAAATATTCTTTGTATTATTGGCAAAACTTTAGTAAAATAGAAGGTAGTGATAAAAAAAGATTGGGCGTGAAATTTTTGGCTGAAACAGTAAAGATAAATAGTGAGTTCGTAACGCTTGGTCAACTTTTACAAATGATTGATGTAGTTTCAACTGGTGGAATGGCGAAAGCGTACCTTAGTGAAAATACGATTTACATCAACGGAGAGCAAGACAATCGCCGGGGGAAAAAGCTTCGTAATGGCGATGTTATCTTAGTTCCCGGTGTTGGAAAAGTGAAAATTGAGCAAGGAAAATAACAGATGCATTTAGAAAGTATTGTTTTAAGGAATTTCCGGAATTACGAAAACTTAGAACTAGAATTTTCCCCATCTGTAAATGTTTTTCTTGGCGAGAATGCACAAGGTAAAACCAACCTTTTGGAAGCCGTATTGATGCTTGCTCTTGCAAAGTCACATCGGACAACGAATGATAAAGATTTTATTATGTGGGAAAAAGAAGAAGCCAAGATGGAAGGTCGAATAGCAAAGCACGGGCAATCAGTGCCTTTAGAACTTGCTATCACCCAAAAAGGCAAGCGAGCTAAAGTAAATCATTTGGAACAAAAGAAACTTAGCCAATATGTCGGTAACTTGAATGTGGTTATTTTTGCCCCAGAGGATTTATCGCTTGTGAAAGGCGCTCCAGGAATAAGACGTCGGTTTTTGAATATGGAAATTGGACAAATGCAGCCGATTTATTTGCATAATCTAAGTGAATACCAGCGAATATTGCAACAACGGAACCAATATTTGAAGATGTTGCAAATGAAACGCAAAGTAGACCCAATATTACTTGACATTTTGACTGAACAGTTCGCAGATGTCGCCATTAATTTGACGAAAAGACGAGCTGATTTCATTCAAAAACTAGAGGCATATGCGGCGCCAATTCATCACCAAATTTCCCGAGGACTAGAGACGTTAAAAATCGAGTATAAAGCTTCCGTCACGCTAAATGGGGACGATCCCGAAGTGTGGAAAGCAGATTTACTTCAAAAAATGGAATCAATCAAACAAAGAGAAATCGACCGTGGTGTCACGCTTATTGGACCACATCGGGATGATTCTCTGTTTTATATTAATGGGCAAAATGTGCAAGATTTTGGTTCACAAGGCCAGCAACGGACAACGGCACTTTCTATAAAATTAGCAGAAATTGACCTAATCCATGAAGAAACTGGAGAATATCCGGTTCTTCTTCTCGATGATGTGCTTAGTGAACTCGACGATTACCGTCAATCGCATTTGCTCGGAGCCATTGAAGGAAAAGTACAAACCTTTGTAACGACAACAAGTACGAGCGGAATCGACCATGAAACGCTCAAACAAGCAACAACTTTCTATGTAGAAAAAGGTACAGTAAAAAAATCCTAATCTAGGTTAATATAATTTGATGAAAAAGAAAGTGCGGTGGAATAATTAATGTCAGAAGAAAATATTACAAATGTACAAGAAAATGCTTCAGATTATAACGAAGATCAAATACAAGTACTGGAAGGCCTAGAGGCAGTAAGAAAAAGACCCGGTATGTACATTGGTTCAACTAGCCAACGCGGGCTCCATCACCTTGTATGGGAAATTGTTGATAATGCAATTGATGAAGCACTTGCTGGTTTTTGTACAGAAATTGAAATTACAATCGAAGCTGATAACAGCATTACTGTTCGTGATAACGGACGTGGGATTCCTACTGGGATTAATGAAAAAATTGGTCGTCCAACAGTAGAAGTTATCTTTACCGTTCTGCATGCTGGTGGTAAATTTGGCGGCGGCGGATATAAAGTATCTGGCGGACTTCACGGAGTTGGTGCATCGGTAGTTAATGCCCTTTCCACATCTCTTGAAGTATACGTTCACCGTGAAGGTCAAAAATATTACCAACGCTTTGAACGTGGTGATGTAGTAATGGATATGGAAGAACAAGGCGAAACGGATTACCGTGGAACAATTGTTCACTTTACGCCAGATCCACAAATTTTCACAGAAACAACGGAATTCGATTTTGATACACTTCGTACTCGTACGCGCGAACTTGCTTTCTTGAATCGTGGTTTAACGATTTCAATTGAAGATAAGCGCGAAGAACACAAAGTTCGTAAAGATTTCCACTATGAAGGCGGAATTCGTTCTTACGTGGAGCATTTAAATAAAGCAAAAGACGTTATCCATGAGCCACCAATTTATTTGGAAGGTGAACGCGATGATATTATGGTTGAGATTTCCATGCAATATAATACTGGATTCTCAAGCAACATCATTTCATTCGCAAATAACATTCATACGTATGAAGGCGGAACTCACGAATCTGGCTTTAAAACGGCGTTAACACGTGTTATTAATGACTACGCGCGTCGTAATAAATTGTTTAAAGATAGTGATGACAATCTTTCTGGTGAAGATGTTCGTGAAGGTTTAACGGCGATTATTTCTATCAAACACCCAGATCCACAGTTTGAAGGACAAACCAAAACAAAACTTGGAAATTCAGAAGCCCGTTCAATCACGGATAAGCTATTTTCTGAGGCTTTAAATAAATTTATGATGGAAAACCCAGATGTTGCTAAAAAAATCGTTGAGAAAGGCGTTGTGGCTTCTCGTGCACGTCTGGCTGCTAAGCGCGCGCGTGAAGTTGCTCGTAAAAGCAGTGGGCTAGAAATTTCTAGCTTGCCAGGTAAATTAGCTGACTGTTCTTCCCGTAATCCTGAAATCAGCGAACTTTACATCGTTGAGGGTGACTCAGCTGGTGGTTCAGCTAAACAAGGTCGTGACCGTTTATTCCAAGCGATTTTGCCGATTCGTGGTAAAATTTTGAACGTGGAAAAAGCACGTTTAGACCGTATTCTAGCTAACGAAGAAATTCGAACTATTTTTACAGCGATGGGTACTGGTTTTGGTGGCGATTTTGACGTTTCTAAATCTCGTTACCACAAATTAATTATTATGACTGATGCCGATGTTGATGGTGCACATATTCGTACACTACTTCTTACACTATTTTATCGTTATATGCGTCCACTGCTTGATGCTGGTTATATCTATATTGCGCAACCACCGCTTTACCAAATTAAGCATGGTAAACAAATAGAATATGTATACAGCGACGGACAGTTAGAAGACTATCTGGCTTCCCTTGACGGAGACACTAAATACAGCATTCAACGATATAAAGGTCTTGGAGAAATGAACCCAGAACAACTTTGGGATACAACAATGAATCCGGAACACCGTACACTACTTCAAGTCAATATCAAAGACGCTATTGATGCCGATGAAACTTTTGAAATGTTGATGGGTGACCGCGTGGAACCTCGTCGTAAATTCATCGAAGACAACGCACAATACGTTAAAAACTTGGATGTTTAATAAATATTTCCCGGGTAATAATTGGGTTATTAATTGTTTTTAAAAGGTTTGAACTAGATTCAGCCTTACTTTTGAAAGGGAGGTTTCTCTAACAATGGCAGAAACACCAAATCAACGAATAACAGAGATAAACTTAAATAAAGAAATGCGGACATCATTCCTAGACTATGCGATGAGTGTAATTGTTGCCCGTGCCCTACCTGATGTTCGTGACGGGTTAAAACCAGTTCACCGTCGTATTCTATATGCGATGAATGACTTAGGTATGACTTCTGATAAAGCCTATAAAAAATCGGCTCGTATCGTTGGTGAAGTAATTGGTAAGTATCACCCCCACGGCGATACAGCGGTTTATTTTACAATGGTTCGTATGGCGCAAGATTTTAGTTATCGTAATATGCTAGTTGATGGACATGGTAACTTTGGTTCGGTTGATGGCGATATGGCAGCAGCGATGCGTTATACAGAAGCTCGTATGTCAAAAATTTCGATGGAACTACTGCGCGATATTAATAAAGACACAATTGATTACGCTGATAACTACGATGGTTCTGAACGTGAGCCAGTTATTTTACCAGCGCGTTTCCCTAACTTATTAGTCAATGGTTCGTCAGGTATCGCGGTTGGTATGGCAACAAATATTCCTACCCACCATCTTGGTGAAGTAATTGACGGCGTTTTAGCACTTAGTCACGATCCAGAAATTACTATTCGTGATTTAATGGAATATATTCCAGGCCCTGACTTCCCAACTGCTGGGATGATTATGGGACGTAGCGGAATCCGTCGCGCTTACGAAAGTGGCCGTGGTTCGATTACTGTTCGTGGTCGTGTCGATATTGAAGAAAAGAAAAATGGTAAAGAAACTATCGTTATTACCGAAATTCCTTACCAAGTGAATAAAGCACGCCTAGTTGAACGTATTGCCGAACTAGCTCGTGAGAAGAAAATCGACGGCATCACTTCCCTAAATGATGAGTCTGACCGTTCAGGAATGCGGATTGTTATTGAGGTTCGTCGTGATATTAGCGCCAGTGTTATCGTGAATAATTTATTCAAAATGACAGCACTTCAAACTACTTTTGGTATTAATATGCTTGCACTTGTCGATAACCATCCAAAAGTGCTTAATTTAAAAGAAATTCTTTATTATTATTTGGAACATCAAAAAGTAGTTATTCGTCGACGTACAGAATTTGAGCTTCGTAAAGCAGAAGCACGCGCACATATTTTAGAAGGTTTACGAATCGCTCTTGATAACATTGACGCGATTATTAAATTAATTCGTGGATCAAAAACTTCCGATGTTGCTAAAGAAGGCTTGATGACACAATTCAACCTTTCTGACAAACAAGCGCAAGCCATTCTGGACATGCGTTTGCAACGTTTAACAGGTTTAGAACGCGAAAAAATTGAAGAAGAATATCAAAACTTAGTAGCATTAATTAATGATTTAAAAGCTATTTTAGCTGATGATGAGCGTATTCTTGAAATTATTCGTGAAGAATTAGAAGAAATCAAAGTTAAATATGCGGATAAACGTCGTACAGAAATCTTGGCTGGTGATTTAGTAAGCCTTGAAGATGAAGACTTAATCCCTGAAGAAGAAGTAGCAATTACGCTAACTAAACGTGGTTATATTAAACGTTTACCACTGTCGACTTATCGTAGTCAGCGTCGAGGTGGTCGTGGTATTCAAGGTATGTCAACACATGAAGATGACTTCGTAGAACACCTAGTTGCAACGAGCACGCATGATACGTTACTATTCTTCACTAACACTGGTAAAGTTTACCGTTCGAAAGGTTATGAAGTACCTGAATACGGTCGTACCGCCAAAGGTATCCCAATAATCAACTTACTTGGAATCGAAAGCCAAGAACAAGTGAATGCCGTGATAAATCTATCCGAATTCACCGATGATAGCTACCTATTCTTCACGACGAAACATGGTGTCGTGAAGCGTACAACCCTTTCTCAATTTGCGAAAATCCGTCAAAGTGGCCTTCGTGCTGTAGAACTTCGTGAAAACGATGAACTCATTTCTGTTCAAATGACAGATGGTAGCAAAAACATGATTATCGCAACGAAACATGGTCAATCTATCTACTTCCCAGAAGAAAATATCCGTGTAATGGGCCGTACAGCTGCTGGTGTTCGTGGTATTAGACTTCGTGAAGACGATGAAGTTATCGGCATGGAAGTACTAGAGGACGATGAAAAAGTACTCGTTGTAACGGAAAAAGGTTATGGTAAACAAACGCCAGCCTCCCAATATCCGCTTCGTAATCGTGGTGGTATGGGTGTTAAAACCGTTACAATCACAGAGAAAAATGGTAACTTAGTAGCAATGAAAACTGTTACTGGTGAAGAGGACTTAATGCTAATGACAGTAAGTGGCGTATTAATTCGTTTCGAAATTGATACAGTATCACAAACTGGTCGTAGCGCAATGGGTGTTAAACTAATTCGTCTTGATGAAGATGAAAAAGTAGCCACTGTTGCAAAAGTACCAAAAGAAGAAGATGAAGTTGAGCTTGAGGAAGAAATCGACGAAACATTAATCACGCAAGTTCCTGATGAAAGTTTTGAAGATGCTCCTGGAAGCGACATAGAAGAATAAAATCAAGCTGGAAATGACTCTAATTTGCGAATTAGAACGATTTTCCAGCTTTTTTTCAGTATAAAAAAGCGCTTTTTGGATGTATTTTATGTATAATATCCTTAATACGTCTAAAAAAGGGAAGAGTTGAAAAAATGCGCAAACTGATTCAATTTCTGTTTATAGCAGTAGTTTTATTTTTAGTGGAATATGTTTTAATCAATCAAGCAGCTATATTATTCTTAGTAACAAGTGGGATTATCCAACTATGCGGGGTTATTATCGCCATTCGACTACTCCTATTTGACCAACGGAATACTAGCTCAAAAGTCGCCTGGGTTGCGGTTATTTTTATTTTGCCTGTACTCGGAACGATTAGTTACCTTGTGTTCGGTAGAAATCCAGCAACTAGAAAATTCAGCACAGCTCAAGTAAAGGAAAAAACAAAATTAATTAATGCGATTCATGCAATTCCAAACAACACTAATGAAAAATTGCCACGACTATCAAAAAGAATAGCGCATTTAACGTCCATAGAGCCAATCAAGGGGAATAAAATCGAAATATTAACAAATGGTGAGGAAACTTTTCCAGTGCTCCTAGACGCGCTTAGAAAGGCTGAAAACCACATTCACATTCAATATTACATTTTCAAAACGGATGCGATTTCTACTGAAATTCGTGATATTTTGGTGGAAAAGGCGAAATCTGGTGTTGAGGTTAGATTTATGTTTGATGGTCTCGGATCAAGCAAACTGGGTAAAGCCTTTTTAGCTCCTTTGAAAGAGGCTGGAGTTAGTATTCACGCATTTGATCCAATTGCCTCCCCCTGGATTGTAAGAACAGCCAATTTAAGAAATCACCGTAAAATCGTGGTGATTGATGGCCAAATTGGCTTTACAGGTGGGCTTAATATTGGGGAAGAATATCGTTCCAATACACCTGATTTTCGTGTTTGGCGCGATACACACATAAAAATAACAGGCCAAGCTGTAATCGAACTCCAAGAATCCTTCCTAAACGATTGGGTATACATGGAAAATCAAGCTGGCGCCGCTGACGGGTTTATTAGCGAATCTGGTTTAAAACAATATTTTTCTCCAGTCGATATGGGTGATGAATGGGCGCAAGTTATTTACGGCGGACCATATGATAAAGAAAAATGGGTTCGCGATTCGATGCTTGATTTGATTGATTCCGCTAAAGAATCAGTTTGGATTGTATCACCCTATTTCGTTCCAGATGAGGAGTCGCTTGCGGTTATTCGCCGGGTTGCGATGAGTGGTGTTGACGTGCGGGTTATTATTCCTGGTAAAGGCGATCGCGGGATTTCATTCCACGGAAGTAATGCTTATGTAAAAACAATGATTGAAGCAGGCGCGAAAATGTATGCTTATGCCGATGACTCTTTTGTTCATTCCAAAGCAATGCTTGTGGACGGAACACGTGCGGCTATTGGAACTGCCAATTTTGACGTGCGTAGTTTTAGATTGAATCATGAATTAATGGTATTCTTATATGATGAAAGCGAGGCTATGCATCATTTAAAACGTGACTTCAAAAAAGATTTTGAAGATAGCCGACTATTTACGATGAAAGATATGGAAAACAAACCATTATTGACTCGTATAAAAGAAGTTCTATCCAGTTTACTATCACCAATTTTATAATTTAGGAGTGGAAAAATGAGTGGAGATTTAAAACTTAGACCGCTTGAACGAGAAGATTTAAAATTTGTTCACCGGTTAAATAATGATGCGAAAATAATGTCTTATTGGTTTGAAGAGCCATATGAGGCGTTCGTCGAGCTTCAGGAGCTATATGATAAACACATTCACGACCAGTCAGAACGCCGTTTTATTTTAGAGTTAGATGGACAAATGGTTGGATTAGTCGAGTTAATGGAAATTGATTATATTCACAGAAGAGCCGAATTTCAAATTATTATTGATCCTAAGTTTCAGGGACACGGTTATGCTGTTTCTGCCACAAAACTAGCAATGAAATATGCTTTTCACGTACTAAATATGCATAAATTATATTTAGTTGTCGATAAAGTAAACGAAAAAGCAATTCATGTTTATGAAAAAGTTGGCTTTATTCGTGAAGGCGAGCTAATTGATGAGTTTTTCGTTGATGGGACTTATCATGATGCTATTAGAATGTGTATTTTCCAACATCAATACCGAGAAATGGATATTTAAAAAGTGATTGGCGCGGGAAAAGTTGCGCCAGTCATTGTTTTGGGTCAAAAAAAGTTCTATAATAAGGTTTTAGTGAAAAAATTATGGTATCATGAAGTATTAAAGTTTGTATTATTTTGATGGAGAAAGGATTGGCGTGCATTGGCTACAGGCATTGGGACAGCTAAAATGATATTATGCGGAGAACATGCAGTTGTATACGGAGAACCGGCAATTTCAGTCCCATTTACACAAGCAGTAGTAACGACAAATGTAGAAACTTCTATAAAAACCAAATTTTCTTCAGCATTTTTTTCAGGTGATTTAGATGATATGCCTGATTTCTTAGCAGGAATCAAAGCATTAGTCGTAGATGTTTTAAATGAAATTGGAAATGGTGAATGTGTTTCGATTCATGTGGTTTCAGGTGTTCCAATCGGCCGAGGATTAGGTTCAAGTGCTGCTGTAGCAACAAGTATTGCGCGTGGCTTATATAAATACTTTAATCAAGAATTAGACTCGAAAAAATTATTAGCCATTGTGAATGCTGCAGAAAAAATTGCTCATGGCAATGCTAGTGGTGTTGATGCTATCACGGTTGTGAGTGAAAAACCAGTATGGTATGAGCGAGATCGAAAACTAGAAATTATGCATTTTCCAAAAAAAATTACGTTCGTAGTAGCGGATACTGGAGTTCCGAGTGAAACCAGAGACGCGGTGAAGGATGTTCAAGTTTTATATAAAGAAAATCAAGTAGAAATTGGTAAAATAATTCATCAACTCGGCGATATTTCCCGGGAAATAAAGACACATTTAGAAGGCGATGCAGATACTGTGAAGATAGGAGCTGCAATGAATAAGGCACAATCTTATTTAGAAACTTTGACAGTTAGTGACAGTAGTTTAGAGAAATTAATTAAAGTAGCTAGAAGTAATGGCGCGGACGGGGCAAAACTTACTGGTGGCGGTAGAGGTGGATGCATTATTGCTGTAGCGAAAAATCAAGAAATCGCTGAACAAATAACGAAGGCGCTTCATAATGCTGGAGCTGCACAAGAATGGATTTTTACGATTGGAGAAGGTAGTTATGAAAGCGACAGCCATCGCACACACGAATGTGGCGCTAATTAAATACTGGGGAAAACGCGATGAACACTTGATTCTACCTGCAAACAGTAGTTTATCCTTCACGGTAGATAAATTTTATACAAAGACAACGGTAGAATGGGACGAAAAATTAACCCAAGATACATTTATTTTAAATAATGAACAAAAAACGGATGCAAAAGTAGCTCGTTTTATAGATAAAATGCGGGAGGAATTCGGTATTTCTGCAAAAGCAAAAATAACTTCCGAAAATCACGTTCCAACTGCAGCAGGACTTGCTTCATCTGCTTCTGCATTTGCAGCTCTTGCGCTTGCTGGATCTAATGCAGCTGGTAGAAAAGACACAAAAGAATATATTTCCAGACTGGCTCGTTTCGGGTCTGGTTCTGCTTCTCGTTCCGTTTTCGGTGATTTTGTCATTTGGGAAAAAGGTGAGCTCGCGGATGGTAGTGATTCTTTTGCCGTTCCATTCACGAATAAATTATGTGACAAAATGTCCCTTGTAGTCGCAGTCGTTTCAGACAAAGAAAAGAAAGTTTCCAGTCGTGATGGAATGCGTCTAACCGTTGAAACATCTCCTTTTTTCGAAAACTGGGTTTCTGCTGCTGAAATAGACTTGGAAGAAATGAAACAAGCCATTTTAGACGAAGATTTCATCAAAGTTGGCGAAATTACAGAACGAAACGGAATGAAAATGCATGCGACAACACTTGGTGCAGAGCCGCCATTTACTTATTTTCAACCACAGTCACTCGAAATAATGGATGCTGTTAGAGAACTACGCGAAAATGGTATACCGGCCTATTTTACAATGGACGCTGGACCAAATGTTAAAGTTATTTGTGAGCGTGCAAATGAAAATATCGTAGCAGAGAAGTTGTCAGGTTTGGCTAAAAACGTTCTAATTTGCCACGCTGGTAAGGAAGCGAGTGTTGTATCAGATGAAAAATAAACTACAGGTTAAAATACCCGGAAAATTATATGTTGCTGGTGAATATGCAGTTGTAGAATCAGGTCATACGGCTATTCTAACCGCGGTTAACCGTTATATAACGCTAACTTTAGAGGATAGTGAACGCAATGAATTATGGATTCCACATTATGAAAATCCAGTTTCATGGCCAGTTGGCGGCGAACTTAAACCTGACGGAGAACATTGGACTTTTACAGCGGAAGCAATTAATATCGCGACAACTTTCCTGAAATCAGAAGGAATCGAGCTAACACCTGTGAAAATGATCATTGAAACAGAATTAATCGACCAATCTGGTGCAAAATATGGACTAGGTTCAAGCGCAGCGGCGACGGTTGCTGTAATCAACGCGCTAATGACGAAATTTTATCCAGAAATATCTATGCTAAAAAAATTCAAACTAGCTGCACTTTCCCATTTAGTCGTTCAAGGAAACGGTTCATGTGGTGATATTGCATCTTGTATGTACGGTGGCTGGATTGCGTATACGACGTTTGATCAAGAATGGGTGAAGCATCGTTTAGCTTATAAATCGCTCGAATGGTTTATGAAAGAGCCGTGGCCAATGCTTCAAATCGAAACATTAGAAGAACCAGTGCCGACTTTTTCTGTCGGTTGGACGGGCACACCTGTAAGTACCGGAAAACTAGTTTCGCAAATTCATGCTTTTAAACAAGAAGATAGCAAGAATTACCAACATTTTTTAACTAGAAATAATGAGATTATGAAGCAAATAATTCAAGCTTTCCATACGAAAGACGAGGAATTGCTCTATTTAGCTATTAAAGAAAATCGTCGCATTCTTCAAGAACTTGGAACAAAAGCTGGCGTAAATATTGAAACAAGCTTGCTAAAAGAACTCGCGGACTCAGCTGAAAACATGGGCGGCGCAGGAAAATCATCTGGCTCTGGCGGCGGAGACTGTGGAATAGCATTCTCTAAAACAAAGGAACTAGCCGAAAAACTAGTGAATGAGTGGGAAAAACTTGGTATTAAGCATTTACCTTTCCATACGGGGAGAGTTCAAATTACTGAATAAATTTTAAGTAGTAAACTAAGATAAATAGTTTGCTACTTTTTTTGTTTCGGATTTCACAATCTAGGGAATAGTGAACAGAATGAAAGTTTGTGAAATATTTAATATATCAGGTTTTTGAACTAAGATATCAAATCAGATATAATGAGTTAGAGTATGAACATAGTGATTTTAAAAATGCGGAACAATTTTAAAAAAGTTTGTGAGTTTTTTTAAAAGAACTAAATAGTAAATGCATTTTTTCAGTTACATAGGAGTTCTAACAAGCTTCTTTCAGCACTCCGGTAATGGTATTTTTGCGCAAAAATACACATTAGAAAACATCAAAAGGAAAAGAGGGGATTCGGGTGTCAAAGGTACTTAAATCTTTGCTGCTTACGGCACTACTTGGGGTTACCGGCCTTATAAGCGGTTGTGGTGACTTGACGGTACTTAATCCAAAAGGACCAGTTGCTAAAGGTCAGTCGGACTTAATTATTTATTCGATTATATTTATGCTGGTTATTGTTTTGACGATTTTTGTATTGTTTACGATTATGTTGGTTAAATACCGCGAACGGAAAGACATTTCAAACTACGAGCCAGATATGCACGGTAGTAAAAAACTAGAAATTTTTTGGACATTGATTCCAGTTGCTATCGTTATTGCTCTAGCTATTCCGACGGTAAAAACAATTTATGCAGGGGAAGAAGCACCAAAAGTGACTTCGCATAAAGATCCAATTATTATTTACGCAACAAGTGCAGATTGGAAATGGATTTTTAGTTATCCAGATGAGTCGATTGAAACGGTGAACTACGTAAACATTCCAACCGACCGTCCTGTATTATTCAAATTAACTTCCGCAGATACGATGACAAGCTTTTGGGTTCCGCAATTAGGTGGGCAAAAATATGCGATGTCTGGCATGACGATGAATTTATATTTACAAGCAGATGAAGTTGGTACATACAAAGGTCGTAACGCAAACTTCAACGGCGAAGGTTTTGCAGATCAACGCTTTGATGTAGTGGCTCAATCTGAAAAAGATTTCAAAAAATGGGCAAAAGAAACAAAAGCTAGCTCACCAGTTATTACGCAAGACATCTATGACCGTCTGTTAATTCCTGGAAGCTCTAAGAAAAAAACTTATTCTGGTACGCATTTAGCATTTGTTGATGTAGCAGCTGATCCAGAGTATGTTTTCTATGCCTACAAACGTTTTGGTTATGAGATGACAAATCCGCATAACCCGAACACTAAATCGACCATTTCTGACAAACCAATGCTTCCGGTTCGTCCTGTGACAGTAACTAATCCGCAATTTGAGCGTCATGATATGAAGCCGCAAATTATTAAAAATGGTGAAGGTTACCACGAGGATAAACACCGCGAAGATGAAATGAAGAAAATGGAAGAAGACATCCAAACAAATGAATTCAATAAAAAAGAATCGGATGACGCAGGGAAGTAAAAAGGGGGGACATAAGGCATGAAATGGAATGAGTTTATCGTAACTGGCGACCCAATGATTTTAGGCGCGCAGATTTCTATCGTACTTGTAAGTATTGGTGTTGTTGCGTTACTAACTTATACAAAAAAATGGAAGTGGCTCATGAAAGAGTGGATTTCTTCCGTTGATCATAAAAAAATTGGTATTATGTACTTGCTTGCTGCTGTCTTAATGTTTTTCCGTGGTGGTGTGGATGCGCTAATGATGCGTACCCAGCTCGCTTTACCGGATATGAAATTTTTAGACGCACAGCATTACAATGAAGTATTTTCTACTCACGGAACGATTATGATTTTATTTATGGCGATGCCGTTTATCATCGGATTGATGAACATTGCCGTACCACTTCAAATTGGTGCGCGTGATGTAGCATTTCCGTTTTTAAACAACTTAAGTTTTTGGACGTTCTTTATGGGAGCGATGCTATTTAACTTATCATTCGTAATTGGTGGTTCGCCAGATGCTGGTTGGACAAACTATGCGCCACTTGCGACAGATTTTAGCGCGGGATATGGAATTAACTTCTATCTTCTAGGTGTTCAAATCGCTGGTATTGGTACGCTGATGACGGGGATTAACTTTTTCGTTACGATTTTAAGAATGCGTACAAAAGGTATGACATTAATGAAAATGCCGATGTTTACTTGGTCTTCATTAATTACAAGTTTGATTATTATTTTCGCTTTCCCAGTTTTAACAGTGGCGCTTGCTTTAATGTCATTTGACCGATTGTTTGGGACAGCATTCTTCACACTCACGAATGGCGGGCTTCCAATGATGTGGGCCAACTTGTTCTGGGTTTGGGGGCATCCGGAAGTATATATTGTTATTTTGCCAGCTTTCGGTATTTTCTCAGAGATTATTTCTACTTTCTCGAGGAAAAAATTATTCGGTTATCCGGCGATGGTTGCCGCGATGGCAGTTATTTCTTTACTAAGTTTCCTAGTTTGGGTCCATCACTTCTTTACAATGGGATCAGGGGCGCTTGTTAACTCCTTCTTCTCCATTACAACGATGATGATTGCGATACCGACCGGGATTAAGATATTCAACTGGCTCTTTACGATGTACAAAGGGCGAATAACCTTTACAACGCCAATGCTTTGGTCGCTTGCCTTTATCCCTAACTTTGTTGTTGGTGGGGTAACTGGGGTTATGCTTGCAATGGCTGCGGCCGATTATCAATATCACAATACGTACTTCTTAGTATCCCATTTCCACTACGTATTAATTGCTGGAACCGTGTTCTCCTGCTTTGCCGGGCTTACATACTGGTATCCAAAAATGGTCGGTTACAGACTAAATGAAAAAATTGGTAAATGGTTCTTCTGGATTTTCGTTGTTGGATTTAACGTTTGTTTCTTCCCGCAATATTTCCTAGGACTAGATGGTATGCCGCGTCGTATTTACACTTACGTACAAGGTGATGGCTGGACAACGCTTAACTTTATCTCTACAGTTGGCGGATTCTTGATGGGCGTAGCATTCTTAGTTCTTTGCTACAACATCTACTACAGCTATAAAAACTCTAAACGTGAAGTTACTGGTGACCCGTGGGATGCTCGTACGCTTGAATGGGCTACAAGTTCCGCAGTTCCGCCAAAATATAATTTCGCTGTTTTACCTGAATGGAATGACTTGGATGATTTCTGGAATAGAAAACAAAAAGGCGATCCATATGTAAATGATAAAAATTATAAACCAATCCATATGCCAAGTAATACCATGGTTGGGTTTGTAATGTCTGTCTTCTTCTTCATTGCAGGTTTCGGACTAGTCTTCTACTGGTACTGGATGGGAATTATTGGTCTAGTTGGTATTTTAGGATGTATGATTTATCGTTCATTCCAAAATAACGATGGTTACCACGTTGAAGTGGACGAAATTAAAGCAACAGAAGAACATAATGCGCGCGAACTTGCGACTGGTGTGAAGGAGGGAAACCCATGGAATCTGTAGAAACAAATAAAAATCTGCCAATTGAATATAGATCAGAACAAGGTCGATTAAATATTCTTGGATTCTGGATTTTCCTTGGCGCCGAAATTGCATTGTTTGCAACGCTTTTTGCGACTTACTTTGTTATGAGGAAGGCTGGCTCGAATGCGGGGCATCCGCCAGCAGAAATGTTCGAACTTTGGCTAGTGCTAATAATGACATTTTTACTTTTAACAAGTAGTTTTACGTGTGGTCTAGCAATTGGTGAAATGCGTAAAGGCAATGTGAAAATGTTGACGATTTACTCGATTATCACATTAATTCTTGGTGCGGGATTTGTTGGCTTTGAGCTTTATGAATTTGCACACTATGTGACAGAAGGAGTTACGATGCAAGTTGGTTCTTACTGGTCGGCATTCTTCGTTCTACTAGGAACACATGGACTTCACGTAACGGTCGGGATTTTCTGGATTAGTTTTATTCTGATTCAAATTAAAATGCATGGTTTGACGCCAAAAACAGCATCAAAAGTATTTATTTCCAGTTTATACTGGCATTTCTTGGATGTTGTGTGGATTTTCATTTTCACCGGTGTCTATTTGCTAGGGATGGTGAACTAATATGACACAAAATAATAAATCAAATGCAGCACATGCAGAAGGTGGCATTCCTTGGAAACATATTGTTGGCTTTGCGCTATCGGTTGTTTTGACGCTTCTAGCAGTCTGGGTAGCTCTTTATTCAACGCTTACAACAAATGTTAAGGTAGTTATTATTTTCATCTTTGCGTTCATTCAGGCAGCCCTACAGCTTCTGATGTTCATGCATATGACAGAAGGCCGCGATGGTAAAATCCAAATCGGTAATATTTTATTCGCAGCATTTATTGCGATTGTCGTAGTTATTGGTTCTTATTGGGTAATGGAAATTGGCCATATGAATCATTTGTTATAAAAAATAAGCTGATGCATGGAACGGTATACACCGAACTAGCATCAGCTTTTTTTATTTTGCGGAAATATCACCATTACTATTAATGGTTGCATTTGGAGAAATGGATTGCAGGTAATTTAATTGTGCTGTCTTGGAAGAACCTTCAAGCATATTAATTTGATTGCCTGAAATAATACCAGGATCAAAATGTGCAGTTACTTTACCTTGATCAAAATTCAGTTTATAAATACCTGTTTCTGCCGAATGACCTGAAACATAGTCAGGGAATAAGAAATTACCTAATGAATAAGCAATTGGAACATCTTTGTATACTTCAAAACCTTGGAGCCAGTGTGGATGGCTAGCAACAATCGCATCCACTAAATTATCATCCACGAGTTTTTTAACGTATTGGGTTTGATAATCTACAGGTGTATTCGTCTTTTCAACTCCCCAGTGAAAATAGACGACCATATAATCAATATCTTTATTTTTTGCGCGTTCTTCTTTAATTTTTTCTTCGACTAAATTTATATCATAACCATTAGTAACCCCAGGAGTATCTTCATCGGCAATCCAACCAGTATTTGGGAAAAAGTGGCAAAACGACATGAATCCAACTTTATTACCTTTGATGTCAGCAACTTTAAGTTGATAGGCTTCATCTTCATTTTTACCGGCGCCAACATAGGCTAGGTTATTGGCGCGTAAAGCAGCCGTTGTGTCGAGTAATCCATCTTCGTAATAGTCTAAAATGTGGTTATTACTAATATTAACCATATCAACCCCTGCATTTTTAAGAGCTGTTAAAGAACTAGGATCACTTTTAATCCAAAATTCTTGGTAGGGGACTTTTTTTGTTCGAGTTGTAATAGCTGTTTCTAAATCAACAAATGTATAGTCGCTCGATTTCAGTTCCTCGCGAACATTATTAAAAGGATAATCCATTCCCTTCTCTGCTAAAACGGGGCGTAAATCCCAATCAAACATAATATCACCTGTAAAATCAATGTTAAATGGTTCTTTTGGTTTTGGAGGTGTCTCTTTTTTCTTTTTAACAGCAGCGACGGTTTTCTTTTTTGGCTTAGCGGTATCTTTGTTGTTTGTCATGAGGTTGTTCACTAATAAACCAATGGAAAAGATTAGAATAACGGACAGTACTAAGATAATCCCTTTTTTTCTTGATTTCATTTTTTCTCCTCCTAAATTAAAAAGTTATCTAATTCTATCAGTATGGAGAAAAAGGTTTTTATCAAAAATAGGCTTTTTTATGGATTTTAATGGCTAAATTGTGAACTTTAAAATCATAAAATGGAAGACGAATTTAAAAAATTTGAAATTATTGCTTGCTATGTAATGCATTACATATTCTATAGTGGAAAAGTAAATTATATTCGTGAGAGGAGATATACAAAAATGACAGAATCAAAATTTCCTAAAGACTTTTTATGGGGCGGAGCAGTTGCTGCCAACCAATGTGAAGGAGCTTATCTTGAAGACGGTAAAGGACTTTCACTTGTTGATATCCTTCCAACAGTAGAGGACGGACGTTGGGAAGCTTTATTCAATCCATCGAAAGCGCTTGCTACAGATTATGGTTTTTACCCAAGTCACGAATCAATTGATTTTTATCATCGTTATAAAGAAGACATTAAATTAATGGCTGAAATGGGATTCAAATGTTTCCGTATGTCCATCAGTTGGCCACGTATTTTCCCAAATGGTGATGAAACGACACCAAATGAAAAAGGTTTAGCATTTTATGATGCAGTTTTTGATGAATGTCACAAATATGGTATCGAACCAGTTGTTACAATCAACCATTTTGATACTCCGCTAGAAGTTTTCAAAAAATATGGTGGTTGGAAAAATCGTAAATGCATCGACTTTTACTTGAATTTCTGTGAAGCAATTTTCACGCGTTATAAAGATAAAGTAAAATATTGGATGACATTTAATGAAATTAACATGATTCTTCATCTTCCATACATTGGTGGAGGTTTAGACGTTACTAAAGAGGATAATCCAGAGGAAGTTAAATATCAAGCTGCTCATCATCAATTAGTTGCATCAGCACTTGCAACTAAACTTGGTCATGAAATCAATCCTGAAAATCAAATCGGTTGTATGCTTGCAGCGGGTAACACATATCCAATGACTTGTACTCCAAAAGATGTCTGGAAGTCTATCGAGGCGGACCGTGAAGGCTACTTCTTCATTGATGTTCAAGCACGCGGATACTACCCAAGCTACACTAAACGTTTCTTCAAAGAACATAACATCAACATCAAAATGGAAGATGGCGACTTAGACGCATTACGCGATCACACAGTTGATTATGTGGCATTCAGCTACTATTCTTCTCGTCTAACAAGCGCAGATCCAGAGAAAAACAAAGAAACAGAAGGCAACGTTTTCGCAACACTAAAAAACCCATACCTAAAAGCAAGCGAATGGGGCTGGCAAATTGATCCACTAGGTCTACGTATTACTATGAATACAATTTACGACCGTTACCAAAAACCACTTTTCATCGTTGAAAATGGCTTAGGTGCAGTGGATACTGTGGAAGAAGACGGCTCAATCACTGACGATTACAGAATCGACTACATGCGTGAACATGTTCGCGAAATGGGCGAAGCAATCGAGGACGGAGTAGAACTTCTTGGCTATACACCGTGGGGCTGCATCGATCTTGTCAGCGCTGGCTCTGGCGAAATGAAAAAACGCTACGGCTTCATCTATGTTGACCGCGACAACAAAGGCAACGGAACATTGAACCGCTCGAAGAAAAAATCATTCGACTGGTACAAAAAAGTAATTGAAACAAATGGTAAAGATATCGACTAATATATCAAAAACCCCCACTTTCATCATCGAAAGTGGGGGTTTTATTTTAATACGAAATCGCGCGTTTTGCTTGTTTGCTCCAACATGTATTAAAGTAACTTTGCGAAATTCGTGCATTTTTTTGACCAGACCAGCTGTCGTTGTAGTAAAAATTATTTTTATCATAACCGGTAATGGTGATTGCGTGAACGGAAAAACCGTGGAATTTACTCACCCAAGCTACAACTGGACGTTTTTTATTCAACTGATTTTTAATACCAGCTAAATTTGTTCCAGTCATATTCTTCGCGCTCCCAGTATATTTTTTAACTTGATTAACTAAAGCCGGTGGATAAATCGTCCAACCGCTCTTAGAAAATGGATTCCCGACAAAACCATAATTTGGATTGGATTTATGACGCTTCATTTCTTTGGCAAGTTTTACTTTATCAACATTTTTTCCAGCATAGCGCAGCATCATCGCAATGTTTGTAATCTCGCAACCTGTTGGTAATTGTGGACGCTGAACGATTAATGGCACGTTCATTTGCACAATTTTTGGCGTTGGAGGTTTTGGAGTCGGAGTTGCAGTTGCGGCTTTTACATATTTCCCAGATACGTAGCCGTTTTTCCCTTTAAAGCTAAAGCGATACCAGTTGTTCGATGTTTTTGCAATCGCTTTGAACTTTGTATTGTTCTTAAGCCAGCCAATAACTTTCCCAGAAGTCGAATTAGTTGAACGAACATTAAGGCTTGCAGTTGTTACCATTTGCTTGTTAATCACAGTCTCTTTTGCCGCCGCCTGACCAGCTGTAGAAACACTAAAAACACTGAATACTAATCCAAGGACAAGTATCCACTTCCCCCATTTACTAAAAAAAGTCCCCATTATATCCCCCTTTGATACAGATTACTTATGTATACCCTATTTTGGAAAAATAAAAAGAAAACGCTTGCATAAATGAAGTGGCCGTGATACTATAAAAATGAACTTAACGTGTTAACCGGTTATTGTTAAAAAGTTCAGTGATTGCAAGCTAATTCAAGTTTGCAATCAAAAAATTATCATGGTACCATTAACCTAAAACTTAACGTGTTAACGCGCGGGATGCTTTAGGGGGAACTTGTTATGGCGGAACCAAAATACGCTATTATTATCAATGATATCAAGCGATTAATTAGTGATGGAACTTTTAAGCCAGGGGAAAAAATTTATTCAGAAGATGAACTGAAAAAGAAGTATAATGTTAGTAATACTACGGTTGTTCGCGCCTTACACGAATTAGTACGAGCTGGGATTTTAGCTCGTTATCAAGGAAAAGGCACATACGTAAGTAAGTCTATTATCAACGAAGAAGTTATTTTTAATGAATATACGACAGTGCCGAACGGAAGATTCAATCGCAAAACAAAAATTACTAACGAACATACAAAAGTAGTTGCAATAAATGAAATTCAGGATGCGCGAATTGCTAAAAAATTGCAGATTCCACCTGAAAATATGATTGTTCATTTTCAACGAATCCGCCTTATTGATGATTTACCTTGGACTGTTCAAAACAACTATATGGCAAAATCCAATTTGATCAATGTCGATTTAACAAATTTTGAAAAGTTTAATTCTTTATCTGAAGTGATTAAAGAGCTTTATGGCATTAATATTCTGCACGAAGCGATGAAAGAGAGAATTGAAGTCGAATTTCCAGTAAAAGATAAAAATAATTTCAAATTACTCGAAATTGATACTGAATTGCCACTTTACCATATTGAAAGAATAACTTATGTGCCAGAGGGGCAACCCTATGAATATATTGAAAGCTATTTACGGCATAATTTTTACTCTATTGAAATTGAAAAGAAAAAACAATAGAAGGGAGTTAATTACTTGGATTATATTATCGCAGCACATGGTCTGTATGCGCAGGAAGTAAAAGATAGCTGCCAAATGATTACTGGCCAAACAACTAATATTTCAGCAATTACTTTTACTGAAGAAATGGGGGTGACGGATGTATTAGATGCCTACATGGCAGTTTATTCACCTGCAAATGAAACCGCTATCATTGTGGATATTGTTGGTGGAACTCCGTGTAATGCGGCTCAAATGTTTAGTACAAAACATCCAGAAGTTAAAGTTGTATCAGGTTTGTCGCTAGGATTAATCATTCCACTTAGCCTTGGAGAAAGTTTAGAGGAGGCGATGCTTGGAGCAAAAGATAATATTCAATTTGTAGAGCAAAAAGCGAGTCATACGATAGTAAGTGATGATGGGGAGGAAGAGGACTGATGGGAAGCAACGGAATTAAACACGTACGCGTAGATGAAAGACTAATTCACGGACAAGTAGCAACAATGTGGACCAATACTATAAAAGCAACGCGAATCATGATTGTTGATGATGCAGTTGTAAAAAATGAAATGGAAAAAGTTGCCTTAAAAACCGCAGTACCGGCTGGTGTCAAACTAAGTATTCTGACAGTAAAAGGTGCAGCAAATAATATCAATAATGATAAATACGCAGGGCAGCAAGTTTTCTTAATCGTAAAATCACCTCATGCTCTTCGCGGTTTAGTGGATGCGGGCGTAGAACTTCCCCAAATCAATGTTGGAAATATGTCGACTAAAGCAGGGAGTCGCCAAATAAAAAAATCAGTTAGCGTGACAGATGAAAATTTGGAAGATTTTGATTATTTGGCTCAAAAAGGCATTAAAATCACTGCTCAAATGGTTCCGAGTGAAGATGCAGTTGAATTTGCAAATTTATTAAAAAAATAAGTTATAAGAAGGGAGAACTACAATGGATTTAGCAATTTGGCAGATTATATTGTTAGTTATACTTGCAGCTTGTACCATTCTTGATGCTTTAACTTTAGTAATAGGACTTAATTTCCCTGTAATAACAGGAACGCTTGCTGGAATCATTATGGGTGATATGGTGCTCGGACTTGCAATTGGGGCAACGTTACAGCTGATGGTTCTAGGTGTTGGTACATACGGCGGTGCGTCGATTCCTGACTTTACAACGGGAGCAATCGTCGGAACAGTATTTGCCGTTTTATCAGGTCAGGATGCGGAATTTGCGATTGGCCTTGCAATTCCAGTGGGACTTTTAATGGTTCAATTAGATATTTTAGCAAGATTTACTAATACGTTTTTCTTGCACCGCATTGATTCTAACATCGCTTCAGGAAACATCTCAGCAGTTAAAAGGAATATTTGGTACGGCGCATTACCATGGGCTTTATCGCGCGCGGTTCCAGTATTTATCATGTTGACTTTCGGACAAAGCGTGGTTGATTTTATTCTTAACGAAATTCCAGAATGGCTAATGGGTGGACTACGTGTAGCTGGTGGAATTCTTCCAGTAGTTGGTATTGCGATTCTCCTTCGTTACTTGCCAACAAACAAATTCGTCGCTTATTTAATTATCGGATTTGTAGCAGCAGCTTATCTAAAAGTACCAATGCTAGGCGTAGCGCTAATTGGTGTAGCATTAGCAATCATCTACTTCAAACAAAATTTCAAAAATCCAGTAGCTGCAGGAGCAAATGGTGCAGCGCTAGTTGGGGAGGAGAATGAAGATGGCGAATACGAAGACTGAGCAGGATTTTGAGAAAGTCCTCAAGAGACGCGATTTAATAGCAGCAAACTTTCGTTGGTTGTTTGCTAGCCAAATCTGTTGGAACTATGAGCGAATGATGTCGACTGGTTATCTTTATAGTATTTTGCCAACGCTTCGGAAGCTTTATAAAACTGATGATGATTTAAAAGATATGATGAATATGCATAACCAATTCTTTAATACAAATCCTATGGTCGGTGGTTTGATTTTAGGAATGGATATGGCGATTGAAGAGCGAGAAAAGAAAGCATCAAAAGAAGTCGTAACTGGTTTGAAGACTGGATTAATGGGACCGTTTGCTGGTGTTGGTGATACGATTTTCGGGGTTATTTTACCGACGATTTTTGGATCAATTGCCGCATATATGGGACTTCAAGGTAATGTGACAGGTGTAGTTATCTGGGTATTAGTAAATATTTTGGTTGTGGGAGCTAGATTTACTTTACTTCCTCTAGGATATAAGCAAGGTGCGAAACTAGTGACGGAATTCGCGGATAGACTTAACGCGTTAACCGATGCAGCTATTTTGCTCGGGGTCACGGTCGTCGGGGCATTAATACCAACCGTAATTAAAGCAACTGTCCCATTCGTTTATAAATCAGGAAAAGTAGAGCTCAAAATGCAAGACATGCTAGATCAAATCATGCCATCACTCGTTCCAGTCTTACTTGTGGCACTAATCTATGCACTTTTAGGCCACAAAAAAATGACATCTACGAAGGCTATTTTATTAGTAATGGTTATTGCGATTATTTTATTCAACCTAAAAATTCTAGGTTAAAATATAAAAATTGGAGGAATAGACAAAATGGGTTTAACATTTTTTGACAAAGCGCGTGAATTAACGGAGGAACTAGAAAAAACACAGGCGGAAAGTATTCATCAAGCAGCAAAACTGGTGGCAGACAGCATTATGAACGACGGAATTATTCAAGCATTTGGTAGTGGGCACTCATATGCGGCAGCTATTGAAGTATGTGGGAGAGCAGGAGGACTTATTCCCTCGAAAGTTATTATGGACCCTGCTGGCGGTTATTATGAATCTATTGAGGGCGTTGGTTCCTTGCTTACTCATAGATTACAAGCTAAACCGAATGATATATTCTTCCTTATATCTAATTCAGGTCGTAATCCAATGGGAATTGAGCTTGCAGAATGGATTAAATCACAGGGCTGTAAATTAATTGTTGTAACAGCACTCGATGCCTCGCAAACAGCAGCTTCGAGACACTCTTCTGGAAAATTGTTGTACGAGTTTGCGGATGTTATTTTAGATAATCGTTCAGTCCAAGGGGATGCGGCACTTGAATTAGAGGGATTAGAAGGAAAAGTTTGTGGAACCTCTTCATTCTCAGCCGTTCTGCTTCTCCAACAAACAATCTATGAAGCAGTAGAACTTATGCTTGAAAAAGGCTATACACCACCAGTTTATCGTAGTGCAAATATTGATGGTGGCTACGAATACAATTTTGCGATTGAAGACAAATTCGCTGATCGTATTTTCCACTTATAATAAAAATGGGCGCGAAAATGAACGTTATTTTCGCGCTTTTTTGGAGGCAAAATGATGATTTTAAAAGAAGTCTGTATTGAAAATACTACTAATTTGGTGAACGTTATTGAAGCTGGAGCTAATCGAGTGGAACTTTGTGATAATCTAGCGGAGGGCGGAACTTCTGTTAGTTATGGGGTTGCGAAACATGTTGTGAAAATTTGTCATGAACAAAATGTAAGTGTAATGGCAATGGTGCGTCCCCGAAAAGGCAATTTTGTTTATACAAAAGAAGAAATTTCGGTTATGATTGATGACATTTTGATGTACAAGAAAATAGCGGTTGATGGCGTGGTTTTTGGCTGTATTACGGATTCTGGATTGCTAGATAAACCAGCCATAAATGAATTATTGAAAGCTGCAGCAGGTCTGGAAGTGACTTTTCATATGGCGTTTGATGAGTTAGTAGAAACAGAAAAATTACCGGCAATAGACTGGTTAGTTGAGCAAGGCGTTACAAGAATTCTCACGCATGGTGGCGACGGCGCTAAACTTCCCGAAGAAACTTTTGTTCAATGGCGAAAATATATTGATTACGCAGCGGGTCGAATCATTATTTTACCAGGTGGAGGAATTAAATCGCACAATTTAGAATGGATTATAAAAGAAACTGGAGCAGCTGAAATACATGGCACTGACTTGTTTGGGGAGCGCTAAAACTCCCCAAATAAATTTATTTTAAAAAAATGCTTGCAACCGTTTTCTTTATATGATATATTTATCTCATCACAAAGGATTGTTACCAATTCATTGGGCAAAACCTAAGCTGATTTGTAGGACACGTGTATGCGTGGAGTCCTCGAATGAGCTTAGGTTTTTCTTTTTGCCCAAAAAACCAAAAAGAGGAAGGAAGTCGTCAAAATGAAATATGAACAATTAGCAAAAGACATCTTGAAAAATGTCGGCGGTAAAGAAAATATCAACAGTGTTTTCCATTGTATTACCAGACTTCGGTTTAAACTGAAAGATGAGAATATTGCGAACACGAAAGAAATTGAAAAACTTGATGGCGTAATCTCTGTCATTAAAAGTGGTGGTCAATACCAAGTAGTTATCGGTAACCACGTACCAGACGTATTTAAAGCAGTATTAGAAGTTGGCGGGATTTCAGCTGAAGGTGACGAAGGAAGTAGTGCACCAGCAACAGGTAATATCTTCAACCGCTTCATCGATATGATTTCTGGCGTATTTACACCAGTTCTAGGTGTATTAGCCGCAACAGGTATGATTAAAGGTTTCACGGCAATGTTTGTAGCATTTGGTTGGATTACAGTTACTTCAGGTACGTACCAATTACTTTATGCAATTGGGGATTGTTTATTCTACTTCTTCCCAATCTTCCTAGGTTACACAGCAATGAAAAAATTCGGCGGAAACATATTTATCGGGATGGCTATAGGTGGTGCCTTAGTTTATCCAACACTTGCAGGTATTACAGCAGGTGACCCACTTTATACACTTTTCGCAGGAACAATTTTTGAATCTCCAATTCACGTAACATTTTTAGGAATTCCAGTTATCTTGATGTCTTATGCATCTTCTGTTATTCCGATTATCGTAGCAACATATTTTGGTTCCAAAGTAGAAAAAGGCTTCAAGAAAATCATTCCAGATGTAATTAAAACTTTCGTAGTTCCATTCTGTACATTATTAATCGTAGTTCCAATCACTTTCATCGTAATTGGCCCAATTGCTACATGGGCTGGTCAATTATTAGGAGCAGGAACAATTTGGGTTTATAACTTAAGTCCAATTATCGCAGGTCTAATTTTAGGTGGTTTCTGGCAAGTATTTGTTATCTTTGGACTTCACTGGGGTCTTGTACCAGTGGCAATCAACAACTTAACTGTTCTTGGACATGATCCAATTTTAGCAATGACATTTGGTGCATCTTTTGCTCAAATCGGTGCAGTATTGGCAGTATTCTTTAAATCTAGAAACAAAAAAATCAAATCTCTTAGTATCCCAGCATTTATTTCCGGTATCTTTGGTGTAACTGAACCAGCGATTTACGGTGTTACTTTACCTCTGAAAAAACCATTTATCATGAGCTGTATCGCTGGTGGTATTGGTGGCGGAATCATTGGTTTTGCAGGATCTCAAACATATATCATGGGTGGACTTGGAATCTTCGGTCTTCCTAACTTCTTCAAACCAGGTAGCGGTATTTCAGGCGAATTCTGGTGGGTAGTTATCGCAATCGTTATCAGCTTCATCCTTGGTTTCATCTTAACTTATGTAGTAGGTTTCAAAGATCCAGCTGATGTAGTGGTAGAACAATCTAACACAGTAGAAGGCGAAACTTTAATCGAACGTGAAACAATTCCAGCTCCAGTAGTTGGCGAAATCGTAACTTTAGCAGATGTAAAAGACGAAGCATTTTCATCCGGTGCACTTGGAAAAGGTGTTGCAATTATCCCTACTGTCGGACGCGTTGTAGCTCCAGCAGCCGGAACAGTAACAACTATCTTCCCAACTGGTCATGCAATCGGTATTACAACAAAAGATGGTGCAGAAGTTTTAATCCATATCGGTATGGACACTGTTCAACTTGAAGGTAAATTCTTCACAGCACACGTTAAGCAAGGCGACGTAATCGAAAAAGGTCAATTACTAACTGAATTTGATATTGAAGGCATTAAAGCAGCTGGATATGACGTTACAACTCCAGTAGTAGTAACAAACTCCAATCAATATTTAGACGTAATGATTACAGATGCAAAAGAAGCAAAACTAGAAGAACGTTTAATCACATTAGTAATTTAAGACATTTAAATAAACAGCTTGGGCAGTAACTTGCTCAAGCTGTTTTTATGTTATACTGAGAAAAAAACGGACGGTGAAGCACCTATGCTAGTAAAAGGCGATACAGTGGGAATTATTTGTTGTTCTGATGGTCGGAAAAAAGAAGATGAGAACAGAATTGCACTGCTTGAGCAAGTGCTAAAAACAGAATTTAGCTTGCAAGTAGTTTTTGCTGAAACTATTTTTCAAAAAGCTGAATCGCCATTTAGTGGTACTCCGCAAGCTCGTGCGATAGAACTGATGAAATTATACCAGCGTTCAGATGTGCAAATGATTTTTGATATTTCTGGTGGAGATGCAGCCAATCAAGTATTGCCTTATCTTGATTTTGATATTATCCGAAATGCGCAAAAACCGTTTGTTGGCTATAGTGATCTAACGGTGATTTTGAATGCTATTTATACGAAAACAGAACAAATGGGTTATAATTATCAATTACTTCATTTAGTCGGTAAAGATAGTGAGTTGCAGCAGAGTCATTTTAGAAAAACATTTTTTGAAAATCGTGTATTAATTAGCGGAGAGCAGCTTAATGAGTTTGTGTGGCGTGGTGGCGAAGTTATTGGAGGAAACATTCGTTGCTTTTTAAAGTTAGCAGGAACAAATTTTATGCCTGATTTCACTAATAAAATAATTTTGTTAGAAAGTCTCGGTGGGAAAGAGGCGAAGCTTGCCTCATATGTGGCTCAATTAGAGCAATTAGGAGCGTTTTCTAAATGTTTAGGCGTTATTGTGGGACAACATTCCGAAGCGGAGGAAAACGGTGAATATGAAAGAATTGGTCGCTTATATCAACAAATTGGTCGGAAGTATAAGTTGCCGATTTTCCGAACAAGCGAAATAGGGCATAGTGTAGATGCAAAACCATGCTTAATTGGTGCAAAAGTTAATGTTTCACGTGAAACATTAACAAATTTTTAATAATTTTATTGCGAAATGTTCATAATTAACCTTTAATATAGAACCTGTAAGCAAGGAATACAATTAGTTTTACTCCCTTTTTGCTAATTGTAAACTTCCTTAAAATCCTAAACTCCCTTTTTTGGACCGACTTGATTGTCGGTCTTTTTTTAATCTTTCAAGCTGATAACTATTCAATTTTTTGTTAAAATGATAACATGAAAGAAAATGCGTATAAAAAAGGAGTTTTTATCATGAAAGTTGAAGGATTACTTGGCTTTTTAGGGGCGGCACTGGGTATTGGATTTAGTTTGATGGTTCTAGTTATTCCTGATATTTCACAGGCATTAGAAGAGGAGTCATTTTTCTTCTATATGTTAACGATTGGTTCACTTGTACTTTCAGGAGTGGGGCTTGCAGGATCGTTTATTGTTTCGCATAAGCCGCGTCTTGGTGGGGCGATGATGGTTGCAGCTGCAATTGGCTGTACAATGTCGATTTCGATTATGTTCTTACTACCAATCGTATTACTTGCTGTTGGCGGACTAATTGCACTAATTAACTATGAAGAAGCTGCTTCAGTAGAAGAATAAATGAAAAAAAGCTGTCCACGTGGGCAGCTTTTTTATTAACGATTAAGATGTTTTTTCAAAAAGTAGTAAATTCCATCGGCATCATTTGCAGTAGTAACAAAATCAGCACTTTTTTTCACTAGTTCACTCGCATTTTCCATCGCAACCCCTGCACCAGCTACTTCAAGCATCCCAATATCATTTTCACCATCACCAAAAGTAATCACATTTTCTGGCTTGATATTTAAATGTGCCGCGAGATTTTTCACGGCATATTTTTTATCCATATCTTTTGGTAAGATTTCAATATTATTGGCATGGGAAGAAAGGATAGAAACATCGGAGAGTTTTTCTAGATCACTGCGAAGGACTGCGAGTTTGTCGAAATCTTCTTCCTCGATTACGATACCATTAATGAACTGGTCCGCATGCTCAAGGAAAATTTCTCTTGATTTAATCGCTACGAGTTTTGTGGCGTTTACTCGGCCTTTATCTTCTTCATCCGTAAAATAATATGGTGGATTTTTAGTGTAGAAAACTGTATCTGTTGAAAAGAAAAACACTGGTAAATCATGATTTTGGCATAATAAAAATGTCTCGAGTAACGCAGATTGTTTCATTTTTTCTTGTTGAATGATTTCGCCGGATACTGCGACCACACCGCCGTTTGAGGCAATGACATCTGCTTTTGGATGAACAAGTTTGGCGAAGTCTGTTGCGGAATTGTACATTCGACCAGTGGAAACGGCAAAATGGTGACCTTCTTCTATTAGTTGTTGCAATAAATTTAGTGTTTTTGGTGAGATAGTTTGATTTTTTAGCAGTAATGTTCCATCTAAATCAGAACAAATTAAGTATTTTTCCAAGTGGACCTTCCTTTCGTTATAGCTTAGAGCCGCAAGATTCGCGGATAATTAGTTCTGGATTATGGTTGATAATCATTGGCTCGACTTGACCGTTAATGGCGCTAATTAGTTGTAAAATAGCCATTTTACCAAGATATTCATTGTGTTGATCCATGGAAGTTAAACGCGGAGTTTGGTAATCGCCATTCATAAATTGATCACAGCTGACAATAGCGATGTCTTCAGGGCAAGAGAGTTTGGCATCGTTAATCGCCCGAATTGCCCCGATAGCGACATTATCATTTATAGCTACAAGCGCTGTCGGCAAAGTAGTGCTATTTTCTAAAAGGTGAGTCATCGCCGCGTAACCATCAGCCGTATAATAATCAGATAGAACTACCCAGTCGTCATTTACCGGATGTTGATAGCTAGTCATTGCTTCTTTAAAAGATTCTAGTCGGTAGGTGGTAATTTTTACACCAGCTTCTCCGCCAATAAAACCAATATTTTTATGCCCAAGTGCAGTTAGATGACTAACTAAGGTTGTTACACCTTTTTTTAAATTACGTTCAATAAATAAACAGTTGAGCTCAGGGATTTTTGACCCGATAACAACTACTGGAATTGCATTATTTAATTGATTTAGAGCAGTTATATACTCTTTTGGAACGATTTCTTTATCGATTTCTCCACCTAAAATAAGTAAACCATCCACTTGCTTTTCTAAAATGATTTTCAAGTAATCTTCTTCCGTTAGGGGATGTTGATTATTCTTATTATCTGGCTCCGCAAGCATTGTATTGAACAAAATCGTCGAAAACATATAATCTAGCGCGAATTTTTGAATTTGCGTTATAAGTGAAATGAAATAGGGATTAGAAATATCTGGTAAAATAACGCCTATATTCTTCGTCTGCTTATTGACCATCCCACGAGCAAACACGCTAGGTGTGTAATTATGTTCATCAATGATTGCTTGGATTTTTTTGCGTTTCGCAGCTGAAACAGAAGGACTGTTATTAAGAACCCGCGAAACAGTTGAAACGGAGACACCACTAAGTTTAGCTATTTCTTGTATAGTTATTTTTTTCATTCGAAATGTTCACCTCGTAAGCATTTTTAACTATTTTAAGTGTAGCGTATTTATGGGTAAATAACAAGTAAATTTTGGTAACGTTATCAAAAATATGATAAAAAGGGTTGACATATTAAAAATATCCGGTTATTCTATGTTAGAAAGCGCTATCAACAAATGTTTTAATTTGGTAACGTTACCAAAAACGAGGTGGAATAGTTGGACATACAAGAATCTGTCATCGGAATTGATCTAGGTGGCACTAAAATTTTAATTGGCGAAGTAACGAAAGATGGTGAGGTGCTAAATTCAAAGAGTTATCCAAGTAATACGGAAAATCAGACCAAAGCTACCGAAACATTGTTGAAGGTATTAGATGATTACACACAAAATATTGGTTTTATAGCACCAAAACAAACGGGTATTGGTGTGGGGCTAGTTGGTCGTGTGGATCACAAGTCAGGTGTTTGGTTAGAGATTGAACCTGGAAAAAGCAATCCAACCCCGCTTGCAGATATTTTAGAAGCAAAAACAGGATTACCTGTAAGTCTGGGTAATGATGTTGTTTGTGCAACAATGGCCGAAAAGCAATTTGGTTGGGGACGGGAAACAAACGATTTTATTTATTTAAATGTTGGAACTGGTCTTGCTGCTGGGTTTGTGGTGGATGGACGAATTACACAAGGCGGGCACTTTAACGCTGGTGAAGTCGGTCATGCAGTAGTGGATATTCATAGCGATGTACTCTGTGGTTGCGGTAGACGTGGTTGTGTGGAACGACTTGCTTCCGGTCTTGGGATTAAAGAAGAGGCGCTGAGACATTTGAATAGCTATCCGACATCCATACTTGCTGAAACTCAAACAGAACTAACTGGAAAAATGGTTCTTCATGCAGCGGAGCAAAAAGATGAGCTTGCAGAGAAAATTATTGATAATGCAACGCTTCAGCTAGCAAATTTGATTATGAATTTAGTTCGTACAACCGATCCTGAATGCTTAATTCTTGGCGGAGGCGTGACGAGAAATGAGCATTTTTTCCAAAAGATACAAGATAATCTTCAAAGCAATACAATTCGTTTTGTTACAAAAGGCGTTGTCCGCTCTAAGCTTGAGAAGGATAAAGTTGGCTTAATTGGTGCAGCCGTTATTGGAATGAGACTAGGAAATGAAGGAGGAAAAGAATGAAGCCAAGTATGAAACGACAAATTGCGCAAACTGGTATTATTCATCGACCACTCCCTATTGAAACCGAGCACGCATTAGAAACTTTAGCGAAAAAGAAACAAGTTTTATCAAGTAGAACATTATTTAGCTCTAAACAGCATGTTTCTTTAGAGTTTACACATCAAGGAGCAGGAGATTTTACTATTTCTGGCCAAGATGAAATTAAGCTTTCTTCGCCTGTGGTTATGCCACATTGGCCCGCTGGTGCTCCGGATGACGGTGATTATACTAATTTTGGTAACGTTACCATATCGGCGTCGATTGGAAATGAGGACTGGAGCGGCTTTAATCGTGTGCGAATCCAAGTTTTCCCTGATTTTCCTGGAGTGACAAACCCCTATTTAATGATTAGTTTTAAAAACGACGGAACCGTGAAAGTGCCTGATATATATGGGCGAGAAGGTGTTCATGGTGTGAATTTAATCAACCATGAATGGAATGATGTCATTTTTGAAATTGAAGGTTTACCGCGCGACCGAATGACTGAAATGAGTTTTAGCTATTACTTGAATGGCCCAGAGCGACTGACTGCTGGAACGATGGAATTATTTATTAATGAAATTAAATTAGAACAAATCAGTGAGCCGGAGATTTCCAAGGGCTGGCTTCCGCAAGATAACACGCTAATCTATTCTCATAATGGTTACTCCAAAGACATGCCAAAAGTGGCGTTTTGTGCGAACAAGCATGCTGCGACTACATTTACAATTCACGACAAAGAAACAGACAAAGTTGTTTTCACTGGAAAAAGTTACCAAAATGCAACAGAAACTGGCAATTTCATTATTCTTGATTTTTCTGATTTACAAACTGTGGGTGAATACTATTTAAAATTTGCGGATATGCAAACGGAAATTTTCCAAATTGGGACTTCCGAAGTGATCTGGGAATCTTCTATCTGGAAATCGCTTAACTTTATTTTCTGCGAACGTTGCGGTTGCCCGGTTTTTGGGAAACATACGACTTGTCACGCAGATATTATCGCTGAACATGATGGGAAACAGTTGTCATTTAATGGTGGATGGCATGATGCGGGCGATGTTTCGCAGCAGCTTATTCAAACAGCAGAAGTAACGATGGCTTTATATGAAATGGCTGCGAGTTTACCTGAAAAAGAGGAAACGTTGCGGATGCGCCTTTTAGAAGAAGGCGAGTGGGGACTAGATTTCATTTTGAAAACGCGCTTCGGAGATGGTTTTAGGGCGACTAGCGCAGGTATGACGAGATGGACGGATGGGCTTGTTGGTGGGATGGATGATGCAATTGCGCGCGTTCATAACCAAGCTTATGAGAACTTTTATTGTGCCGGGATTGAAGCGTATATTGGCAGCCAAATTGCGGATAATGCTACTATGCAGAATCATTTGCTGAGAATCGCGGAAGAGGATTTGCTTTTTGCGATAAAGGAACTGGAAAAACACGGAACAAGTCAAAAGCCGATTTTCTGGGAGCATACGTATCAAACCTCAGAAAGTCTATATTATGCGACTGCTTCTTGGGCGGCTTCGATGGTTTATCAACTAACAAACAAAGAAATATATGCAGAAAAAGCGGCCGAATGGTTAGATTTGATGCTAGAAGCGCAAGAAAAAGCTGGAATTAGAGACAGCGAAACTAGCGAACTTTACAAAGGATTTTTCTACCGCGATAAATCACACAAGGTCATTCAACATTTTAATCATCAAGCACGCGAACATCTTTATTTACTGGCGCTAGAGGCGGCGCTTGAAACGCAACCGAGTCACGCTGAAAAACAAACTTGGCTACAAGCGGTCGAAATGTACGGCGATTATTTGAAAAAAGTAACACGTTTCACTAAACCATACCCGCTCATTCCAGCAGGACTTTACAAAAAAGATGAGTATTTAGACGAAGCAAGTTTCCACTTACAACATTTACTCATTGATGAACGAGCGATAGAAGAATACCAATTACAATTCGAGCAAGGTATCAAAATAAACGACGAGGTAGCTTTGCGGAAATTCCCAATTTGGTTCTCGTTTAGAGGAAATAACGCTATTTTACTTTCGGCAGGAAAAGCCGCATCAATTGCTGGGAAAATTTTGAAAGATAAGGCGCTTTTAGATATTGCGGAAGGTCAATTGCAGTGGGTAATTGGAATGAACCCATTTGGACAATCAATGATGCACGGTGAAGGTTATCGCTACGCACAGCAATACAGTGTACTAAATGGCGAAATCACAGGAGAAATACCAGTCGGAATGGAAACCTTTAGAAATGAAGATGAACCATACTGGCCGGAGTTTAATAATGCAACTTATAAGGAAGTTTGGGTCGGTAATGCCGGCAAATGGATGTCAATTGTAGCAGATTTAAACAAAATAACAGGAAAGTCATAGGAGGACAAAAAAATGAGTTCAGAGAGAAGTTTATCTAGCCGATTTATTGAAGGATTATCAATTTTTGCCCAAAAAATTTCATCGCAAAAGCATATCATGGCAATTCGTGATGGCTTTGCAGCGATGATTCCGATTACGATTATTGCAGCATTTTTCTTACTTGTAAATAATGTGTTGCTTCAACCAGAAAACGGTCTGCTTAAATTTATTCCAAATGTAGAAAATTATTTGGGTGTAGGTATTCAAGTCTATAATGCAACACTTGGTATTATGGCGATTTTAGCAGCATTCTTAATTGGTAACTTTTTAGCTAAATCATATGGAATGGAAGGTCGTACGGAAGGGGTTATCGCTGTAGCTGCTTATGTTGTTTTAATACCGGCATCTTCTCATTTAATGTCTGTTGATGGAAAAGCTTTTGAAGCGGGCGGCGTTTTAACTCAAGAAATGACAAGTTCAACAGGTATGTTCCTTGCGATTATCGCTGCTTTAGTTAGTATTACAATGCTTGCAAAATTCTCGAAAAGTAAAAAATTAAAGATTTCTATGCCAGAAAGTGTTCCTCCGGCAATTGCAAAATCATTTAACATTTTAATTCCATCATTCTTAGTTCTAAGTATTTTAGCAATTATTGAAGTACTTGTAGTCAGTTTCGTATCAATGAGTATCCCAGAAATTATCGTAAAAGTACTACAAATTCCATTAGTTGGTGGGTTCCAAACGTTACCAGGAATTCTACTTTATGTATTCTTAGCGGGATTCTTATGGGTCTTCGGTATTCATGGCGCGTTCGTATTAGGTGCGATTTCCGGACCAGTTCTTTTAACTTCTTTACAACAAAACATTGATGCAGTGAATGCAGGGACTGCTTTACCAAACATCGTTACACAACCATTTTTAGATGCTTTTGTATACATGGGTGGCGGTGGAACAATCATCTGTTTAGTTATCGCAATCTTTATTGCTTCTAAACGACCGGATCACCGCATGGTAACAAAATTTGGTTTGATTCCGAGTATTTTCAATGTCAGCGAACCACTAATGTTCGGTCTGCCAGTTGTATTTAACCCGATTTATGGTATCCCATTGGTTATTGCGCCGCTAGCTTCGACTGCAATGGCGTACTTCGCAACTTCGTGGGGCTGGATTAGCCAGACTTATATTTTGATTCCTTGGGTGACTCCACCAGTGCTTTCAGGTTACCTTGCGACAGGCGGAGACATTCGCGCTTCCATCCTTCAAATCGCAATTATTATCGTTGGAACGCTGATTTACCTACCATTTGTACTTGTAGCAAACCGCGCGTACGTGTTAGAACAAAAAGCTGCTGGGAAAGTAGAAGCAGTAACGAATGGAGAAGTTTAAAATGAAACCAACAATGATGACTTATATTAATGAAGAAGAGGAAATGTGTCGAGCGATTTTAGCCAATTTCCAAACAAATGCAGAAAAATTAGAATCACTCGTAAAAAATGGCGCAAAAGAATGGTTAATTTTAGCAACTGGATCAAGCTTAAATGCAGCTCAAAGCGCCAAATATTACATTGAAAATATCGCAGATGTCCGTATTACTGTTGAAGAACCTTTCAACCATCTATATTACGAAAAACTATCAAACCACCTAGATCTAGTCATCGGAATTTCGCAAAGCGGTCAAAGCACATCGACTATTTCTGCGCTAGAACGAGTGAAAAAAGAAGCTTCCGTTCCAGTAGTCGCCCTAACTAGTGATGTAACGAGTGAAATTGCTGAATTTGCGGATATTACGCTTGATATCGGCTCCGGAAAAGAACGAGTTGGCTACGTAACAAAAGGTTTTACAGCAACAGTTCTAACATTAATGCTGACAGGACTTCATTTTGCATACAAAACAGCACAAATTGATGAAACCAAGTTCAATAATGAAATCAATGCATTTAGCCGAGCAACCAACGCAATCCCAGCAACAATTGCCGAAACAGAAGCATTTTATGAAAGATGGCAAGAGGAATTCGCTACTGCACCGAAGTTTACAGCAATTGGATATGGTCCTACTGTTGGAACGTGCAAAGAATTTGAAACAAAATTCTCAGAAACTGTCCGCGTGCCATCACAAGGTCTTGATTTAGAAGCGTTTATGCATGGGCCATATTTAGAAGTAAATCCACAGCATAGAATCTTCTTTTTAGAAACAGAAAGCGCCGTTACCGAACGATTAGTAGCGTTGCGCAATTATGAATCTAAATATACACCGTTTACGTATACAGTTAAATTTGGTACAGCTGGAAATGACCGAACGCTATTGATACCAGCAGATTTAGACGAATACCAAGCGCCGTTCCTAATGATTCTTCCTTTCCAAATTTTAGCGCATCATATTGCGGAGTTGAAGGGAAATAAATTAACAGAACGTATCTACACGGACTTTGGCGTAGCGATGAAGAGTAAAACAAAACCAGGTGACTATGCATAAGAGAGGCTAATAGACTGGAAAAACCCGTATAAGGAGGGTTTTTCCAGTCTTCTTTTTGTATTTGGGTCACATGTTACGCAGAATGTAACGAGTTACAGGGTGATTCGGTCTGTTCTTAAAAAAAGAAAACGTATTCAAAAATAATCTCTTTTGTACTATGATGAGCATGTGGCAAGGAAATACTCGAGTATGCCCCAGAAAAGGTTTAGAAAATAAATGGTTGAGGTGATAGAAATGAACAAAAAAAGAGATTTTATCGACACAAAAGATTTTTCTAAAGAAGAAATACTATTTATGATAGAAATCGGTCGCAAAATGAAAGAATCTATTAAAAACGGTCATTACCCACAACTTTTAAAACATAAGACGCTTGGTATGATTTTTGAACAATCATCAACAAGAACTCGTGTATCTTTTGAAACAGCAATGACACAGCTTGGTGGTCATGCGCAATATTTAGCTCCTGGACAAATTCAGCTCGGTGGACATGAATCAGTAGGCGATACAGCCAAAGTTCTTTCTAGATTAGTAGATATATTGATGGCGCGTGTTGAACGTCATCAAACAGTAGTAGAACTTGCAAATACAGCTGCTATTCCGGTTATTAATGGGATGAGTGATTACAACCATCCAACACAAGAATTAGGTGATGCAATTACTATGTTTGAACACCTTCCAAAAGGAAAAAAGATTGAAGACTGCAAAATTGTCTTTGTAGGAGATGCTACTCAAGTATGTGCATCTACAATGTTTATGGCAACAAAACTTGGAATGGATTTCGTTCAATTTGGACCAAAAGGATTTCAATTACGTGAAGAACATTTGAAAGTTGCTGAAGAAAATTGCGAAGTATCTGGCGGGAGCTATTTAATTACAGAAGATGTAGACATTGCGTTAAAAGACGCAGATTTCATTTATACAGATGTTTGGTATGGCCTATACGAAGCGGAACTTTCCGAAGAAGAGCGAATGAAAACTTTCTATCCTAAATATCAAGTGAATAAAGAATTGATCAGTAAAGCGGCTCCACACGTGAAGTTTATGCACTGTTTACCCGCAACTCGTGGGGAAGAGGTTACTGACGAAGTGCTTGATGCTCCATACTCAGTTGTTATTGATGAAGCTGAAAATCGTTTAACAGCGATGAGAGCACTGCTTGTATACTTTATGAATCCGTATGTGAAAGAAGCGGGTTTTGCAGTTGCGGAAAAATATGATGCTGAACTAGAGTTATTACTTAGAAATGGCGCTGGCTTATAAGATACCAAAATAAGGAGGAGAAGAGAGCGCTGGCCGTTTTCTTCCCCCCACTTAAAAAGAGGAGTGGGCATTTTGGAAAAAAAGAAGAAATTCAGATTATTTGATGCGGTTCTTATGGCTGTATGTGTCGTTTTGGTTGTGGAATCTGCCGCGCCAGCAGCGGCGATAGGATCATCTCAATTTTTCTGGTGGATTGCGTTACTTATTTTATTTTTCTTACCATATGGACTTGTTTCGGCAGAACTTGGGACAACCTATGATGATGAAGGCGGAATTTATGATTGGGTAAAACGGGCATTTGGCCGAAAATGGGGTGCACGTGTCGCTTGGTTATACTGGATTAATTATCCGATTTGGATGGCGAGTTTAGCGGTATTGTTTGTAGAAGTTATTACGCAAATTTTCCCGGTTTCATTTGGGACGCCGGTTTCGATTTTGATTCAGCTCATTTTTGTGTGGATTGTTGTTATTGTTAGTTGTTATCCAGTGAGCGATAGTAAATGGATTCTTAATATCGCGGCTTTCTGTAAAGTCGCAATTATGCTTTGCCTTGGTGTACTTGGGATTTATTTTGCGATTACGAAGGGATTGGCGAATGACTTTTCTGGAAAAGCATTACTTCCAACTTTTGATTTAGAGAGTTTATCATTTATTTCAGTCATTTTATTCAATTTCTTAGGTTTTGAAGTGGTAACAACGCTTGCGAGTGACATGGAAAATCCTAAAAAACAAATTCCTCAAGCAATTATTTATGGTGGGATTTTGATCGCATTCTTCTATTTACTAGCAGCTTTCGGAATGGGGGCAGCAATTCCGACTTCTGAACTTTCAACGTCAGGCGGCCTTATTGATAGCTTTATTATGCTGATTGGCGGAGTTAACCCATTTGTTATTATTATTGGGATTATGTTTATGTATACATTAGTAGCAAATTTAGTGTCTTGGGCACTAGGCGTGAATTATGTAGCAATGTATGCAGCGAAAAACAAAGATTTACCAGCTGTTTTTGGAAAAACAAATCCGAAAAATGATATGCCAACGGGTACTAGTATATTAAATGGGATTGTAGCTTCTGTATTAATCGTTGCGGCACCACTTATTCCAAATGAAAATATTTTCTGGGCATTCTTTGCATTAAATGTAGTTGCTTTACTAGGTTCATATATCCTAATGTTTCCAGCATTTTTGAAATTACGTAAGTTGGATCCGGACCGAGAACGTCCATTTAAAGTGCCAGGTGGCAAAATCTTGCTTTACTTAATGACTTTCGTACCAATGATTTTACTCATCATTACTTTGATTTTCTCTGCAGTACCATTAAATGGTTCAAGTGCAGAATTAAATGAAAAAATCCCAATCTTAATTGGAACCATTGTAGCGGTGATTGTTGGTGAAATATGTATTTGGCTTGCTGGTAAAAGAAAAGACAAAGGAGAGATAAAAAATGAGAACGATTGATAGTTCTTCTAAAAAAGATGGATTTAGAATGCCTGGGGAATTTGAAAAACACGCTGGTTGCTATATTATTTGGCCAGAACGACCAGATAATTGGCGCTTAGGGGCCAAACCTGCGCAAAAAGCTTTTGTTGATGTGGCAACAGCGATTTCTCATTTTGAACCAGTTACTGTTGTTGCAAGTTCTAGTCAATATGTAAATGCGAGATATATGTTGTCTGATGAAATTCGCGTAGTGGAAATGGATAACGACGATGCTTGGGTGCGCGATTCTGGGCCAACTTTTGTTGTTAATGATTCTGGTGACGTACGTGGAGTGGATTGGTCATTTAACTCTTGGGGGGGATTGGTCGATGGTTTGTACTTCCCGTGGGATAAAGATGATCAAGTCGCTCAAAAAATATGCGAATTAGAGCGAAAAGATCGTTATCGCTTAGCTGATTTTGTGTTAGAGGGAGGTTCCATTCATGTCGACGGTGAAGGCACGCTTGTAACGACAGAAGAATGCTTATTATCGGAAGGTCGCAATCCACAACTTTCAAAACAGCAAATCGAAATGGTTTTAAAAGAGTACTTAAATTTAGAAAAAATTATTTGGTTAAAACGAGGGATTTATTTAGATGAAACGAATGGTCATGTAGATAATATTTTCAATTATGTACGCCCAGGTGTAGTAGCGCTTGCGTGGACAGATGATGAAACTGATCCGCAGTATGAAATTTCCAAAGAATGCTTTGATATTTTATCGAATGAAACCGATGCAAAAGGTCGTAAATTAGAAGTGCATAAAATAAATGTACCAAAGCCAATTTTAATTACCGATGAAGAAAGTAAAGGTGTGGATGCTGTAGAAGGAACATTGCCACGGGAAGAAGGCGACCGACTCGCAGCAAGTTATATTAATTACTACACAGCCAATGGTGGAGTGATTTTTCCGCTATTTGGGGATCCAAATGATGAACTTGCTCGCGAAAAATTACAACAACTTTATCCAAACTGTGAAGTGGTTGGTGTAAAAGCAAGAGAAATTTTACTTGGCGGCGGAAATATTCACTGTATTACTCAACAGGTGCCAAGAGGATAAGGAGTGAACATCATGAATCAAAAAATAGTCGTGGCACTTGGTGGAAATGCAATTTTATCGAGTGATGCCAGTGCTGAAGCGCAACGAAGTGCTCTTGAAGAAACAGCCGAATATTTGGTGCAATTTATCGAAAACGGGGATGATTTAATTATTTCGCATGGAAATGGACCGCAAGTAGGCAACTTGATGCTACAACAACATGCGGGAGCTTCTGAAAAGAATCCAGCAATGCCGCTTGATACGTGTGTCGCGATGACGCAAGGGAGTATTGGCTACTGGATGCAAAATGCGCTAGATAAAGCATTTTTAAAACACGGGCTAGATAAAGTAGCAGTTTCATTAATTACACAAGTTGTCGTGGATAAAGATGATCCTGCTTTTGAAAAACCAACCAAACCAATTGGGCCTTTCCTTAATAAAGAAGAGGCTGAAAAGGAAATGGCAGAAACTGGTGCAATCTTTCTTGAGGATGCTGGCCGAGGTTACCGTAAAGTTGTCCCATCTCCTCGCCCACTTAGTATTAAAGAACATCAGATTATTAAACAATTGGTTGATAGTGGCGTTGTGACTATTTCTGCTGGTGGAGGTGGGGTTTCGGTCGTTGAAAATGGCCTTGATTTATCTGGTGTAGAAACCGTAATCGATAAAGATTTTGCTTCTGAAAAACTTGCAGAACTAATTGATGCAGATTTGTTGGTTATTTTAACAGGGGTGGAAAATGTTTATATTAATTATAATCAGCCAAATCAAAAGAAACTTGAACAAGTGACCGTTTCAGAATTGGAAAAATATATTGATGAGAAACAGTTTGCAGCAGGAAGTATGTTGCCCAAAATCGAAGCAGCGACAGCTTTTGTCAAAGAAAGACCACATGCCAAAGCAATAATCACATCGCTTGAAAATATTGGCGCCATGCTAGAACGTGGGGCAGGAACAGTGATTGTTGCAGGCTAGTAAAATAGGACGGAAATCCGGGTAATTGTTACTCGGTTTTTGTCTTGTAAAACAGTATTTCATGTATAATGTGTTTATGAAGTAATAGGAGGAGAATGAGGATGGGACAACTGAAAGGGTTGCCGGTAGAGGACGGATTCAGAATGCCAGGAGAATACGAACCTCATATTGGCTGTTTCATGATTTGGCCGGAAAGACCTGATAACTGGCGGCTTGGTGGGAAGCCAGCACAACAAAACTATAAAGAAGTTGCAGTCGCTATTTCAAATTTTGAGCCAGTCACTATGTTTGTATCACCAAATCAATATAAAAATGCTCGTAAAGAACTTCCGGATACCATTCGTGTTATCGAAATGAGTAATGATGATGCGTGGATACGCGATTATGGACCTAGTTTTTTGGTGGACGATAAGGGAGATATGCGCGGCGTTGACTGGGGGTTTAATGCTTGGGGTGGTCTTCTTGATGGTCTATATTTTCCGTGGGATAAAGATAATCAAATTGCAAAAAAAGTTTGTGAGTTAGAGCGAATCGACTACTATTCACAGAAAGATTTTATTTTAGAAGGTTGTTCCATTCATGTAGACGGTGAAGGGACACTTGTTACGACAGAAGAGTGCCTTTTATCAGAAGGAAGGAACCCGAATTTAACCAAAATAGAAATCGAACAAACTTTAAAAAAATATTTCCATGCACAAAAAGTAATCTGGCTTAAGCATGGCTTCTATCTTGACGAAACAAACGGACATGTAGATAACATTTTTAACTTTGTGGCACCTGGAGAAGTTGTTTTATCGTGGACGGATAACAAAAGTGATCCGCAGTATGAAATTTCAAGAGAATGTTATGATATTTTAGCTAACAAAACAGATGCTAAGGGAAGAACTTTTATAATACATAAACTACATTGTCCAGATCCAGTACTTATTACGCAAACAGAGAGCGAAGGTGTGGAAGCGATTAATGGAACTTTCCCTAGACAGGCTGGAGATCGATTAGCTGCTAGTTATGTAAATTACTATACAGCGAATGGTGCCATTATTTTCCCATTGTTTGATGATCCAAAAGATAAAGATGCGCAGGAATTACTTGAAAAGTTATATCCTGATAGAAAAATTGTGGGGATTAAAGCACGTGAGATTTTGCTAGGCGGCGGAAATATTCACTGTATCACGCAACATCTCCCTGATAAAAGTACGATACGTGAATAAGAAGGAGACTTGAAGTATGGACTTTTACGAAATTTCCAGTAAGACTGTAGCTTCCCTAACTCGAAATGAGCGAATTTTATTTGACTATGTCGTTAAGAATATGAATTTAATTAAAAATCAAAGCATTCGAGAAGTTTCTGCAGAATGCTTTGTTTCAACAACAACATTTTTGCGCTTTGTAAGAAAGCTTGGATTTACTGGTTATAGCGAGTTTACAACGGTCTTAAAGTTCACTTTACTTGGGCATACAGAGCTAAAACCGTCCCCATTTGTCGTAGAACAGTCGGATTATCGTGAAGAATATTTAAAAAACATTATTGAATCTGTCCGAGTTTTAGAACCAAGTAAAATCAAGAAAATCACCAAAAAACTAGTAAACAAACCGCGAATTTATTTTTTTGCTAAAGGACTGAGCAAACATGCTGCGAAATACATCAAATATCTCTATACAATGAGCGGATTTTTGGTAGAGTTTCCTGAAGATTATCAATATCGCCAAGCTGTATTGCCGCATATTGGTAAAGATGATTTAGTTTTTATCCTTACGTACGGTGGACATGATATTGAATTAATCCAAACTGCCCAAAAACTAAAAAGCAGAAACGAAACGCCTATGTTGATTTCGATTACCGGGGCTGATAATAACATTATTCAAAATATGAGTGATATTAATTTATATATTTTTACAGATGAAATTGAAATGAACAATTTAGACATCACTTCTCGCATCTCTACAATTGCAATTATGGAGCTAATCTTATACCAGTTTATGGAAGATGAAACTAGTAGCTTTTAATTGTTAAGAATTGATAAATAAGTCACAAGTCTGATACAAGGAGACTTGACTTGTGGTAAAATGAACTTTGACTTTTAAATAAAAGAAAAGGAAGTGAGTGCCTGGTGGATTTTATTACCTATATCATTGATTTTATTTTGCACATTGACCAACATTTAGTGGAGATTATAAATAATTTTGGAATTTGGACTTACATCATTTTATTCCTGATTGTATTTATAGAGACTGGATTGGTAGTATTTCCATTTTTACCAGGAGATTCATTACTATTCGCAGCCGGTGCATTATCTGTATTAGATGGTTCGATTTTACATATTGTTCCGCTAATTATTACTTTATGGTTAGCAGCAGTTCTAGGTGATACAGTGAATTATCATATCGGTAAAAAGATTGGAACATCCATACCAGAAGATAGCTGGTTTGGAAAACTAATAAATAAAGAAAAAATGGAAAAAGCGGAGGCTTTCTTCAATAAACATGGTGGGAAAACAATTTTTATTGCTAGATTCATGCCTTTTATTCGTACGTTCGCGCCATTTGTAGCTGGAGCAAGCCGTATGAATTATCGCTATTTCTTAAATTATAATATTTTAGGAGCAACAGTCTGGGTATTGCTTTGCACGCTTGCAGGATACTTCTTCGGCAATTTCCCAATTGTTAAAGACAACTTCTCGTTAGTAGTAATCGGAATTATTGTAGTTTCCGTTATCCCAATGGTTGTTTCATTTATTAAAAGTAAAATGGACAAGAAAAGCGCAGAATAATCTCTGTGCTTTTTTTTATTTCCCGGGAAATCTCTCGCATACATGACAAACTTTTGGGGTAATTAGTTAGGAAGAGGTGATGAAAATGGAACAAGCATTGAATATTACATCTGAAATTGGCAAACTCCAAACAGTTCTTGTAAAGAGGCCGGGTTCTGAACTCGAAAATATCACACCAGAATACCTAGAATCTTTATTATTTGATGATATACCGTATTTAAAAATGATGCAGAAGGAACATGATTTTTTTGCTAAAACAATGAGAGATTCAAACATCGAAGTACTCTACTTAGAAAAACTAGCCGCTGAAGCATTGCGAGAAGCTAACAATAAAGAGTCCTTTTTAACGAAAATGATTAAAGAATCCAATCAAATGGACGAAAGTGCGCTATATGTGCGAGATTATTTGATGTCTTTTGACGAGGAAGAAATGATTAGAAAACTTATGTCTGGTTTGAAAAAATCGGAAATCCCCGAGCGTAAAAAGAAACATTTAAATGAAATGATGGACGAACAATATCCTTTTTTCCTAGATCCATTACCAAATTTGTATTTCACTCGAGATCCAGCAGCTGTTATTGGTAACGGGGTGACGATTAATAGAATGTTCCAGCCAGCTAGAAGGCGAGAGTCAATATTTATCGAGTTGATTTTAAAACATCATCCTCGTTTTAGCAATCAAGATATCCCGTTATGGTCAGGACGTGGGGAGCCGTTTTCTTTAGAAGGTGGAGATGAGCTAGTTCTGAATGAAGAGACCGTTCTTGTCGGTGTATCTGAACGAACTGATGCACGGGCAGTTGAACGGCTTGCAGAAAGTTTATTTAACCGTTCTCCAAAAATTAAACGAGTTTTAGCTGTTGAAATTCCTGAAACAAGGTCATTTATGCATTTGGACACGGTTTTCACCATGGTTAATTTTGCGCAGTTCACGATTCATCCAGCAATTCAAAATCAACAAGGTGAACTCAATATATATATATTAGAAAAAAGTGAGAATGGATTGGAAATTACTCCGCGAAGAGATTTTCAGCGCGTGATTGCGGAGGTTTTGGATGAGCCAGAAATTGATTTTATTCCTTGTGGCGGAGAAGATGTAATTGTTTCGGCGCGAGAGCAGTGGAATGATGGGGCAAATACGTTAGCCATTGCTCCTGGAGAAGTAATTACATATGATCGAAATCAAGTGTCAAACGATCTGTTAAGAAGTGCGGGTATTAAGGTTCATGAAGTGATTAGTTCAGAGCTTTCTAGAGGCCGCGGGGGACCAAGGTGTATGACGATGCCGCTTGTTAGAGAAAATCTAAAATAGGCTTTGAAAAATGAGAATTCCCTTTCAAAATGCGACTTTCGCTAAAAGTATTGTTGGCGATTTTAAGATGTGCTATAGTGTTTTCAAACCAGAATTTTCGAGAAATATCTTGCTGGTTAGTGTGCGCTATGATATAATATTTTATTGTGAGTAATTATAAATTATTCCTTGCTCGCTCTTGATTTTAAGGCTTGCTAAAGGCAGTCTGGATTTCAGGGATATGGTATGGTTTCATGCTATATCAGAGCCGCTTAAGACCACAAGGAGGTGTAGAGTAGATGGCTAGAAAGTACGAAATTATGTACATCATTCGCCCAAACATTGAAGAAGATGAGAAAAAAGCTGTTGTAGAACGCTTTGACGGAATCTTAACTGAAAATGGTGCGGAGATCATCGAATCAAAAGAATGGGGTAAACGTCGCTTAGCATACGAAATCAATGACTATCGTGATGGTTTTTACCACATCGTGAAATTAAACGCTGATAAAGCAGATTCTATCAACGAATTTGACCGTTTAGCTAAAATTTCTGATGATATCATTCGTCATATGGTAATTAAAGAAGAAGCATAAGAATTTATTCAAGGCTAGGACCTTGATTTACTAAACGAGAGGAGGTTGGTTTTGCATGATGAATCGTGTAGTACTTGTAGGACGCTTAACAAAAGATCCTGAATTACGTTACACTCCAGCTGGTGTGGCTGTTGCGACTTTTACATTAGCTGTAAATCGCACTTTCACTAACCAACAAGGAGAACGAGAAGCTGACTTTATTAATTGTGTTGTTTGGCGTAAACCGGCAGAAAACGTTGCTAATTTCCTGAAGAAGGGAAGCATGGCGGGCGTTGATGGCCGTGTTCAAACTCGTAATTACGAGGGAAACGACGGTAAACGTGTTTATGTGACTGAAATTGTAGCAGAGAGTGTTCAATTCCTTGAACCGCGTAATTCTAATGGCGGTGGCGGAAATAACTATCAAAGTGGCAATAACAACAATAATTACAATAGCGGTGGAAATAACTTCGGACAAGCACCTACAAATAACGGTGGATTCGGACAGGACCAGCAACAATCTCAAAATCAAAATTATCAATCCACTAATAATGATCCTTTTGCAAGTGATGGTAAGCCAATCGACATTTCTGATGACGATTTGCCATTCTAAATTCATTTTAGCGGTTTGAACTTTAAGATAGGAGGAACTTTCAATGGCTGGAGGACGCAGAGGCGGACGCCGTCGGAAAAAAGTATGTTACTTTACTTCCAATGGTATTACGCATATCGACTATAAAGATGTAGAACTTCTTAAAAAATTCGTTTCCGAACGTGGTAAAATTTTACCTCGTCGTGTAACTGGAACAAGCGCTAAATATCAACGTAAACTTACTGTTGCTATCAAACGCTCACGCCAAATGGCATTACTACCATTTGTTGCTGAAGAAAAATAAGTTAATTTTAGCAGTCTAGAATTCATTTCTAGACTGTTTTTTCATAAAATTAGACCTTAGATCATGTAAACCTAGGACCTAAGAAGGAAGTTAATGCTATTTATTCATGTTATTCTTATATAGAAGTAAAAAAATGCACAGGGGGAAACAATCATGTATAAAAAATTAGCAACAGTAGGGATGACGGTATTATTAGTAGGAGCTTTATCAGCATGTAGTTTTAATGATGATAAGGATACATCATCAAATAATAGCAACAATGAAACTACTAGTAGCAAAAGCAGTAATAATGAAAGTTCATCAGATAGCTTGCAAAATAAAAGCTTCGATATGAGCTATGAAGACGCGATTAACGCATTCAAAGACAAACATAGTGATGCAGAAATATCTAGCGTTGAATTAGAGAAAAGCTTGGGAAAATATGTCTACAAAGTTGATGGGATTTCAAATGATAATGAATACGAAATGAAATTCAATGCTGAAACAAAAGAACAACTAAGTGATGAAACAGATCGACTTGACCGAGAAGATGCAGGTGGAGTTGAAAAAGAAAACGAAAAACTTAGCTTAGATGGAATTAAATCACCAAAAGAAGCCATGGATAAGGCTGTTTCTGAACAAGCTGGTGACGTAACAAGTTGGAAAATAGAAAGAGAATTAGATACAACTTATTATGAAGTGACAGTAAAACAAGATAATAACAAATACGAAATCAAACTAAATGCAAAAACTTTAGAAATTCTTCAAACAGAACAAGACGATTAATAAAATGGAAAAGCCAACTGTGAACATTCTTTTGCAGTTGGTTTTTTTATGAATAAACTCACTTAAATAAAATATTAATATGGGTTTTTAAGCCTATTATACAGTCCTTTTTACACGTTCGAATATTCTGAAATGTATCCAAAAAATCGGCAATTCTGCTCTTTTTTGGTCGTTCATGACAAGAATCGGACATTTCATTACATTTTTGGTTATTATGGGTAAATTCGTTGTAAAATATTAGTGGAGGTGAATTAGTTGAGTAATTTTACTGCAAAAGTCCCTTTGTCAGAAAGAATGGCGGATGTGTTGATTTCGAAAGACCGCTGGAAAGATGATGAAGAAGGTTATTTAAAAGTAAAATATGGACTGGAAATAATTCTAATTAATGTCATGAAGTTTGCTCTCGTATACGGTATCGCCTTAGTAACAGGGCTTTTACTGCAAACAGTGACAGTGCATCTGTCATATTTATGGCTCAGACGGTATTCTTTTGGATTACATGCAACCAAAACATTGAATTGCACGTTAATTAGCTTAATGATGTTTGTGCTTGCGCCATTTGTTTTTCAAAATATCCCCTCTAATAATTGGATTGTTTTAGGTACATTTGGATTTATACTGCTCAACATGTTTTTATTCGCTCCGGCAGACACAGAAAGTTTGCCTTTAATCGGTGAAGAACACCGGAAAACACTAAAAAGAAAAGCGATGATAGGGACGCTAATTTTAACGGGAATTGCGTTGCTAATACCATTCGCAGAGATGAAAACATTAATCATGGTAGGATCTTTGTTTCAGGTGATAAGTATTAATCCACTTACTTACAAACTATTGAAAAGGAGGTATCGGAACTATGAAAAATATGAATAAATCAGTTGGTAAATTCCTTTCTAGAAAACTAGAAGAACAATCCATGAAAGTTGCGGATTCTTCTATGAGTAAAGCTTGCTTCATGTTTGTATACGAACCAAAAAGTCCATTTGTGAAAATGCAAGAAAAAAACGAAAATAAATAAATTTAAAACTGTATAACATCAAAATTCATGCTAAAATAAAAAGAAGGCAAACTTACATATTTAAACATAGATATTTTAGACAGTGGAGGATTAATATGTTTAGTATTTTGATGGCAATTATACAGATAACGGGTATTTTTATTGCAATCCAGATTTTAACAAACAAAGTTTTTTCAATTAAAGAGGGATTGGTTACTATAGCAATTGCTATGCTAGCCTTCCCTTTATTTACTTTAGTTCAATACTGGTCGATGATTTTTGTATTGATTGTTTTTGTAAGTGCCTTATATTGGAAAAATAAAAATGTAGTAGTTTCAGCTTCTATTACGCTTGTGGTTATTATTTTACTTACTATTAGTGACTCTATAGTAGGTTTTATTTTAGTACCGGGCTTGAACTTTAAATATGATGAGATATTTAATGAACTGTTACCAACGTTAATTTACTGCGCGGGAATGTTGGCGAATTTGTTGGTATTTTCGTTTCTTCTTAGAAAATTGATTGAAAAAGTTAATATTTCTAGATTTGTTGAACATAGAAAATATGCGTATATTATTTTTTCTATCGTTGCTCTTACTGTCTTAGCGTTCTATATGAACATATACGCGGGGTCAATCGCAGGTTTTGATGGATCAGTTTTGAAAATTAATACGCTTATTTTTACAGGATATACCATTTTGTTAATAGTTATAGTGACGGTTGTTATTAATACGGCAACCAACGAACTTAAAGTACAGAATCAGAAGGAACAGCTAGAACAGTTACAGGATTATGTTACTACATTAGAGTCCCTGCATAGAGAAATGCGCGTTTTTCGTCATGATTATGTGAATATCCTGTCAACACTTGTTGGATATATTGATAATAATGATATGCCGGGTTTGAAGTATTACTTTGAAAATAATATTGTACCTATAAATAAAACAATTGAATCGAACAACTATAAGATTTCATTGCTTCAAAATATTCATGTTATTGAACTAAAGGGCTTGCTAGCTGTTAAATTAATACGAGCTCAAGAGTTGAAAATTGATGCAATTTTGGAAGTAGTTGAACCGATTGACAAGATTTCGATGGATAGTATAGATTTATGCAAAGTTGTCGGTATTTTGCTAGATAATGCGGTTGAAGCGGCGTTAACTTGTGAAAATCCAGTTATTCGAATCGCGTTTGTGAAAAAAGGTGATAGCATAATTATTGTATTTGCGAATAGTTTACCAGTAAATATGCCACCGATTTATAAGATATTTGAAGAAGGTTTCTCTACAAAAGGAGAAGGTCGTGGATTAGGCCTTGCTAGTTTGCGGGAAATTATGAAGAAATATTCGCACGTTGCCTTAGATACGAAAGTGACCGATAGAGAAGTTATTCAAGAATTAGAAATTATGTAGAAGAATGGGGATGAATTTATGCTACCGGTTTTTATTTGTGAAGATAACAGAATGCAGCGAGAAAGGTTAACGAAATATATTGAAGACTATATTATGGTTGAACATTTTGATATGAAGTTAGAACTTTCAACAGGAGATCCGTTTGAGTTAGTATCACGAATGCCTACACATCAAGGTATGGGGCTTTATTTTTTAGACATTGATTTGGGGCAGCCGGACATGAATGGTTTTGAATTAGCTCAGGAAATTCGGAAGTTTGATCCGCGTGGTTTCATTATTTTTATTACAACACATGCGGAGTTAAGTTATATGACTTTCACGTATAAGGTGGAAGCGCTTGATTACATTATTAAAGACGATATTGATTTGCTGCATGACCGGGTACTTGCCTGTATGAAGCAAGCAGAAGAACGGATTTCCAATGATCAAGATATGCAGAAGTATTTTACGTTTAAAGTGTCGGATAAGAAGATTATTCATGAACTGTTAGACGATATCTTGTTTTTTGAGACAGCGCCAACTATTCATAAAGTAATTTTACATGGCAAAAATCGCCAAGTGGAATTTTATGGTAAGTTGAAGAATATCGAGAAAATGTTGGACGAATCATTTTATCGGTGCCACAGGTCGTATATTGTGAATAAGAAAAATATTCATGAGCTAGATACGACAAAAGGTGTGGTGAAGATGTCTAACGGTGAAAATTGTTATGCATCATCGAAATTAATTAAAAGCTTGAGTTTATAAAAGTGGCCTTAAAGGTCGCTTTTTTTGTACAATGGCAAGTTTGGATTTGATGAAATGGGTAAATATAGGTAAAATAATAGTGATGAATTGTTAGTTAAGTTTATGTTATGATATAGATACTCAAATTCAGGCAAAAGGTATGTAAAAAAATGGGGAGCTGGATGAAATGTCAGGCTATTTTCAAAAACGAATGCTTAAATATCCATTATACGGTCTGATTGCAGCGACAATTATTTTGAGCGTAATCACGTTCTTTTTTTCGTGGTGGTTATCGGCGTTAGTTGTTGTTGGCGGAATTATTCTTACGGTTGCGATGTTTTATTTTGAATATCGCTTGAATGAAGATGTGCAACTATATGTTTCTAATTTAACGTATCGGATTAAGCGTAGTGAAGAAGAAGCGCTTGTTGAAATGCCGATGGGAATACTGCTGTATGATGAACATTACAAAATCGAATGGGTTAACCCGTTTATGTCAAAATACTTTGATAAGGCAGAGTTAATCGGGGAATCTTTGGAAGAAGTAGGACCGGAATTTTTGGACGTTATTACTGGGAATGATGAAAAGGGGATTATGTCGATTGCTTGGCGTGATCACCGTTTTGATACGATAGTAAAGCGTAAGGAACGAATTTTATATTTATATGATCGCACAGAATATTATGATTTAAACAAGAAATTTCAAGCGAATAAATCTGTATTTGCGGTTATTTTCTTAGATAATTATGATGAATGGGCGCAGGGCATGGATGATAGACGTCGCAGTGCTTTAAATAATTTGGTGACGTCGATGTTGACCAACTGGGCTAGGGAACATCGTATTTATTTGAAACGGATTTCGACAGACCGATTTATGGCCTTTTTGACGGAGGAAATGTTGAAGCGGTTGGAGGAAGAGAAGTTTCAAATATTGGACCGGATTCGCGAACGGACGTCGAAGCAAAATATTCCTTTAACGCTTAGTATTGGGATTGGTTATAAGGAAGATGATTTGATTCAGCTGGCCGATTTGGCGCAGTCTAGTCTAGATCTTGCTTTAGGGCGCGGCGGCGATCAGGTTGTAATTAAGCAACCTGAAGGAAAAGTGCGTTTTTATGGTGGGAAAACAAATCCGATGGAAAAACGGACTCGTGTTCGCGCGCGTGTGATTTCGCAAGCATTGCAAGAGCTGATTACGCAAAGTGACCAAGTTTTTGTTATGGGGCACCGCTATCCGGATATGGACGTAATTGGTTCGAGTCTTGGAGTGATGCGGATTGCTGAGATGAATGATCGGAATGCTTATGTGGTTGTGGAACCTGGCAAAATGAGTCCAGATGTGAAGCGACTAATGAATGAAATTGAAGAATATCCGAATGTAATTAAAAATATTGTTACACCGCAAGTCGCACTGGAAAATATCACGGAGAAGAGTTTGCTCGTTGTTGTTGATACACACAAACCTTCGATGGTTATTAATAAGGAATTGCTGGACTCAGCTACGAATGTGGTTGTTGTCGATCATCACCGTCGTTCAGAGGAATTTGTTGGGAGTCCGGTTCTTGTTTATATCGAGCCATATGCGTCATCTACTGCCGAATTGATTACGGAGCTATTTGAGTATCAACCGGATTTAGAGCAGGTTGGGAAAATCGAGGCAACGGCGCTTCTTTCCGGGATTGTGGTTGATACGAAGAACTTTACGCTGCGGACTGGGTCGCGAACGTTTGATGCGGCAAGTTATTTACGGTCGCTTGGTGCGGACACGATTTTGGTGCAGCAATTTTTGAAAGAAGATATTACTACTTTTACACAGCGGAGTCGTTTAGTGGAGTCGCTTGAAATTTATCATGATGGTATGGCGATTGCGACTGGACATGAGGACGAGGAATTTGGCACAGTTATAGCTGCGCAGGCGGCAGATACGATGCTTTCGATGGAAGGCGTGCAGGCATCCTTTGTTATTACGCTACGTCCGGATAAATTAATCGGGATTAGCGCGAGATCGCTTGGCCAAATCAATGTGCAAGTCATTATGGAAAAACTAGGCGGTGGCGGACATTTATCGAATGCAGCCACACAGCTTAAAGATGTTACAATTGCAGAAGCAGAAAAACAATTAATTAGCGCCATTGATGCGTATTGGAAGGGAGAAACATAATTATGAAAGTTATTTTCTTGAAAGACGTAAAAGGTAAAGGTAAAAAAGGTGAAACTAAAAATGTTGCTGATGGTTATGCAAACAATTTTTTAATTAAAAATGGTTACGCAGTTGAGGCTAACAATGCGGCTTTAAGCACTCTTTCAGCGCAAAAGAAAAAAGAAGATAAATTAGCTGCTGAAGAACTAGCTGAAGCAAAAGCTTTGAAAGAAAAAATGGAAAATTTAACAGTGGAATTAAAAGCGAAGTCTGGTGAAGGCGGTAGATTGTTTGGTTCTATTACATCTAAACAAATTGCTCAAACGCTTGAAAAAACACATGGTATTAAAATAGACAAACGTAAAATGGACTTACCAGAAGCGATTCGAGCTTTAGGACATACGAAGGTGCCGGTGAAGTTGCACCATGAAGTAACGGCAACACTTGATGTACATGTGAGTGAAGAATAATTTTTCTTAAGGGAGCGTAAGACAGTGGATAATAATTTCCAGGACAGAACACCACCACAAAATATTGAAGCCGAACAAGCTGTACTGGGCGCGATATTTCTTGAGCCGAATGCGCTGATTACCGCTTCTGAAATTTTAATGCCGGATGATTTTTATCGTAGTGGTCACCAAATCATTTTTGAAACAATGCTTGATTTGAATGACCACGGGAAAGCTGTCGATGTATTAACGGTTTATGAGGCGCTTGCTGCCAAAGGTAATTTGGAAGATGCGGGTGGTTTGCCATATTTGACGGAATTATCCGGGGCTGTGCCAACTGCTGCTAACTTAGAATACTATGCGCATATTATCGAGGATAAGGCGCTTCTGAGACGTTTAATTAGAACGGCTACCCAAATTGCGACAGATGGTTATTCGCGCGAGGACGAGCTCGACATGCTTATGGACGAGGCGGAAAAGAGTATCTTGGAAGTTTCGCAACGCAAAAATGTTGGGGCGTTCAAGAATATTAAAGATGTCCTTGTTAAAACTTATGACGATATTGAAATTTTGCATAATCGCAAAGGTGATATTACTGGGATTCCAACTGGATTTAACGAGCTGGACAAAATGACAGCTGGATTTCAGCGGAATGATTTAATTATTGTTGCCGCACGTCCTTCTGTTGGTAAAACAGCATTCGCTCTAAACATTGCGCAAAATGTTGCAACGAAAACGGACGAGAATGTGGCCATTTTTAGTTTGGAAATGGGTGCGGAACAGCTTGTTATGCGTATGCTTTGTGCAGAAGGTAATATTAATGCGCAGAATTTACGGACGGGTGCTTTAACGAGCGATGATTGGCAAAAGCTGACAATCGCGATGGGTACACTTTCTAATTCTGGGATTTATATTGATGATACGCCGGGTGTTCGTGTGAATGAGATTCGTTCCAAATGTCGTCGTTTAAAACAAGAAACTGGTCTTGGCATGATCGTGATCGATTACTTGCAACTTATTGCGGGGAGCGGTCGTGGTGGCGAAAATAGACAACAAGAGGTTTCTGAAATTTCTCGGTCGTTAAAAGCTTTGGCGCGGGAACTTGAAGTACCGGTTATTGCGCTTTCGCAGTTATCTCGTAGTGTAGAGCAACGTCAAGATAAACGACCAATGATGTCAGATATTCGTGAATCTGGTTCGATTGAGCAAGATGCGGATATTGTCGCCTTTTTATACCGGGAAGATTACTATGACCGAGAAGGTGAGAATGACGGCACGATTGAGATTATTATTGCGAAACAACGTAATGGTCCAGTTGGTGACGTGAAACTAGCCTTTGTAAAAGAATACAATAAGTTTGTGAATTTAGAAGTGCGTTACGACGACGCAATGGCTTAATAAGGAAACCTTGTGAATTTCTAATTGAATTTGGAGTTTGCAAGGTTTTTATTTTATGCAAAAAGGTAACGCATTACTATTAATAGACTTTGAAATTCCCTTAAAAGGATTAAAAAAGCGAACGATAAAATTACCTTACAAATCAATGTTCGTAAATCCATTGACTATTTTGGTGGCAAACGGTACAATGTATAGTGGAAAATGAAGAGGCTATGAAAAACGCATAGCTATCAAAGACCAATTAAATGAGGTGTTTAAATGTCTTCAGTTGTTGTAGTAGGAACACAGTGGGGCGATGAAGGAAAAGGGAAGATTACGGATTTTCTTTCCGAGAATGCAGAAGCGATTGCTAGATATCAAGGTGGGAACAATGCAGGTCATACAATTAAGTTTGATGGCGTAACGTACAAATTACACTTAATTCCATCAGGTATCTTTTACAAAGAAAAAATTAGTGTTATTGGTAACGGTATGGTTGTTGATCCAAAGGCTTTAGTGGAGGAATTAAAATATCTTCATGATAAAGGCGTGGATACTTCTAATTTGCGTATTTCTAACCGTGCGCACATTATTTTACCATATCACATTCGTATTGATGAAGCTGACGAAGAACGTAAGGGCGCAAACAAAATCGGTACAACGAAAAAAGGTATCGGCCCAGCTTACATGGATAAAGCAGCGCGTGTAGGTATTCGTATTATTGATTTATTAGATAAAGAAACATTTAAAGAGAAATTAGAGCATAATCTTGGCGAGAAAAACCGTTTATTAGAACGTTTTTACGAACTTGAAGGCTTTAAACTAGAAGATATTTTAGAAGAATATTATGAATATGGTCAACAATTTAAAGAATATGTTTGCGATACATCTGTTGTTTTAAATGACGCATTAGATGATGGTAAACGTGTATTATTTGAAGGTGCGCAAGGGGTTATGCTTGATATTGATCAAGGAACATATCCATTTGTAACTTCAAGTAACCCGATTGCTGGTGGCGTAACTATCGGTAGTGGTGTTGGTCCTTCAAAAATCAATCATGTTGTTGGTGTGGCGAAAGCTTATACAACACGTGTTGGTGATGGTCCTTTCCCAACAGAATTATTTGATTCTATTGGTGACACTATTCGTGAAGTCGGTCATGAATATGGTACAACGACTGGTCGTCCGCGTCGTGTAGGTTGGTTTGATAGCGTAGTGGTTCGTCATGCGCGTCGTGTTAGTGGATTAACAGATTTATCGTTAACACTACTTGATGTTTTGACAGGAATTGAGACACTTAAAATCTGTGTAGCTTACAAATTAGACGGAAAAACAATTACAGAGTTCCCAGCAAGTTTGAAAGATTTAGCTCGTTGCGAACCTGTTTATGAAGAACTTCCAGGCTGGACGGAAGATATTACTGGAGTTACATCACTAGATGATCTTCCAGTGAACTGCCGCCATTACATGGAGCGTATCGCCCAACTTACGGGAGTGCAAGTTTCTATGTTTTCTGTAGGCCCTGATCGCGCTCAAACACATGTCATTAAAAGCGTTTGGCGTTTAGCTTAATAAAATAATTATCAAGCCCATCTAAGGTGTATTCTTGGATGGGCTTTTTTTATATGGCATTCTCGCTATATAAAAATAAAAGTGATTTTGGAATGGTATACAATTTTTTGTTTCAAAAGTTGAAAAAGTTAACAAAAGAAAATGAAGTTTGTGAAAAACACATCTTTTTATATAGAAATGTTGTTATGGAAAGACCAATTATCAAGGCTTTGTAGATATTTTATTCGTATTTTTGTCACATTTCGATTTGTGAATTCGTGTTATAATTTATGAGTGATATCTTATTCACAATAGATAATAAGAGGAGATGAAGTGAATGTCAGGTCAAATTCGTATGAGTCCAAGCGAACTACGTGATCGCGCGAAAACTTACGGTCAAAGTGGTCGAGATATTGAGGATATTCTAAGTCGTTTAAGCCAACTACAAGAACAACTACGTAGCGAATGGGAAGGTCAAGCTTTTATGCGTTTTGATGATCAATTTGAACAATTAAAACCAAAAGTAACTGAATTCGCAAACTTAATGGATCAAATTAACGATCAACTTGAGAAGACAGCAAACGCAGTAGAAGAGCACGATCAACAACTTTCTCAAAACTTCGGATTCTAAAATCAACAAAAAGTGGGGCATACATACAAATATCGTTGGATGCTTTACGAAAAGCCATGCAGTTTTTTGCATGGCTTTTTCTAAACATAGAAAGCTTATGCCTAAAAAGGTATTTATATAAAAAAGACACAGCGGGAGTGGGACATGAATGAAGAAAGTAAAATGGAGTATTTTACTCTTTTTAGTCTTGGCGATTTTTCTTTCGGCAGGAATTACTTATTTGGCTTTGAATCAAAGTTCGAATAAAGAGTCTAAAAATAATAGTGAAAAAACACACAAGATGACTATTGCACTCGTTAATGAGGACCAAGGAGACAACTTCCAAGGAAAACAAGTAGAGTTTGGTAATCAATTTGTTAAAAGTATTGAAAAAGATGATACGCATGAATGGTACGTTGTTAGCCGCGGAGTTGCAGAAAGTGGCTTAAAACGAGATGTATACAATATGATGATCGTTATCCCGAGTGACTTTTCCGAAAAAGCAATGTCAATGACTTCGAGCGCCCCAGAAAAAGTGACAATTAGCTACAAAGTTAACGATGTAGGAAATAGCGATCTAAAAGCGGAAGCCGAAAAAACAGCAGCTTCTGTATTGGAAGATTTCAATTCACGGATTATTGATGTTTATTTTGCAAGCATTTTAACAACTTTACAAGAAGCGCAGGATAATATTGGAACCCTAGTTAAAGAAGAGAAAAAGTATGACGCTATCTACAATAAAGACGTAAATAATCCGTTATCCAACTACACAAAACAGTTTAAAACGGTGCAAGACTACACAGGAACTTCTAAAGAGAGCTTCCAAGGTTTCCAAGATATTATGAAAGAATTTGAGGAAAGCCTAACTCTCTCTCAAAAAGAAAACGAAGAACATATGAAAAACATGGATGCTTATACAAAAACACAAGAGGAAAACGCTCCTTTTGGGGTAGAATTCACAGAAAACTTGTCAAAATTTGATGGCACTTTATCGGCAGAAGATATTCGAATGCAAACTGCCGCTTTAGAACAAGCCAATGCGAAAATGACTTCAGAATTTCAAATTTTAGAAGATAGTAATTCATTGTTATCACAAACACAGGCTTTACAGAGCTATATAGCTGAAACCAATGCACGGATTGATGCGGTGGATGCCGAAATTATGGGAACGCTCGAAAATGATTTTCGGACGGCTGTTTATAATGACTTGTTGCGTATTTTACAAGAAAACGAGTACTCGGATAAGTTGAATGAAATTGGTCTTAAAGATTTGACCGGAGAAGATATTAATGCTGGCTTTAACAAAATGATTGTTAAGGAAATACAATCATTACCAACATATAATGCGGACCAATTAGCATCGATTGGGCTTGATGAAGAGATGTACAAAAATGTTGTAACGCTTTCTAAGGAATATTATAGTAACCATCGCGGTGCTTTTAGCGAAGGTTTTAGCTTTACGACTGATCCTAAAACTCTACCAACTGACACGCTGAAAAGCGATACGATTAATCGATTGAAATCCGAAGGGGTCGCGCTAGAAAGCAGTTCCTATACGGTTGAAGGTAGCGATTATCCAACAGAAATAATTCTAACTTTAGATGAAAATTTCACTTTTTCAGATGTTGATTGTTTGGTTAATGGAAGCAGTAATCCAGAGTTAGTTCAACAAACTGCATACGGAGAAAATGGCATAAAGCTTAGTATACAGGCGCTTGGAAGTACACCGGCAGAGATTAAAATCACCGGAAAAGCGAAGTTGCGAGAAGGTGTCAATGTTCCATTAATTGGTGCTGTGAATTGGAATGCTACATTGCAGCAATATGAGAAAAAAGAATATAGTGAAATGCCAACAATTCCATCAGAGCTTGATCCTACTACCCCGGATACTTCATTAATAGTTAGAAAAGAACCTGTACCGATTAAGGTCACTGCACCAACATATTTGAATGAGACGAAGAGTTCTGTAAAAGCAATTACTAATACAGTAAAAGATTACTATAAACTACAAGCATTATTTGATTTATATTACGGAATTGATGCGAGTGATTCTGGACAAATACCGGATTTTAGTAATTATCAAGTGACGCTAGAAAATTCTGCGAAAGCATCCTCGTATTATTATATTTTTAATAAAGAAGATGTGATTGGTAGCTTTGTAAATCTTACTACAGATCGGTTTGTGGCAGATTATACGAAAAAAATTAAAGCTTTTGAGAAGCGAATTGATGACTACAAAAATACAATGGCTGAGGCCAATTCCAGATCAGAAGACGTAACAAATAGATTAAACGAAACGACGCAAGAAGCCATTAATTTAAATACAAATCTAGCGTTAACGTTGCAAAACCTAGAATCTTGGCGAGAGGAAAGTAAAGGTTTAATAGAAGAAAATGGCGTTGTTTTAGAAAAATCTGGCGAAGAAGCCACGATGGCACTGCAATTAAGCTCCGAATTTGCCGGGCTTTTAGCGGAAAGTGAATCGTTAGCTGGTACTTCTGAAGGTAATTTGAAGTCAGCGGAAGTCGTGTACAAAACTTTTGATGCGATCGATAAGGAAGCCAAGAATATTCAACAAAGCGGAGAAACTTTAGTAAAAGAAGCCTCCACACTATCCGATGATTTAAGCGGAAAATTGGAAGACGACGAAACGTTCCAGAAAAATTTCGCTAAGGTTATGGAAAATAGCCGTGTTGGTGATCGACAAAATGAAAATCTATATAGTTTCTTAAGTAGTCCGGTCGATAAGATGAATGCCGGGACTATTGTTGCGGGTGACAAATCAATGCCATACTTCATGATTTTGATTTGTACGATTCTGGCAATTTTCACTAGCTACGTTATTTCACACCAAGAGAAAAAACGTGAACAATTAAATGAATTTGAGAAAGAAATGTCGCTTGTCTTTAAAAATATTCCAATTACTTTCCTAGCGATCTGTGTTGGGATTATTGAGGGGCTCATAATAGGCGCCATTTCAGGATTTATTTTTGAAGTTGGAGAAATTGGGATGTTCCTATGGATAGGTGTCTGCGTTCTAATTATGATGACGTTAGTTACTGCTTTTTCATATTTATTACGTCAGTTCAACATGATTGGGATGTCGATTATTTTACTCGTTTTAAGTTTGTATCTATTCTTAACGGATGCAGTTGGACTTAACATTGATAATGAATCTATTTTCGCGACGTTCAGAACGTTCTCGCCACTTCAATACATGGAATACTTATTGAATGGGATTTTGAGTGCACAGAAGGATTATATTATTGTCGTATACAGCTTGATTGGCGCGACAGTAGTATTTACTGGTCTCAACCTATTTGTCTGGCACCGTTCTAAAGAAAAAGTAGAGGAGGACGATTCAGATGAAATATAAAATAGTAGCACTACTTATGTTACTTTGTTTTGCTTTTGCTCCGGGAGTTCTCGCTGCGGATTCAGATAGCTATTTAGAAAACAATGGGAAAATGGACATCAAAACAGATAGACTTCAAAAAACAGAAGAAGAAAAAACAAAAGAACTAGAACAGATGGAGGAAACGGAGCTCGATAAGAACGGAATTCCACTTTTTACTGACGAAATGGATGAAAAAATCGCCAAAGAAAAAGCGGCAGAGAAAGCGGAATATGACCGGATTAAAGACTCACTTTTTGAAGAAGAACCTACATCTGGCGAAACAGTAAAAAAAACGAAAGAGAAGTTGTTTACAGGCGAGTACGAGACAACAGCTGTAAACACGGAAACACCTACTACTACGGAAACAACAGTAGAAGACGAAACGAAAAAAACAAAACAAAAAACAGTTGGTGGAGCAATTGCAGGGACACTTGTAGCTTTAGCAGGCGGGATTTATGTGGCTGCGCGCAATGTTTTTGAATAGAAAGCGGGGAGTTTTAATTGGCTAAAAACACACATATGAATGTGACAGTTGATTTCACTAATTGGGGAGCAAGTAAGTATGATTTGCGAATTCCGGTGCATCAACCAATCAAAGCATTAATTATCAATTTGGCAGAAACGCTCAAAATCGATTACAAAGATTTGTCCAAATGTACGATAAAAACAACGAATAAAGCGATATTACTAAGCGATGATGACAAATTGACTAATTTTCAAATTGCGGACGGAGACATTTTAGAAATTTTATAGAAAAAAAGGAGAATAAAAACGATGAATAAGACAATAGAAATGGACGGAATAACTTACGATTTTACTTATGAGGATCTAGTTTGGAGCATTACGTTTCCAAAATCAAAAACACACGCTAAAGAACTCGCACAACTAGAACTATTAGAAAAACCTGCGACACATTTTACTCCTGCAAAAATCTCAAGTGATAGCGATTCGTATACAATTTCTTATGAGATTGCGAAACGTACTTATGGATTTGAACAAGTTCGAAAAATGGGACGTGAAGATAAACTGCGCGCACTGCGGAATATTGCGGATTTAGGCGAATTGTTAAACACGCGCTATACATTCTTTTTACACCCGGATAATCTGATTTTCGATATTAACCTAGTGCCAAGTATTGTTCATCGGGGCATTAAAAATATATTACCGCCATATGAACTAACAGAAGAAACTTTTTTCAAACAATATCAATGTTTCGTTATTGCGATGTTTTCTAAGAAATTCTCTTTTGAAAACTTGTATAATGGCTCGCTATCAGGGGCTAGAGGAACGCAATTTGAGAAGAGTATATTAGATGCAAAAACGGTACAAGATATTGCTACTATTTTAGAAGAAGCTTACGTGAAAGAGCATGCGGCGGTTCAAAAAAATATGGCAAGCGTACCGAAGAAAAAATACAGTACTTTCCGTGGGTTGGCGGTTGGTTTCATTATCGTCGCTATTTTACTTGCAATTCCAGTAAGTTATTTTGCCTTCGTTAAAGTCCCTCTGCAAAATGATTTACTAACGGCAAACGAGAATTTCCTGAAAACAGATTACGATAAAGTGATTACAGGTCTAGAAAATGTGGATCCAGAAAAAATGCCGCAGTCTGTCCAATATGAATTAGCTTATTCCTATGTTAAGGGTGAAAAAATGAGCGATAAAAAGAAAGAAAACATTATGAATACAATCAGCTTAAAATCTGACGCCAAAAACTTACTTTACTGGATTTACAATGGTCGCGGAGAATTTAGTAAATCACTTGATATTGCCAAACTTTTAGACGACCCAACGCTTGCGATGTACAGTTTAACAAAACAAATTGAACAGGTACAAAGTGATACAACATTAAGCGGCGATGAAAAAGTGGAAAAACTAAAAACTTTGGAAGAAAGCTTGAAAGAATACGATGAAAAAGTAAATGAATCAACAACAACTGAAGATGAAACAACAAATACAGAAGCAAAATAAGGGAGAATGGACCATGAATAGAGAGGCTTTATTAATTGTTAGTAACGGGCAGCAATGTCATAAAAACCACTTGTCTCCTGAAAAAGTCGTGACAATTGGGAATACAATCGAACACGAAATCACTTATCCTGAACTGGCTGAGTCGATTGAAGTTAAATACGATGAAGGCGCTTGGAATGCTGGAACAACAGCGCTCCAGGCGAATCAAGCTGTAAATGTAGAGAACTTAGCATTCTATCTATGCCAAGATTTACATACGCAAGTTTATGATGTTGTAACGAATATTTCTGTGACATTTGGCGTTGGAATAGAAAATGATGTCACATTAGATGATACAAAATCAGATTTTATACTTTTACGTGATGCAAAGGAAAAACTGTTTAAGTTACAAGTCTTAAATGGCGAAGTTTATCATAACTTTTCTCTAGTAACGGAAGACTGCGTTCTAGAACCGGGCGATCAGCTCTATACAGACGGTGTGACGATTACAATCGGAAAAGAAGATATTAGTGTGCTAGCTGTGAAAAATCGCGTGACGAGCAAATTAGCGCCTTTATTTGCTGCGGACAATTCGTTCGGGGAAGATTATCCGGATTACCACCGTTCACCGCGGATTATTTACCGTGCGCCAGAAGAAAAAATTAGCATGGCGAAACCGTCAAGTAAACCCTCAAAACCAACAGATGGCTTAATTAAAATCATTCTACCACCACTAATCATGGTAGCAATTACGGTCATGATTTCGATTTTCCAACCACGTGGACTTTATATTATTATGACAATCGCAATGTCAGCAGTGACAATCACAATGGCGATTCTTAACTACATAAAATCACGTAAAAAATACAAAATCGATTCGAAACAACGCGTGGAAAGCTACGATTTATATTTAAAACGAAAAACGAAAGAATTGCACGAAACAAGCGAAAAACAGCGCCACGCTTTAACATATCACTATCCAGATGTAACTGAACTAGAAAAAATGGCACTACGTGTGGATTCGCGTATTTACGAAAAAACAATGTTCCACCATGATTTCTTAACTTTCCGAGTTGGCCGCGGCGACGAAGCAAGTAGCTTTTCCGTGGAATTCCAACAGGAAGAGTTCAGCCAAGAAAAAGACGAACTTGTAGAAGAAGCTGTGAAAATCAAAGGACAGTATTTATCAATCAATGAAGTACCAGTTGCGACAGATTTAATGCACGGACCAGTGGGGTATATCGGGCCACGCCGTTTAGTATTAGAACAACTGCAAATGTTAGTAATGCAAACATCCCTTTTCCATAGTTATTATGATTTGCAATTTATTACGATTTTCCCAGAAGAAGAAAAGGTGGATTGGGACTGGATGCGCTGGCTACCGCATGCGAATATGCGTGATGTGAATGTGCGTGGTTTTGTTTATCATGAACGTTCGCGCGACCAAGTATTGAATTCTCTTTATCAAATTTTAAAAGAGCGTAAACAAGCGCTTACTGAACAAGCGAGCAAACAGGAAAAATTATACTTTACGCCACATTATGTGGTTTTAATTACCGACGAAAAATTAGTACTCGATCACACGGTTATGGAATTCTTCAATGAAGATCCAAGCGAACTAGGTGTTTCTTTAGTGTTCGTACAGGACGTAATGGAGAGCTTGCCAGAACACGTGAAAACGGTCGTGGATATTCGTGATGCGAAGAGCGGGAACATTATTTTGGAACAAGGCGACCTTGTAAACCGAGCGTTCGTTCCGGATCATTTGCCAGCAGATTTTGACAAAGAAGTAATCAGCCGGGCTCTTGCGCCGCTAAACCATCTTCAAAACTTGAAGAACTCGATCCCAGAATCCGTTACTTTCCTTGAAATGTACGGTGTAGAGCGCGTCGAGGAGCTAAACATTGCTGGACGCTGGGCGAAAAATGAAACGTATAAGAGCCTTGCTGTACCACTTGGTTTGCGCGGAAAAGACGATATTGTTCAACTGAATTTACATGAAAAAGCACACGGTCCGCATGGTTTGGTAGCCGGAACAACTGGTTCTGGTAAATCAGAAATCATTCAGTCTTATATCATTTCACTTGGCGTCAATTTCCACCCATATGAAGTCGCGTTCTTGCTGATTGACTATAAGGGCGGAGGTATGGCGAACTTATTTAAAAATATGCCACATTTACTGGGAACAATTACAAACTTGGACGGCGCGCAATCCATGCGTGCACTAGCTTCCATCAAAGCTGAATTGCAGAAAAGGCAACGGTTATTTGGCGAGCACGATGTCAACCACATCAACCAATACCAAAAACTATACAAACAAGGAAAAGCGACCGAACCAATGCCGCATTTATTCCTTATTTCGGATGAGTTCGCCGAGTTAAAATCAGAACAACCAGAATTTATGAAAGAACTTGTTTCGACAGCACGTATCGGGCGTTCACTCGGAATCCATTTAATCCTAGCAACCCAAAAACCAAGCGGCGTCGTGGATGACCAAATCTGGTCCAACTCCAAATTCAAACTGGCCCTCAAAGTACAAAACGCCAGCGATTCAAACGAAATTTTGAAAACACCAGATGCAGCAGAAATCACACTACCAGGTCGTTCGTACTTGCAAGTTGGTAATAATGAGATTTACGAACTGTTCCAAAGTGCTTGGAGTGGCGCAGATTACGTGCCCGATAAGGAAAGCACGGATTATATTGATACGACGATTTATGCGATTAATGACTTGGGTCAGTATGATATTTTGACAGAGGATTTGAGCGGATTAGATAAGAAGGATGATTTGACTAAGTTGCCGAGTGAACTTGATGCGGTAATTGATCATATTCATGAATATACGGAGGCTTCGGGGATTGAGGCGTTGCCGAGACCTTGGTTGCCGCCTCTTCCTGAACGAATCTTCGCCCAAGACTTACATCCAGTCAATTTTGAAGAAGCATGGAAAGAACCGAAAAAACCACTTCAAGCAACAATTGGTTTACTGGATCAACCCGAATTACAAGCACAAGTCCCACTAACACTAGATTTAACAAAAGATGGACACGTGGCAGTATTCTCAAGCCCAGGGTTTGGGAAATCAACCTTCTTGCAAAGTTTAGTGATGGATTTAGCACGTCAACATAATCCAGAGCAACTGCATGTTTATTTGTTGGATTTTGGGACGAATGGGTTGCTACCTCTAGTAGATCTGCCACATATTGCTGATACAATGATGGTGGATGAAGTTGAAAAAATACAGAAATTTTTACGAATCTGCCTAAATGAAATAAAAACAAGAAAGAAGCTTCTTAGCCAATATCGTGTTGCAAATATAGAGCAGTATGAAAGAGCAAGTGGAAAAGAACTACCTAATATTATTATTGTTCTAGATAATTACGACGCTGTAAAAGATGCAGGCTTAGGGGATGATTTTGAAAAAATCATTACTCAAATTACTCGTGAAGGTGCATCCATTGGAATGTTTATGATTATTAGCGCATCAAGGCATATGAGTTTGAGAACACAAATGGCTACTAATATTAAACAAATGATTGCTTTATATCTAATTGATAAAAATGATATATCATCAACTGTTGGTCGAACGGATACACCACTTGAAGAGTATCCAGGAAGAGCGCTTGTAAAATTAGAAACAGTTACAACATTTCAAACGACGTTACCATCGCAAGGAGAAGAAACAATTCAACAGATTGAAGGTATTCGAAATGAAGCAAAATTAATGAGAGAAGGTTGGCAAGGAGAACTTCCAGAGAGCGTACCAATGATTCCAGAAAAAATTAAACTAGCTGATTTTTGTGAATGGATGGAAACTAAAGAGGTCGTTGCAAATGGAAATATACCTATCGGAGTTGATTTTGAATACGTAAAACCAGTGGGCATTGATTACAAGCAAACCGGAGTACTAATTATTGCCGATGCAACTGGACGAAACTTAGTAAGTATAAATAAAAATATAGCTAATTCTCTTGTGCAAAATCCAAATATTTCCTTATTAATTAGTGATACAGCAAATTTTGATTTAGTGGAAATGTCTACTAAAGCCAATTTGTACAGTAATAACACAGAGGATTTAAAACAGAACATGAAAAAAGTGCTTTCTATTTATCAATCCAGAACTGAAAAAGCAGATGAACTTCGAAAAGCAGGGGATAATTTAGGCGTAACGGCCATGATTCAAGGGTTAAAAGATATAGTTGTTTTTGTGGGAGATTATGATATCTTACTAAAAGCTCTTGATGAAGAAGATCAAAAAACTCTAATAGATATGATTAACAATGGAAAAACATATGGTTGCTATTTAATTTTAAGTGGTTCGATTCAAGCATTTAAAGGATATGGTGATTTGAATAAAGCTGTTCAAGCTCAAAGAAACTATATATTCTTTGATCGACTATCGAATTCAAGCCCATTCTCCTTCTCGTTTAATATTTATAGAGAACAAGAATTATTACCTGAGGAAGGTTATGTAATAGCAGGTCAAGAGTGGCAAAAAATAAAAATTGCAAAATATGAAGAAGAGGTGTAAGGAAAATGCTAACAAAAGAAATATTACCTATTGGAAGCGTTGTTTATTTAAAAGAAAGCCTGAAGAAAGTTATGATTACGAGTAGATTAATTACAATTCAGGGAGATGAAGAAAAAGAATTTTATGATTATGGAGGTGTAGTTTATCCAGAAGGGACAAAGGATGACAATATTTTGGCATTTGATGCAGAAGATATAACAGATGTGAAGTTTAGAGGTTTTGTAGATGATGATGAGGTAGTCTTGGTGAAGAGAATGAGAGAATGGCAGAAAGAAGAATTTGGTGTTTCTCCAGAAGAGGAGGATGAGATGCTTGAATTATGATGAACGTGTACGAGTTTTAATTGAGTTGAAGGTTGATTTGTCCGGAAAATTAGAAATGATGGAAAATGAAGAAGAGTTATTATGTAGACAAAAACATGATTTTGCAAGTGCCTGGTCAAATGCAAAAACAGAGGATGCTTACAGAAAATTAAATGAAGCAGTTAGAAAGAAAATCAAAGAAACAACGGAATATGCAAGAGAAATTGATGAAAAAATTACTGCTCGTATCAAACGAATTGAAGCAGCATATAAAGCAGAATATCAGAGTAATAGGAGCTATACATGGCGTATTGCAGAAATCGATCCAATTAAATTTAAACAAAAGTATAATGAACGATTAAATCAGTTAATCTACTTATCATGTGATGGCAGTGTAAAAACACGTTTAATAAAAGAGTTTCGGCAAAATAATTTCCTGAGATAGGAGGATGAAATATGGTAAGTCCAATGCCAGATAAAACAGTGAAAATGGATAAAGGAAGTATTAATCCTAAATTAGATAAACTAATTTCAAGTCTAGACAATTTTGATAATATCAATAAGAAAATGGGCACTATAGTAGGTAGCCAGGAGATTAGTGGGGAAGCAGCAGATGCTTTATCTGAGAGCCTATTAGTACTAGTAAGTTATGGGGAACAATATAGTTTAGTAATTAGAAACCTAAAAGAAGTGATAGTCGACTATTGTAGAAGTGTAGAAGAAATTGATAAAACAGCAGCAAACGCAGTAAGTAAAGGCGTTTAAAAAGAAAGAGGTTAAACTATGAAAAGTAGAAATTGGTTAAAAGGATTAGGAGTAACAATGATTGCCGCCACTTTAATTTTAACGGGATGCGGAAATGGAGACGCTGAAAAGACAGATACAAAGGAACAGACTAAAAGTGTTGAAGAAGAAGGAAAAGAAGTAAAGATTGAGAGTAATGAAGGGAAACCCCAGCATGAACAGCTTATAACAGTGAAGTTGCCGCCAGAAGCAGATTATTTAAATGATGAAACGTTAGATATGTATGAGAAAGACTTAAAGAAATTTAATAATACAACACAATTAATTATTGATAACTCAATTACCCTTCTGATTGGAGACTACTGTTACTACAATCCGACAGTAAATAAACTAGAATGTTCTGCTGTTGTTGTTAATGGCACAAATACAACTATAAAAGATATCAACTTTGAAGTTAATGTAAAACTGAAAAATCAAACAGATATGACTTTTATAGATAATGGGATGTATAGTTTTATAAAAAATGAAGTTGGAGAAATTAAACCAAATGAAGGTTTTCCAACTGGGATAGCATTCTTGACTGATCCTTCAGAGAAAAACGGAGAGGATATGATTAAAATAAATACTAATGATGTAGTTATTCAACTGAAGAACATTGATTATACAGTTATAAAATAGGAGGGAGAAAGATGGCAAAAGAAATTAAGGTAAATCCAGATTTTTTGAAGAAGGTTGAAAGCAATGTAACAAATTACATTGATGCCCAGAAAGAAGTTTCTGTTGAATTACTAGCAGTTAGGACCAACTTAGCAAGTAATTTTTCAGGTATTGCTTGCGACGAAATAAAAAATTATATAACAGAATTAATGAATGATCTAGAAAAAGAATTTGGTGTATTTATTACAAGGAATCATGAAAAAGTTAAGGCGTTAAGGGAAAGTTATAAAGAACTTGATGGTCAGTTGGGACAAACCTTTAACTATGGAATGGAGAGGACTAAATGAGCGGAAAAATAAAATTCAATATCGCCGAAGCTCAAAATATTAGTCTTGAGCTTAAAATTGCAGCAGGTAGGTATACGCAAGAAACAGAAGAGCTATTAAAAGTGCTGAAAAATAATAGTTTATGTGATAAAGACCAAGATGTCGTTGAACAGAGGGGACGAATAGAGAAGAATAACCAAAGACTTATAGAATATGAGAAATTTATAAACACAAATCTCTCTAAATCTAATTCAGTTATAGAAGAATTGTTTATGAGTGTAGAAGTATTGTATGCACAGCAAGTTTCTGAGTTTAGAAATCCTAACTCTGCAGGTTATAAAGAATTAATGGGTAATGTTAAAGCAGTAGCTTATCAAGAACTTTCAAAGGTGTCAGGACTGAAGAGAATTCTCACATCAGAAAAAGGTGATATACAAAACCTAAGGGATACCCTACTAGATACTTTGGTAGATAATGTGTACACAAAATTGATTAACGATACAGTAGAATATTATGGTTCCAGTAAGGACATTATAAATTTGTATGGAATGGAAGACGGTAAATTATTTAAAGGGGGAGCAAAAGATGTATTAAATAACCCTAGAAAATATATTTCAACAGCCTACCTCATCTCAGACACGCTAAAAAGTTTTAACAGTTATGGAAATAGCAAAGATTCCTCTCGACTTGCAGGAGATCTAACAGGTATAGCAATAAAAAAAGGTGCTGATTTTGCTGTTGGGAAACTAGCTACTACGGCATTAGCTGGTTTTGGTGTAAGTGGTGTTAAAGGCGCTATCGCAGGCGCCATTATTTCCGTTGCTGCAGATAAAATTATTGATCCGACGGTTGAATATGTTAAAGAGAGCAAGGTAGAAGCAAAGAGGGATGACTGGGAAACAAAAGGTATATATAAAGGCTGGAAAAAAATTCGAGATTTAAAACTAGAATATACAGTGGGTAACTATCAAGCAAGTTAACAGTTAAAAATATAAGATTTTTTACCTAATAAAAATGACAGCAGTATCTATATGAGACTACTAACAACTTCACCATGTGCGTTACAAATAAAAGGAGGAAAAAATGTATATTAATTTAAAATCCAGTGATGGAAATGTGATTACAACAAAAGTTGGTTCTTGCTGGACCTGTGTATTTCTTTCGTTCTTTGGTCCTTTACTCCGAGGAGATATTAAATTCTTCGTTCTTTATGTAATATTAGATGGAGCGGGGCTTTTCATCACTTTGAATTATGATAGAGATATCGGAATAGCTATCATGGCTATGGTAACTTTACTCTTTGAATCCAATTATAATACATGGTTTATCCGCGGGAAGATGAACAACGGGTGGGAACCAGAAACAGAGAAAGATCGAGAAATATTGTTAGAAAAAGGCGTCATTAAAACAGAGGTATAGTATATAAATCCAATTCGAAAGGGACTCAATAAAATGAATTCAAATGAAATTTCAGAGATTATAATTCAGCAAAATAAAGGGAAAACAATTATTAAATTGCTTTATACCTTGCCTATATTATTATTTGGAATTTTTATTTTATTTAAAATAAAAGAATCGTTATTACTAGGTGCTTGTGGAATAATCCTTTTAGTTATCGTGGCACCAACTTATTTTACTGTAGCTAAGCATTTTTTTTCGGGTAAGCCACTGCTTAAAGTGAATCAAGAAGGTATTGAGGGATGGGGTAAACGCTTTAAGTGGAATGAAATTGAAAAAGTAGCCTTGCGTAGAGACTGGGGCGCCGTATATCTGACTGTATATGTACGGAAGAATGGCGGAATTCACAAATATAATATAAATACAAAAGAAATAGAACGTTCTGCCACAGAATTAATCAAACAAATAGGTTATTTAAAAAACAAATATGAATGATTAATTGCAAGGTTTAAGAAACAGTGGTAAATGATATGCTAGAACCATGAACGATATGAACGGTAAGCGAGCGTCCATGGTTTTTTAGCAACACAAATTATTATAGAAATATGGGACTGGTAAAAAGAACAAGTATAAAGATAAAAACTCGGTTGACGATTGGAGATATACGGCTTTTCATAAAAATATAGAAAAAGAGATGGAGTTTAATCCAAAAAATTAATCGAAACGGAATAAAATCGCTTCACCAGATTTTAAACTCTGACTGTTTAGAGATATAAAGTAAATTGGGTAGTCTAAGATGAAAAATTTATCTTAGGCTACTTAATGTACATAAGGATTTTGAGGTTTGAAAAGAATGTTTTTTTGGTTGAAAACAAAGAAAACTAAAAAATTATACATATATAATTATAAGTTCAAATGTGAACAAGTATAGTAGTAGATTTTCTTAAGTAATAAAGGGAAGCGCGAATTAACAGTATCAAAATCAACAGAATAAGACACAAAAGATAAGAGGTTACAATATGAAAAGTAGAAATTGGTTAAAAGGGTTAGGAGTAACAATGATTGCCGCCACTTTAATTTTAACGGGATGCGGAAATGGAGACGCTGAAAAGACAGATACAAAGGAACAGACTAAAAGTGTTGAAGAAGAAGGAAAAGAAGTAAAGATTGAGAGTAATGAAGGGAAACCCCAGCATGAACAGCTTATTAAAATAGAATTGCCTCCTAAAGCAGATTATTTAAATGATGAAACGTTAGAAGTATACAATCAAGCTAAAAAGAAATATGACCAGACAAATCAACTAATTACTAATGATTCAATCACAGTACTGGTAGGAGATTATGGTTACTATGATTCGGTGTGGGGATCATTAGATTGTTCTGCTGTTATTATAAATGGAACAAACTCAAGCATTAAAGACCTTAGCTTTGAAGTTAGTGTAGAGGATAATGCAATACCTGGAAAGACATTTCTAAATAGTGAAGCACTACCACTTACCAAAACTCAGATAGGAGATTTTGAACCCAATACTGGAGTGCCAATAGTTATAGCGTTTCCAGAAAAGAACGCGACAGGTGAGGGTGAAGATAAGAAAATTGATACTAAAAATGTAAAGATTCATATTAGTAATATTCAATATAAAGTAGAAAAGTAATTTCTTATTATCGTTTTGAAAAGTTAAGAATTTACATAGCATCAATTGACAAAAAAGGAGACTTATAGTGAAAATAGACTTAGAGCAAATATATACTTTACAATTCACAATGGGATTAAGATACAGACCAATGCAAATCAGGCATAATATAAAATTATTACTCGTGGCTCTTTTATTTTTTTCCTGGGTTCAAGGAGACTTTATGAATGGCCTACCAGGTGATTTGAGTATGTTTAGAGTAGACATGTCATTAATTGTAATTTTAGGAATTTGTTTTATTATATTAAATCCAACAAAACTAGCAATAAGGTTTCAGAATTCCCAATATTTGTTGTATATTTTTTGTTTTCAATGGTTAATTCTCTTGCTTATAAGATTCTTTTATTTTAGCTTGTTTTATTTTTTTCAAAATAAAGTTAGTCTCACTAATCAAACTATAACTAAAGCATATGTTTTATTATTTGTTTTGTGGATTGCTGTTTTTATTGTTTGCTGTTTTCGTTTTAGGAAAAAATTAAGAAAGGGGGATTTTAGAAAAGATTCTGCATTACAAAATAAACGGGGTAACTTAGGATTGAAATTAAGCAAAAAAGCATACATATCAATTGGAGCATTTTTTGCATTTATATTACTATCTCAACTTATTGGAGGAGTAATGATATATGTACTCTTTATCTCTATAGCGGTTTTATGTATGGCATTATCTTTTCTAGGATTAGTGATCTTTCCTGAACAACTTTTCACTGCTTATTGTAAATTTAAATTTAAAGAATTTCATATCGAAGAATAGGGAGCTTAATGTAAATAGCTATTTTGTGAAGTTCCTAATGGTTTTCTATCCAAGGATTGCAGTAATTAAGAACTACTTTGAATATGGCAATAACAAGCAGAAAAAGAAAAAGGCAACACTTACATAAAAATTAGACTCAATCCAAAAAATAAAAAAACATCCATGTTAATTTTCCTGGCACCCCTCCCCCCCACACCTGCTATACTAACTCCATCCTAACAAATGGAGTTGAAACCAATGACAAAAAACTTTAAAAAACTAAAATCCCTACACGAACTACCCACCCCACTAATCCTCTACAACTGCTGGGACGTCGCTTCTGCCAGAGCAATCCAACAAGGCGGAGCACCAGTAATAGCGACAAGCAGTTATGCAATTGCAGAGTCATTTGGCGTAGTGGATGGGGAGCATTTAACTTTTGACGAAATGTTTTTAGTTATTTCGCGCATTGCCAAGAATGTGAGTTTGCCGCTAACGGTGGATATAGAGACTGGGTATGCCAGAAATTTGGAGGAACTGGCTCAGAATGTGGAGCGGTTGCTGGCGATCGGTGTTTGTGGTGTGAACTTGGAAGATCAGCTTATTGGCGTTACAAATCCGGGGTTATGCAGTACTGAGACGCAATGTGATAAAATCAAGACAATTAAAGAAACGGCGGCGAAAATGAGCACGGAAATTTTTATCAATGCGCGTACAGATGTCTTTTTCCAAGGGCGGGATGAGGCGGCTGACTTGGTGGAAGAAGCGATTGACAGGGCAAAGGCATACAAGGAGGCTGGGGCAGATGCTATTTTTATTCCGGGTCTGCTATCACCAAAATTAATTCGCGCATTTGTTGAGGAATCGTCACTTCCGGTCAATGTCATGAGGATGGATGGGATGCTCTCAAACGAGGAATTACAAAAAATCGGTGTGAAAAGAATTAGTTATGGGCCATTTAGTTTTTTTCAGGCTAATTTAGCGATTCAGCAGGAAGTTGAGCGGATTTTTGGAGGAGGGAAAGCCTTGTGATAACGAATCAGCGAGATATTGATAAATATTATGATATGTTAGTGGAGAAAAATTCGAATTATGAAGGCGTATTTTTTGTTGGAGTGAAAACGACGGGAATACTTTGTCGCCCAACGTGTCCGGCGAAGAAACCTTTAAAAGAAAATTGTGAGTTTTTCAGTACAGCCAAGGAGGCGCTACTAGCATCTTACCGGCCTTGCAAGCGTTGTGAACCGCTCTCCAATCCAACGAAATTGTCGCCAGCTGTGAAGTTACTTGTTGACGCAATTGAGAAAAATCCGGAGAAAAAATGGACGGATAAAGATTTTGATGAATTATCCATTAGCGCAAATACGGCGAGGCGCCAGTTTAAGAAGCAGTTTGGGATGACTTTTATTGAGTACGCGCGGTCGCGGCGGCTTGGACTTGCTTTTAAGCATATTCGGAGTGGGGATTCGATTATTAATGCGCAACTTGATAGTGGTTATGAGTCTGGAAATGGGTTCCGAGATGCTTTTTCAAAAACGATGGGGGAGGTTCCTCATAAATCAAAAGATATCACCATTTTATACTCCGCTTGGCTTGAAACTAAACTTGGATCAATGCTCGCAATTTCTGATGATGATGGTCTATTGCTTCTGGAATTTGTTGATCGAAAAGGACTGGAAACAGAGATTAAAAAATTACGAATGCGCTTAAACGCGGCTATTACACCTGAAAAAACAATAATAATTCAACAAATAGAAGCCGAATTAGCGCAATATTTTAATGGAGAGTTGATTGATTTTAAAACACCGATTCGCTATATCGGGTCAGATTTTCAACAAAATGTCTGGGACGAGCTACGACGAATTCCGATTGGGGAAACAATTTCGTACAAAGGTCTAGCAGAAAAATTAGGGCGACCAACAGCGAGTCGTGCCGTGGCAAGAGCAAATGGGACTAACCAATTATCCCTCATCGTCCCGTGCCATCGTGTAATCAATACTAACGGAGCATTAGGAGGTTACGGCGGAGGTCTTGCCCGAAAAGAATGGCTAATTAAACATGAAAAGATGGTTCCAAAGTAACGCGGAACCATCTTTTTTTCAATTATTTAACCCGTATCCCAAACAACGGCATCAAAGCAGGAGCATGCGAAAAATCAATGCTCACACCCTTCAAATCTTGCGGCATTGCAGTGATAGACTCAAAAATACATGAGCTAAGATCAACACCATTTAGCGCGCAATTTAAAAACTGCGCTTTATTCAAGTCAAGCCTTTCCAAATACGTATCAACCAGTTGAGCGCCACTGAAATCACTATTCGTATACGCGCCCGCCTCAAACGCCACCCATTTCAAGTTAGCATAACGAAAGGCAACATAATCCGCATAACAATCAACAAAAACGCAATTTCTAAGTGTAGCATCACTGAAATTCACACCAATTAATTTACAATTTTCAAAACGAACTCGGTGAATAATTGCGCTCATTAAATCTAAATTCGACAAATCACAATTTTTAAATACAACATCAGTCAAATTCGCGCTTACAAGAGAAACAGAATCGAACACACACCCATCAAAAATAATCGTTTCTAAATGAAAATGCTCGAAAATTTCTCCAGTTAGCGTTGTTTTTCTAAAGATTTGCTCACTAACTTCTCCTATATCTTCAATAAAATATGTATCATTCGGATAAACCGTCAAATCCCCATCAGGAATCCGCGGCGCAGTAATTTTTTTCATGATTTCAAACCTCGCTTCCGCTTTCATTATACCGTATTTTGCCAGGAAAAGGAGCGGAAAATCGTTTACCTTTCATAAAAAACGGATTACAATGAATGTAGAATAAAAATGGCAGTTGAGGAGTGAACGAGATGACAGCGAGCGTATTTGTAGCAGGAAAATTACTACCAGAAACGATGGAAGCTCTTAGCAAATGGGACGTTAAAGCTTTTTCGGGTGAGGAAAATATTACAGAAGCAGAGTTAATAAAAAATGTAACGGAAGTGGATGCGATTATTTGCCCGCTTTCTTCCCCAATTACGGCAAATGTATTAGAATCTGCAAAAAATCTCAAAATCGTAGCAAATATTGGTGCAGGTTTTGATAATATCGATGTGAAAAAAGCACAAGAATTGGGAATTGCAGTGACCAATACGCCAGATGTATCAACGGAAGCGACGGCTGAACTAACGCTTGGATTGATTTTGGACGTAGCGCGGAGAATTTCAGAAGGCGACCGATTATGCCGCGAAACCCCCGAGCAATTCAAAGGCTGGGCACCAACGTTCTTTTTAGGTACAGAATTAAGCGGCAAAACGCTCGGAATTATTGGATTAGGAAGAATCGGACAAGCTGTTGCAAAACGTGCGGCTGCTTTTGGAATGAAAATTATTTATTCTGGGCACCATCCAAAAGAAGTGGCGAAAGAATGGGATGCAGAGTTTGTGAGCCAGGCAGAGTTATTGAAGCGCAGTGATGTTGTGACAATTCATGCGGCATACAGTCCCAGCTTGAAGCATCTGCTGAACGAAACAACGCTGAAAACGATGAAATCGAGTGCCTTTTTGATCAATGCTGCTCGCGGTCCTGTTGTGGAGGAAGCTGCACTGATTAAGGCATTAGAAGCAGGCGTTATCGCCGGCGCTGCGCTGGATGTGTTTGAGTTCGAGCCTAAGATTGGCGAGGATTTGGCTAAACTGGATAATGTCGTTTTAACACCCCATATCGGAAACGCAACCGTGGAAACACGCGCAGCAATGGGCAAAATCGCTATTGGAAATGTCGAGGCTGTATTAGCAGGAAAAGCACCACTACATTCTGTTTATTAATACCGAAAAATATAGCCGCAGCGAGTGGCTGAGGCTGTGTTTTATCGCTGAATTATGGTATAATATTTTTTGTCGGAATACGACAACGGGTTGTTAGCTCAGTTGGTAGAGCAGCTGACTCTTAATCAGCGGGTCGGGGGTTCGAAACCCTCACAACCCATAAAAATCAAACGCCAGTGACTGTTAAAGTCGTTGGTGTTTTGTCGTTTTTACGGGAAAAATGTTAATAATTTCAATAATAAGCTGATTTATTTTTGATTCTTTATCAATTACATAAGTAATGAGTGGAATTTCAAAGTATCTAACAGCTCACTACATGATGTGCAAAAGGAGTTGTTTCAGTGAGTAGAATTGACATCGGAGAAATACAAGCCTTTTTATACCAATTACGTGCAGCCAATGAATCGGGAAGGAAAACTATCCAAAACAATAGTGAAATAGTATGTGGAGATAATATTAAAAAGGAGGGTAGTTTATGCATCGAAAAAATATTCCCAAATGCTTCATTTTTCTTCTAGAAAGATAATACCTATGCGATTGAAAAAATTCTCTAGGTGATTTGATTTAGATCAGCATACTTAGTAAGTTAGTAAATAATAAAAGTATAGTGCTTGTTGAGATTATATGTGGATGCTGTGAGTGGGAAAAATATTGGAAGATTTTGATATTGAGGAAGAGTATTAAGAAAATTAGAATGGTTGAATAAGTGGGGGCGATTAGTAATGAACTGGGATTTGTACGCTTTAATAATAATTATATCGTTTTTTATGTTATATAAATTTTGTGAAAAATTTTCTGAAACAATGATAGTAAATATTATTTTTTCAGTTTCTGTTTTCCTTCTTTTAGCAAATGTACTAAGTACTTCGAATTTTTTTCATAAAAGTGCTGTTAAAACCTACGTAGAAACAGTAAAGAATATGATACAGATTATAATTATATTTGCTGTAGTAATTTTAATTATATATGCAGTTGTAGGTTTCTGGGGAAAAAGATATTCTCTGCGTGTAGATAACTTTAATATAGGAGGTATAAATGTATTTTTTGATAAATCAAGTGAAATATTTGTGAAAGCTGTAGGAGGATTCATAGCTTCTAAAAGAACATTATTTAAATTTAATAAAGAAAGAGATAATATTAGTGAGGTTTTGGATTCCTACTACGCAACATATAAGTTTATCATGGAGAACTTAGAGTTACTGGACAGCGAAAAAGATGAGGAGTTGTACACTACAGCTGTAAGTATATTACAAAAATTAAACAATTTTCTTACTAAACATCAGAATGATTACAGACGTTGGTATGTGAAAATAATGAGAGAGGATATTATCAAAGTATCTGAGCACGAAGAGGACATTATCGTGCATCAGACGACAATCGAAGTGGTTCAAGAATGTTACTATAGATATGAGGAACTACAGGAAGATTTTAAAGCGCTTAATAAATTTTTTATTGAAAGTGATATTAGAAAAATATTAAAAATTAATAGTTACGAATGGAGAATTGATTAATATGCATAAAACCTTTATTAGCTACCATCATGCTGGGGAGCAAGATTTAAAAGAAGCAATAATTCGCAAAGGCGTTGCGGGAGGAGAGTTTATTGACAAATCAGTATCTGATGGGGATATTAATACAGATCTATCAGAAGATACAATTATGAGGAAAATAAGAAGTGAATATATTCAAGATTCCACAGTAGTTGTAGTTTTGATTGGAGAGGATACAACCCAGCGACCCTATGTGAATTCTGAAATTCAGGCTGCTCTATGGAGTAACCCTACTGGATTAATTGGAGTAGTTAGGGATGAATTATATGATAAAGTGTACACTAAAAAAAAATGTAATTACGAAGGTTGCAGTTGTGGAGCTTCATTACGTTCACCTACTTATGAATTTAATAATAAAATTCCCTTTTTGGTGCGTATGAATCACTATGCTTTAGAATATAATAAATCAACATATCCGCATTTCGAAGATTCGGAATCTTTTTGTGGCATTTATAAATATTCTTATTTTATCAATAATATGGAGACATTAATAGATGAAGCATTTGATAAGAGAACTAAAAGCTATGAACTAAGAAAGAGAAATGGTGAAGGTGTTAGAACTATAACTAATCCTTATGGCTATTAGTTGATTTTATGTTTATGATGAATCATCATGAGAACTAGTAAATTTATTTTTTTGTTAAACTGACTATCGGATATAGGGTTTTCTTTAATCGGCCAGTTGGAGGTTCGAAATCCTTATCGAAAAACCAACTAAATATTTTTTAAGCAGTTTTTTGAAATTTCAAACCGCCAAAATGCTCTTTTTACCTAGCAATAAAATAATTCAGAAAAACCAACCCTCAACCAACAGGAGATAACATGAAAAAACTAAAACAGCTAACTAATCAATTATTTACATCAACTATCTTCCTAATCACCATGTTATTTATCATACCCCCAACATTTGCGATAGCTGATGGAAGTAAATTGAGTTTTTATGAATATATATATGGAGCACCTTTAAGATGGCTAACTGTAATTAGTCCATCAGAGAAGAAAGGTACATTTTTGGAGATGTTTTTCTCGGAGAACGGAGGAATAAATATCCAATGGCTCAATCTAATAATAAACTTCCTCCTAGTTTTCCTTGTAATAACAATTATCTTCTCACTAGCAAAAAAGTTTTACAATAAAAAGAACGCCTAAAAAAGACAACCCATAACAGGTTGTCTTTTTCTATAGGAAGTTGCAAGTTATCTTACACTGTAAACGAGAAAAATTCACTTTTTAATGTTGTCAGCTAAACATCCAGCTTCGATACCTTCTCCTCATAAATCCCAATCTTCCTAACCACTGTATCCAAATTCTTCTGCAAGTTTTCAATCTCTTGCTCCAAAACAATCTTCTTCTCTTTCAACATATTCAATCGTTCGGAAATGGTGCTGTCTCCTGCTGCGCGCCAAATGGTGTATTGTTTTAATTCTTCTACCGATAACCCGGCGCCTTTTAAGTGCAGTAAAAATTTTAGCCAATTGGCGTCTTCTTCGCTGTATGTGCGCAAATTATTCTTGTCGCGGTCAGGGGTTATTAAGCCTTCTTTTTCGTAGAATCTAAGGGTGCTACTAGGGATGCCTACTAGTTCGGAAAATTCACCGATAGAAAAGGACATCTAATCACCTCATCTGTGTATTTTTCATAAGGATATCATTTTTAATAAGAAATAACTATTTTCCGATACGTTTATTTTCGGCGGCTGAGTATCTATCACCAACAATTTCAATCTGCGATAAAGCATCAGCTATTTTTTGTCGTGCTCCATCATCAAAATGAATTTCAGTGGAGGCGATATTTTCTTCCATTCTGCTTGGTCTTGTTGTTCCGGGAATTGGCACGATCCAAGGTTTTTGGTCAAGTATCCAAGCGAGGGCAAGTTGGGCTGTTGTGACGTTTTGCTCGTCGGCGATTTCTTTCATGAAATCTAGTAGTACTTGGTTGGCTTCCATGGCTTCTTTTTGGAATCTTGGTAAGCCACCACGGTTGTCGTTTGCATTGAAGTCAGCATTTATATCTAATTTTCCAGTTAAATAACCACGACCTAGTGGGCTGTATGCGACAAGCCCGATGCCAAGTTCTTCTAAAACCGGGAATACTTCTTTTTCAGCTTCTCGCCACCAGATAGAATACTCACTTTCAACCGCAGCTAGTGGCTCTACTTTATGAGCACGGCGTATTGTCTTTGCGCTGGCTTCGGAGAGTCCCCAGTGTAGAATTTTCCCTTCTTGTTTTAAATTCTGAATGGTGCCGGCAACCTCTTCAATTGGGATAGAGGGGTCAATTCTATGAATGTAATATAAATCAATGTAATCTGTTTTTAGCCGTTTGAGAGAGCCTTCAACCGCGGCCTTGATGCTTTCTGGACGGCTATCGACTTCGTTATTTAAACCATTAATTTTAAAACCACCTTTTGTTGCGATTTGAACATGGTTTCTTTTGCCAACCAAAGCTTCTCCGACAAGTTCTTCGTTAGTATAAGGTCCATACACTTCAGCTGTATCGAACATCGTAATCCCTGCATCCATTGCAGTGCGTACGACTTCAATCATTTCATTTCGATCTTTCGCAGGTCCACGATGATAATTTAGCCCCATACAGCCGAATCCAAGCTCTGAAGTAACTAAGCCAGCATTTCCTAATTGTCTCTTTTTCATAAAAACATGCTCCTTTTAAACCAAATTTTTAAATTAGAAATATCAGGATGTTGTATTTAGTTTATCAGTTGAAGTGAACTTTAAGTCAAGCGTAACTAATTTATTTTTAAGAGCATCAGACAGTTTAATAAAAGCGATGATTAATTTTATTTTATTGATTGAGGCTTATTCTTTGCTCTTAGTAGGAACAATTGCATGAAAGCGGTCTTAAATAAGCGCTAGGAATGATTTTAGTAGTTTCGATAGTACTAATATATCGAGAAATGTTACGAAAAAATGTCAGCAAATACTCGAAATCACGTAAATCAGTTGTAAATGAGTATACGAATTAAACGCCTTTTCTAAGATAATAAGATTTGTGATGGAATTTCAGAAAGGGTGATAACAAGGATGAAGTATATCGATTACCATGATTATATGCATAAAGACGCGATAATATATGCTTATCTCCAAAATAATTTCCCCTATATTCGCAAACGAATAAAGGCATGGGAAAGTTTTACACTAGATAGAGAAGATATTTTATTGGTGAAAAGTGGGGCAATATTTGAAGAAGTTAATGGGAAGAAAAAAGGGATAGCACGATGCTTTTTTTCGAAAAGTTTAATTTTTCCTACTAGAGATCCAATAGTATTGAAAGCTTTCGAAACTTCAGAAATTTGTTTTATCAATGCTGAAAGAGCCTTCGGAAAATTAGAAGAAGATCAGATTTTATCCAATTTTTTTCTGCAGATTGCGGAGAAAAATGAAGAAGACATGCGCAGACAAGCATTTCTTGGGACGGAAAACTCAAAAAATAAAATTATTTCTACGCTTAACTTCTTGTTGGAAAATAATAAATCTAATAGCAAAACACCAATTTTTCCTATATGGCTTCAAATAAATGTTTTGGCAAAGCTAGCAAATTGTTCTATATCTACTATTTCTTCTACTGTAAATGAACTACACGCAGAAGGGATATTAGATATAAAATCTTCGCCTTGGAAACTTAAAGGCAAGGAAAAAAAGATAGAAATTCTTGAAAATGAGAATCAGAAAATGAAGCTTAATGAAAGAAAGCATAAGAGTAATGTTTTCTAACAGTACTGAAATTGAAAAAATGTTTTGAGTACTTTTCCGAGCACAAAAAATCATACTAAAAGAGGTGGAAGTAGAACTTGAAGAAAAATATTTTAGTCGTAATTATTGTTTCGGTACTTGCAATTAGTGCAATTGTATCAGCTTTTTTCTTAATGAGAGACGATGCTTATGCTATTGAAACGGAAGGCTTTACTTATAGCCCGAAAGGAAAAGTAGTAGATTTTTCATCAGAAGCAAAGTATAACGATACATGGATTAACAACGAGAAAACAATAACAGATAAAAAAGAAATGAAGCCAATTAACCTAGCAAGAACATTATTTTTAAAAGATGGACGAATTCAATTTTTAGGAAAAAGTGTAGCTGTTAAAAGTGCATCGGATTTGATTGAATTACCATCCAAAACTTCTATAACAGAGAGTAAAGGTAGTTACAAAGCAAAAAGTGATAGTAATAAAACATTAGCACAACTTCCAAAAGGCACGGTTGTAAAGCTTGCAGAAGGAAGATATATCATTTTGGATAATGCCTACCTAAAAAACAAACAAGGTCTTAATAAAAAACTACCTAAAAACGTACTTGTTTCCATAGATGAAAATAAAAAAGTGATGTTAATGGGCGATAAAACCATAGAAGAATTAGGCGGGGACGATGCTTATATTGAAATGGAGAACAATCACTATCACTTTGACTTGAAAAAAGAAATGTTGGTCAGTCAAACAGCAAAAGAAACAGATATTGATATCCGCTCCATTAAAGTGGAAATAGATGATAATGCCGAAAAAAGAAGCCTAAAAACAGCAAAAGAAACGGAAAAAGAAACAACAAAAGATTCAACTGAAAAAGAATCAGAAAAACAGTCGAATGATGCTTCTGGACAAAAATCAGCACAAAATAATGAGCGGTCTGAAAGTAAAGATGATCAAACACAAGACGCGTCCGGCAACAACACAAATGGAAGTGCAAATAACAATACAGCGAGAAGCAATGGAACAGGCGGAAGTAATTCTGATACAAATGGTTCTCAGCCCGGGGGTACGCAGAATAAACCAAATGAAGGGGATGTTAATAAAGCGAATGAAATTATTAAAAAGCTAAACGAAGCTGAAAACACAAACACGTTTCAAGTACCAATTGTGGATGTTAATTTGACGGTTAAAGGTCAAGTGGCTGCGGCTAAACTAAAACTGACAGACTCATCCAAAAGGCTCAATTCCTTAGAAGCAATTCTTTACGATAGTAAGAACAATGTTGTAAAAAAAGAAAAATTGAACTCAACAAAAGCGAATCAAAACTTCACTTTTAACAATTTAAAATATGGTGAAACATATCAAGTAGTTGTTCAGGGAAGCTACAAGTCAGCAAGCAATAATAACCAAGATACTATTTTCTTCCGCCAAACGGTTGAGGCAAAACCGGTTGTTATAACTCCAAAAGTGACGGAGCGCGGCGAAGATTATATGAAAGCGGAACTGACTGCAACCGAACTTTATGGGCAGATTGATAAGCTGGTTTTAAAAATCAAAGAAAATAACAGCAATGTAATCACTTCTCAAAAAGTTACTGTTGATGCGAGTCAATTAACAAAAGACGGACAAGTAGAAGTTAAGTTTAATTCATTAAGTAGTGATAAAGAATACATTATCGAAATGGAAGAATTAATTGTTGATGGAAAAAATGTAACAGATGATGGTTGGTACTTTATTTCCTCTACATTAAAAGCAAAACCAACAATTGAAGGCTTAAATCTTTCTTATAGCACAGATAAAGGTGAGTTTGTTGCGTCACCAGTTAATCTAGTTGATAGAGATGAGTCAATTACAAGCATTCGATATGTAGCGTATTTAGAAGATGACTATAAAGTAAATGGTTCTAATGCCAAGGAATACGCTTATTCTGTAGTAGACGCTAACCAAAAGAAAACAGCTGTTAAAGTTGGTCGAACAGTTGATATGAACGATGGTAATTATATTTTTGTGGGTTATATTTCTGGCAATAATGGTCAGTCAGATTACACCTTTGCAACTCCAGCTTCGAACAGTGTAGTCGTTGGTAAAAAAACGAAGCCAACTGTAGAGTTTTCACTGAAAGAGGCAGAGCAAGATAAACTGACAATCAATTATGAAGTTTTTGATGCAGATAACACACTTCTTTTTGATAACCTAACACATCCAACCTTAAAACTATATAAATCAGATGCTCAAGGCATGTATAGTGGAAATCCTGTTGCTACAGTTGATTTAACAAAGAAAAGTGATATTACGAATTTACTAGAATTCGATGGTTTAGAAAGTGAAGCTTATTATGTTGTCGTAATGACAGGTTCCTATAATTTGGACGACGGAGCAGGGATTATGGTTGATGAGCTTATTGGTCAGTCAAGTGTCTTCCGGACAACCGAAATTACAAAGGTCAACGCATCATTTTCACTTGATTCTGTAGATACAACAAAAGTAGCAATTAATGTCAAATTGTCCGATGCGGCTGTTAATTTAAACGACGCTAATTTAAAAATTTATGAAAAGAAAACAAACACACTAGTCAAAACTGTTCCGCTCCATGGGGACTTTGAGAAGTTAATGAGCGATTCGGGAAATAGTTATCTCTTTGAAAATTTAAGTATTAATAAAGAATATCTTGTGAAAGTAGAAGATGGCTATGATAGTGGAATGAATCATGTTCCGGTTGAAGGGCAATTTATTTTCAAAACCAAGAAAGAATCACCTGAAACAGACAAAGTATTGCTAGATTACAAAGCTTCTGAAATGAAATTAGGAGGCCTAGCGGGAATCGCGGCAACAGAAAAGCCACTAATTGATGATTATAATGCTGTTAGTTCTATTACCTACAGTATCTATAAAGCAGATGATTTAAACACACCGCTTGTGGAACAAGAAGTTTCAACAGCGGCAGACTTTGAGAAGAACGTGTACTTTGATTTAACTAATAAGCTCTTAGGACGAGGTTATTCTTATGTCATAAAAGCGGATGTTGTTTGGAATGATAACTATGAAGATCATCATATTGAAATTAGTTCTGATACAATCCAAATCAAAAAAGAAAAACCAACCGTTGAATACGAAATTTTAAGCCGCACAGCGAGCGAAATTAAATTAAATGTATATGTAGAAGATGAGGAAGAATCTATCGTACCGGGAACGCTTGAAATTACTAGTACGACAGGTGGTAATGAGCAACTTCAAAGTGGAAAAAATAATGTAACCTTACCACTTTCAAGCGAGGGAACTACAACAATTAAAACAACAGGTGATTACATTATTACCAACGGAAGTTTAGCTATTTCAGATATTTTTATGACGAAACAGTTGGCAGCATTAAATACTACAGCACCACAAGTTGGAGCCAAAATTGCCATGGATGCTTCGGGCAAATCAATGACTATCGCCCCAGAACCTAATGCAGTTGCAAAAACTTCTGTGATGAGAACTAAATATGATTTGAAAGATGCTGCAAGCTCCAAACCAGATTATTCAATTACAAAATCTGGTCCTAATCAATTTAATACTCAAAACCTTAATTTGCCTCTAGGTAATATTTGGTTTGATAATTCCTATCAGCTAACTCTTGATATGAAAATGAATTATACAGAAAACAAAATCGATAACCAAAACCTAGCCAATAATTACTATCTATCTATTGGAAATGGAGCGTCATTTGTTAGCTCTTTAAGCGGAGCGGTTTCGACAACGAACAACGTAAATAGTGCGGATGTTTTCAAAGTAACGAAAGCAAGCACCGATTCAGAAGGTAATATTTCCGGTGTTACATTTAAAAATATTTGGACGGATAAGTATATAGCTTATCGAAATGGTATTTTGATTAGTAATAGCGAGACTCCTGATTCATTCAAATTAATCCGTCAAGCTGATGGAAGTTATGTACCAGAATTGAGTGGTCGCTATGTTAATTTCTCTGTTGGACTAGTAACAGATGAAGCAGCTGGATCAAAAATCGATTTATATTCAACTCAGGAAAAATTAGAACAAGTTTCAGAAGCTATTTCTGTAAAAGCACTTGAAGAGCCAGCTATTTCAGCTGAGAACATTAGTGTTTATGATAAACGCGTCAAATTAGACGTTATTGGTGAAGATAAAGATAATACAACAGTTAAGAAAGCCAACAAGAATGAGTTATTTGTAAATGTTTATAAAGCAGATGGAACAACACTTGTTAACTCAATTCGAGTTGATGGATTACCGACGCGTGATGTTTCAGTTACAGAGCTTTCACCAGACACCGATTATGTTGTTAAAGTAGAAGGAAAATATGATTTGTTAGATGGTAATGGCGAAAAAGACAAAGTGTATTATTCAGAGACAATTAAGACAGAAAAAAGCTTACCAAGCATGACTTCAACTGATTATTCTTGGAGCCCTGCATATGGCCAGCGAGCGATTAAAGGGAAAATCAATTTTGCTGACGAGAGTAGCGTTTTAACAAATATTGAATATCGTTTGTATGATGCTGCGACAATTTCTTCCAGCTTATCTAATTTAGTAGCTTTAGAACAAGAGTTAGGTAATAAAACTCCCGTATCTACATTTGATAATATGACAAATAATCCAGAATTTTCTATATATAATGGTTCTGGAACCCAAAATTTTGTTTCTGGGAAAACGTATGTAATTGCAGCATATATGAAAACAAGTCTAACAAGAGCGCCTATCTTCCTAAGTGATGCCAAAGCGGTCTATATTTCACCACCAAGTAATGTTTCTGCTCCGATTACGCTAGAAAATGTTTCAACAAGAGAAGCGACTCTGAAATTCTCTTATAACGATCCGCAAAGTTATTTTGTTGGCGGAACAAATAAAGATTTCCAATACGTATTAAAAAATACGACAACCGGTACAGAAGTTAAAAAAGGGTCATTTCAAGGTGGGAATACAGCTAGTTGGATAAATACTTTTGAGGATTTAGAACCTGCAACTGGATACACGCTAACAATTAGCACCCAATACGATAATCTAAATGGTGGATTAGTAAGAGCATGGAATACTAGCTTCAATTTCACCACAGATGATGAATATGTAACTTCGAACTCACTTACCATTCAGCTAGATGCTGGAGCAAAAGCAGTTAAGTTACAGGCTAAAGAAGTCAGACCGGGATCTACAACGATTGAAAATATTAAAATGGAGTTCTATGAGCTAATCGACTACGGAGGTAATAATGAACGTACCCAATTAGTTGAAACTAAAAATATCACTTTACCAAGTTCCTATCCAGCAACTATTGCAGCAGATTTTAATGTGGCAGGTAAGAAGAAAAATCAAAGTTTCTTGGGTAAAATGATTGTCACTTATCGAACACCAACAAATGAAGTTAAAACGTATGAAAAAACATCCAATTTCATTACTTTGCAAGAAGATATTGCCGCTGGGCTCAAATCATTTAAGAGCGTGCGAGCAACAAATGACGCTTTAGAAGTAAAACTAGATATTCCGCAAGATAATTCAACCGACAAGGGGAGTTACACGTATGAGTTGAAGAACGAAAATGGTGATGTTATTGATACAGAAAAAGTTGCAGCAGAAGATATTTCTAAAACTGTATCGTTATCAATGGAACCAACGAGTAATTATACGTTGACTGTCATTAATCCAGATAACCAGCCCGTCGCACTTTATCAAGGCAATAACGAAGAAAATAATCTGAAAGCTGAAATCAAAAAAGATAGTTTTACACTGATGAGCAATAACACAGCCGATGCTAAAACTACAATGACAGTAACTGTAGAACCTAAAGAATTAACAGCGTGGCAAACAGTTCAATCCTGGTTTGGTAAAGACTTTACAGAAACTTATAATATCCAAAAAGATGAGCTAGATACAGGTGTGAAAATTGATACAAATTATCAAGACACTAAAGTTACTGTCGAAGAAACAAAATCAGGGAAGAATTTTGGAATTATTGAATTGGAGGAGAGCAAATGAAACCTACATGGAAAATAGGGATAATCGTTGCAGCTGTTCCGTTAATAATTATCGCTGTCGTCTTATGGGGATCTTTTAAGGAGGCAAGGTATAATCTTGTCTCTCTCCCTGATGACGGGGTAGTCCTAAATAATGAGCAAGAGACATTGCAATTTCAGAAGGGCAATACGCTTTATCGTAGTTGGAATAGTGATCAATTAATTGCGAAAAACGATAAAGAAGATACTCGAAATGAAATTATGGAGAGTACCATACTTTATCTAAATAAAGAAGCCTTAATGTTTACTAAGAGTGTTCCTGTCATTGATACAAATGGGGTTAGTAGCAAACTAAAAGGAAGACAAGTCTATCAACAGACCAATTCTTCCTATAAATATAAAAACTCCGAAATTGCGGAAAACAGTATTGTAAAACTAGCAAACCGTCAATACTATCTAAATGCAGATGCAACACTTTATCTCGGTGGTAAAGAAATTAAAAAAGTGACTAAACCGTTACTTTTGATTGATAAAACAGGTAGTGTCACTATTTATGAAAATAAAAAGAAAAGCCGTTTTCTGGGTCATATGACGTTGAAAGTCAATGATAAAACAGTTTTAGATGCTAGTAACGAAACGTATACCGTTGGCGAACGGAAGATTGATTTAGCTAGCTTTGGTGGGACAGACAATGAAAAGATTGTCGTAAAAGAAGATGAAAAGAAAGAAGATAAGAAAAAGACCGCAGAATCTGCGAAGAAAACAGCAAGTAATACCTCTCAATCAGAAAATGAAAGTAACCAAACAACAAAAGGTACAGGCAATCAACTCAATGCTACCAAAAAATACGGAAATAATTTAAATGTTGGAAATGGAACTTCTGATTCAGAACCAAACGATGGTAAGGATACTAAAAATAACGGTTCAGGAAGTAATGCGAATGGTGGAACCAATCAATCAGGTCTGAATGAAATAGATGACTATGAAGCTGTTTTACGTAAAATAGAGGACTTAAATAAAAAATTAGAGCGAAATATTCCAGTGCTAAGAATCGGCTATATCGCACCTGGAGTGACCAGCGTGAAAGTCAGCTATAACTATGCAGATCCGAATAACACTTTAATTGGCGTCACTAAAATTAGCGCCGTAGATGAAAAAACTGGAAAAACAGTTAATACGCAATATGTTTCAGCAGTAGATACGGAAGCTACACTAAAAGGACTTTCGCCAAATGGCAAGTATCATCTTGAATTTACCTATCAATATGATTTAGGAACAAATAAAGGCATTCAAGAAGTTAAAATGCAAAGTGACTCATTTACAACGCAAACTGTTGCCGCAATTTATCAAATGCAAAGCGTTACAAGCACAACAATGAAAGTAAATATAGCGCTTGATGCACAAATTGATGATGTTAAACGAGCAAGAATTAAAGTAACCAAGTCAGATGGAGATTTTTTCTATATGAATGTTAGTGCGAATTTTTTAAATGGAAACGGAGAAATTCTTAATGCAACAGGTCTTAAGCCTAGTACTGCTTACAAGTTCCAAACAGTGATTGAAATGAAAAACGGAGAAACAATTGAACTAAACAGCTCCGAGAAATATTACACTATGCAAGCAACTGTATTAAAAAATCTAAAAGCTAGTCAGTCTGTGAATAAAGTTTTACAAGTGCAATATGATTGGAGTTCGGCTGATTACACCCTAAATCAAGCAATCATCGAACTGGAAGACGAGGAAGATAATACAGAAGTAGATTACCAAATTGTTAACCAAGAAAAAGGTAATATTCATCTTGTTCCAGACACAAAAAGTGAGTTAATCAACTTAAAAGCCAAACTAGTACTCAAAACGACAAATAATAACACAAAAGAAAGCAAAACATTTGAGTACCCTGTTAAGCAAGAAATTGAATACGATAAACAAGCTAAATTAACAATGGACTTAACGCCATTTCAAACCGAAGAAAATAGTGAGGCGCAGACTGAAAAACAAGATGTAGTAGCAGAGAAAGAAACGAATGGAAATGATTTAACAGCTAAGGTGGAAGATGTTTTAGCCCCTCAAAACGCAACTTATGATATGTCCTTTTCGATGCAACGCAAAGCTCTCGAAACCTATCAGTTGGCATTTGAAAGGAAGATAGCTGGGATAGACGATGATAATTGGACCATGTGGAAGAGTCAACAAGTTACAATGGATGAAGCAGGGCAAGTGAAGGTTACAGAAACCATTTCAAAACTAGCTAAAGATAGCTTCGATTATCGTGTAGCTGTATACGATGCGCAAGGTGCATTACAACTGTACGTTTATCAAAAGTAGTAAAAAATGATATGCATTTTAATACAACAAACTCAAACAGAAGGTAGGAAATAACAATGGATTTAGTAGTTGCATGTAGCGTAATTGGCGCGGCACTGGCAATTGGGCTTGCGACTTTAGGAGCGGCAATTGGACAAGGAATTGCAGTTAGTAGAGCAACAGAAATTATCGGAAAAAACCCGAACGCAAAGAAAGAAGTTATGGGAGGTCTCTTTTTGGGGCTTCTCATGATAGTTGCATTAATGCTATTTGCACTGGCAATTGCAGTCATCTTGCTTTGGGTTAATCCGTTTATATGATGGGTGAGAGTATGGAGAAAATGATTCAAACAATAATTCTATATAGTGTTTTCGCAGTAGGATTCTTATATTTACTGCATTTCACCTTAAGAAAACTAGAAAATATCTTGACTAGCTTTTTTTACGAAGTGAGTCAAGATCAGTCGCTTGAAAAGGAAAGTCTTTTGCGCCGTTTAAAGCGACAAAAAGTGGCAACAACACAAGAAGAACAAAAAAATCGTCAATTGGCTATTGAATCGGAACAAAAAGAAGTGCTTTTTTTAGAAGAAATCGATCAATTAATAGCTCAAAATAAAAGCTATGAACAACAATTGCAGGCATGGGAAAATGAGCAGCCAAAGCAAATCATTGAGGTGCCTACGTTTGAAACGACACCACACGCACCGTACAAATCGCTAAGTAGTTACATTAATGAAATTTTTCAACAGGTTTTTATTGAGTCGGAAGAAGATGAAGCGCGTCTGTTTACGGAAGCAATTCGGGAATTTGATGCATTAGTTAGAACAGAAAAAATACGTTGTGCGCTCCCATACAAAGTGATTTTGCATTTATTTGAAATGTATTCGCCAGAGCAGTTACATTTATTTGCTCAGTCATTTCAGAGATATAGTGAGCGTTCGAGTAAACTTCCTGTGAAACAAATTTACCAAAGTAGTTATTTATCGCCAGAGCAAAAATTAAAAGTGATGCAAGAAGAAGGTACTTTAGATGAGTTAGATGCTGAATTTATCCAATTTCTTTTTTACATGATGACGCATTACTCTTACCGCCAAACTCGGAGCCTGTATCGTAACTTTTTGGAGGTATACAATATTCATTTTTATACAGGTCTTATTTGCATCCATGTAGCTAGTAAAGACTCAGCTAATCACTTTGAAAAACTTTGGCAGCCGGCGCATAGAAGCTATAAAATCGAGTATCAAGTACAAAAAGAGTTAATTGGTGGAGTGATTATTCAATATGGTTCTAAATCAATTGATATGAGCTACCAGGAATTAATTAAACGATCAACAGAAAAAATGGAAGCGGAAGTGAAACTTTGAAAACAATTCATTTTGATATGAACAAATACGAAACCCATGTGGACTTGGAATATTTGAAAGAACATGGCCGAGTGGAAAAAATTTCTGATGGAGTTATTTTCTGCTCAGGCCTAGAAAATGCAGCGCTACATCAGGCTGTTTTAATTGATGAAAGACACCGAGGCGTCATTCTGGAGCTCAATGAGGAATTTGTTGGAATCGGTTTGATTGATAAGACGAATGACATTTTAGAAGGTATGCATGTTGGGGTCTCCGGCAAATTTATCGAAGTAGACCTATTTGAAGAAATGGCAGGGCGTATTATTGATACTACAGGAAAAATGCTTTATGAAGAAAGTGAAGAAAAGCCGACAGCAACCTCTCCACTTTTCTGTGTAACTCCAGCTATTATGACGATTGATAGTGTAACACGCCCACTTAATACGGGGCTTGCGGTGATTGATTCTATTACGCCAATTGGTCGAGGTCAGCGTCAATTAATCCTTGGCAATCGTCAGTCTGGAAAAACACAAATTGCTGTAGATACGATAATTAACCAACATGATCAAAATGTGCATTGCATTTATGTTGCCATTGGCTTAAAAGCAGCTTATATCGCAGAAGTTATTGAAACTCTACGAAATCATGGAGCAATGGAATATTCTACGGTTGTTGCAACTGCAGCCAGCGATTCCCTTACCGCGCAATATTTAACACCGTATGCGGGTATGGCATTAGCAGAAGCTTTGCGAGATCAAGGTAAAGATGTACTTATCATTTTAGATGATTTAACCAAACATGCAGACGCTTATCGAGCAATTACTTTACTTTTTAACCGCCCGCCAGGAAGAGAAGCATATCCAGGAGATAGTTTTTATATTCACTCTAGCCTTTTGGAAAGGGCCGTTCAAATGAATGAAGAGCATGGTGGTGGTTCTATTACAGCAATCCCGATGATCGAAACTTTATCAGATGATGTAACAGCTTATATCCCTACTAACGTTATCTCTATTACAGATGGGCAATTATTTTTAAAATCGGATTTATTCAATCGCGGTCAAAAGCCAGCTGTAGATGTCGGCGTGTCTGTTTCAAGGATTGGCGGCGACGCACAACACCCAATTATCCGCAAATTAAGTAAAAATTTAACGTTGATTCTTTCGCAGTTTGAGGAATTAAAAGAATTACTCGATTTTGGGAATGCACTTGATGACGGCAGTATGAAAATGGTATCGGATGGCCGATTATTAACAGAATTATTCAAGCAAAAAATTCTAAGCCCGTTATCAGTAACGGAATTAATCGTCATTTTATATGCTTTCCAAAATGGCTTTCTAACAAAAATCCCGCCTGCCAATATTCAGACTTTCAAAGGACTTTTGCTAGAAAAAGCGCATATGCATAAAGATTTTGAGTCGTTTTCAGCTCAGATAGAAGCTATTAATGAACTGAATGAATCGCACGTCGAAATGCTAGAAGAGATCATTCGGGAAGCTGGGAGGCTTTTTAGTTGAGTAGCATAGACCAAGCCCGAAAAACCATTAAAGCACTAAATTCAACCTATAAAATTGTCCATGTAACAGAACTAGCAACACTTGGAAAACTTTCCGCCTTACGAGAAAAAGCGGAAGCAGCTGTTAGTTATTACGAAACTATTTTAAAAAGTTTGCGCTGGGTGAGGAAAACTATGTACACCAGTAATAACCAAATAAAAGAAGAAAAAAATGTTACTGCTATTGCGATAACTTCTGAGCGTGGTCTTTGCGGTGCCTATAACAGTGAGGTTTTTGCTGAAATAGATCAATTGATTGAATCACTCGGCGATCAAGTAACGATTAATTGGGTAGTTGTAGGTGAACAGGGCCACCGTTATTTAACGAAACTAGGTCAGAATATCACCTCTTATTTACAGTTTTCTCTTGAAAATATTGATTTAGAAACCACTACGGCTGTTACTGCTGATTTTATTGACCTGATTCATTCGGAACAAATGGATGCACTATATGTGATTTTTACGAAATATTTGAATGCGGTTCAATCAGAAGCCATGTGTGAAAAGATTTATCCTGAAATTCCAGAAGACTCGGATACAGAGCTAATTGAAGTAGACTATGTACTCGATTTCGAGACGGATGACGAACAAGTGGAGCAGTTATTGTTAGAGAACTATTTGTGTGGCTTGCTTTATAGCATGTTTCGTTACTCGGTTGCCAGTGAATATTGCATGCGCCGAATCGCGATGAAACAAGCCAAAGACAATATCCAGAAACAATTGGAAGAAGCTATTTTTGATGCCAGGAAGCAAGCATTGCAACAAAAAACTGGCGAATTACTCGACATCATTAGTGGAGCACAGACGATTAGGAAGGACGAAGAATAAATGAAAAAACACACAGGAACCATTATTAGTATTAGTGGTTTTGTTTTAAGAATCGAATTTAATGAGAGCGAACTGCCTGAAATTGGCTTTGCGCTTGAGTATCATACACATCAAGGAACTTATCTAGCTGAAGTTGTTCAGCATACTGGAATTAATACAGTGTCTGCCATCGCTATTGGTGAGGTAAGTGGCCTGGCTAGAGGTACGGAAGTCGTTAATTTAGGACATCCAATTGAAGTGCCTGTTGGGGAAACTGTTCAGGGAAGAATGCTTAATGTATATGGAAAGGCGATTGACGGTAAACCAGAGCCAGCTGCTGAAGTGAAGTGGCCAATATTCCGTGCCCAGCCTTTACTTCGAGAGCTAGATACGAATAAAGAAATTCTTTACACCGGTATTAAAGTTATAGATCTTATTTGTCCTATTTTAAAAGGTGGGAAAACAGGTTTATTTGGTGGAGCAGGTGTAGGGAAATCTGTCTTAATGCAAGAATTGATTAATAACATCAGTATGCTTGGTGGGAACTCTGTATTTACAGGAGTTGGAGAAAGAGTTAGAGAGGGAATCGGCTTGTATAAAGAATTAGAAGCAAGTGGTGTGCTTCCTCAAACAACCGTTGTACTTGGTCAAATGAATGAATCTCCAGGTGTACGGATGCGCGTGGCATTAACAGGACTAACCATTGCGGAATATCTACGAGATGAAGAGAAAAAAGATGTTTTATTATTTATAGATAATGTCTTCCGCTTTATTCAAGCGGGTTCTGAAGTTTCTTCTTTACAAGGGAAAATTCCTATTACTGGAGGTTATCAATCCACACTTTCCAAAGAGGTCGGCGATTTTCAAGACCGCATCGCGTCTACTAAAAATGGTTCTATTACCTCGATTCAGTGTGTGTTTTTACCAGCAGATGATATTGATGATCCATCTGCAGTTGCGACGTTTAGTCATCTAGACTCAACAATTGTATTAGAACGTTCGATTGCGGCGCTTGGGATTTTCCCAGCAGTTAATCCACTTCAATCATTCTCCAGAGCACTCAATCCAACCTTTGTTGGTGAACGGCACTATCAATTAGCGGTGCAAGTGAAATTTATCTTGCAGCGTTATATGGAACTGCAGGAAATCATCAATGTGCTTGGAATGGCGGAGTTAAGCGATGAAGATAGAAAGCTGGTTCATCGCGCAAGGAAAATCCGGAATTTTCTTTCACAACCTTTCTATGTTTCGGAAAAATTCACTGGAACAGAAGGTACATTTGTAGAAATTGAAGATTTACTAGGGAGTATCGAACGCATTTTGAACGGTGATTATGATGAACGCTCAGAACGTGATTTCCTATTTATCGGATCCTATAAAGACTTGAAATAGGAGGAGAATAAAATGAAACTTAAAATCGTCTCGCCTATGGGGCAGTTTTTTGAAGGAGAAGTAGAAGGTTTTGTTATTAATACAAAAGAAGGACAACAAACCGTGTTAGAAGAGCATATTGATTGTTTAAGTTTTTTTGACTATAGTGAAATCAGTATTTTAGATGCAGTTGCTTCGGACCCAATCTTTGTGGCGCTTGGCTATTTACATTTAGTACAAAATGAAGCAAATATTATGGCACAGTTCGCTTCTGCGGATGCCGAGCAAGCGGAGCGGATTTTTGAAAGACTCAATAAGCGAAAACAAACAGAGAGTAGGCGGTCCAATGACAAGTGAATTTTTTAGTACACTTCTGTTGATTATTGGTTTATTGATTGGCTTTTTTCTGGCGATATTATTGATTTTAGCGGGGATTCGGCGCTTTTTCTGTAGTGCCGAGGAACCTTTAAAACGAATCCGGCGCTATCAAGTATGGCATAATCGTTATCAATTTAATGAGGAGGTTACTTCTTTTTTTACTGTTATTGGGGCAACACTTTTAGTAAGCCTTATTACAGTACAAATTACCGCAATTCCTTTTCAGTATACGGTGTTAATATTTTGGAGTAGTTGGCTATTCCACTTACTTTCTTTTTGGAAGAAGATACGAGTACCTAAAAAAATGAAGAATGAAATGATACAATTAGCAGGATTTCTTTTAATCACAGCGCTTTATTTTGTTGGTTATTTTGCGATGAAGTCGTTGCATTTTTCTATTATACATGTAGCAGATTTCCCTGGAGTTATTCAGTTCGGAATAAGAACCTATCTAACTATTTGTAGTTTGTTTGTGGCGAGTGGGGCATTAATTGTTTGGCAACGCATCTATGTGAAACTATTGAAATGACTAAGAATGCGAATAACACATAACCAAGAAAAACGAGGATGTCTACGTGGCATCCTTTTTTTATAAATGAATATATAAAAAGAATTTTTCTAACATATTTCTAACATACTTGTACTATACTTTAAATAAGCTGTTAATTAGCCATAAGAAAATGAACGAAAGGAAGTAAATTCAAATGACTTTTTTAGAATTCCATCAATTGGTCAAAGAAGATTTGTTGATTTATTCATGGATTATAAAAAATTTTCATCTTACGCGTCAAAAATTAATGGCGGGTGGGGAAATAACGATGAATCGTGAACAAGTGATAGTTATGGAGAAAGGTTTACTAGTACAAGTAAATGAAGAAGGCAAAGATGATCTGTATCGTGTTTTTATCGATCAACGAATAATTTTTACGACAAAAGGGGATATTACTTTAACGGCACTAGAAGATACCTCTTATAGCATCATTCGAACAGATGAGTTAATTGGAAAATTAGAAGATCAACATTTATTACCAACTTTTTTCTTACAAATAGCGGAAGACTTTGAGAAGGGTTTAGACTGGCAAAGAACACTAATTTCTGTTGATCCTGCAGAACGTGCGGAAATGATTTTGGCGAAAATTATCGAGCGTTATGAAATAAATTCAGAGAACAAACCAGAGTTTCCAAGATGGTTAAGAATAAATGTACTCGCAAGATTCGCCAAATGCTCGGTGTCTACGATGTCGTCAGTTGTAAACGAACTAGTCAATGAAGGTGACTTAAATATAAAAAGAACACCTTGGTTACTGACTCGACCTTATCAGGCATCTTGTGCTTAAAATAGACCCGTAAAAAACCACGCTTGAATGACATTTGCGTGGTTTTTTTACGTGAGTTATGAAAAAACATAAATTTATTACGTTTTTTTGATATAGATACAACAATTTTCAGATACACTAAATAATCAAAACGGATTTTCTGTATCAATAGGCGATACACTAACAGTCATAGTATTAATATAGATATTAAAATCATTGGTACATAAGGCTTTTAAGAGTAATACTATAAATTGGCACAGAACTTGCAATAAATATAGCGGGTAGCAAAATAAATGAATTATATTAGGAGGGAAAAAGATGGTAGGAATTATCCTCGCAACTCACGGTGAATTTGCTGAAGGTATTTTGCAGTCCGGAACAATGATTTTCGGCGAGCAAGAAAACGTTAAAGCAATCACTTTGATGCCAAGCGAAGGTCCGGAAGACATCAAAGCTAAAATGGAAGCTGCAATTGCATCCTTTGATAGCCAAGATGAAGTTTTATTCTTAGTGGATCTTTGGGGAGGCACACCATTCAATCAAGCAAACGGTCTTTATGAACTACATAAAGATAAGTGGGCAATCGTAGCAGGACTTAATTTGCCAATGTTGATTGAAGCTTTCTCATCACGTTTTACAATGGAAAGCGCACACGAAATCGCAGCAAATATTCTTGCACCAGCTCAAGAAGGTGTCCGCGTTAAACCAGAAGAACTACAGCCGCAAGTAACAGCTACTGAACAGCCACAAGCAGAAATCGCTGCAGTTGGTGATGGCAAAATCGAATTCGTTCTAACTCGTGTTGATTCACGTCTCTTGCATGGTCAAGTAGCCACTGCATGGACAAAAGCAACACACCCAACAAGAATTATCGTCGTTTCAGATGCAGTTGCAAAAGACGATCTTCGTAAAAAATTAATCGAACAAGCTGCACCACCAGGAGTAAAAGCTAATGTTATCCCAGTCCAAAAAATGATTGAGATTTCAAAAGATCCACGTTTCGGCAATACAAAAGCACTTTTATTATTCGAAAATCCTCAAGATGTTTTACGCGCAATTGAAGGTGGCGTAGAAATCGAACAAGTAAACGTTGGTTCCATGGCTCACTCTGTAGGTAAAGTTGTTGTTAGTAAAGTACTTTCCATGGGGAAAGATGATGTTGAAACCTTTGAGAAATTAAAAGAAAAAGGCGTTAAATTCGATGTGCGTAAAGTCCCTAATGACTCAAGCGCTAACATGGAAGATATCATCAAAAAAGCAAAACACGAATTAAAGACACAATAAAAAATTAAAATAGGAGGTTTATTATGTCTGTCATATCAATAATTTTAGTAGTACTTATTGCATTTTTAGCAGGTATTGAAGGAATTCTAGATGAATTTCAGTTCCATCAGCCATTAATCGCATGTACATTAATTGGTCTCGTAACAGGTAACTTAACAGCATGTATCATCCTTGGCGGAACTCTACAAATGATCGCACTTGGATGGGCAAACATCGGAGCAGCCGTAGCACCAGATGCCGCGCTTGCCTCAGTAGCTTCAGCAATTATATTAGTATTAGGTGGACAAGGGGTAGCAGGTATTCCGTCCGCAATCGCCATTGCAATTCCACTTGCAGTAGCAGGTCTTTTCTTAACAATGATCGTTCGTACATTGGCAGTTCCAATTGTTCACTTGATGGACAGAGCCGCTGAAAAAGGGAATATACGCAGCGTAGAGTGGTTACATATTTCAGCAATTTGTATGCAAGGTATTCGTATCGCGATTCCTGCAGCAGCACTTTTATTCATTCCAGCAGACAGCGTTCAATCTTTCTTAGAAGCAATGCCAGCTTGGTTAACAGATGGTATGGCTATCGGTGGAGGAATGGTAGTTGCCGTTGGTTATGCACTAGTTATCAATATGATGGCTACTAAAGAAGTATGGCCGTTCTTCGTAATCGGTTTCGTAGTAGCTGCAATTTCTCAACTTACACTTATCGCAATTGGTGCTCTAGGTGTTGCACTTGCTCTTATTTACCTTAACCTATCTAAAATGGGTGGCGGTAACTCAAACGGCGGTGGAGGCGGAAACTCTCGCGATCCACTGGGCGATATATTAAACGACTATTAATAAAAAAAGGAGGAGAATAGAATGGCAGAAAAAATCGAATTATCAAAGAGAGACCGTCTACGCGTAGCATGGCGCTCTACGTTCATTCAAGGTTCATGGAACTACGAACGTATGCAAAATGGTGGCTGGGCATTCTCTATGATTCCCGCTATTAAAAAATTATATAAAACTAAAGAAGATCGTTCGCAAGCTCTAAAACGTCACTTAGAATTCTTTAATACACATCCATATATTGCATCTCCAATTCTTGGGGTAACACTTGCACTTGAAGAAGAACGTGCAAATGGTGCAGAAGTTGATGATGTAGCAATTCAAGGGGTTAAAGTTGGTATGATGGGACCTCTAGCTGGTGTTGGTGATCCAGTATTCTGGTTTACAATTCGTCCAATGTTAGGAGCATTAGGTGCTTCTCTTGCCTTGAGTGGAAACATTCTTGGACCTATCTTATTCTTCGTTGCTTGGAACGTAATCCGTTGGGGCTTCATGTGGTATACACAAGAATTCGGCTACAAAGCTGGTTCGAAAATTACTGATGACCTTTCTGGTGGATTACTACAAGACATTACAAAAGGTGCTTCGATACTCGGGATGTTCGTCCTCGCCGCCTTGGTGCAGAGATGGGTAAATATCCAGTTTGCGCCAATTATCTCGAAAGTTAAACTTGATGAAGGTGCGTATATTGATTGGAGTCATCTTCCACAAGGCGCTCAAGGTATCAAAACTGCTTTAGAACAACAACAAGCCGGCTTAGCTCTTTCTGAAATTAAAGTAACAACCTTGCAAAATAACTTGGATAACTTAATCCCAGGACTTGCAGCAGTAGCTCTTACATTCTTATGTATGTGGTTACTTAAGAAAAAAATCAGCCCAATTATCATCATTCTAGGTCTATTCGTAGTTGGTATAGTTGGTCACTTAATCGGGCTTCTGTAAAAATAAGCTGATCGAAAAGAGGCTGGTGCAATATTCACCGAGCCTCTTTTCGTTTAGATATATGACACAGATAAACGAATACGGTATAATAAACAAAACAAGCGAAAAGAAATGGAGCGAATACAGTTGGTTCAATCGATTAATACAAAGGTAGACTTAACAATAGATGCCACCGCGTATACTGGACTTACAGATTACGGGAAAATTATGATTGGCGACAAAGGTTTTGAATTTTTCAACTCCCGTGATGTGCGTAAATTCGTCCAAATTCCTTGGGAAGAAGTAGATCAAGTTATCGTATCTGTTATGCTAAAAGGTAAGTGGATCCCTCGCTACGCCATTAAAACAAAGCGCAACGGTACATACACATTTGCTTCTAAACGACCTAAAGAAGTTTTACGTAAAATAAGAGTTTATGTCGACCCAGCCAATATGGTGAGCTCGCTAAGTTTCTTTGATGTTATGAAGCGCTCGTTTCGGTCGATATTTAGCAAGAAGAAAAACAAAAATAAATAAGCCGATTTATACCGAAAAGCTTCAATGGACTTAGCTCTGTTGATGCTTTTTTTCGTACATAATAATTGAATAGACAGCGTAATTTGTTATAATCAAAAGTAAACAAAGGAGGCACACCAATATGAAAAAACCAAGAATCTACACGATGTCATTTGCTAGTGTTTACCCTCTTTACATACAAAAAGCGGAGAAAAAAGACCGCACAAAAGAAGAAGTGGATGAAATTATTTTTTGGCTAACCGGTTATGATCAAGATTCTTTGCAACAAGCAATCGACCAAGCAATTGATTTCGAGACCTTCTTTGCTGAAGCACCCAAAATGAATCCCAATGCATCTTTAATCACCGGAGTTATTTGTGGTTACCGAGTGGAAGAAATTGAAGATAAACTAATGCAGCAAATTCGTTATTTGGATAAATTGGTGGATGAACTTGCAAAAGGGAAGAAAATGGAGAAGATTTTAAGAAAATAAGAAAAAAGACAGCCTCCTTTGAAGGGCTGTCTTTTTATATTGTAGTGTATTGCCTAGTGTATTAATTACTCATCTTTTTCCCCGCACTCCTCAAAAAAGTGACTAATAAGACTGACCAGCTCTTGATTCACTGAATAAATATGTGTTGTCCCTTCCTTTCTTAAATTAATAAGTTGTGCTTCTTTAAGCAGTTTAATATGGTGTGACATGGTGGATTTGGAGATATTGTAAGTTGTGCCAGAGAAGCGTTTTTCTTTGCTTTTCAGTAAACATAGGAAAATATCAAGACGGATTGGATCGCTTAATGCTTGGAAAATTAATAATAAATCTGATTTTGAGAGCTCATTTAACTTTTTCATATAAATATCATATCATAACTTACATTTTAATTGCGCGGAACTTGCTGCTATGTTATATTATGATAGTTCGAAAATAATCGAACTATAAAATCCGAAAGAAGTTGTTGGAAAATGTTGCATATTGAAGCGCAAATTACGGTAAAGAAAGAACAAACCGAAGCTTTTTTGCAGGCGGCGAAGGAAGTTATTGCTGCGTCAAGAGCAGAAGCAGGAAACCATGGTTATGAATTAGTGCAATCGACGGAAAACGAAACAGTTTTTTATATGTTAGAAAAATGGGCGGATATGGATGCCATTCAACAACACAACGACAGCGAGCATTTCAAAAAATTTCAGAAAGCTGCTGCCGATTTTGTTGCTAAAGAACTTGAAATTTCAGTGTTAACGCCACTTGCGAGATAAGGAGGAGAAAAATATGACTTATGTAAATAATGATTTTGAAGACTTAATGAAAAACCGCCGCTCGATTCGAGAATACGATGAAACGGTGAAAATTAGCCAAGAAGAAATGAAAGCTATTCTAGAGGACGCGGTAACGGCTCCTTCCTCTGTAAACATGCAACCATGGCGTTTTGTGGTCGTGGAAAGTGATGCGGGTAAAGAAAAATTAAGCTCGTTAGTTCGCTTTAATACACGTCAAAATGAATCTTCTTCCGCGATGATTTTAGTTTTTGGCGACTTAGAGAATTTTGAAAACGGTGAAAAAATTTACGGAGAATCAGTTGAACGGGGCTTGATGCCGGCAGAAGTGAAAGAACAACAAATGGCTAAATTAAGCCAGTACTTTGCTTCCATTCCACGCTCAGAAGCTGAACGTGTTGTCCTTATTGATGGTGGGATTGTGGCGATGCAATTAATGTTAGTTGCTCGGGCGCATGGTTATGATACAAATCCAATTGGTGGTTTTGAACGTACGGAAGTTGCTGAGGCCTTCAATATGGATCCAGAGCGTTATGTACCGGTTATGATTGTTTCTATCGGTAAAGCTAAAAATTCTGGCTACCAGTCTTATCGATTACCGATTACGGATGTTACGACTTTTGCTTAAAAGAGGGCAAGGAAATAGCTGATATTTCCTTGTTCTTTTTTTCTTTCTTGGTTATAATTAAAATAACATACAGCCAAGGAGGAGAAGCAACTGTGACTATCAAAATAACTCGTAAAACAGGCATTGGCAGCGGTATTACTCCGGTGAAAATTAGAATCGAAAATGAAGAAATTGTAAAACTCGACAATCATCAGTCTCATTTTTTTATGCCTAAGATGGAGAAAACAAAGGTTTGCGTGACTGATTGGTTTTATGGGAGTCAGGAAGCGGTTTTGGAAAATAGTAATGATGTTGTTGTGCGTATTAATCGGAAAGCCCTTCTATTAAATTATTCTATGTTCCCGTTTCTTTTTTACGGTTTTGTTATGACTAGTTTGTTCGCTACTTTGATTGCACTTGGTCTTTGCTTGGTCTCCTTTTTTTATTCACGAAAGCATTGGTTTGAATTTGTGAAAATTAAATAATAATTAATCGATAGTATGAGCGAAGTGCTTGTGCTATTTTTTTATCTGTGTAAGTTTTTATTCCATCTGTGTATCTTAAGAAGGAGCCATAAACCGCCGAATGACAGCGCTTTCTTTTGGCATGATAATTGCATGATATACAGATGCTCGGAATGAATCTTTAATTGGAGGGAGGAAATTAGAGAGAAGAACATTCGGGCAACCACACAAAAAGGGGTACAGAGAGACAAACTTAGAACTACCGAAATGAGGTTTATAAATCAAAAATCGGGGTGAAGAGATGAATAAGAAGATGAAAAAGCTTTTTAGTATTACTTCTGTTGTGTTGTTAGTTTTATCGTTAGTGGTTGTATCAATTGGTGCAGAGCCAAAACGGGCGAAAGCGGCTGAAAATGTACCACAGTATCGAAATGTTATGTATTACGGTGATTGGTCGATTTGGGGAGGAGAAGGGAACTTTTATCCGAAAGATATTCCGGCTGATCAATTAACACATTTGAATTTTGCTTTTCTGGATTTTAATAGTAATGGGGATTTAGTTTTTACTGATAAAGATGCTGCTGTTGGGGCGCCTGTTGGGCAAGAGGGAGTTCAATGGGGCGGAGCAAATGCGGGCGTTTTGAATGCGATTCAAGATTTGCGCGCTCAAAATCCGAATTTGAAAATAGGGGTTTCAGTTGGAGGCTGGTCTAAGTCGGGAGATTTCTCGACAGTTGCAGCGGATCCAACAAAACGGGCTAACTTTGTGAAAAATGTGATGAAGTTTGTGAAATATACCAATATGGATTTTGTTGATTTGGACTGGGAATATCCTGCTTCGGTACGGGATGCTGACCTTGTTGATAATAAAAACGATGAAGGCACGCCAAATGCAAAACCTGCGGACAAACAAAACTTTATTACACTTTTACAAGATTTGAGAACAGCTTTGGATAAACAAGGCGTGGATATTAACAAGAAATACGAATTATCGGTTGCTTTGCCAGCTGCAAAATCCACTTTAGAAAATGGGATTGATGTAGCGAATTTATTTAAAGTAGTCGATTTTGCGAATGTGATGACGTATGACTTAAATGGTGCTTGGACACCGAATAGTGCTCATCATACAGCGCTTTATGGCAATCCGAAAGATCCGAATTATGATAGTGGTTTTTCTGTCGACCAAACCGTTAAATACTTAAAAGAAAAGGGAGCAGTTTCGAATAAAATTGTTGTTGGGGCAGCATTTTATACTCGGGGCTGGAATAAAGTAGCTGCTGGAACGGATACGGCATTGCCAGGGCTTTTCCAAGCTGCTGAAAAAACGAATAAAGATGCGGATGGCTCGCTTACTTATGGGGCAAACAACGAAAACCCAATTAAAACTGGTGATGGGGGCCGTGCTGGCGGAGTTTGGGCGTATAGAAGTATTGATGCGCTAAAAGCTAAAACGCCAACATTGAAAGAATATTGGGATGATACTGCCAAGGCGCCGTATCTTTATAGTAAGGAAACTGGGGAGTTTTACACATATGACAATACGCGTTCAATTGGCTATAAGGCACAATATGTAAAAGATAATAATCTTGGTGGGATGATTTCTTGGATGCAGTCGCAGGATAAAACAACGACTTCGACTAAGCGCGATGAACTTACGAAGGCTATTAAAACTGGATTGTTCGGTACAAGTGCAATCCCGCAAAACGCAATCACTTATGCGAATTTAAATGTGGTAGCAACTGTTAAACCTTATAGTGAAAATGGCGTCGGATACGAAATTACAATTACCAATAATGAAAAAGCGGATGAAACAAATGAAGTCTTGAAATCAACAGAGCTCTCTTTTGAAACAGTGAAATTACCTAAGTTTTATATTCCAGTAAAAGCAGGCGAAACGTTAACTGCTGGAGATTATAAAGCAGGTACTGTTACTACTTCAGGTGGCAATACAGTAGTTGATTTAGCTTCTGTATATGATGCACAGCAAATTCCGCAAGGCGCATCTTATACTTTCCGCTTAAAATCAAGTGCATCTAGTGTGGATGTAGCTAACATTTCTAAAATTGATTTAACACAACGGATGGTAAAATCGAGTGTCGAATTTGGTAAACAAACTATTTTTGGCGGAGGAACTGTTGTACCTGATCCAAGTGACACAGAAGCGCCAACAGTACCAAAAGCACTCACATCTTCTAATGTAACCGATAAATCTGCTACTCTATCGTGGACAGCTTCAACGGACAATAAAGCGGTGGCTGGATATAAAGTGTACCGAAATGGGACCGAAGTGGGCTCTGTTTCAGGAACTACTTTTACAGATAGTGGCTTAACTGCAAAAACAGCGTACACTTACACAGTAAAAGCGTATGATGCGGCTGGGAATTTCTCGACAGCAAGCTCGGCCTTAACTGTGACAACGCTTGACGCGGCAACACCACCAGCAACTCCAGCATGGGACGCTGCCAAAACGTACAATAAGGGAGACAGGGTTTCTTATAAAGGGAAAACATATGAAGCACAGTGGTGGACTCAAGGAAATGAGCCAGGAGCTGAACAGTGGGGTCCTTGGTTGTTAATAAATTAATAGACAAAAACAGAGATTCTTTCCGGAGAATCTCTGTTTTTATTTGAAAAACTAGCCAAACGTATTACAATGAATAAAAGCGACAAGAGAGGGTGCAGAGGAATGTATTTTGTATACGATATTGGTGGAACTTTTGTGAAATTTGCGTTGATGGAAAATAACGGTACGGTGAAAATGAAAGATAAATTCCCTACAACTGCCAAAAGTGCAGAAGAACTTGTAGCTCAAATGGTCGAAAAGTGGCGCCCCTATAGGACAGAAGTGAAGGGCATAGCTGTGAGTTGTCCGGGAGTGGTAGATACGGAAAAAGGCGTGATTTACCAAGGTGGCTCGCTATTATTTATGCATGAGAAAAATTTGGCTGAAATGTTAGCGCGTGAATGTCATGTTCCCGTTGTCTTGCAAAATGATGCGAAGAGTGCAGCTTTAGCGGAACTTTGGTTAGGTGTGGCAAAAAATGTACATAGCGCGGCGATTTTAACGCTTGGAAGTGGCGTTGGTGGCGGAATTATTATGGATGGTAAATTACAATCAGGTTATCATTTGATGGCGGGAGAAGTTAGTTTTATGGAGACTTCTTTTGATACGAAGAAATTGCGAGGTACATTCTTTGGAAGAACTGGATCAGCGGTGGAGTTAATTAAGCGCATTGCATCAAAGAAGAATTTACCCAATAAAAAAGACGGTGAGCACGTTTTCGAATTAATTAACCAAGGTGATGAAGAAGCGAATGCTATTTTTGATGCGTATATTTATGAATTAGCATCTCAAATTTTAAATATCCAGTATTTGATTGATCCGGAAATTATTGCAATTGGTGGTGGCATTAGCGCCCAACCGGTTGTTGTTGAAAGGCTAAACGATGCTGTCGCAGAAATAAAAGCAGCTAATCCTTATCATGCCGCACAACCGAAAATCGTCACTTGTCATTTCCAAAATGATGCGAATTTGTACGGAGCATTGTATAATTTCTTTTTACAAATGGATGCGCAAAATAAAAGGTAACTAGAATCTCTAGTTACCTTTTTTCTATAAAGCTTGCAACATATCAAACTGTGATTGATATAAATTATAGTAATAGCCGTGCTGTGCCATCAGTTCTTCGTGACTGCCAGCTTCTTGAATGCGGCCATTATCAATGTAGAAGATGCGCGAACTGTTTTTGATTGTCGAAAGCCTGTGCGCGATAATGAAGGAAGTTCGGCCTTCCAGTAGTCGCTCAAGCCCTTCTTGGAGTAAGATTTCTGTTTGTGTATCAATACTTGAAGTTGCTTCATCAAGGATAAGGATTTTCGGGTCGGCTAAAAGAGCACGGGCAAAAGAAATCAGTTGCCGTTGACCAGCTGAAAGGGTGCTGCCCCGCTCTTTGACTTCGGTATAATAACCATCTTTTAATCCGGAAATGAAATCATGAGCGCGAACGACTTTGGCTGCTGCAATAATTTCTTCTTCCGTGGCATCTAGCTTCCCGTAGCGAATATTTTCGATAATCGTTCCTGAGAAAATAAAGGTATCTTGGAGCATGACGCCCATTTGGGACCTGAGTGATCTAAGTGTGACTTCTTCGACATTCTCCCCATCAACTAAAATTTCTCCGGAATTTATATTATAAAAACGGCTGAGCAAGTTGATGATGGTCGTTTTTCCTGCACCAGTCGGACCAACGAGCGCAATCGACTCACCCGCATCCACATGAAAGTTAATTCCTTTTAAAATGTCCACGCCTTCCTCGTAACGGAAATAAACATCTTTAAAGTCAACATTTCCAACGATTGGCGGCATTTTCTTCGCGTTTGGTATGTCTTTAATGTCTGGCTCAACGTCCATCGTTTCGAAAATCCGCTCCAAATAAGTCGTTGCGGTAATAAGCGAATTGTAGAAGTTACCAATATTAATAACAGGATTCCAAAAATTCCCAACATAACCGATGAAAGCAATCAGTGTCCCGGTAGAAACGTCCACACCGTAACCTTTGATTCCAACGAAGTAAATTAAACAAGTTGTCATTACGGCGATATTTTGAACCCCTGGCCAAAGCAAGAATTGAATTTTCACCGCTTTCATCCAAGAACGGCGGTACTCATTACTTACCTCGGTGAAAATCTCAAAATTCTCTTCTTCCCGCGAAAAACTTTGTGTCACTTTAATTCCAGCGATGCTCTCGTGGATATAGGCGTTCATGTTGGATTGTTTATTGCTTAGAACTTGATAGGCTTTTCGTTGCGCGGTTTTAATGACCATGACAATCACGAAAAGAACCGGGATAAGCGCTAAACTATACAGCGTTAACACTGGATCAATCATCAGCATAAAGCCAAGCGTAACAATTACACTTAAAATGTCGGAAATCAGATTAATGAGCCCATTGGACAACAAATCACTGAGCATATTGATGTAATTAACGACACGAATCAAGATTTTACCGTGCGGGCGACTGTCGAAATAAGAGAAAGGAAGCTTTTGCAAATGACCGAAAATCGCTGTCCGCATATCTTTTAAAATGTCTTGCCCAATTAACGTAATTGATCTAATGCGGTATCGCATACAAAGTCCAGTTACAATGACGGAAACAATGAAAATAACCGCAATCCAGAATAGTTGTGTCATGTTTTTATTTGGAATCGTATCATCAATGACTATTTTGGTTAAATACGGGCCAATCATTGTCGCTACATTTGCTAATAAGATGACAAAGAGCGTGATATAAATAGATTTTTGATATGGTTTTACGTAAACGAGAATACGTTTTAAATGTGCGGCGCTGAAGGCTGTTTCCAGTTCTTCGTCAATATCAAATTTATTTCTAGCCATTCACATTCGCCTCCGTTCCAAGTTGTTTATTGTAAATATCAAAATAATAACCTTTTTCTGCTAGCAAACTGGTGTGTGTACCTCGTTCGATGATTTCGCCATGGTTTAAAATTAAAATTTCATCGGCTTCTTTTACAGAAGAAATTCGGTGCGCGATAATAAAGGTTGTCGTATTTTCCGTGATTTTTTTTAATTCACCTTGGATTTTCACTTCGGTTTCCATATCGACAGCGGAAGTGGTATCATCCAAAATCAAAATGGATGGATTTTTTAAAAGAGCACGCGCTAAGGATATGCGCTGCTTTTGCCCTCCAGAAAGTCCAACACCGCGTTCGCCGACAATCGTGTCATAACTTTCAGGCATTGTTTCAATAAAGTGGTCCGCGTCCGCAATTCGTGCCATGCGCCGGACATCTTCCATTGTTGCATCCGGAGCGCCAAATGCAATATTTCCTTCAATCGTATCAGAAAACAGGAAAATATCTTGCATTACTGTGGCGATATGGTTTCTAAGTTCCCGCACATGCCATTTTCGCGCATCGACACCATCAATTAAAATTTCACCAGAAGTCGGATCGTAAAACCGGCAAATTAAGTTGACGAGTGTTGATTTTCCAGCGCCAGTTTCGCCCAAAATAGCAATCGTTTGGCCTGGAGAAGCTTTTAGTGAAATATTTTTGAGTACGTCCGTGTTTGGGTCGTCCTCAAAATGAAAACTGACATTTTTAAACTCGACGTGACCTTGAAGTGATGGCGCAGGTTTTTCAGCGTGGATGGGAATTTTAGCGTCCGTCGCCATCATGTCTTGAATTTTAAACGAAGAAGCGATAAAGCGTTGAACGTCGTTAATCAGCCAGCCACTCATCCGCATTGGGCCATTCAGCATCCATAGAAATCCATTGAAGGCAACTAAATCTCCCAGCGTCATTTGGCCTTTAATTACTAAATAGCCACCGAAAATAAGCGTGATAACAACGAGCATGCCCGCGAGCGAATCGAGCACTGGCAAATAGGTTCTGGAAACATCGGCAGAATCTAGATTACGTTTTTTGAAATCCTCATTGTGTTCATGGAATTTCTTCATTTCAAAATCTTCTCGTGCGAATGCTTTTACGACGCGATTTCCGCTAATATTTTCTTCCACCATCGAATTAAGTCGCGAAAAACTTTCCCGAATTTCATAAAAAACTGGTTGGGCTTTGCTAGACATTTTCATCGTTAAAACGGCAATAAGTGGCGTTACGATAACAAGTGCAAGCGTTAATTTCCAGTCAATCGTGGCCATAATAATAATCGCAAAACTAAATAAAAATACATTTTCCAAAATGTTGTAAGATACCCACGAAACAAAATGACGAATCGCATCCGTATCACCAGTCATCCGCGCCATAATATCCCCAACGCGCGTATTATTGAAAAAGTCAAAATCGAGTGATTGCAACTTTTTATACAAGTCTTCCCGAATTCGGAACAGGGAATTTTGCCCGATTCGCTCGCACATAATCTGATAGGTATAACGGCAAATAGTTCGAATAATTGTCGAAATAATCATGATTAATAGTAACGGGATAAGCAAATTCGTTTTATTTTGATAGACAACATCATCAATCACTTTCCCGCCAAGTAACGGATAAATAATACTAATACCAGAAGCAATAAAAATTAAAATAAATACACCAATCATAAGCAATCGATATTTTCGGACGTATTGCCAAATCCATTTCATACTCTCCATTTTTTCACATCCTTTAATATTCATATATCCATTTAGTTTACACTCCTAATTTTGAAAAAGAATGGTTTATATTCGCTGTAAGCATGGACAATGTTATATAATTAAAAGATGAATGTAAGCGTTATAATTAGGAGGTGAAGTGATGCTGAAAATAAATACGACCACATTTAATCCGCAAATTTTGTATATCGCTAATTGTTATACGAATGAGGTGCGCGTAGGTGAAAATCACCATCATGATTTTTTGGAAATCTCGATTATTTGTGAGGGAAACGTTATTTATGATATTGAAGGTGAGCGAGTCAAGCTAGGAAAAGGTGATATGCTGATTTTTAATCCTGGCGTGAGTCATTATGATATAACCGAACCAGGTATGACCAATGCGCAACTCCATATTGGTTTTCGGAACTTTGCACTGGAAGGGTACACTCGAAATACGTTCCCGTTTAAAAAGGCCTTTTTACGAAAAAAAGAAGAAGAATCTGCCATTTTATCTATTTCCAAACAAATTATAGAAGAAAAAGACGCAGGAAAACCAGGATATGACTTGATTTTAAAGGCTTTCGTCATGCAATTAATTATCCATGTTTTACGCGAAGCCACCCCAGAACAACTTGAAAATAACGGCGTCAAATTATCTACCGACGAACAGCAAAAACAGATACTTGTAAACGAAATTATTCATTATATGGAAAAACACCATACAGAAGACGTCTCGCTCTCAACGCTCTCGCAAACGATGTACATTAGCCCCGCCTATATCTCCAAAGTATTTAAAGAAGAAACCGGGGAATCGCCAATTAACTATCTAATCAAAATCCGCCTTACTCGTGCAGAAGAATTACTGAAGAATAAAGACGTTAGCGTAAAACAGGCTGCGAATATGGTCGGATACAATGATGCTTATTATTTTAGCAAGCTTTTCAAAAAATATTACGGATTCCCGCCATCCGAAAACTGGCGCAAATCGAGTTAGAATTGCAAAAAAAGACAGAGAGAAGGAAGACTAGATGGATTATGAAAAAGCCTTAGCGTTTATAAAATCAAATAGCACATTAGAACAAGAAGAAGGAACCGAAGTTATTTTTAAACAGGCACAAGAAACAGTTCGAGGGAATTTGGATCCTTTTTTATTAAAAGATCTGAAACAACATCTTGGCGGTACGAATGATGCGATAAAAGAAGCGCCGCAAGAAATCCAAATGCCAGATTTTTCTAATTTGGAAATAGCAACGGCAGCTGCACTACAAATGCGAGCAACAATGGGAAGTCCGAATATTGATTTATCAAACGGCGTAACTACGGAGTATCGGGTTGTTGAAGGTTATTATGGCGATATTCCGGTACGAATTTATCGTCACGAGGAAGCAACCAAACCAGTTCCCGCATTCATTTTTTATCATGGTGGTGGCTTTGTTGGTGGAACGTCAGCTGTAGTGGAGAATTTTTGTAAAGGTATCGCGGAAAAGTTACCGGCAGTTGTTATTAATGTGGACTATCATTTAGCTCCAGAATTCCCGGCGCCAGCAGCTCCAAAAGATTGTTACCGGGTGCTTGAATGGGTAGTGGAACAAAGCAACGAACTTGGCATCGACGCTTCGAAAATAGGTGTTTCCGGAGATAGCGCGGGCGGAACTTTAGCAGCGGCGGTAAGTTATATGGATTATGAAGCAGAGACAAATTATGTAGGATTTCAAGCTTTACTTTACCCAGCGCTAACTTTAGTAGATGAAGATAATGAGAAGTATCAGTGGGATATTTCCAAGTTTGGGGCATCCGAAGATACACTTCCGCTCGTTGCGCCAGGTATCATTGGAATGAACAGCTCTGGCGAATTACTGCGGACAGCCTATGTTAGAGATGAAAATCCCGCAGCGCCAATTTATTCCCCACTATCGGCTGTAGATAAAAGTATTTATCCGCCTACACTTATAGCCAGTGCGGAGTTTGACGCGTTACGAGCTTTTGCAGATGTTTTTGCTAAAGAACTGCGAGCAAGTGGTGTACAAACAAAAGCAATCGTTTACCAAGGAATGTGCCATGCTTTTATTGATAAATACGGGATTTTCCCTCAAGCGGAAGACGTGGCAGATGAAATTGTTCAAATGATGAAAGAAATATTTTAAAGAATAATTTGCAGGCATTTTTCGAAATGCCTGTTTATTTTTGGACTAAATTTTGCGATTAGTACTAAAAATGTATTAGAATAGAGAGGAGAAATGAGAAGGGATGATGGGACTCATGAAATTTCAGCTTTTTATTCAACCAAAATTAGATGTTCTTCAGGGAAATATTGTCGAATATGAAATACTTTTACGTGATGATAGTGCAGTTCCTAGATTTCCTCTATCAGAATTAGAAGCTGTGCTCGCGGACGAAGAACTGTACTTAGCTTTTTCCGAGTGGTTTAGCGAGGCTTTCTTAGACGTTTTAAAGAAATATCCAAATGATCGATTTGCCATAAATATTGCGCCACAACAGCTTTTTTACATAGAAACACTCCACTGGCTAGACAAATTAAAAAGCGAGAGCCATCGTATAACTGTAGAAATGACCGAAGATATTTTCGATGTACCCGGTCATAAACGCCACCTTAATGCGAACGATAAAAACGCATTTATTCTAAATAAAATTAAAGTGATTCACGGTCTCGGCTACCATATCGCCATAGACGATGTTAGTTGCGGATTGAACAGCCTAGAGCGAGTGATGAGCTACCTGCCTTACATAATAGAGATTAAATTCTCCCTCATTCATTTCAAAAATATACCATTAGAAGATTTACTATTATTTATTAAGGCTTGGGCAAATTTTGCTCAGAAGAATAAGCTCGATTTTGTTGTTGAGGGAATTGAAACGAAAGAAACCATGACTCTACTAGAAAGTCATGGCGTCTCGATTTTTCAAGGTTATCTGGTTAATAAGCCGTTTCCGGTTTGAAAACTATCTACTTGATCGAGTAGATTCTCGTGCGAGCTAATGGTGATGGGCTTTTTGGAAAGCAGTAGTCCGCTTTCCCGTAATTCTTCTAACACTTCAGTTACTCTAGCTCGACTCGAACGACAATAATCAGCTAAGAACGTTTGCGTGACATAGACTGGAAGCTCAATTGAGCCTTCTGTTTGATGCAAATGAAGTAGCTCAATAATTTCCACCAAAATACGCGTTACTTTGACTATGGGTGCTTGATTAATATTCTTGTAATTTTTTGATGTAAATAAATATCTAACAATAACTTCATCAAGTATAAGATGGAAAAATTGTGGATTTGCATATAAATAATTGAGAAGAAACTCGCGGTCAATAAATAGAACGGTACCGTTTTCTAATGCGCGAACACGGTATTCAGTAAGTTCGGGCGCTGTTTTTGTTTCGAGTAAACTTTCCATTCCAAAAAGCGCGTGTTGACCAATCAACGCATTTATCATCCAGCGGCCTTCATTTGTAGGACCTTCTAAAACAGCCGTTCCCTCTAAAATAGCACCTATTTGCGGCGCCTTTTCTTCGTAATCTCTATATGAATGAATAATTTCTCCTTTTTTAAAAGAAATTTTACTTGAATAATCACTAGAAAAAATATCTGAAAAATCTATCGTGTGAAGCATTATCAAAACTCCTATACTAAGGTAAAATTGGTATTTACCATATTACTGTACTGCTATTTGTGTCAAAAAGATACCGAATAAAAATCGTGTTCACAATTTAGACATGAAAAAGTCACTTTTTAGCAACAATTTTAGTGATTTTATCAATAAAAACTTACTTTTTCTTCCCTGGAGAGATATCCAACCAAAAAAAGACCCTCCGTAGATAGGAGAGTCTTTCAAAACTTCTTGTAAACATCAATGGAATTGCCAAAATTAATGAAATATCCACCATAATCATACATTGGACCATATTTTTCCGCGTAATGAGAAACTGTATGGCGCAAAAATTCTTCTGTTACCTCTAAAAACTCCGCTACTTCAAAATATTCTCGTAAGCCTAGATAAAAACAAGCAATGATGTCATCAAGCGGTATTAGTTCCTCATAACCTTTGCGACGAGCGAAAATTTCTTGTTTTTTATCCATGATTGTTTCCTGTTTGGTGATATTACCTACAGTGTATTTGTAATGCATCAATTCTTCTACTAAAACACAGCCTTTTTCAATGGAAGATTGATCCTTACTAATAAAAATCATCCCATTTAAATAAAGTCCCGGAAGTTTGTAAGGCATTTTCTCTTCTCTGATTGTTACCTCATCTTGGTATTTATTTACCAATTTTTCGTACAATAAAATCACATCCCGCGATGGAGTTTTTTCTTCATCTCTATATAAGCTAAAATATCCCGCATTTCTTCCTCGGTTACGTCATCATCAATATGGGCTGCAATTGTTACCAAGCGTTCATCAACAGGGGGTAAATTTCTTTCAGGAAAAAAGTCATCTAATCGTTTGTTGAAGATTTTTGCAAGTTCAAATAAAACATCTTGATTTGCTTTTCGATCACCATTTTCATAACGGCTAATAGTTTGGCGAGTTGTATGAAGCTTTTCTGCTAATGCTTCTTGATTTAAGCCTCGTTCCTCGCGATATTGTTTTATTTTATTTCCTACAAATTTATTTAGCTCCATAATAATTGTCCTCCATATGTTTATGGCTTCAGTATAGCACTTTTAGCACCAAAACGGAACTTTTTCGAACATATTTGTCGGATAAAGTTTACCAGTAACCAAAATGGTGCTATAATATTTGTAGAGCTAGAAAATAAATGCGGCTGATTTTGCACCGATAGCACCGAATCGGTGACAAAACTACTATATTAATTTATGAGATGGAAGTGGGAATGGATGGATAGAAAACTTTTAAAAGAAAAGCAAATCCAACTAATTTTTCAACTAGAACAAGAAGAAAATCGATTTATTCGAAAGCGTTTGATAGAAGAGTTGGAGTTTTTTGAAGCACTTGGGGATAGGGAAAAAGGACTTCTAACGGCGGAGCAAAAGTTGCTTATTTTAACACCTAGTGAGTACCGAGAATACAAAAGAACCAAATCAGATGTGCAAATTAGTAGGATAATTGGAGTATCGAGATCGTCACTTGCAGAATGGAAACGAAAAAAAGGTTTAAATAGAAAAAAGTCGCAACCGGTTCAGCAGGAAATGATTGATGTATTAGCTTTTCATTTAGATAAAACAAAAGAAGAAATTGGCGCTTTACCTGCTTCGGCGATTGAATGTCAGTATGAGGCTTTTGTGATTAATGAAGCCAATAATTAAGGAGTGATAAAATGCAGGTTTTAGTTTTACCAGAAAATAAGGATATCAATTATATAAAAACGGTCCATGAAGTAAAACGATTTTTTGCGGATTTCGAGAGATTTCGGATGATTACGGGGTTATCAAAAAAGCCACATTTACTTAGAAATGGTTTTCTGGAAGAGCCGCAGTTTGAGCCGGTAGCATTTTCTGCTAGACATAATAAAGAGGTCATTTTGGAAGCGCGATGGTTGGTAGAGAAATATACTGAAATGTTGAATCAGATGGATGATTTATATCGAACTATTTTGATGGAATGTTACGTGGAACGAAAACAAGATGTGGCGGTAATGATGGATTTACCGTATGAAATTGCCCAGTTTAAACGGATAAAAAAACGGGCAGTGCTAGAACTTGCAACGCTAATGGGAATTTTAGTAAGGAAATGATGATACTTTCGTGATATTTTGAAACATCATTTTCCTATTAATATAGAAGTAAGCTAATTGTCCAGTAAGCGGATGACAATAAAAGCTGCATCAGAATGAAGGTGCACCGATTTTCTGATAATACATGATGTTTTACAAGAAATTTGTTTTTATGATTGGATTTAAATCCGTTGAGATAAACAAATATTCTATTTTGGAAAGTAAAGTTCGGAGGAATAAATTATTAAATGTGGTCTTGACCGAACTTTGCTTTCTGTTTTAAAGGAGTGAACGCTTGGTGAAGAGTTTGAGCTTCATGAGAGTTTTGGAAGCAGTGAGAACAATGCTCCAGGAAAAAGGCGGACTAGATGTTTCTATTGTAATGCGTAACCAAGTGGAAATGCCTACAACGATGATCGAGATGATTGATCAAGAGGAAGAAGAAAGCCAAACTGCCTGGAAAGAAAAATACCGTTTTGCTATACATCATTATACAAATGAACAGGACTTAGCGGGGGTCGAGAAGATTGATACGCTTATCCAAATGGGTTTCATTTTGCCCGAGGGATACAAATTAGTCGCAGTTCGACATTGTGGAAAACAAAATTTAGTCAAAGAAAATACGTTAATTCACGCAAAAACCAGTTTTGAAGTAAGTATTTGTCGTGAGTTAAAAGTAAAAATTTAGGGGGAAATATTAATGGCATTTGAAGAGAATTTATATTGTGATTATACACCGGGAGCTGCTAAAGCGGTCGCGGGGAAAGATGTAATTTTAGCAGTTTTTAACGCAGCGGGGGATAAACTATTGGCTGTTGCGGGCCAACAAGGTCTGACTGTAAACCGTTCTAAAGATAGTATTGAAATTACATCCAAAGATACAGTGGGCGGATGGAAATCCAAAATTGGCGGTATGAAAGAATGGTCAATTGAAAATGACGGGTTATATGTCGCTGATGCAGAGTCTCACAAAGAATTGGCGAAATATTTCGAAAGTGATAGCCCAGTTTGCGTGAAAATCATTAATCAAGCATCTAAAAAAGGTCTTTTCGGTGGTTTGGCAATTGTAGCTGACTATAGTTTTGAAGCGCCTTTTGATGAAGCGATGACTTACTCTGTAAAACTAGACGGAATGGGCGCGCTTGTTGATTTAACGATTACTGAGGGCGGCGACCAAATGCCCGGCGAAACACCTGTAGCACCAGCAGAATAAAATAGAAAGCCACTGAAATAAGTGGCTTTCTCTTAGGAGGAAAATAAATGTTTGAAGTGAATGATACAACTTATATTTTACGATTTAATAAACAAAAAGTTAAAACGGTGGAATTAACATCAGGGATTAGTTTAGTTGCAGCTTTGACTGCGAATAAAGGGATTTTGAGCTATCAAGTGATTGAAACGCTATTTGTTTCAGGACTTGTGGAAGAAAAAGGCTTAGTACCTGTAAAACAAAAAGAAGCCTTGGAGATTTTCGATAAATTAGTAGAAGAACAAGGCTTAATTTCCCTTAATGTAGCTGTTATTGAGAAATTGCAAGAGGATATGGGTTTTTTGTTCCGTTAAAACAGATTGAATTTGAGTATTTTGGTGCTGAGGACGAAGAAGTGGATAGTGAAATGAACCATGATTTTGATTTGGAAAAACAGTTCGCTTTTTTTGTAGTCAATTTTCAAATGTCCAAGCATGATTTTGAAGAACTTACTGAAGTGGAGAAAAATTTCATCATGAAAGAATGGGAAAACAAGGTGATTTTTGAATCTACTATGCTTCGAAATGCAGTTTTAAATGCGGAACAAAATCTCAATCGAAAACGAAATTCACGTTTTATCGACTTGCATAAAAAACGTCAGAAGAAAGCCGATGTTAATTATACAGTAAATGCACTTCAAGCAATTTCCGATAATGAAGCGAAGGAAGGTAAAGCGTGGATTGATCGGATTTATGGTGCAAATGGGTTGCGAAGACCTAAAAATAAAGAAGAAAGGGGGAAAATGAATGGCGGAGTCTAAAAGTATTACATTTGAACTGAACGAGAGCGTTTTAACAGCGCAAGTTGGCAGGCTAGATGAGATGGCGATGGTTGTAGAGCGGCGGTTTTCAGAGCTCAAAATGACTATTGAAGATGTTGGAAATGCTGATCCAGGTTCGAAAATTTCCGAATCTTTAGGTGGGCTGCAGTCTGGGCTTGGCACGATTAGTTCGGCGTTTGGACAGCTGGGTTCTAGTAGTGAGGCGATTACATCCGGATTCGGTACTGCGGTTGGTTCTGTTGGTGGAATCACGGATGCGTTTAAAAATCTAGGTTCAAGTGTGCAAAATGGTACGTTATTTTCAAGCTTGGCGACTGGAATTGGTGGCATGAGTACGATGCTTGGTGGAGTATCTGGCGGCGTTCAAGGAATTACAAATCTAGCTAGTGGATTTATGGAATTGAAGAATCATTTAGGCGGTTTGATGTCTTCTATTGGCGGCGTTGGTGGAATTATGGGTAAACTGACTTCTCCAATGGGGTTAGTAATTATCGGGATTGTTGCGCTAGTTGCTGCTTTTACGTACTTGATGACGACGAATGAATCGTTCCGAAATACCGTGATGTCAGTCGTAACGCAGGTTGCGCAGTTGTTCGGGCAACTTGTCGCTAGTTTAATGCCGATTATTATGCAAATTGTTACTGCGGTTATGCAAATTGGTGCCGCGTTAATGCCGATGGTTATGCAGTTTATTAGCTTTTTTGCCCAGTTGTTAGCTCAATTAATGCCATTTATTAATATGCTGATTTCTATGCTTATGCCTGTTATTATGCAGATTGTTCAAGTTGTTATGTCGCTTGTTTCAGCGTTATTACCAAGCATTATGACAGTGATCCAAGGCATTATGAGTGTTATTCAATTTTTAATTCCGATAATTATGCAAATCGCGACGGTGGTTGTACAAATTGTTGTAACGATTATTTCTTATATAAGTAAAATTATGCCGATTGTTATGACGATTATTGGCGTTATTGTTTCGATTATCACAACGATTATTAGTTACGTCGTTATTATTGCGACGACGATTGCTAGTGTTATTGGGAAAATTATTAGCTTTATTGCGAGTGTTATTACGGCGGTTATCGGGATTGTGCAACCAATTATTGCCTTTATTACCAATATCTTTACGACTATCGTGACAATTATTGGTGCAGCTTTCCAAATGGTATTTACTGTTGCATCCAAAATTTGGAATTCCATTATGTCGACTATTTCCGGAATTATTGACGGAATCAAAGCAGTCATCACAGGTATTTCTACTACAGTTTCATCAGTGTTTAACGGAGTGAAGCGCATTATTACAGGTGTTTTTGACGGAATCAAAAGTGCTTGGGGTGGTTTAACTGATTTTGTGGGAAATATTTTCGATGGTGTTTCAAGTGCAATTCAAACAGTGGTAGACAATGTCAAAGGTTTTGTAAACGTGGTAATTCGAGGGATTAATGGAGCCATTGGTTTAATTAATAAGATTCCAGGAGTTGAAATCGGCAAAATACCGCAATTAATTTCCGGAACAACAAATTTCCAAGGTGGCTTTGCTCGAATGAATGAAGGCGGCCGAGGTGAAATGGTTGTTTTACCGTCTGGTTCTCAAGTAATTCCGCACGATGCAACGATGAAATACGCAAGAGAAAGTGCGCGCGGAAATAAATCAATGCTTTACACGAGTCAAGGCGCTGATTTGGCTAGAGTTGAAAATCTTCTCGAGCGCTTACTACAAAAAAATCCTGTAATCAAAATGGATGACAAAGTGGTAGCTGAGGTAGTTAGCCGTAATCAAGCTAACTCATTTGATCAGTACAACTATACAATGGGAGGTGCAGCTTATTCATGAGTGACTTGTTTTTAGAATTAAATGGAAAAGTGCATTCGCTTAGTGAGACATTTCCAGGTCTTTCTGTACAAGAAGTTTCGAGACAAAGTCCCCAGTTAAGCATGGAAACTGCTGAAATAGCTGGGACTGATGGGGTTATCCCGGGAATGACCCAATTTAAACCGTTTATCTTTTCAGCAAAATGTAATTTGCAAGCACTTGATATTCCAGATTATCATTTGGCAGTCAGAGAAATTTATGAATTTTTATTTCAACGGGATAGTTATTATATTTGGAGCGATCAAATGCCAGGAATTCGGTATGAGGTGCATCCTAAACCAGTTGATTTTAGTCGAGAATCGGATCGTGTTGGTTTACTCACTATAGAATTTGATGTATTTAAAGGCTATGCGGAGTCACGTGGCACGAGCCTTGACCCAATGACTTTTGAAGTGGATTTATGGCAGATGGGAATGAATTTATCGAACCGTGATGATTTATTTTATGTTTTTAGAGAAAATACATTTCGGGTCTATAATGCGGGGAGCGACCGTGTTAATCCACTGATGCGACATGAATTGGATATTGCTATGACGGCGAATGGGACACCAACGATTCATAATCTTACAACGGGAGAATCCTTCGAGTATCGGAAAGAGCTACAAAAAACAGATGTTTTACTGTTAAACAATATTTATCCACTTGTTAATAACCGCCGTGTTGGAAAAGATACCAATCATGGGATTATCACCCTTGAAAAAGGCTGGAACGATTTTGAAATCAAAGGTGTAACGGATGTAACGATTGCTTTTAATTTTCCGTTCATTTATCGGTAGGTGATAGATATGGATTATGTGATTATTCAAAGTATGGACAAAGAAGTGGAAGAGATTCTAACAGACATTGATTACGGCTCCTTTTCCTACGATTATGAAAAAAATACAAGTCGTGCTATTTCGTTTACTGTGAACAAAACGAAACAGAATGCAGCAATTTTTGACTTGGTAGGAAATGAAGCAATTTTAACATATCAAGGGCAGCAATTTGTTATTAAAAAATGTACGCCAAAATCTATTGGAGGAACAATTTCAAAGCAGATTACGGCCCAGCATATTTGTTATACAGTGCAAGATCATGTGCAGTATAACGTGAAATCTGGACGAAAAAAATATTCGATTCAAACGGTATTGGAATTTGCGTTACAAGATAATGTACTAGGATTTTCTTATGAAATTCAAGGGAGTTTTCCTTTAGTTGAATTAGAGGACTTAGGAAATAAAAATGGCTTAGAGCTAGTGAATTTATGTTTGGAAGAATTCGGAGCAATTTTATTTGCAGATAATAAAAAGCTTTATTTTTACGATGAAAAAAGTTGGTATGTAAGGACAGAGAAGCAATTTCGTTATTTATATAATACAGAAGAAGTTTCGGTGGATACGAACACAGACAATTTGAAGACGGAGATAAAATGTTACGGCAAGCAAAAAGAGAATGCCGATAAGCTGACTGGAGATAATAAGTACATGGCGGTTGTCACGTATACTTCGCCAAATGAGGCTATTTACGGGAAACGAATGGCAAATGCTAAAAGTGATGACAAAATCACGAACAATGATGACTTATTAATTTTTGCAAAGAAGCAAATTCTAGATGTTCCGGAGACGGCGCTTACTATCGCTTACAAAGGAAAAGAACCTGTTTCAGAGCGGGATGTTTGGTATTTCATTCATGAACCGATGGGGTTTGAAACAGAAGTAAAAGTAACGAAAATTAAATCGAGTCATCCTTGGAGTAAGAAGTTTCAAGAAATTGGCTTCAGTAATTCGCGACGGGATATGGTCCGAATTCAAACGCAAATTGCTAATCAAGTGAAAAAAGCGAGCGTAGATACAAATAAAATTAATTCGTTTTCGAGCATCGCAATGAATGCTTATGATTCACGAATTTTAACGGAAGTAGTAGGTGTGGTAGATGGCGACTGAAATTAGAGTGTTAAAAAATGTAGATGATACAGTTTTCTATCCGAAGACACATGTAACGGCCGTGGAAGGTTTAGACTCGGCTACAACTACTACATCTGGATTAATGCCCGCCAGCGACAAAACGAAATTAAATGGAATCGAAGCTAATGCAGAAAAAAACAATGTGACTGCAATCGATATTGCCAATTGGAATAAAAAACAGGACGCAATTTTGGTTTCTGAAAATGGTTCTAATTTCAAAATAACTGTCACAAATGCTGGTGAACTAAAGGCAACAAAAGTGGAATAGGAAGGAGGTTGCGTATGAAGTTGGATTTATGGAAATGGGAAATGCTTCTTCAAGGTCGAGAATTTAGAAATAAAACAAATGACAACTGGCAAAAATTGATGGATTGGTCCGATTTTATTTCAACAGGTTTAAGCGCGATTTATGTCTATGTAAATAAAGCGGATGCTACCTTAAATAACAAAATTGATACCGTGGATAAAGCAGTAAATGCAAGGGTTAATGAGCTGATTAGCGGGACAGAGCAGCTAAGTGAAGTGGTTGATGCGAGATCAGATGCGTTTGGTGCACGATATCCTGTGCTAAGAGAACGTTTAAACCAAGAACAGCTTAACTTTAGCAAAAAGAGCACGATTCAATTTGATGCGAGTACTATCATAAGTATGGAAAAACAAGATATTGGGCTGCTAACAAGTAAAAAAATCTCAGAAGCGCAAACCGTATGTTTTTTAAATATATCAAGCCTCGATGAAGAAGCAGATATTGTTCTTGAAAAAACAGGTGAGACAAGCTTCTCAGACAATTTAACGAGCCTAGTCTTTGCGAAAATTGGAACGAATGAACGCTACCAAATGGAGCCAGTTGGTGCATAAAGGAGGAGTGAGCGATGACTGAAATAAAGCGAATGCTACAGACAAAAGAAGATAATTCAAAAGAACAATTTTATCCAGAGACGCATGTTGCGGGGATTGTCGGGTTGACAGAATATGTGTCAGGTCAGCTTCCGACGGGTGTGGTCAGTGTGAATGGTAAGGCAGGTCGCGTGTTACTGGATGCTGAAGACGTTCACGCTGCAAAAAAAAGCCACACCCATGAAGTCGCAACATACACTACGGATGGCTTTATGAGTTCTTTTGATAAACAAAAGATTGATCAATTAGTTTCACCGGAAGCTGGCGTGACAAGCATAAATGGTAAAACAGGGATTGTTGATTTATTCGCATCGGACTTAGATGCAGCAGAGATAAACCACACGCATGCAGAAGCAACTACTACAGAAAGCGGTTTTTTATCAATCGACGACAAAGAAAAATTAGATGCGATACAAGTAATCGCGCTGGAAACTATTAAGGAGGTTATAGAATGACTAAAATTGTAAAAATGTCAGAGAAGAATGAACATGGAACTCTAGAACAATTCTATCCAGAAACACATGCAGAGGCTGTTAAAGGACTTGTGTCGGTTTCAGAGGAAGAGAAAACAATTTGGGATCAAAAGGAAAGTACGGCGGGTGCAGAGCAAAAAGCAAACACAGCCTTAAATAGTGCTAAAGATTATGTGGATACGATAGGTGAAGGAACGGTGATTTTTAAAGGCGCTAACCTTATGGGAGCTGGCCAATCATTTAAATGGGACGCTTCTAAACTGAAATTTGGGATGACTTTGTTATTTAGTCGCTATGATGCGGCAAATAATACACCGCAAGATTATTATTATCATTCTGTATTCTTATCTAAGGCACAATTAGTTGAGCTTGCAGGAAAAGGTATTTTAGTTCAAATGCCATCAACGACTTATGGAGATCGAAAATATCTGTATGTTTCAACAACTGGGTTATCTGGACATTTTGATAATTCGAATTATGCGGCTTGGGCTCTGCGCCAAGTAACAATTATGTAACTAAAAAGGAGGTTTTCCATGGAAGTCATACTAAAATTCGGGATTTTAGGTTTTGGCGCGATATTTGGATACTTGTTTGGGGAAGTGGATTTATTGGTAAAAGTGCTGGTGTGCTTTATTGTAGCTGACTATATTTCTGGGCTACTCGCTTCAGGGTATCTTGGGGAACTTAGCAGCAAAATGGGTTTCAAAGGAATCGCGAAAAAAATCGCTATCTTAATTTTAGTGGCTATTGCGCATCAAATAGATTTGATTCTGGGAACGCATAATACAACGCGGGATGCGGTTATCTTTTTCTATTTAGCGAATGAGCTGATTTCTATCTTGGAAAATTTCGTTCGAATGGGAATGAAGGTCCCGGAAGTATTGAAAAATTTAATTTTGATTTTCGATGCAAAGTCAGGAGAGGATGAGGAAAAACATGACAAAGATATGGATTGACGCTGGACACGGTGGTAAGGATTCAGGTGCGAGTGGTAATGGACTTGTTGAAAAAAATTGGGTACTAACTGTAGCAAAACAACTTCAAACAGAGTTAGTTAAAGCCGGTTTTGAAGTGGGAATGACAAGAACAAATGATACATTCTATGAATTAAGTGATCGTGCGAAGAAGGCGAATAGTTTTAAAGCTGATTTATTTATTTCGCTTCATTTTAATGCTGGTGGCGGTAAAGGATATGAAGATTATATTTACACATCCGTCCCGGCTGCAACGGTAGAAATACAGAAAATAATTCATAAAAATATTATTACTAAAGTTACTAAACACGGAATGAATGATCGTGGAATGAAGAAAGCTAATTTCGCTGTATTAAGAGAAACAGCAATGGATGCTATCTTACTTGAAGCTGGATTTTGCGATAGCACTGATGCATTAATTCTTGAGAAGAAAGCTTATCAAACTGATTATTGTTTAGGAATTGTATCAGCAGTACAAGAGATTTTTGGGGCTATGGTAACAAAATATAGGGCAGGCAAATATTTGACAAGTGACGATGCTATATCAGGCACAAATATTAAAGGATATTTAGAAGCAGGAACAAAGGTTTTTGTTTATAAAGAAACAGAAAAAACGCTTAATTTAACTACTACAAAGGGTGTTCCAGGAAGCTGGGTTTTAAAAACAGAAGTTAATACAGGAAAAAGATAAAAAAAGGAGCGGCCAATTTGGCTGCTCCTTTTTCTCAATTAACTTCTCTTCCGCAAAACATAAAGCGCAGTAGTTGTTAAAATAACACCAAATACAGTTGCCAATCCAGCTGTATCACCAGTTGTTGGTAAGGAAGTATTGGAAGAAGTTCCTGTTGTTGATGTGTTTGATGTCGTAGTTGTAGGATCTTCGGTAGTAGTAGTTCCGCCGTTTGTGCCGGATCCGTTACCGTTGTTTGTTCCACCATTACCATCCGTTCCTCCGTTATTTCCGTTTCCATTACCATTGTCCGTGCCGCCGTTTCCATTATCTGGAGGAGTCGTTGCCGCAGCTTGAACCGTTGCTTGGAAAGTGGTGCTGTATCCGTTCGGGTCAGTGATAGTTGTTGTGATTTGGTCGCCTTTTTTAAGGTTTAAAGATGTTACATCTACGGAAAACTTGCCATTTGCGTCAGCTGTTGCGTTAGGTCCGGCAGCAAGCGCCATTCTTGCGTTAGCAGTTGCCTTTTGAACGGAAACTGTAGCTCCTGGTAAAGTAGTTCCAGTTAGAGTTTTGTCTTTTTCGGCTAGTTTGTTGATTTTTGTTGCTTCTTTGATGGCTTTGATAGCTGCATCTTTGGTTTCTTTGTCGATTTCAGCTTGGGATTTGTAGACTTTACGTCCTTCTTTTTGAGCTGTAATGACTTTTCCAGCAGCTTTTTGGTCTTTGATGTAGTTGATGAATGTTTCAGTATCTGGGTCGATTGCAGTTACTAGATTTGCTTTTTTGAAGGCTGAGAATCCGTCGCCGCCGCCAAATAGGAAGTCATTGATTACGACTTTGTATTTTTGGTCAGCTTTTAAAGTAGTTCCGTCTTCTGTTGTAACGCTCGCAACTTTGTAAGCATGGTCTAGATCATCTGTATCTGTGAAAGTGTATTTTAGGCCAGAAATTTGTAGGAAATAAGTTTGGTTGCTTAAATATTGTTGGTTTAGAGCTTCCAAAATATCAGCACCAGTCATTTCGACTACTTGAAGAATGTTACCAAATGGTTGAACAGCTTGAGCCGCGCCCCATGTGATTTCGTTTTGGCCATTTGCAAGACGAGTAGTAAGGTCAGAACGAATTCCGCCGTTGTTAGTCATAGCAAAGTCGACATCGGCGCCGGCTTTATTTGCCATGTAACGTTGCGCATCCGTAATCATATTACCAAGCTCTGATTCTTTATCATCAATTGCTTTGTTATCTGGATTGGTGTCACGAGAAATAACGTCTTTATTCGCTAGTCCGATAGTTTCGTTGATAACCCCTTCAATGCGGCTTTTCGCATCTTCAGTTACTGCTGTAATATCGGCATTTGGTGTGACGCTTCTCGTGTTGTATGTAATTTTAGCGTCAGGTGGTGAAACGAAATCGCCAGTTGTTTTATCAAGTTCGCCAGTTACGTCTGAAAAAGCTTTACCATTGTTGTAACTTTGGACGATACGAGTTTTGCCAACTAATCCGTTTGTGTATTGGTGATTGTGACCAGCAAGGACTAAATCGACCGAGTTATTTGGGTCTAATTCGTTTGCTTTTGTCATCATATTGGCAGCTTCGCCAGCTACATCTTGTTTTGTTCCAGTATTTGGATTTCCAGTGGAAAGTGCGGGAACGTGAGATAAAACAACGATTGCGTTAACGCCTTGGCCTCTAAGTTCAGCAGAGTATTTGACGATTGTTTCTGCTTCGTCAAGGAAATCGTAGTCTTTAATATGATTCGCAAGAACTAAGTTAGGAATTTCTGTTGTAACGATACCGATGAAGCCAACTTTGACGCCATCAATTTCTTTTACATAGTATGGTAAAAAGCCTTCTGCGACTGTGTTTGTTCCTTTGTTGACTACGTTAGCTGCGACGATTTTCATGTCACTTTTAACGCGTGGATAAGCTTCTACGATTGGTCCGAATTTGTTTGTAGAAACTCCGTCCAAAATTCGTTTGTATTCAGGTAATCCTTCATCAAATTCATGGTTACCTAATGTGCCGACTTCGAAATTCATTTTTTGGAGAACTTTCATCGTTGGCTCGTCTTGAAGTAAACCTGATACTGCTGGACTTGCGCCGACCATGTCGCCCGCTTGAACACGGATAGCATTGTCAGTTGTCGCCCCAGGATTTGCCTGTAAAAATGAGTTAGTGGCATTATCCAAATTGGTAGCTAAGTAATCTGCTCCGCCAATTGGTGAGCCTGATGCATCTTTAGAGGCTGTTTCAAGCGCTCCGTGGAAATCATTTATTCCCAAAATCTGAATGGGAACTGTATCCGCTGCTGCTTGTGCTGTTGTCCCGGTGAATGGTGCTGTAAGTCCGATTGTGAGCCCTGCTACGAGTAAAACATGTGTAGTTTTCTTGAAAAATTTGTTCACTTTCACACTCTCCCTTTTTTCGCCAGTGGCAATTTTGTAAGCGCTAACTCATAGGTGCCTAGCTATAATTGTAGCAAAGAGGAATCACCCTAGCAATAGGAAATATGGATTTTGTGTAAATGTAATGATAAAATTTGGCTATATTTTCATTTCGATGGAAAAAAGGGTAAACTAGAGAAAAAGGAGGGGTAAGATGGATATCTCAAGTACGGAAATATGGGATGCAATTAGGAGAAATAGTTATTTGCTATATTATCAACCAAAAGTAGATGCGAAAACGAATAAAATTATTGGTTTTGAAGGTTTGATTCGATTAAAAACGGCAACAACCATTTTGACTCCAATTGATTTCTTTGATGATATTGTCCTTTTAAATGCAACGCGGGAAATGCAAGATTTTGTTGCTGAAACAGCGATAAAACAGATTAATCAGCTAGGAGGACGTTTTTCAATTTCGATTAATATTCCGGCACATTATGTAGCGAGCAGTACGTATATGACTTTTTTACATGATTATGTGAAAGAACATTTAAAGTATCCGGAATGCTTAGAAATAGAAATTATCGAACGGGGGGAAATAACGGAACTTGCTATCGCGGATAAAAACTTACGAAAAATAAAAGACCTTGGTGTCAAAGTGAGTATGGATGATTTTGGAAAAGGTTATAGCTCGCTTGCGTATTTGCGTAGCTTACCGATTGATATTGTGAAAACAGATATGTCATTTATCGCGCTTTTAAAAACAGATCGAAAACAACAAATTATTATTCGAGCAATTGTTAATTTGTGCCACGATTTAGGCGGGAAAGTGGTTACAGAAGGTGTTGAAGATATTGAACAAGTGGAAAAATTACGGGAAATGAAAGTAGACTATTTCCAAGGTTATTATTTTAGTCGACCACTACCGATGGAAGATATTAAAGAAAAATATTCCTTTGTGTGAGATTTATAAATAAAAAATTGGTTGGTGTGAGAATGGTAATTTACCAAATTCACACCAACCAATTTTATTTTATTTGATTAAATTATTTGAAGCATCTTTTACAACCACATCATGCGCGCCGCCTTCTACGATAGAAGTGGACGAAACAAGGGTGATTTTTGCTTTTTGTTGTAATTCAGGGATATTGAGCGCGCCGCAGTTACACATTGTAGAGCGGACTTTGCTAAGGCTGATTGCAACATTGTCTTTCAAAGATCCAGCGTAAGGAACATAAGAATCTACGCCTTCTTCAAAAGATAATTTCTTGTCGCCTCCAAGGTCATAACGTTGCCAGTTGCGCGCGCGGTTAGCTCCTTCGCCCCAATATTCTTTCATATACGTACCATTTAAATTCACTTTGTTAGTAGGGCTTTCGTCAAAACGGGAGAAGTAACGGCCAAGCATGATGAAGTCCGCACCCATTGCTAGAGCTAGCGTCATGTGGTAGTCATAAACAATTCCACCATCAGAACAAATCGGAATATATACACCAGTTTCTTCAAAATATTCATCGCGAGCTTTAGCCACATCAATTAGCGCAGTTGCTTGCCCGCGGCCGATACCTTTTTGTTCACGCGTGATACAAATGGAACCACCACCAACGCCAACTTTAACGAAATCTGCGCCAGCTTCTGCAAGATAACGGAAACCATCGCGGTCAACAACATTCCCTGCGCCAACTTTGACCGTATCGCCGTATTTACCGCGAACATAGTCAAGTGTGCGTTTTTGCCATTCGGAGTAACCCTCAGAGGAATCGATACAAAGAATATCTGCGCCAGCTTCAACTAGAGCGGGAACACGTTCTTCGTAGTCGCGCGTATTAATACCAGCTCCAACAACGTAACGTTTGGAGGAATCAAGTAGTTCTAATTTGTTTTCTTTATTGGAGTCATAGTCTTTGCGGAATACCATGTGGACTAAGTTTTTATTGTCGTCTACAAGTGGTAAGGCATTTAATTTGTTGTCCCAAATAATGTTGTTAGCTTCTTTTAAAGTGGTCGATTTGTTGGCAGTAACTAATTTTTCGAAAGGAGTCATGAAATCTGCTACTTTTTCATCAGGGCTCATGCGCGTTACGCGGTAGTCGCGACTTGTCACGATTCCTAGTAATTTACCGTGCGCTGTGCCGTCTTCTGTAACTGCAACTGTGGAATGACCAGTTTTTTCTTTTAAATCAAGAATGTCTTGAAGGGTTTTGTCTGGGCTGATGTTGGAATCGCTAATAACGAAACCAGCTTTATGATTTTTCACGCGGGAAACCATTGCCGCTTCACTTTCGATGGACTGGGAGCCGAAAATGAAAGATACGCCACCTTCTGTAGCAAGAGCGATCCCCATATTATCATCAGAAACAGCTTGCATAATTGCGGAAACAAGCGGAATATTCATTGTGATTGCAGATTCTTCACCCTTTTTAAATTTTACGATTGGTGTTTTTAAGCTAACGTTTGTTGGAACACATTCAGCGGATGAATAGCCTGGAACAAGTAAAAATTCACTAAATGTGCGGGACGGTTCTTCAAAATAAAATGCCATTATTTCCACTCCTTCTTCTATTTTTAAATGAATTTATAAAATATCTTTATTATTTCAATAACTGGCAGGAAAGTCAATGATTGGGGGAGCTTTTTTAGGAATGTTTCTGGACGTTTTCTTTTGGTTGATGAGTGGAATAGATGGAAGGTAGAGAAACTTTGGCGAAGGAGGTAATCAGATGGACGAGGAAACGCTGCTTGAGCGAGGCTACCGTAAGTATCGCGGGGCGGATATAGATATTTATTTTAATACAAATGTTTGCGAGCATTCGGGTAATTGTGTAAAAGGTAACGCAGAACTTTTTAATTTGGAACGAAAACCGTGGATTATGCCAGATAATGTATCGAAAGAAGAGGCAAAACGGGTGATTCATACTTGCCCAAGTGGAGCGCTTCAATATATAGAGAAATAGGAGGAGATTAAATGGAATATAAAAATGGTGAAAATAGAATTTATGCTGTAAATGATGAAGGCGTAGAGGTTGGCGAAGTGACTTTTGTGCCAACTGGGGAAGATATGTTTATTATTGACCATACTGGCGTGGATGATGCGGCTCGTGGTCAAGGAATAGCCCAAGAACTCGTGAAACGTGCGGTTGAAAAAGCAAAATCAGAAGGGAAGAAAATTGTTCCGCTTTGTCCATTTGCAAAAGCTGAGTTTTCTAAGAAGCCGGAATATCAAGAAGTAGAAGTATCTAAATAATAAGCGTAGACTGGGTTTTCTGCCCGGTCTATTTTTTTATAAAATAATTTTTGGGATTTCAGTTTTCTCTTCTTGACATCTGCTTTGTTTCAGTGTATCTTTAATTCACAGTAAACTTATAGGAATAATAGTATTACGTTTTCTTATCAAGAGTGGTGGAGGGAATCGGCCCAGTGAAGCCCAGCAGCGGAGCGCAAGTTCTATGCTAATTCCGATCAGAAGTAATATTCTGGCAGATAAGTAGTAGCTTTTAATGAGGCGCTTCGATTCTGACCAAAAAACAGAGGAAGCGTTATTTTTTAGCGCTTAAAGAGGGGAGTTTTTGTTAGATGAAGAAATTTTTATTAGTAGCGGTTATCTCGGTTTTTGCCTTGGTGTTAACGGCTTGCGGAGGCTCTGGCGCTAGTTCAGACAAAGCAAACGGTTCCGGCAAAGCGAAAGACGGCGGCTCTCTAATTATCGGTGTTACTGGAGATCCAGAAGTTATCAATCCGAACTACGCTTCTGACCGTGTAACATTAACGATTCAACAAGCTGTATACGCACCGCTATTTTGGGAAGTTGACGGGAAACCGGCACTTGCAAAAAGCTTAGATATTTCAGATGACAACTTAACTTACACTGTGAAACTAAAAGATGGTTTAACTTGGCACGACGGTAAACCTTTAACTGCAGATGATGTAGTATTTACTGTAAATTCTATTTTAGATACAAAACAAAACAGTCCGAACCGCGGCAACTTTGTTTTTGACAATAAACCTGTAAAAGTAGAAGCAGTAGACGACACAACGGTTAAATTTACATTACCGACTGTTGCTCCAGCCTTTGAAAATACAATTAAAACTTTCTTCCCAATTCCAAAACATATTTTTGAAGGGGTAGAAAACATCGAGAAAAGTGATAAAAACAAAAATCCAATCGGCTCAGGTCCGTACAAATTTGTTGAATACAAAACAGGCGAATACGTTTCCTTAGAAAGATTCAACGACTACTTTGACGGCAAACCAAAATTGGATAAAGTTACTTTCCGAATCACAAAAGACCAAAACGCAGCTAATTTAGCCCTGCAAAATGGTGAAATCAACTTAAAATCCATTCAACCTTCTGATAGAAACAAAGTAGAGAAAGCGAGCGCGGTAAACATTATCACTTACCCAGAAAATCGCTTAAGCTATGCGACATTCAACGAAAACCAACCAGCACTTAAATCAAAAGAACTTCGCCAAGCCCTTTCTTATGCGCTTGATCGTGAAGAAATCATTGATGCGGCTTACGGTTCAGATGAATACGCAAAACCAGCTTCCTCGTTCCTAACAGAAAACACGAAATATTTCACGGATAAAGTAGAAACATACGATCAAGACATTGCCAAAGCGAAAAAATTAGTAAAAGAAAGTGGTTTTGATACAAGTCAAAAACTAACTGTTTACTATTTAAACAACAGTAAATCACAAGAAAGTATCGCGCTTTACTTGCAACAACAATACAAAGAAATCGGCGTGACACTTGATTTGAAACCAACTGATCCAAATGCACTTAGCAACATTACACTTGACCGTAAAAACGCAGATTACTCCATCGCTCTTAATGGTTATATCATGGGGAACGACCCTGATGCATATAAATCCCTATATCTAAGCGATGCGCCATACAATTACTCGAACTACCACAACAAAGACCTAGACGCACTTTGGGAAAAAGGTGCTGTAACAGCTGACGACAAAGAACGTCAAGAAATCTATGAAAAAATCCAAAACACAATTGCTGATGACGCTGTAATTTATCCAATTTCTTATGATAATGCAGTGCTAGCTCTTGATAGCCGTTATGGTGGACAAAAAGCTGCAACACCACAACCAGTAACAATGTTCCGTGATCTTTCTAAACTATATTTAACGGAATAATAATTAAAAATCATTCGTAAAAAATCTGGCCTGCCATGCTTGTATTTGGCAGGTTCAGATTTTTACTTGTCATTTTTAGTGTTTTAGATAGGAGATAAATTATGCTAAAAACAATCATAAAACGCGTATTGCAAATTATTCCGATGCTATTTATTATCTCGATTATTTCGTTTGCACTTATAAAATTAGCGCCCGGGGATCCCGTGAATTCTTTTGTTACACCTGATATGAATCCTGACGATGTGGAGCGGATTAGACAAAGTTTAGGGCTGGATCAACCAATTTATGTACAATATTTTATTTGGCTTGGAAATTTGTTGCAGGGAAATCTTGGTTATTCGATTGTGAATAGTCAGCCAGTTTTGCAACAAATTTTAGAGAGAATTCCGGCGACACTTGGTTTGGTGGGAACTTCGCTCGTTCTGACGCTATTATTATCGATTCCACTTGGTTTGGTTGCAGCAAATTATGAAAACACGTGGATTGATAAAATATTAAACGGGATTTCATATATTGGGATTTCGATTCCAATTTTTTGGTTTGGGATGATTTTAATAGATGTATTTTCGATTCAGCTAGGTTGGCTTCCAAGTCTAGGGATGCGAACGATTGGGGTCGACTCTTTTTGGGATATGGCGGAGCATGCGATTTTACCAGTTATAACGCTGACTTTCCAAGGATGTGCGGCATATTATCGTTACGTCCGCTCGAATACAATCAATCAATTAAAAGAAGAATATGTTTTATTTGGTTATGCGAAAGGTCTATCCAAAGTGCAAATTATGGGGCATCATGTCTTGAAAAATTCCTTGCTGCCAGTTATAACGCTACTTGGAATGTCACTTCCGCAAGTCATTACAGGCGCTTTTATTACCGAAAGTATTTTTTCATGGCCGGGAATGGGATCGCTTGGAATCAACGCGATTTTCCAACTAGATTATCCGGTTATTATGGCGATTACGCTATTTTCAGCGCTGTTATTAATTATCGGAAACTTGCTGGCCGATTTAGCTTATATGATTGTCGATCCGCGGATTAGGGAAATGGGGTGAGGAATTCATGATGCGATTAGATTTTTCGAAAAAAACAATGCAAGATTTCGAGCGGGATGCAGAAGTCGTTCACGCAACACGAGAGCGGAGTTTTTGGCGCTTTATGCTTGCTGACCGCCGCGCTGTTTTTGCGACGAGTGTGCTGATACTTATTACGGTGGCTTGTATTTTTGCGTTCCTTTCGCCTTATGACCCTAATGCTCTTTCCGTTCAGGACAAACTGATGCCGCCAAATTCGTCGCACTGGTTTGGGACGGATGACCATGGTCGGGATTACTTGACGCGTGTCTTGTACGGTGGCCGGGTTTCGCTACTTGTCGGTGTGTTTGCGATGATGATTGCCGTTGTCGTTGGAACGCTCGCTGGGACAGTTAGTGGCTACTTTGGTGGCTTCATTGACAATATGGTGATGCGTTTTCTCGATATTTTCATGTCGATTCCGTCATTTTTCCTACTAATGATTTTAAATGCCTACCTAAAACCGGGAATTTCAAATATTATTATCATTATCGGATTGCTTTCTTGGATGGAAGTGGCGCGGATAGTCCGGGCAGAAACCCTGACGCTAAAAGAACGTGAATTCATTTTGTATTCTAAGTCTTCGGGCGGCGGATTTTTCCACATTATGTTCAAGCACATTATTCCAAACGCGATGCCATCGATTGTTGTTGCAGCTTCATTAAACGTCGCTACAGCCATTTTAACCGAGTCGGCACTAAGTTTCCTTGGCCTCGGCGTTCAACAACCTAACGCTTCGTGGGGCAGCATGCTGAACAATGCGCAAGGTTACGTCGGCGAAGCAACTTATTTAGCGCTTTTCCCAGGATTATTAATTTTAATGACGATTCTTTCATTTAACGTTCTTGGCGATGTGCTGAGAAAAGGCTTGTCACGTAGATACTAATTTTGAAAACACTTTGATTTTTTAAGTCAAAGTGTTTTTTTGTTTTTTAAAGAAAATGTACTTAAAATAGAAGCGTAAAAAACGTGTTTCAGCCAATTTTCAAAGGATAAATTCACAAAACGCTCACAAAAGGAGAGCGCGCCCGGTGCTATAATTAAAGGATAAGGTTTCATTATTATAGACAGAGATGAGGCGCAGAAATGAGTGAAATAAAAGTTAAAGAAGCAACATTAAAAAAACACGCGACAAAACTAGAATCTAAAGGGAAATCAGCTGAATATTTACCGATGAAAGGTGGCAATATGGCCTATAGTCGAGCCAATTCCATCAACCATTTTCGAACAGCACTGTTTGATTTGGTAGACGCGGTGGACAATTTTCAAAATGTGGTAGGAACGGATGCCAAAAGATTGAAAGAATTAGGCGCATCATATACTCGTAAAGACCAAGAGCTTGAACGGAGCATGGGATTGGGGGGTAAATAAATGGATGCAAAGAGCCAGCAAGTGGAGGCACAACTGCAACTGCTGAAAAAAGAACAAGCCGCGGCCGAAGATTTTTTGCAAGATTTACAACGACAACAAAATGAACAAGAGTGGTTAGCGGAAGATGTTGCGCGTGTTAACCAAGAAGAACGGGAGTCGCTCGAATTTTTGCGCGAAGTCTGGCAAGGCGCAGAATCGAGAAGTTTCGGCTACTATTTGGCAGATTTACAGGAAGAAGAAAAACAGGTGTGGCATAAAAAAATCCAAGCGAACCAAGAGGAATGCCAACAAAAAATCACCGACTGCCGAAAAAGTATTTACCAATTAGAAAATCAACAACAAGGTCTGCGAAAGGAGTTGTCACAGTGAGCCGAATTGATATCGGAGAAATACAAACCTTTGCGTACCAACTACATACAGCCAATGAAGCTGGAAGAAAAAGCATCAAAGATATCAAAAATGCTGTGAAAAACTATACCGAAGATGGCAGTTTAAAGGGAAAAGCGATTGACGCGTCAAAAAATTATTACCAAATGACCTATTTTCCTTTGTGTGATGCGATAATCGAAGCCATGAACGAAAGCGAAGAAAGATTAGCGCAATATATAGCTGATTTTCACGCCCAAGTGGATGGTTCGGCTGATGCGAGAATTGATGCGGACGGCTTATACGAACTCGGGAAAATGATTGATCGCATCGAAGCTAAAAAAGAAGCACTAGCCCAGCGGATGAATACTGGAACGGAGGGGCAAATGCAAAGTTATCGCTCCCAGCTGAGTATTGCCTACAAACAGGAAAATATTTTAGAAAAATACTTGGCTTTTGAACAGAGTCATGGCGGCTTTTTTGATAATTTAACGGATTTAGTCCGAGGAATTCAGCAAACTATACGCGAACTCCAGTCGAACATTCAATTTAACAGTAAAACGGGCACCTATGATATGAGCAAGCTGAATTTCACCACCGTAACCCGGATGCAAAACGCCTCAGGAAAAGCATTAAACGACAACGCAAAAACATTCAATTTTGACGAATATCAAAAAACGTACCGCGGTCAAATGTGGGTGTTAATGAAAAATGGTATAGTAGATGTAGAAGCAACGAACGCTTACAATGCCGCCGTGCTTAACGGAGAATTACCACATGATGGGAATGCCCCAGAACAAGATGCGGAACAATTAAAGGCAGTACTAGAATCACTGAAAAACAAAAAAGATCCTATTACTGGAGTAGATATAAGTAGCGTACACGTTATATCTATTCTGAGTGGACTAGCATTTACATATACTGCTGGTAGATACAGAGGAAAGAAAATCAGTATTTCTAATCACGATTTATGGGAAATTAGAAACAAAAACGGCACTCAAAAAGTAATATATAGTGCTAATGGTAAACCTTATCTAAGAGCATTAAGAAGAACTCAATTTGATGAAGTTTTAAAAAACGGTTTCCCTAATGGAACAAAGTTCAATCAACATGCTTATAATTCACTTTTCAAATCTGGTAGAAAAGATATTATGCCTGATGATATCATTGAAGCACTAAGTAATAAACCAGTGCCATCAGAACCTGGAAGCGTAAAATATGTAAATGAAAAAACTGGAACTTCTGTATTTGTTAACCCTGAAACAAATACAGTTGTTGGAATATGGCCTCAAAAATTTAAACAGTAAGGAGTATAATTTTGAAAATAAAAAAAATATTACCACAAACAATAAAAAGTGAAGTTTATTTTATAGATGAAATTAAAAATTTTGATATTGTAACTGAAAAAATGAATGACAATTTCTACACCTACAGATTAGGAAGTAACGTTATGATGTGGTTGAATGATGAAGGGGTAATCGGGGAGATAGAGTGCATTTTTCCCGCACAAACAGATAATTTAATCACCTTATGGGAAGAAAAAAATACTGTAGTACAAAATGGATTTCCGATGATTGATACTGATATTATTGAGAACGAAGCTTTTATTCCAAAAGTAAGAGTTTTTAACCATGGTGATTATTTTATACTATATTTTAGTAATATATATAAATACGATAAAGAAATTATTTCTGAAAAACTTACTTTTTATGTTAATGATACAGAATTAATTGCAATTAAAGCGGAAATAACTTGATGTTGAAAAATTATTATACAGGTTTCGAAGGGTATCCAGAAATTGACTTTTATACTTATATAAATGGTGAAAAAACAGGTATAGAAATGTGGGAAGGCTACTTTGATAATATTATGAATGAATTTAGTCCAGTTGATGGTAGATGAGCTTCCTTAGCATATTATTATCATTTATATGAAGGTTGGTATGATGAAAGCCCTTGGGTGATTCCAGACAACAAAAAAGCCTTGGAACAATTCGAAACAATTGATATAAAATTATTGGACAACGTGACACAAAAGATTATGATGAAACTAATTAAGTTATTAAAAGATAACTTAGATGGCGAAATTTTTATAGAGTATTCTTAATAAAACAAAGGGAACCTTTAGAATATATAAAGGTTCCCTTTGTTTTATTCAATATTTTTTGACATTTAAAGTTAACTCATTCCAATCATTCTCCATACCGTGGTCAAATGTGGGTGTTAATGAAAAATGGTATAGTAGATGTAGAAGCAACGAACGCGTATAATTCTGCTGTGCTCGGTGGGGAAATGCCGCATGAAAGCAATGAAGCACAGGAAGAAGCAGAGTTGTTGCAGGCAGTAATTCAATCAGTGAAAGAAGTAATAGACCCGGTTACTGGGCAAGAGATAAGTAAAGCGCAAGGATTTAGTAAATAAGGAGTGTTAAGCTATGTTTGACGAATTAAATAAAATATTATCGGAGGATAGTTCAGAAGATTCTTGGTATGATGATGGATGTATTTATGCTGAGGAATTATTGGGAAATTTCACTGATGATGATTGGGAAAAATTAATGACCACTATAAAAAGTAAAAATGATAAATACAAAATTAGATTAGCTTATTCTGTGGAAGAAGATACAGGTATGAATGGATTTAATTTATTATTAGAGTTACTTGATGAAGATGATGAAGTAGCAGAATATGCGATAGATTCATTGCGTTCATTTGATGGAGAGCCATATAGAAATTTAATTATTTCTGATAAGTCAATAATTGATAAAGCAGAAAACCTACTAAAAAATGCAAGTTTACCTGTAAAACGAATTTTGGAGATGTTTTTACAACAAAATAAATAAAAAATGACTTTATCATAAGAATGAAAATCACGTTTTCCTAGGGTTTCACCCGCTATTTTGCTAGATTCTAAGGGGGAAGTAGAGAAGGTTTGAAAGAACAATTTTAAATATTAATGCAAATAAACGGTGGCCATATTATGTTGAAAAGGCTCGAGGGACAAATCAAGGTACTAGTTATTTCGTGAGTTCCTCGGGACGTTCAAAACAAGTCACAGGGCAACAGAGAATTGCATTCTACGTTGTATTTTCTAGCAATACAACAAATTTATCTTACGAATAAGGGAGAACCTAGAAATCTAGTGTTTCGGGTTTATTTCGAGCGGAAAGTTTTAGATGCTCATATTCCATATAAAAAGTAGGAGGAACTATGAAAAAATTGAAATGATACAAAAAGTGATTGAGGATACAGAATACTGGGATGCTAGAGTATTTGATTGTAAAACACTCTATTTTGGTGATGAATTTCATGTAATATTTGAGGGAGAAGAGGACCAAGTATATATAATTAAATTTATGAATTGTTACAAGGTATCGTACAAAAACAGTTTTGCTCCAGGCACTAATATGAAAGTTAGAGATATGAGTAAGGGACAATTAGGATACTTTATGCAAGATATTTCTCTGGAAAAGCATGGAGATAACGAAGAATTTATTGAGTCTTTCCTTAATTTATCAATTATGACAATTTCTGTAGTTTGTAAAGATATTATTGTGGAAGAATTGGATCAAAAAAATATCTCTTTTTTTTTGGAAGATAAGCAGTAGAATAAAAGCGCCTTATTACATGGTTGGTATCATATGAGAGAGCTTTAACTAAAAATTCTATGTCCATAACTACGGTGACAATTAAGAATTCGTTTTTAACCACTTATCCTGAATGAGTAGGAGGAAAAATAATGTGTTTCATGAAAGAATAAAAAATAGCGATTTAATTAATGAAAAACAATACCCTGTAAAAGTAGTTTTTGATGAAATTTCTGATGAAGAATTTATTTCAATAATAACTTCCGTTTCAAAAGGAGAGGGATTTGGAGTGGAATCGGGTACATGTCTTTTTCCGGGAGACTTAGATGAATATGATATTGCTCAGGGGGAAGGGTTTAACGGAGTAGAGTTTGGATTATACTCTGGAAGTGAAATAGTGATTGATTATAAACAATTTTATTATTATTTGAATATTATATGTAACAGGTATGTGGAATCCTACCCCGAAAAAAAATTACTCCTAGATAATGAGTTAAAAAAATATCAAGAATTGTATTCAATATAGATATCTTAATTACATAAAATAAATATGTAAATGGGAGGACAATTATGAATATATCTAATCAAATTAAAGTAAATTTAGAACAACGAAGAAGTATACATGAAGAAGATGACTTTGGACTTGAAAGGAATTGGGCAGAACTAACCAATATTTTATCTATGAGTGAAGATGAAACTATCAATTATTTAAAGAATTGTTCAAAGGAAGATGTATTGTTAATTAGTTCAGTTTTTGATGATGTTTCCGAAAAAATACAAAGCAGGAAATTTATTTCTGGTTTAAGAGAACTAGATAAAAAATTCCCTGATTTGAAATTAACATTTTTTATTGATGATACTGAAGGTTACGTTGAAAATTAAATAAAAAGGCATTCTATTATCTGGTTGGTGTCGCTAGTAAATAAGATACACGCTTACTTGCAAAGATAGAATTTAATAATTTATACAACAAAAACCCAGCAATTTTAAAAATTGCTGGGTTTTTCCAAACTGGCGAATTACTTCTCCACCCGAATAAACTTATAACTATAAGGCGAACCAAAAGCATGTTTCTGCACGCCCGTAATATCCGTACGTTGCAACACCGCTGTTTGATGTTGATAAAGTGGTAAGATCGCCGCGTCATCATCAAGCAGAACTTTCTCAGAAGCTACGAACGCATTCCAACGTTCTTCAGGCTTCGTCGCAAGTGTTGTATCAGTCGATTTTACAAGTTTATCATAAGCAGGACTGTTGTAGCTCATATGGTTATTAAAGTAATCGGATAAGAATAAACTACTATACGTCCACGGATCCTTAAAGTCAGGCATCCAAGCAGCCAGTGACAAGTCATAATTACCATCAGAAGTTAGCTGTGTCGCGCTCTTCGAAGGCATATTTTTCACTTTAATTGTCACGCCTGGTAAATTATCTTCAAACTGCGCTTTCAAATAAGCGAAAATGGTTTTCGTTGTTTCTTGGTCATCGCCGAGCAGTTCGATTGTTACTTTGTCAGTGCCAAGTTCTTTTTGTGCTTGTTTCCAGTATTTTAAAGCTTCTTCTTTGTTATAAACTAAATGGTCGCCGCTATCTGTGCGGAAATCAGCGCCCGTTGTTGGGTTTTGGACGAAATCTTTTGGAAGAAGTCCGTTCGCTGGGAATGAGCCGTCGCCTAAAATCCGGTCTGTTAATTGTTTCTTATCGACAGCTAAATTAAGCGCATGACGCAAGGAATTGTTCGCCAGTGGAGTCGCTTTACCGTCGCGTTTTTGATTCATGCGCAAGTAACTGATGAGCGCATCTTTTTCCGTTTGGAAATCTTTCTTGTCTTTGTATTGTTTCGCAAAATCGCCTGAAAGTGGAACGCGGTCAGCCTCGTTTGTATTATAAAGGTTCACGCCAGCATTAATATCTTTCGCGACTTGCACATCAATTTCATTTACTTTGACATTATCTTTGTCCCAATATTGGTCGTTTTTCGCGTAAGTCCATTTATTCGTAATGTTGCCGCCCCAATCTTTCATGACAAAAGGGCCATTGTATAAAGTATGCGCACTATCTGTCCCGTATTTGTCGCCTTGTTTTTTCACATAACTTTCTTTTTGTGGGAAAAATGTTTCAAAAGAAAGAAGTGAAATGAAGTATGGAACTGGTTTTTTTAGTGTGATTTCAAGCGTTGTTGGGTCCGTTGCAACGACACCAAGGTCAGTTACAGGTAGTTTGCCTTCATTGATTTCAGTGGCATTTTTGATTGAATCTTTGAAAAGTGCGGAGTAGCCCGGTGCGGTTTTTGGATCAACGGCACGGCGCCACGCGTAGACGAAATCATCGGCAGTTACTTGGGAACCATCGGACCATTTCGCGTTTTTCTTTAATTTAATGGTATATTTCGTTTGGTCAGTGCTGATTTCTGGCATTCCGTCAGCAACCCCAGGAACAAAGTTATCTTTTTGATCAAGTGTGTATAATCCCTCGAAGACTTGGTTTTGTGCGGTAAAGCTAGTAAAGTCTTCCTCAGCTGTCGTATTTAAAGTCAGTAATTCACTGGTTTCAAGAAATTTAATTTTGTCCGGGGAAGTTTTTGTCGTAGATTTTTCATTGTCATTTCCGCATGCTGTGAGTAAAAGTACTGTCAAAATGGCAAAAATAGGCAATGTTTTCTTTAAAAAATGCATGGTTTTCTCCCCTTCTATCTGTGTATTTATCGTTATTATAAGTATTCCGATAAGATAAGTCAAGTTAATGATTTGGCAAAAAACTGCTTGACGCAAAAATAATCCCGTGATAAGATATTTTGTGCAAATAAGAATGATTACGTTTTGCGATGCGCAATCATAATTTACATAGTGTAACTTTAAGTTTTAAATCGTAATCATTACGGAAAAGGAGAGATAATATGAAGAAATGGTCATTTTTAGTTGTAACAGTGTTAGCGTTCGTTTTAGTTTTGGCCGGATGCGGTACTAGCAACGATACAGTAAGTGGAGATAAGGACAAGCTCAAGGTAGTGACAACTTTTTACCCAATGTACGATTTTACTAAAAATGTAGCGGGAGATAATGCTTCGATTGAAATGTTGATTGATGCGGGGACAGAACCGCATGATTACGAGCCAAGCGCAAAGGATATTGCCAAAATCGAGGCGGCTGATGTTTTCGTTTATAATAGTGAAGACATGGAAACTTGGGTGCCGAGCGTACTTAAAAGCTTAGATTCGAAAAAATTAACCGTGATTGATGCGAGTAAAGGAATCGAGCTAGTAGAAGGAACCGAAGAAGACCATGATCATGAGCACGAAGAAGAGCACCACCATGAACACGATCCTCACGTATGGCTAAGCCCAGTCCTTGCCGAACAAGAAGTAACCAATATCCAGAACGGTCTTACAAAAGCAGATAAAACAAAAGCAGATACATACAAAAAGAACGCAGAAAAATATAAAGAGAAGTTAAAAACACTCGATAATAAATTTAGAACAGCTTTTGAAGGAGCAAAACAACGCGATTTCGTAACCCAACATGCAGCATTCCAATATTTAGCAAAAGAATATGACTTGCATCAAGTGGCAATCGCCGGCCTTTCACCTGACCAAGAACCAAGTCCAGCGCGCTTAGCCGAACTGCAAAAATACGTGAAAGAAAACAACATCAGTACCATTTATTTTGAAGAAGTAGCTTCACCGAAAGTCGCAGAAACACTTGCAAACGAAACCGGTGCAAAATTAGAAGTATTAAGCCCTATCGAAGGAATTACCGATAAAGAACAGAAAAAAGGCATGGATTATATAGCTTATATGGAACAAAATCTTCAAGCCTTGCAAAAAACAATAAAATAAGGAAGCGATCAAATGAAATACATCGATATAGCCAATATTGGTTTTAAATACGAATCAGAGCCAGTGCTTGAAAACATTTCTTTTCAAGTGAGTGCGGGAGAATTTATTATACTAACAGGAGAAAACGGAGCAGCTAAATCAACACTGCTCCGTATTATTTTGGGCATTTTACAACCCGATAAAGGTTCCGTGACTTTCGCCAAAAAGAACGCAGATGGCGGGCGACTTTTGACAGGTTATGTACCGCAACAAATAGCTTCATTTAATGCTGGTTTTCCAAGTACAGTTCTCGAATTAGTAAGGTCAGGACGTTTTCCGAATGGTAAATGGTTCAAACGGCTGACTACAAAAGATCATGCGCATGTTGAAAAAGCATTAAAGTCTGTAGAAATGTGGGATTATCGTCATAAACGTATCGGCGAGTTATCTGGTGGACAAAAGCAGCGGATTTGCTTAGCGCGAATGTTTGCAACAGACCCAGATATATTAATTTTGGATGAACCACAGACGGCGATGGATAAACAAAGTAAAATCCGTTTTTATAATTTATTAAAGCATGAAGCGCAAGTACATGGTAAAGCGATTTTGATGGTAACACATGATAGTGAAGAAATGGAAGACTTTGTGGATAAGCATATTCGCCTTATTAGAAAGGAGGATGTGTCATGGAAATGTTTCTCTATGGATTTATGCAAAGAGCCTTCCAAGCGTCCATGATAATCGCTATTATTGCTCCTCTTTTAGGAGTTTTCTTGATTATCCGAAGACAGTCACTTATGGCAGATACGCTTTCGCATGTGTCGCTTGCGGGGGTTGCTTTTGGATTGGTTTTAAATGTGAATCCCAGTGTGACAACGCTTATTGTAGTAGTTATTGCGGCACTTGGAATTGAGTATTTGCGCGGAGTTTATGCAACTTATTCAGAGTTGTCCATTGCGATACTAATGGCTGGTGGACTTGCTGTGGCGTTAGTTCTGATGAGTTTAAATCAGGGTGGAATTACAACAAGCGTGCAGCAATACTTATTTGGTTCGATTGTAACAATCAGTAAGGCGCAAGTGCAGCTGTTGGTAATTTTAGGAGTAGCTATCGTAGTATTGTTCTTAGTATTTAAAAGGTTTATGTTTGTACTTACTTTTAGTGAAGATGTTGCAGTTGCAGAAGGAGTCCCTGTAAGATTGATTTCGCTTTTATTCAGTGTGGTTACTGGGATTGCGATTGCGGTTATTATGCCAATAGCCGGAGCATTACTCGTTTCAGCGCTCATTATACTACCAGCTGCAATCGGTATGCGAATTTCAAAAGGGTTCCTGATGTGTGTTATTAGTGCAATTCTGATTGGCTTAGTCGGAATGTTTTCCGGCCTTGTGTCTTCCTACCAACTAGGAACCCCACCTGGCGCAACAATTACCTTAATGTTTATCATTCTTTTCATTATTTCGACTGTTGTTTTAAAACTAATACGAAAATGATTTTTAGAACGATGTTTGACCATTCTGTATCATTGTATAAAGCGCTTGGTCATGAATAATCCAACACTTTTCTTTCTTTTCAATCTGATTTGTTGTTTTAAGATATTGCAAATCTTTGTAAAAACAGCTTTTCGAAAGGTTACTATAAGAAAGTAGATGACTTGTTTTAATTGCTTGAGGAAGAATTACTGTACCATCATCACTCAGAACTCCATGTAATAAAGCCATATTCGAAAATGTCGTTTTAAGTTTTTCAGAAGCCGGACTACTTGCCATTAAGCTTTTAAAGTAAACATGAGTAGTCTGGTTTTTCATAATGAAGAATTGAAATCCGAAATTCTCGGGAAACATTGAAAGGAAATACTCCATATCTGCTTTCGAATACTTATATAATGAACATCCAGAGAGAGTCTTAAAATTAAAATGATTATTACTTTGGTCAAGTAATGTAAAATAGTTCAAAAATGTTCCTTTACCTTGAATAGAATAGATTTTGGAATTTTGGCTACCATCATTTAAAATCAAAGCAATATATCCATCAACTACAAGGTAAATATGATTATCTATATCAATTTTTTCTGTTAATAGGCTGGCGTTTTTCGGTACATCAATTTGTTCATAAGCTATTTTTCCTTCATGGGATAAACGAATAAATTCTTGGTAATTATATAAATTTTTTGGCATGATTGTTTTCTCCAATCTTCTTTTGTAAACATAATTGTATCAGAATGCAAAAGAACGGTTTTACGCAGTCTAGTAGTGTTTTACGTATAAATGTTTCTAAAATGTGAAATTTTTAACTCATTATAAGTCTTTTTTTAGTGAAAAATACTGATAAGCTTTTGTGGTGTGCGAGTTTAGACTGTTTTGCCACGAAAGTCCGAAATTAGTCTTTTTTTATCGAATTGTTGCGAACGTAGGTTCTGTGTTATAATTCAACTGGATTGTAAAGGAGGACTATTGATGAGAAAAGTGCGTATTTCAGTTAGGCGTTTAGTAGAGTTTGTGCGGAGAAGCGGTAGTATCGATAACCGGATGACTAGTTCAGACCGCGCCTTAGAAGGAACAAAAATTCATCAATTACTCCAAAAAGAAGCTGGGGAAGAATATGCTGCAGAGGTACGGCTAAACCTAGACCGAATAGTGGACGGAATTGCTTTTTCGCTTGATGGACGCGCAGATGGCATCATAAATGGCCGAATGATTGATGAAATTAAAACAACTGAGACGCCAATGGATGAAATTACCGAAAATTTTCGACCTCTTCACTGGGCGCAACTTATTTGTTATGGATTTATGCTTGCAGAAAAGTCCGATTTGGCAGAAGTTACTCTACAATTAACGTATTATCAAGTAGTTGACAAAGAAGTAAAACAATTTCAACGTGTAATGAGTCGCGAGGAACTGAGCGTTTTTGTGGACGATTTACTTTCCCAATACGCTATTTGGGCAAAGGCATCTGCCGCTTGGGAAATGAAACGAAATAAAACAATTCAAGAATTAACGTTTCCATATGACAGCTATAGAAGTGGGCAAAGAGAGCTTGCGATTGCGGTGTACCGAACAATATCTTCAGAAGAAAGTTTGTTTTGTGAAGCGCCCACAGGTATCGGCAAAACAATGTCGACTTTGTTTCCCGGTATTAAAGCTATGGGTGAAGGGAAAACGGATAAATTGTTTTACTTTACTGCAAAAACCATTACGCGGCAAGTTGCCGAAGATGCGCTAGATGAGATGCGTCGTAAAGGACTTGCTGCAAGGAGTGTTACAATAACTGCGAAGGATAAGATATGCTTTTTAGACGAGAGGAAATGTGAACCAGATCATTGCCAATTTGCGCGAGGTTATTATGATCGTTTGAACGAAGCATTGTTTGATATGTTGCAATCCGAAGAAGCAATTACCCGTCAAGTTGTTGAGAGTTATGCCCGGAAATACACACTTTGTCCATTTGAATTATCGCTGGATGTGGCTCTTTTTTGTGATGTAATAGTTTGTGATTATAATTATTTATTCGACCCGGTAGTCTACTTGAAACGTTTCTTTGCAGAAGGGCCAGGTAAATATACTTTTCTGGTGGATGAAGTGCATAATTTAGTAGACCGTGCGCGCTCGATGTACTCAGCGACATTAAAAAAATCTGCAGTTATGCAAGTCAAACGGAGACTGGACGCAAAAAATAACAAGCGATTGCTAAATGCAATCAATGTGATGAATAAAGACATGATCGCACTCAATAAAAAACTAAAGGATTTAGATGAAACTATATATGTGCAAAAAAATGAACTCATTGATTGGAATGAATCGGTCCTAAAATTCACCTTTGTAGCGAAGGAATGGTTGCCGCAAAATACTCAGTCAGAAATACAAGCGGATGTGTTGGAACTTTATTTTGAAAGTTTGAGATATGTTGCAATTGCGGATTTTTATGATGATCGTTACGTCACACAAGTAACGAAAAGCCACGGAGATTTAGAAATAAAACAAGTATGCTTGGATCCGTCGTTCTTATTATCAGAAAGACTGAAACTCGGAAGCAGCTCGGTGCTCTTTTCAGCAACGCTTCGACCAATAGATTACTATACAAATTTACTTGGTGGTCAAGAAGACACGAGTAGAATGATTTTTTCTTCACCATTTAAACAAAAAAACATGCATTTACTAGTAGCGGATTATATTAGTACGAAATACCAAATGCGCGAAAATAGTATGGAAGCTGTCGTAGATGCTCTCTATGCTCTAGTCTCTGGGGAAAACGGCAACTATTTATTTTTCTTTCCATCATTTCTATATTTACAAAAGGTATACGATTTATTTAAAGAAAAATATCCTAACATCAGGTTGCAAAAACAAGAAACTGCTATGGATGAAGAGCGACGGGAGCATTTTTTAGAAAGATTTCAAGCAGAGAATGTAGAAACCTTGATTGGCTTTTGCGTCTTAGGAGGCGTTTTTTCAGAAGGGGTAGATCTTCGTGGCAACCGATTAGTCGGTGCGGCAGTTGTTGGAGTAGGACTTGCGCAACTGAATCACGAATCTGATTTAATTAAAGATTATTATAATGAAACGATTGGTCGGGGATTTGATTATGCATATCAGATACCAGGAATGAATAAGGTGCTTCAAGCAGTTGGCCGGGTTATTCGAGGAGAATCGGACCGTGGCGTAGTGTTGTTAATAGAAGAACGATTTTCTGCCGATCGTTACCGAGCATTATTCCCTACGCACTGGAACCATGCGAAAACAGTGAAGAGCAAAGACGATATCTCCCGAGAAGTGGCCGGATTTTGGCGGAATAGCTAATTTTCTAGTAGAATAGAAGTAATTAGTCATTTTTGGGAGGAAATTATGTATAAAATTATTGCGATAGATATTGATGGCACTTTATTAAACGACACACACGAAATCACACCAGCTGTGCGTGATTCTATTAAAGCTGCGAAAGCAAAAGGGGTAAAAGTAGTATTATGTACAGGTCGTCCACTTGCAGGAATTAAAAAAAGCTTAATTGAACTAGATCTTTTAGATGAAGGGGATTACGCAATTACGTTTAATGGGGCGGTTGTGTTAGAAACAGCTTCAGAAAAAACATTAGCAGATATAACCTTAAATAAAACTGAGCTAGAAGAAATTTATGCATTTTGTCACGCGGAAAATGTTAACGTCACTTATTTTGATGGAAAAAACATGTATGTACCAAGCCGCAAAATCACAGAAATCACTTGTCAAGATTCGCTGCTACTTGGTACGCCACTATATCATTTACCTGTAGAAGAAGCGCCTGAATCTATTCATGTTTCCAAAGTTATGCTATTAGACTCACCTGAAAAAATTACCGATGTGATAAAAAAATTACCAGAGAATATCAAAGAAAAATTTTACGTTGTCCGGAGTGTTCCATATAACTTAGAGTTCTTGCAAAAAGGGGTTAATAAAGGATCAGCTCTCGCTAGTTTAGCAGATAAAATTGGGGTGGACCAAAGTGAAGTCATGAGTATTGGAGATCAGGAAAACGATATTACCATGATCGAGTACGCTGGTATGGGAGTTGCGATGGGAAATGCGACAGAGCATATTAAAGAAATCGCCAACTATACAACAACTACTAATAATGAAGATGGTGTGGCACAGGCTATTCAAATGCTTATTCTGGACCGATAAAATAGCGAATGGTAGTAAAAATAGAGTATTGCAATAAAGTATAAATGGATACTAAAAAGCATACACATTGCTACAAAAAGCCGAAACTTCCTATAAAGGAGTTTCGGTTTTTTTGTTCAATTAAGTACTTTATAATATATAGTCCTTTAAAATAGTCACTAAAAGTTCATAAAGATGGCGTTTTAGGAGCAGTACTTCCGAAAAGTGATATAGCTTGGAGTTACTCAATTGTCATATGATATGTGATAATAACAAAACTTCATTAGTAAAGGATGAATTTGTAATGAGTAAAAACGGAAACTTTTTAAAAAAAGTTGGGTTAGCTTTCTTAAGTATTTTAATCGTTGCTAGCACAATCTTCCAAACGACAGTTGTGAAAGCAGCAACGAGTTATGGTTCTCAGTTTTTAAACACAGTAGAACTTTTAGACAAGGACGGTGTGCCGCAAACGGATTTTGGCTACTATGACAACATGGATGTGCATTACACTTGGTCTATCCCTAATTCAACAAACGTAAAAGCGGGCGACACAATGGATTTCACGCTGCCAAGTCAATTGGCGCTGGCAACCGATCTCGCTTTTGACGTGAAAGATAGTAAAGGTCAAGTAGTTGGAACGGCCACTGTAAAAAAGGCAACAAATCAAGTAACACTAGTTTTCAGTGATTATGTAGAAAAACATTCCGATGTTAAGGGCGAACTGGATTTCTGGACTGCTTTTAACCAAAAAGTAATTACTGGAAATGAAACAGTTGATTTAGTATTCCCTCTTGAAAATGGAACAACCGTAATAGATGTAGAAGTTGGTGAAAAAACACCAGTTAGCCCGACAGAAACGCTTTTCAAATATGGTTGGGTAGATGCTAGTAATCCAAGTTTGATTCATTGGGTTGTTCGCGTGAATTACGCTAAAGTTAATATCCCAAATGCTGTTTTCACCGACATCATTGGCGCAAAACAAACATTAAATTTTGATTCTATTAAAGCCTTTCACGGAACGTACTCAGCGGACCGAGTATTTACAGCAGGTGCGCCGATTTCCAGCACCAATTTTTCTGCGACAAGTGACGGGTTTAGTGTAGCTTTAGGAAATCTAACTGATTCAGTGCAAATTTCTTACACAACCACTACTACAGATGGTGGGAAGTCCACTCAGTATGATAATACTGCTAAATTAGCCGGAACTGATTTTGTGACAAAGCAAACGTCTACTTGGACACCAGCATCAGGCGGTGGCGGTGAAGGAGGAGGAACAACTGGTTCAGTAACACTTACGAAAGAAGATGCGAAAACAAAAGCAACTCTCGCAGGTGCGGAATTCAAATTAGTGGATTCAAAAGGCACTGTTCTACAAGAAAGCATTATAACAGATACGAACGGAAAACTTAGTATTGCAGACCTGAAATTTGACACCTATCAATTAATCGAAACAAAAGCCCCGACAGGCTATAAACTTGATACAACACCAGTAGAATTCACTATTGGTGAAAACAACCAAGCAATTACAGTGACAAAAGAAAATACACTTAACACTGGCTCCGTAGAATTAACAAAACTAGATGCCGCAACCAAAGCAACCCTAGCAGGAGCAACATTTGAATTACAAGATAAAGAAGGAAATACGCTCCAAACAGACTTGAAAACAGATGAAGATGGCGTTCTAAAAGTAACTGATTTAGTACCAGGCAGTTACCAATTTGTCGAAACAAGTGCTCCAACAGGCTACAAGTTAGACAATAACCTAGTTAGTTTTGAAATTGTCGCTGGTGAGACAGATCAAGTAGTAAAAGTAACAAAAGAAAACACACTAGAAGTTGGCTCCGTGGAACTAACAAAGTTAGACTCTGCAACCAAAGCAACCCTAGCCGGAGCAACATTTGAATTACAAGATAAAGAAGGAAATACATTACAAACTGGTTTAACTACGGACGAAAATGGCGTTCTAAAAGTAACTGATTTAGTACCAGGGACATACCAATTTGTGGAAACAAAAGCCCCGATTGGATATGAACTTGATACGACCCCAGTTAGTTTTGAAATTGTCGCTGGTGAGACAGACCCAATAGTAAAAGTAACAAAAGAAAACACATTAGTACCACCAACACCAGTACCACCAACACCAGTACCACCAACACCAGTACCGCCTACTCCGTTACCACCAGTACCATATGAACCAACTGTGCCACCAACAAAACCAGAAGTACCAGTTACGCCTAAGAAAACAGAAAACAGCGAGGATAGTCCAAAAACAACCCCGATAAGAATAACTCAAAGTCTTCCTAAAACAGGAGATACAAATAGTTTTGCTGGCTTAGGAGTAATCCTGATAGCCTTGTCATTAAGCGGTCTTCTGCTGAAGCGCAAATAGAAAAAACAGGCTTAGATAATTATCTAAGCCTGTTTTAATTAGGTCATTTTAGAATCTTAATCGTCACAAAACGTTCACAATTAGGAGATTTTTTGATAGATAAGAACCGATTTTTAGGAAAAATAATGTATAATCACTATGAATTAGTAATAAATTTATGATTGAAATTAACTAAAAAAGGATGGTTTTTTTATGAAGAAACGCACGACAATGATGTCTAATCTAAAGAAATTCGGATTAGCATTTCTTAGCGTTATCTTGCTTGTAAACGTTATATTTCAGACTAACTTTGTTAAAGCAGCAACTAATTATGGGTCCGATTTTTTGAAAACTGTTGAATTATTAGATGCAGATGGAAATCCCCAAACGGACTTCGGGTATTATGATAGCATCAAGGTTCACTATACTTGGGAAATCCCCAATTCAACTAATGTTAAGGAAGGCGACACAATGGAATTTGTGTTACCTCCAGAGCTGAAGATAGTTACAGATTTAGACTTTTCTTTAAAAGATCACGATGGCAACACGGTAGGTCATGTGATTGCTAAAAAATCGACTGGCCAAGTAGTTATTACATTTACAGACTTTGTCGAAAAAAACTCCAATATTAGTGGATATCTCGATTTTTGGACTAATTGGGATAAATCATTAGTAGAAGGTAATGAAAATGTTCCAGTTGAATTTCCAGTAAATGGTACCACAGAAACAATTGATGTGGGTGTTGGAGGCAAAAATCAAATCGACCCGGATGAAAGCTTATATAAATACGGCTGGGCTGATGCTGAAAATCCTGAGCTTATCCAGTGGGTTGTGCGAGTTAACTATTCCAAACAAAACATTCAAAATGCCGTTTATGAAGACTTTATTGGACCAAAACAAGTCGTTGATTTTAATTCAATAAAAGCATTCCACGGCGAGTTTGACCCGGATGATAACTTCACACCAGGAGCTGAGGTGCCTTCATCTGCAATTACTCAAACAACGGATGGTTTTAAAGTTGATCTAGGAAATTTAACAGATTCTGTCAAAATTTCATACTACACAACTTCTACCGACAACGGAGCATCGCCTAACTACACTAATAAAGGGCAATTAACAGGCGATAACTTCATTAAACAAGAAATCGAAGTCGCAACACCAACATCAGGAGGCGGCGGTGGTGGAGAAGGGACAACTGGTTCTGTTGAATTAACGAAAACAGATGATTCGTCCCAAAAAAATCCGCTAGAAGGTGCCGAATTTAAGTTAGTCAACGGAGCGGGAGCCACTGTGCAAACGGGATTAAAAACCAATGCAGATGGAAAACTGGCAATTTCAAACCTGAAATATGACACATACCAGCTAATCGAAACGAAAGCTCCACAAGGATACGTGTTGGATGCGTCTCCAGTGAAATTCACGATTGATGATACCCACCAATCATTATTCGTATCTAAAGAAAATACTGCCATCAAAGGATCCGTTTCACTAGAAAAAGTCGACCGTGACACAAAAAGTCTTCTAGCTGATGCCGAATTCGAATTACAAGATAAAGATGGTAACACACTAAAAACAAATCTTAAAACGGACCAAAAAGGTAAACTAACGGTTGCTGATTTACTTCCAGGTGAGTATCAATTTGTTGAAACAAAAGCACCAACAGGTTATATTTTAGACACTACACCATTGAAATTTAAAATCAGCACAGAAGCATTAAACGTAACTGTAACAAAAGAAAATACGAAAAAACCAGAAATACCAAAAGTGCCAGTACCACCAAAAAAACCAGAAAAACCGGATAAAATAATAAGTGAAGACAGCAAACAGACAGCTTTACCAAAAACAGGAGATTCGCCACTTGTTAATGGATGGGGACTGTTACTCGTAGCCATTTCAGCGAGCGGCTTAATTGCACTTAGAAGAAAATAATAAAAAACCGTAAGCGATAATACAATCGCTTACGGTTTTTCTTATATAGTTCTAGTTTGATCTTGCAAAACAGCCTTTAACGAATGATAGGCTGGGATAGATAAGTTTAATTCAACACGATTAATTTGTTGCGCCATTTTTGGTTGAATGCCAGAAATAAATGCCTCGACGCCAAGAAGTTTAAGCATCGTCACTAAGTTGGTGAGCATCTCTCCTAACGCATCGTCAAAATACGTGATTCCAGATAAATCAATACACAATTGTTCCACGCCTAAATGAACACATTTATTTGCAGTAATTTCGGATAGCTTTTCTGCTCTTTCACGATCTACACGGCCCATTAAAGGAAGTATCGCCAATTTGTCAGTAATGGAAATGACTGGGGTGCTAATTTCTTCAATTAAGCGATGTTGTTGTTCTAGATGTTTCACGATATCATTGTAATACATTGCAGAAAAGGCTTCGTTTATTCGGTCGAATCCGTGATTAACCATTGCCATGCTTGATGAGAATTCACATTTAGACACTTCATCATTATGAATACAAAAGTCACCAACGGCTGTAACAAATTCGCGACGTAGTTTATCTAAGGTAGTAATAACTTCAGGTAATGGCACTTCATTTTCCATGCGACGTGCGTACATGTTATCTAGCCATTTGTCGAGTTTCTCAAAGAACGCTTTTTTACCAGCAAAATAGGAAATGATTAAGTCCGCTGTTTGTTCACTGTCAGCGCGCAGTTCATCTTTATATTGTGGAGAGTAAACAAAGCTAGTATACGTATTTTCATAAATTTTTGATAACCAATTATTAATGATTTCTTCGGTATGTTCTCTTAAATATAGCTCCATACTTCCATTCGATTCATTCATACCAGACAACCCCTTTAAGTCTAAGTATAATAACTACTTTTCTTTATTCTATGCTCAAAACGGTGTACTGTCCATTTAAATTTTAGAAAAATAACTAATTTATTGAAATTGTAATATTAGTTAACAAATCCAACGTTATTTTTTTGTTAAAATTCCGAAGCTATTTAAGCTTGGTCATGGTATAATATTACAATATGGATAGAAAGGAAGTTTTTTGTGGGATTACAGGATGAACTTACAATGATGCAACCAGTGGTCATGAAGATTTTTTCAAAAAGTGTCCGCGAAAATCGATTATCTCACGGCTATTTATTCGAAGGAACAAGGGGTACAGGAAAGAAGCGCACAGCACTTTGGTTAGCTCAGAGCCTTTTTTGTTTAGAAAGCACTGAAACCGAGCTTGCTTGTGGAAAGTGTACCAATTGCACGAGAATAGCGAGTCATAATCATCCGGATGTTCATTTGCTAGAGCCAGATGGGGCTAGTATTAAAATTGATCAGGTTCGCGCGCTTAAGCAAGAACTTAGTAAACGTGGGATGGAATCGGATCAAAAAGTAGTTATCATTTACGATGCAGAAAAAATGACTGTTCAATCAGCCAATAGTCTGCTGAAATTTATAGAAGAACCAGAAGGCGGTTTGTTATTATTATTTTTAACAACAAATCCCGGGCAAATTTTGCCAACAATCCAGTCAAGACTGCAACCTGTCACATTCAAATCACTGACTTTTGATAGTTTACTCGCATCACTAACAGCAGCAGGCATTTCCGAACAAAAAGCGCGGATTTATGCTAGCATTACTGGGAGTGTGGAAGAAGCGAAGGCTTTTGAAGAGAGTGAGTGGTTTAGTGAGGCAAGAAATGTTGTCATCAAGTTATACGAAGGAATTCACCATCAAGGAACCAGCCCATTAATTATCATTCAAGAATCATGGATGCCACTTTTTAAAGAGAAAGATAAGATGGCGCTTGGGCTCGAATTGTTGTTACTGCTGTACCGCGACCGGCTACACCTTACACTTGACGAGAACTACGAACCAATTTGTACAGCGCAAAAAGAAATGCTCGGACAAGATGCGCTGCGCAAGTCACTGTCCGAAACCACAGGGGAAATCGAGAAGATTCTCGCTGCGAAATCAAAACTGGATTCCAATATGAACACGCAACTTCTAATGGAGCAGTTAGTTCTGGAAATCCAAGGGAGGTAATCGCTATGCTTAAAATTGTAGGCGTCCGTTTTAAAGACGTTGGTAAAATATATTATTTCTCACCTGGCGAACTGGAAATCACAGAAAACCAAGGTGTTATCGTTGAAAATGCACAAGGAATTGAATTTGGTAAAACGGTCATTGAACCACGCTACGTGGACGAAGAAGACGTCGTTTTACCACTTAAGAAAGTACTGCGTATCGCAACAGAAGCGGATTATAAATGCGTTGCTGAGAATGGCGACTCTTGTCAGAAAGCCTTTTTACTCTGTGATGAAAAGATCCGCGAGCGCGAACTTGAAATGAGTTTGGTTGATGTGGATTATACATTTGACCGTAATAAAATCATTTTTTACTTTACTGCAGAAGGTCGCGTTGATTTCCGGGAGCTCGTGAAAGATTTAGCATCTGTTTTCCGGACTCGCATCGAACTTCGCCAAATTGGTGTTCGTGATGAAGCGAAATTGCTCGGTGGGATTGGTCCATGTGGTCGTATGCTCTGCTGTTCCACTTTCTTAGGCGATTTCGAACCCGTTTCCATCAAAATGGCGAAAGACCAAAACCTGTCCCTTAACCCGACGAAAATTTCTGGCTTATGTGGACGCTTAATGTGTTGCCTGAAATATGAGAACGATGAATATGAGCAAGCTAAACGTGAAATGCCAGATGTTGGTGTAAAAGTAAAAACTCCAGAAGGCGCAGAAGCACGTGTTTCGGGAATCAACTTGCTTTCTAGAATCTTACAAGTGAGTTTGCCCGAAGAAGAGACGGTTATAGAATACGAATTGGACGAATTACGCCCATACAACGAATTTCTAAAACAACCGGCAAAGTCTTGAGGTGAAAAAATTGGATAAAAAAGCTATTTTTGACTCAGTCAGTAATATGGAGGAGCAAATTGGCGAATTGTATCAGCAACTTGGAGATCTAAAGACAAACTTAGGCGAAATGTTGGAAGAAAATAACCGATTAAACCTTGAAAACGAACATCTGCGACGCAGACTTTCTTTGACCGATGAAGCGACACCGGAACCTAAAGCCGAAACAGAGGCGGAACACGGTGTAATGGCGCCTAATCGTAAGGAAGCAATGCAGCAAATGATTGAACTTGGGGAAGGTTATGACAATCTTGTCCAACTTTACAAGGAAGGATTTCATGTTTGCAATGTACATTTCGGCAGCCCGCGTGGTAATGATGAAGATTGTTTATTTTGCTTATCCTTGCTCAATAAAAAATAACATGACGGGCCTTTCTCGATTCAGGAGAAGGGCTTTTTGCTAGAAAAGGTGAATCATTTGGAAAAACTCAAATTAATAGGTGATGAAAGACTGGATTATTTATTAGCAGAAAATTTGCGGATTATTCAAAGCCCATCGGTATTTTCTTTCTCGATAGATGCAGTTCTCCTAGCGAAATTCAGTTATTTGCCTGTGCGTAAGGGGAAAATAATTGATTTATGTAGCGGGAATGGGATTATCCCTTTATTACTTAGCACGCGAACTGAAGCGCAAATAGTTGGTGTTGAAATTCAGGAGCGCCTGGCAGATATGGCGAAAAGAAGCATTTCGTATAATCAATTAGAAGAGCAAATTGAAATGATCGAATATGATTTGAAAAATATTACAGATCTTATTCCAAAAGAGCGCGCGGATATTGTCACCTGTAATCCACCTTATTTTGCAACCCCGGATACAAGTTTGAAAAATACCAATGAACATTTTCGGATTGCTCGCCATGAAGTAATGTGCACGTTAGAAGATACTATTCGTGTAGCAGCAAGCCTTTTAAAACAAGGGGGAAAAGCGAATTTTGTTCATCGTCCGGAACGATTACTAGATATCATTGATATAATGAGAAAATATCGCTTAGAGCCGAAACGCATTCAATTCGTTCATCCGCGCATAGATAAAGAAGCGAATACGGTGCTTGTGGAAGGAATTAAAGATGGAAAACCTGGTGTAAAATATGTACCACCTGTTATCGTATATGATGAACTTGGAGAATATACTCCAGTAATTAAGGAGATTTTATATGGCGAAAGCGAGTGAACATTTCTTTTATGTGCTAAAATGTAGTGATAATTCATATTATGGTGGCTATACAACTGATGTTCTTCGCCGAGAAGCAGAACACAATGCGGGAATTAGATGTAAATATACAAAAACGCGTCGTCCGGTAAAAGTCATCCATTTTGAAAAATTCGAAACAAGAAGTGAAGCTACAAAAGCAGAAGCTGCGTTCAAAAAATTATCACGTAAAAATAAAGACGCTTATTTAATACAACGGGAGGAGGAGTCCGAGTGATAAAAAGTCAAAAGAGTTTCAGCGGAACCAGCCAAGGGGCATTATATTTAGTGCCGACGCCGATTGGTAATTTAGAAGATATGACTTTTCGTGCAATTCGCATGCTTAAAGAAGCGGATATTATTGCAGCGGAAGATACGCGAAACACCGTGAAACTTTTAAATCATTTTGAAATTACAACCCGAATGACGAGTTATCATCAGTTTACGAAGGAAAATAAAGAAGATAATATTATTCAGCGAATGCTGGGCGGAGAAGTGGTGGCGCTAGTGAGTGATGCTGGGATGCCATCTATTTCTGACCCGGGATACGAACTTGTTCAAAGTGCGTTAGATGCTAATATTCCTGTCATCCCATTACCGGGAGCCAATGCTGCATTAACTGCACTGATTGCATCTGGTCTTGCCCCGCAGCCGTTTTACTTTTACGGATTTCTTCCACGCCAAAACAAAGAGCGTACTCAAGCGATTGAAAAGTTGGCGGCTCGTGAAGAAACGTGGATTTTATATGAATCACCACATCGTTTAAAAGAAACACTAAAAGCAATCATTAAAATCACTGGAAATGATCGGAAAATCGTCCTGTGTCGAGAGCTCACAAAAAGATTTGAAGAATTTTTGCGTGGAACGGTTGAAGATGCGCTGAACTGGGCAATGGACGAAGAAATCCGCGGGGAATTTTGCTTGATTATCGAAGGCAATTCCAACCCACCACTTGCAGAAGAGCAGCTCTGGTGGCAAGAACTCGATATTAAAACGCACGTAAGCACCGTAATGGAACAGGAAAATGTTAGTTCTAAAGATGCAATTAAAACCGTTATGAAAGCGAGAAATTTACCAAAACGAGAAGTTTACTCTGCTTATCATGAAATAAAATAAAAATCATGTGCGAATCCTTGAATGGGAACTCGCACATGATTTTTTTATAATGTATCGCCAAAGCGGCGTTTAATTTCTTCCATTAATGCCGCAGCACCTTCTTTACTAAGCGTCAGTTTGCCGTCCACAAATTTCTTATTATCAACAGAAAATTCTCCGGTAACATCACAAACCAAGCCAGCAGAATACTTCTTCAATATAATCGCATCTTCATCTGTAAAAATTTCTAAGGGATCTTTTACATTTAGGTTCATTGTCCTTCTTATTTCAATCGGGATAACCACACGACCAAGTTCGTCGATTTTTCTTACCATTCCAGTTGATTTCATTTTCTCACCTTCTTGATAATTTTAATTCATTTTAACAGATAATTACGGGAATAGGAATGATTTCATGAGGAAAAGGGTATAGACCATAAGCAGAAGAATTAGGGGGAATAAAAAATGAACATAGTTATAGCATTAATTCCGGCAGTGATGTGGGGGATTATGCCATTAGTTGTTTCGAAAATTGGTGGTAAGCCGAGGCAACAAATTATTGGTACAACGTTCGGGGCATTAGCGTTCGCAATCGGAGTTTTTATTTTTACAAATCCAGAATATACGGCAACCATTATTATTGCTAGTTTTATCTCTGGGGCATTTTGGAGCTTAGGTCAAATGAATCAGTTCCGCGCATTTACACAAGTAGGCGTATCAAAAACAATGCCACTTTCAACCGGAATGCAGTTAGTAGGTACATCGCTTTTTGGTGTATTCGCCTTTCATGAATGGGGTACAACTTCCAAACTAGTATTAGGATTTTCCGCATTAGCGCTAATTATTTTCGGGATATTTTTAACAAGTTATCAACAACATAAAGACGAAAATTCCGGTCAAAATATGAAAAAAGGAATTATCACTTTACTTATTTCTTCAGTAGGTTATGTAGGTTATGTCGTCATCACTCGTTGGTTTGATATTAGTGGGTGGGACGCGATTTTACCTCAAGCAATTGGGATGGTAGTCGCAGGATTATTATTTTCTATTAAGTCTGAAGAAAAACGTTTTACAAAGCAAACGTGGTTAAATATGATTCCAGGGGTGATGTGGGCTACTGGTAACTTGGCTCTACTATTCTCAAATAAATTGGTTGGAATCGCCACAGGTTTTTCGCTCTCACAAATGGGCGTTGTCATTTCAACAATTGGAGGAATTCTTTTCTTAGGAGAGAAAAAAACCAAGAAAGAACTTATTTTGGTCATTATCGGAGTAGTCTTAGTAATTATCGGTGGCACGATGATTGGAATTGCAAAAAGCTAAGAACAGCTTCCGGTTTGATATAATGCTATACTTAAAATAATCTAAACTAAAGGTGGTTATATTGATAATGAATGCGAATTTAGAAGTAAATGCTGAGCTTGTAAAAGAATCCTATGTTTATTTATTGTCGCGATATCTCGTTTTACGCCAAGAAAATTTTGATACAAAAGAAGATAAAATTCCATATAACACACTAAAGCATAATTCGGTTTCTCCAGCAGATGCGAATTTTGTAAATCCAAACTTTGATGTGGTTTATTCTGAAGCTTGGATAGCCGTAGACGACGAACATGCTGTTGTTTTAGAAGTACCAGAAATAAAAAATCGCTACTACACGGTTCAACTTTTAGATGGTTGGGGTGAAGTAGTAACTAATATCAACGAACGTAATTTTCCAGAGCATCCACATGGAAAATTTGCTTTCGTTAAAAAAGGAACAAACCCTTCCATTCCAAGTGATGCTATAAAAATTGAATTACCATCTGAAAAAGTGAAAGTGCTACTTCGCGTAGAACAAAAAGACGACCCAGAAGGCGCAGTAAAACTTCAAAAAGCATTCAAATTCGACGCACCAGATAATATAAAAATCAAAGAACCGTTAGAAATACCGCATTTCACTAATGCAGAGTTCCTCTTAGAAGAAATTTATTCCAATTTAGAAGAACTGCTGGCAACTTATCCAGATAAAATGCCAAAAGCAGCTGAGTTTCAAGATAAAGCAAGAAAAGTTGCAGCTTATATCGAACTTGGTGATGACCAAAAAGCTGAGGTTAGAAACTTAATTGTGAAAGAAGCGCTTCCATATTTTACTAATGGGGCAAAAGGATTTGGCACGCAAAAAGGTGGATGGTCTGTTACTTACGTAGCTGGTGCTTTCGAAAACGACATTTTAGCTCGAGCAATTATTAATTACGGTGGTATTTGGGCAAACTCTATCCAAGAAGCTCTATATTTCATCGGTCAAAAAGGTACGGATGATGAATTGCTAACTGGAGATAAAATTTATAAAATCCATTTCCCAGCAGACGAACTTCCAGCAGAACTTGCAAATGCTTTTTGGTCCGTTACCTTATATAGTGTTCCGGATTATCATGTTATCCCGAACGAATTAAATAAGTTCTGCATCAATAATTACACAGGTCCAAAACTAAGTGAAGATGGCAGCTTGACTCTTTACATTGCGTCTGAAAAACCGGCAGATGTAGATCCAGGGAACTGGCTACCAAGTAAAGCTGGGAAAGAATTCTCACTAAACTTCCGACTATATGTTCCGAAAAAAGAAGTATTAGAAGGGAAAGTATTCTTACCACCACTTGAAGTCTTTTAATAAACAAATGAAGCTAAGTATGAAACTATCGGTTTTATACTTAGCTTTTTTGTGCTTTATACTGTTAAAAGACTATTTTAATAGGTTTTGATGAGAGTAAAGCTTGTTTGTTCACATGGAAGACATAAACAAAGCTTATTTAGCGTAAACTAACTACTAAAATTGGTTTTTGGACCAAATCTAGTCTGCTATAATAAATAATATTAGATGATATTAATTACAACCTGGAGGAAACAAAAATGAGAAAAATACCAGTTGTTGTTTCTCTTGCTTTGTGTTTTAGCCTAGTAAGTCCTAGTTTGTATGCTAGTGCAGATACTATAACTGCGGACCAAATCACTAAGGAAGCAACAACCGACACTACAGAACCTACAACTATTGACCAGCCTAGCAGAATGGACAACTCGCAAACCGCGCCACAGAAAATGACAGCATCATCCAGTGAAGAAGCTGCAACTACTAACTCAACTGAAGAGGAAAATACACCTAAAAATAATTTGAAATCAACTTCTGAAAACAGCAAAACATATGCTGAACTATTTCCGGATGTTAATTTAGCCAAAATAATAGCTAAAAATATTAGTGGAACAGAAGATATTAATGCAGAAGTATCAGAAGCAGAATTACAAACTATTACTAATTTAGTAGCAACAAACCAGAATATTACGAGCTTAACTGGCATAGAGCATTTAACAGCGTTAGAAAATATCAATGTGAATAACAATGAGCTCAGGACAATAGATTCGTTATTTAATATGCCAACCTTAAAATCAATTAGCGCGAATAATAATAAAATAACGGGGAATTTTAGTTTGGTAAAAACTTTGCCGGAATTACACACGTTAGAAGTGCTTGGTAATGCAATTACAGAGTTAGATATTGAAAACCAACCTAACCTAGTAACTTTGTCGGCAGATGAATTAGAATTGAAAAAGCTAACGTTGAAAAATTTATCCCAATTAAACGGACTAGGAAGAATAGCTTCCAGTATTTCTATTGACTGGGGTGATCTAGAGAGCGTCACTTTAATGAATTTACCAGAAATAATAAGCGTAGATATTAGTGGGAATTATTTAGACAGTGATGATATACATTTGGAGAACCTTCCTGCAGTTAAGAACCTGGATATCAGTAGTAATGAACTAACTCGGCTACCGAAAATTAACGATTTTCCGCTTCTGACTACAATTAATGTAAGAAGTAATAAAATAGATAGGCTAGAATCAAGTAAACTAGTCGATGTACCAAAACTTGCGACACTAAATGCGGATAAACAAGCCGTTACGCTTTCAAAAACGATAGCAGCAGGGAACTTTACGATACCGAATAACGTTGAGAACTTAGCGGGACAAATGGTTACACCGAAAATAATTTCCAACAAAGGAACTTACTCTGATCAAAGCATCGCATGGGCAAGCGGAGAACTATCAGGCTTATCAAAAGTTTCTTATACATTTGATGAAGTGATTAATAGTCCGGCAATTGCTGGCAAGTACACTGGAACAGTAAACCAACCAATTGAAGTCAAGGCAGTACCTGTAATTGTAGCGGATAAGAGTGTTTCGTACGCGCCCGTAAATGCAAAAGATGAGGCGACATTTTTACAAGATATTCGTGCGTCTGCTTCGGAAAACGCACAGATTACTAGCGATTATAGCGAGGTAGTCGACTTTGCAACTCCGGGAGATTATACAGTCACGCTACATGCTAAAAATGAGTTTGACTTAAAGGCAGATCCGGTTACCGTTGTCGTGCATATTAATGATATTCAAAAACCACAAGTCGCGGTTAACTCGAACGATATTTCATTTGAAGTAGGAACAGAATTAACTAGTGAAGTGCTTCTTGCTAAATCTGGCGCGGTAGTTACGGATCTATACGACGAAGCAATTAAGATGGAAGTTGACTTGTCCGAAGTGGATTCAAGCAAACTTGGAACGTATGAAGCGACGATAATAGCAAAAAGCAAAAGTGGTGCTTCCTCGGATCCAATCAAACTTTCTGTTAAAATAGTCGATACCGAAAAACCTATTATTCAAATTAACAATCCGGAAATAATTATTGAAAAAGGCAGCGAATTAACAGAGGGTCAAATCATTGACCAAGTTGGAATAACTGCAACAGATAATTATGATCAAGATTTAAATATCCACATGGATTTATCTAAAGTAGATACTTCCAAGCCAGGCAGTTATGAAGTAACCATTTATACAGAAGATTCATCTGGTAATCGTTCAGAAACAGTAACGATCACCGTGAAAGTACCAGAAGCTAGAATAGGGAAAATTACTATTCAATATATGGATAGTGAAAACAATGAATTAGCTGAAAGTAATACGATTACTGGCGAAGTTGGTGAAACGTATGAAACACTTGCTAAAGAAATTGAAGGCTATACGCTAAAAGAAAATCCAGCTAATTCAAGTGGGGTTTTTGAAGAAACTAGACAAACGATTCAATATATTTACGTGAAAGATATAATTAACCCAGAATTTCCAGTATACAGCGAAAACAACGTAACACCAGAACTCCCAAGTAACAATAATAACTCGGTCAATGGGTCCAGGCAAACACCAAGTAAATCAGTAAAGAAACAGTCAAAGGCATACTCGAAAATTAATCAAATGCCAATGAATCTTCCAGAAACAGGAGATAGCACAAATTTACTCTTTATTTTTATGGGTGTTCTGTTATTAGCTGGATTAACCCTCTCTAAAGCTAAAAGAAAAAATCAATAAAAAAACACCTCGTAAATCTTGCACTGACATGGAAAAATGAGAATGAAATAAAAACCCTTTAAATTAGGCTGCTTGTTTCCTGAAATTAATAGGAGATTGGTAGCCTAATTTTTGTTGAATTCGTTTTTCGTTATAATATTTAATGTAATCTTTTACGATTTGGATTACAATAGATTTAGCGTATTTATACGCTGTTTTATGGTAGAATGTTTCGCACTTTAGCGAGGAATGGAAACATTCTATGGGAGCGTTGTCTGCGGGTGTCCCTTTTCGGGACATACTGCGGATAACGTTTTTCTTTTTACAGCACTGATAATATTCATAAGATGTGTACACCGAACCTTGATCGCTATGAAGTAAACTTCCTTCTGGAAGGGACAACTGATTTAATGTATCTAGCACTAATTCTGTGTCTTGTTTTTCGCCAATGGAGTAGGCAACGATTTCTCCATTATACAAATCCATAATGCTTGATAAATATAAACGGCAGTCTCCGAAATAAAGGTAGGTGATATCGGTAGTTAATTTTTCCAGCGGCTGACTAGCTTGAAAGTTTCGATTTAAGTGGTTTTCTGTTTGATAGTAGGCGGAGCCTGGTCGATTTTTCTTTTTTGCTTTTACCTGACATTGCCACTGATATTTTTGCATAATACGCTGTACTTTATTGATGCCAACTTGTTCTTCTTGTTTCATTAATGCGGCGATTTTTCGATAACCATAAGTGAACTGATATGCTTTACATAACTGCCCTATTTTTTCTCCAATGAGCTCTGTGCGAAATCTTTCTTTTTCCAGCGATAATAGGTAGATAAAGGTACTTGTAGTATTTGACAGATATCTTTGACAAGATACTTTGTTTTTAGCTCTTCTACTAACAAAACAAAATATGCTGGATTCACTTCCTTTCCAATGCCTTGTACTTTTTTAAAATTTCCAGTTCTAGCTCTTTTTGCCGAAGAGCTATTTTTAATTGTTCTATTTCTGGTAATTCAGGCACCCCTTTTTGGTATTTATATTGTTTACCTACTCCTTGGTGAAACCTGTGGGTTTCTTCATTTCGATACCAGCGCCACCAAGTTTTCACTTGTGTTGGATTTTTGATGTTTAATGTTCTCATAATTTCTTTGGTAGATTTACCTGCTAATTTCATTTTGATAGCTTTTTCTTTTATTTCTGCTGGATACATTACTTTTGTACTCATAGAAACACCTCCGTTAGTTTCATTTTACATGAATCCAACGAAGGTGTTTTTATCTTATTCTCATTTTTTAATGGCAGTGCCAATATACTTTACGAGGTGTTTTTTATTTCTTTTTAAATAATAGTAACGGGGCACTGATTAAAAGAAGCAAGGCTCCGAAGATAGTGGATGATTTACTTTGGTCAGTATCACCAGTTGTTGGTAAAGAGCTATAAGTTGTTTTTTCTACAGAATTACTAGTACTAGGATTAGTATTATCATTAGCTGGTTTTACAGTTACAGGCTTATTAACTACTGGATTAACTGGTTTAACCGGTTCAACTGGATTAACAGTAATTGGTGTAGGTGTTACGGTATCTTTTTTATAAATATAATCAACTGTTTGTGGAGTATCAGTGAAAGTACCAGTTGCGTTTGTAGGTGTAGTTTCTATAGTATAACCGGTAATTTTTTTGCTTTCTGACTGATAATTACTATTGATAACTCCAGTTAGTGTATCTGATTCTGCGATTTTATTACCATTGCCATCAAGATAATTCACAGTGATGTTTGCCCCAGCTACAGGTGCAGGAGTAGACACATGAACGGTGACATTTAGTGTATTTGAGACGTTACCTGCTTTATCGGTTGCTTGAACATTGACCGAGTAATCACCACTAACTGCTAAATTAACTGCGGAAGTAAAATTGCTTGTAAGACTAATAGTGGAGTCATAATTATCAGTAACGCTAGCATGAATGTCTGTTAAAAATTGTTCTTCCGTAACATTACTTCCAGGGCTGTATGTGATTTCTGTTTCTTCTGCTTTAACAACTGGTGCGCTAATATCTTTTGGTTTTAAAGAGCCAGTGGAGGTGGATTTGTTACCAGCTTTGTCTTCGCTTGTAGCTGTTGCGGTCGCAACTAAAGAATCAATCTTGGCTTCTCCACCTTCACCTGAATAAGAAGTTTTCCAGTCGAACTTTACTTTTGCTTTGGATAAACTATTCCAACTTGTTACTTTGTCGAATTTAAAAGTAACAGTGTTAGTGGAATTGTCAAAGCTAGTTGTCCCAACTTGGTTTGTAATGTCTTCCCCACCAACAGAAACCTGTAAGTCCGTATAGTTCATGCCACTTGGTAGCGCTAATTTTATTTCCAGTTTATAGTCTTCCTGGGTTTGATTCGTTAAAGTTGGAAATGTAAGAGTGGATGTGTATTTATATGGGACATTCTCATTGGTATTTTGTAGTAATGCAATATTATTTGTATCGTGAGTATCAGCAAGTGCAGAAATAGGTGTAAGTGCTATTTGACTAGCTAGAGAACTTAAAACTATAAGGCTAGCGATAGTTTTTTTCTTATTAAACATTATTTAAATAACCTCTTTCCTTGAATTGGGATTTAATGTAATTAAAGTATAGCACTCGATTTTGGGGCGTTAGTTTAATTCTAGTAGCATTAATATGGTATATTTTGTCGAAATAATGACTAATGAGAATCATAAAAAGGTAAATCGTTAATTTAAACTTTAACAGTTAGCGCTATTAAGTACTTTTACTCAGAAAACCTCTACCATCTTCTTGTTATTTCAGCTATAATGAAGTAATTGAAAACTAAATTAAAGGATATACAAGGAGGAAAACGATTTGAACATTATGATTGCGCTGATTCCTGCATTACTTTGGGGAACAGTCCCGCTAATTATTACAAAATTTGGCGGTTCAACAAGACAACAAACGATGGGAATGACACTAGGGGCACTCACTTTTGCGGTAATCGTTTTCTTCTTTACTGATCCAGTTTATACGCTTAAAACAGTAGGGATTAGTTTTATAACAGGATGTTTATGGACTGTTGGTCAGATGTTCCAACTGCAAGCATTCAAAATTATCGGTGTTTCAAAAGCAATGCCGATTTCTACAGGGATGCAATTAGTTGGAACAACACTTTGCGGGGTAATCTTATTTCATGAATGGGATACGACACTTCGAATTATTTTAGGTTTTATAGCATTAGCTCTTATCGTCGGTGGAATTTTCTTAACATCTTATGCTGAAAAAGAAGAAGATGGTACTAATGCATTAAAACAAGGTTTGATCACATTATTCATTTCTGCTTGTGGTTATGTTGGCTTAGTTGTTCTAATTCAAGGTTTCAAAATCGATGGAATTAATGCGATTTTGCCGCAAGCGATTGGGATGGTTATAAGTGCGCTAATTATGACACACAGTGGTGGTACGGAAAAACGCTTCAATAAACGAACTCTCTTACTTACTATTCCAGGAGTGATTTGGGCAGCTGGAAACGTTGCGATGGTTCACGCTAACCAACTTGTTGGAGTCGCAACTGGTTTTTCACTTTCGCAATTAGGAGTTGTTATCTCAACTATTGGAGGTATCATACTTTTAAAAGAAAAGAAAACGCAAAAAGAAATGCTTTTTGTTATTGTGGGCGTAGTTTTAGTTGTTCTCGGCGGGATTTTAATCGGCGTTGCAAAAGGCGCTTAATTAATTATTTCGTTTAGCGTGAAAAATGATATAATAATACTAATTGTTTTATTTTTAAGGAGGGAATTGTGTTGCCTGAAGAGAAAAATACGTTTTATATTACAACACCAATCTATTATCCAAGCGGAAAAGCGCATATCGGCCATGCTTATACGACTGTTGCGGGGGACGCGATGGCTCGTTATAAACGTTTAAAAGGATATGATGTGTTTTACTTAACTGGAACAGATGAGCACGGTCAAAAAATCCAAGCGAAAGCGAAAGAACGCGGAATTTCTGAACAAGAATACGTGGATGAAATCGCAGAAGGCTTCCAAGAACTTTGGAAAAAACTAGAAATTTCTAATACGGATTTTATTCGTACAACACAAGACCGTCATAAAACATCGGTTGAAAAAATCTTTGAACAACTTTTAGAGCAAGGCGACATTTACTTAGGTGAATACGAAGGTTGGTACTCTGTTTCTGATGAAGAATACTTTACAGAAACACAGTTAGAAGAAGTATATAAAGATGAAAATGGCAAAGTAATCGGCGGAAAAGCTCCAAGTGGCAATGAAGTCGAACTTGTTAAAGAAGAATCCTACTTCTTCCGCATGAGCAAATATGCGGACCGTTTAGTAGAATATTATAATTCCCATCCAGAATTTATCCTTCCTGAATCCAGAAAAAATGAAATGATTAATAATTTCATTAAACCTGGTTTGGAAGATTTAGCAGTATCTAGAACAACTTTTGATTGGGGTATTAAAGTTCCTGGTAATCCAAAACATGTTGTTTATGTATGGATTGATGCGCTTTCTAACTATATTACTGCGCTTGGATATAATACGGACAATGATACGAAATTCCAAAAATACTGGCCTGCTGATGTACAAATCGTTGGGAAAGAAATCGTTCGTTTCCACACAATTTATTGGCCAATTATGCTGATGGCACTAGACTTACCACTTCCCAAAATGGTATTCGGCCATGGCTGGATTTTAATGAAAGATGGTAAAATGTCGAAGTCCAAAGGTAACGTAGTAGATCCTTATATGCTGATTGACCGCTACGGCCTAGATGCGCTTCGTTATTACTTATTACGCGAAGTTCCATTTGGCTCAGATGGTTTATTTACACCAGAAGACTTTGTTGATCGTGTGAACTTTGATCTTGCCAACGATTTAGGAAACTTGCTTAATCGTACAGTAGCAATGATTAACAAATACTTTGATGGTGAAATTCCGGCTTATCAAGGTAATGTAACAGAATTTGATCAAATTTTAGTAGATTTTAAAAACAATGTGGTGAAGGAATATGAAGGTAGCATGGATCACATGCAATTCTCTGTAGCTTTAAACCAACTGTGGTCACTAATTTCTCGTACAAATAAATATATCGATGAAACTGCTCCATGGGCACTTGCCAAGGACGAAGATAAACGCACAGAACTTGCAAGCGTAATGACTCATTTAGCGGAAAACTTACGTATTATCGCAGTGCTTTTACAACCATTCTTAACAAGAACTCCGGGCGAAATCTTCTTACAACTAGGTTTACAAGAAGAAAACTTGAAAAAATGGGATAGCATTTATGGATATGGTGAAATTCCAGCAGGCACCACTGTGGTGAAAAAAGGTACGCCAATTTTCCCGAGACTTGATGCAGAAGTGGAAGTTACCTATATTCAAGATGAAATGAAAGGCTCTGCACCAGCGCCTGCCGAAGAAGTGGCGGAAGTTGAAGCACTTGAAACACCGCAAATCGGCATTGAAGACTTCGACAAAATCGATCTTCGTGTTGCAGAAGTAAAACAAGTAGATAAAGTGAAAAAAGCAGATAAACTTCTTTGTTTCCAATTAGATTTAGGAGAAGGAAAACTACGCCAAGTGCTTTCAGGCATTGCCGAATTCTATCAACCAGAAGAACTAATCGGCAAAAAAGTTATCGTCGTTTCTAACTTAAAACCTGTGAAACTTCGCGGACTAATGAGCGAAGGAATGATTCTCTCAGGCGAAAAAGATGGCAAGCTAAGCGTAATTGAAGCAAGTAGCGCACTTCCAAATGGTGCGAAAGTAAAATAGTAAAAACGAGTCCTAATTCACTTGAATTAGGGCTCATTTTTTTCGTTTAAAAAAACTTTTAAAAAAAAGATTGCATATTGCAAACGATTACAATATAATGTAACTATACTTACTTAATTCATTGAACGAAGTAAGTTGTCAGCCAGAAGTAAAGGAGCTTGAAAATGGATATCTTAAGAAAAGGGAATAAAGATTTAATTAAAGACATAAACCGCTATACAGTACTGAATTTAATCCGTGAAAAAGGAGAAATCACGCGGACTGAGATAGCCAAAAAATGCGATTTTGGGATGTCTACATTAACGTATATTTTAGATGATTTACAGCAAGAAGGCATTATTTTGGAAGGTGCCGAAACATCATCTACTGGAGGCAGGCGTGCCAAGCTAGTCAGATTTAATAAAGATTATGGATTTGTTGTTAGTGTCAAAGTAGAAGAGGAACAACTTCTTTTTGCGTTGACTGATTTAAATGCAGAAATCATTGAAAATACTTCTATACCATTTTCTTCAGAGAAAAAACCAGAAGAAGCAATTGAGTTGATTGCTAAAAATGTGAAAAAGATGTGTGGAAACAGAGATATGAACCATTTGCTAGGAGTTGGAATTGCGATTTCCGGTCTAGTTAATCGTAAAAAGGAACAGTTATCCGCTCTACTATGTTAGGGTGGGAAAATGTCGCTTTAGAAGCAATGCTACATGCTCACTTTCCAGATATTCCAGTGTACGTAGATAAAAATATAAACTGCTACACACTTGCAGAACTGTGGTTAGGTGAAGGGAAACAATCAAATAATTTTGCCACAGTTTCCGTTGGAGCTGGACTTGGTTTATCCGTTGTTATTAATCGCCAAATTTATTACGGTGCACAAGGTGGAGCTGGTGAATTCGGACATACAACGATTCAGCCAGGTGGATACAAATGTCACTGTGGTCAAAAAGGATGCTTAGAAATGTACGCATCCGAATTTTATTTCCGAAATCGTGGCGAAGAATTAAAAGAAGCATATCCCACATCAGAATTAAATGATTTTCATTTTGATAAAGTGGCGAAAAGTGCTCGAGCTGGAGACGAAATGGCGACGGAACTCATGGGTAAAATGGGTGAATATTTAGGATACGGGATTCGAAATATCATTAATACTTTCAACCCAGAAAAAGTTATCATTGTCGGTGAAGGTTTGCATCATAGAGACTTATTCTTAACTAAAATTGATGAAATTGCTTCACAAAACTTTTTTTCAGGGGCTGGCTTTGAAACGGAAATTACTACAACTTCTTTAGAGGATCCTGCATGGTTACAAGGTGCGGCTTTACTAGTCATTCACCAATTATTCCAAGTGCCAATCTATGAAGAAGAACAAACTTTACTACGTTAAAAAGTACATAAACTATTTCAGGAGGTTATTTTTACATGGTTGGTATGACTAGAAAGAAAACACTCTTTTGGCTATGCATATTCTTGCTACCCAATTTACTAGGTTTTCTCATTTTTATTGCAATCCCAATCCTTGGCTCGCTTGGTATTAGTTTTACCGATTGGGACTTAGTGAGTACGATTCACTTTACTGGATTTGAAAATTACAAAAGGCTATTTAATGACCCAGAATTTTGGAAATCGTTTAGAAATACAATCACGTTCATCATCGGTTATTTACCAAGTGTAATGATTCTTGGTCTTGCGTGTGCCTTGATGTTAAACCAAAAAATTAAACTAAGACCATTTTTCCGAGCAGTGTACTTCTTACCCGTGATCACTTCATGGGTAGCTGTTTCACTCGTTTGGAAATGGCTTTTCAACCCTTCGTACGGTCTGATCAATTACTTCTTATCTTTAATTGGTATTGCAGGACCAAACTGGTTAACTGATCCACAAACGGCGATGATCGCTGTGATTATTACCAGTGCGTGGAAAGATATTGGTTTCGTTATGGTATTATTCCTTGGTGGTTTGCAAAATATTTCACCATCTTACTACGAAGCTGCCAATATGGACGGAGCGTCAAAACTTCGCCAATTATTCTCTATTACCATCCCACTTCTTACTCCAACCACATTCTTTGTGACGATAATATCTCTTATCAACTCGTTCCAGGTGTTTGACCAAGTGATGATTATGACTGAAGGTGGTCCAAGTGGAGCGACGATGACCTTAGTCCAAAATATTTACAACCATGCATTTAGATACTTCGAAATGGGCTATGCTTCCGCGATGAGTTGGATATTGTTTATTGTTATTTTCATCATTACAATTATTCAAAATAAACTTCAAAAAAGGTGGTCCAATTACTAATGAAAACAGAAAAAAGTGGTTCACCAAAATGGCAACTATTTAAAAATATTCTTACCTATACAATCATCTGTCTTGGTGGGATTATCATGCTTATGCCGTTTGTCTGGATGGTATCAACTGCATTCAAAACAGGCGCAGCGAATATGGTATTACCACCACAATTTATTCCTAAAGAACCGACAACTGCGAACTTCACTCAAGTATTTGAAATGTTCCCAATGTTGCGATTTTTAGTTAACTCCGTGATAGTTGCAGTTGTAACAACACTCGGTCAAATGCTGTTTTGTTCAATGGCAGCGTATGCATTTGCCAGAATTCCTTTCTGGGGTCGCGATAAACTATTTTTACTTTACTTGGCAACAATGATGGTACCGGCTCAGGTTACGATGATTCCACAATTTATCTTGATGAAACAATTTGGCTGGTTAGATTCTTATGCAGGTTTGATTGTACCAGCATTATTCAGCGTTTTTGGTACATTTTTATTACGTCAAGCATTCATGGGAATTCCGAAAGAATTAGAAGAAGCTGCATTTATGGATGGAGCAAATCATTTTACTATTTTCCGAAAAGTTATCTTGCCGCTTGCAAAACCTACATTTGCGACACTTGGAATTTTAACTTTTATGCAATCTTGGAACAGTTATTTATGGCCATTAATCGTGACAAGTTCACAAGAAATGGCAACTTTACCTTTAGGATTATCTCTTTTACAAGGTAGATATGGCACGAATTACGGCTTAATGATGGCGGGAGTTCTTATTAGTGTTATCCCGATTTTAGCAGTGTACCTTTTTGCTCAAAAATATTTCATCCAAGGAATGGCAATGAGCGGAATGAAAGAATAAAAAACCAACAAAAAAGGAGTGTTACAAATGAAAAAAGGTTTATTATTGTTAATGGTAGTTGTACTGTCTGTATTTGGTCTTTCGGCTTGCGGCGGTGGCAGTAGTAGTGGCGATAAAACAGAAATTACGTATTATCAATTCTCTGCACCAGCTGATGGAAAAGCACTTGATGAAATGGTAAAAGAATTTGAAAAGCAAAACCCAGATATTAAAGTAAACGTTCAAACAATCGCATTTAATGATTACTTTACGAAGCTGCAAACGCAAATCGCAGGTGGAGATGCTCCTGATGCTTTTGAACTTAACTATGAAACATTCATGCAATATGCTGAAAAAGGTGTACTTGCAGATTTAACAAGCTATATCGAAAAAGATAAAGATTTTGATCCATCTACACTGAACAAACAAGCGTATGATGCTTTCAAATATGACGGTAAACAATACGGAATGGTCGAAAGTTTCTCCAACGTTGTAACTATTTATAATAAAGATCTTTTTGATAAAGCGGGGGTTGAATACCCAACGGCTGACTGGACTTGGAAAGACGAAGAAGCGGCAGCAAAAAAATTAACAGATTCTAAAAATAAAGTATGGGGTACTTCCCAACCGGTAACAATGAACGAATTCTACAAAGTAGCAGCGCAAAATGGTGGTTCGATTTTCAATGAAGATTTAACGGAAACAACTATTAACAGCCCTGAAAATGTGGAAGCACTGACTCACTTAACAAATGAAGTAACTGATTCAAAAGTTGCGCCTTCACCAGCTGATTTATCTGGACAATTACCAGAAGATTTATTCATGAATGGTCAAATTGCAATGCTTCACACAGGTATTTGGTTGTTCGATATGTTCCAAGATGCTCCGTTCAAATGGGATGTACAAGTAGAAGCAGGTAACACACAAAAAGCAACCCACTTCTTCGCGAACGGAATTGGTGTTTCTAAAGACTCCGATAAAAAAGAAGCTGCATTCAAATTTGCTTCCTTCATGAGTGCGAACGAAGAAGCAGCAAAAATCAGAATTGATAATAACTGGGAACTTCCAGCAACTGAAAACAAAGAAATTCTACAACCATATTTAGATGCAACTCCTCCAGATAATAGAGAAGCGGTATTCGAATCTCTACAATATATGGTATTACCTCCAGTTGTGAAAGATTGGAACAAAATCAGTGATTATACAAACTCTGAATTCGAAAAAGTATTAAATGGCGATTCTACCCCAGAAAAAGCACTGAAAAACAGTGAAGACAACATCAACAAAACAATGGGATTTAAATAAGTAAAACGAGTGGCAGGGACGTTTGTAAGTATCTTTACAAATTAGACTGCCACTTTAGTATATCCAAGAAAGGAAATAGAACATGTCTAAATTCACAAAATTAATGCAGGGTTACTTGCATTTAATAGAAGGAAAAAACGAAAAAATCAAACTAATTTTGGTGGAAACAAAGCCCGATTTTCAAGTGGACTCCGTTCTTGAAACCGCAACATGGCTATGGCTCGGAAGTAAAATAAACCATTATGATAGAGCAGAAGTAGAGCCAGTTATTACTTTTTTAGTGGAAAACTGGAACCGTCCAGAAAAATCTGTTGGGAGTTCTGCGGAGAACGACATTTATTTAGCAACGATTTCAAGTGTATATGCTGCTTTACTAGATGTGAAAAACACGTTCCCAAAGCCAGAATTACAACAAACAATTACAACCATTCGCGACTATTGTTTTGATAATTTACTAAAAGGCGATAGCGTCCTTACTGGTTTTAACACGCGAAAAGTGTCAACTGACCAATTATTATCGGTCCTTCCATTTGGGCTTTTCTCACCAGAAGATCTTGTTATGGTAGCGGCAGTTGGTAAAATGGAGCAGCAATTAGTGCAAGATGACGGCGTTTTGCCATATTCAGGCGCACCAAAAGTTAGCTCATTCGCGACGGCGTTATTGGCCCTTTACTTCTTGGAAAAAAGCGACCAAGACAAAGCGCTACATTATTTAAATATGGCGATGAAAATGGAGGATAATGACAAATTAGGCATGATTTTTATCGCAATTAATCAAGCTTTCCGTGCGATGGAAAGTGAAGTAGCAGCACATATTTTACATGATCCTTTTGGACATGAGAATCGTTACGAGCAGCAATTAACCGAACGTACACCGCATTATCCAGAAACAGAAATGCATTTTTCGGCTGCGTGTGAAGTTATTTCCGATGTAGAAGCTATGCAAGTAGAGCTTGTCTTAAAAGAAAAAGACTGGACCATTTTATGTGAGAAAAAGGAAAAAAATGACGTGCAAATCTGGGAAGCACTTGTGCCGCCGCTAGAAGAAGTTGGCGAGTATACGTACTATTTCCAAGCGACTTTAAAAGATCAAACCATTTTGACCTCGGAGGATTATATTGTCGAACCAATCTGGAAACATTGGTCAGAAGAAGCGGCAATTTGCGAAACGAACAAAGGCTTAATGGTGTTATTTAAAGAAAATCCCTCGAGCGTTATCCCAGTTGAATTTACTGTGCAATCGGATGAACTTGTAGTAGGACTGAAACCGTCATTTAAGGCGAGTAATATAAAAACAAAAACATCCGGTCAACTGAAAAAAGGCGATATAGAGATTGTTATTTCCAATAATCCGGTTCGCATGGAAGTGCATTTTAAAAATAAATTAGTCTTAGAGTCCCATAAAATTTACCCAGCATTGCAGTGGTATACAGATAAAACTGGCACAATCAACAAAGTTAAACTACATTTAGATGCGCCGAAAGAAGAAGAGTATTACGGTTTCGGCGAACGATACAATGCGCTAGGTCAACGCGGGAATGTGCTTGATTGTTTTGTCTATAATCAATATCGTGATCAAGGAACGAGAACATATATCCCAATGCCGTTTTACCATACAAACCGAGATTATAGTGTGTTCGTTGATACTGCGCGCTATACAAGTTTCGATTTGGGGAGCCAACTAGCTGATAAACATACCATTACAGTCGAAATAAATGGCTGCGATACAGATATCTGTCTTTTAATGGGAGATATTCGTAGTGCGGTTGCTAGCTATATGAAAAAAACTGGGAAACCGGCGATGGTACCAGTTTGGGCGCTTGGACCGTGGATGTCTAGTAACAACTGGGACCGTGAATCTGTCGTTCGAACGGAAGTGGAAACGACGCAAGAATTGCAAATCCCATCAACCGTTGTCGTGCTAGAACAATGGAGCGATGAAGCGACCTATTATATGTTCAATGACGCCGAATATGACGAAAAAGCACCATCCGAAGCATATTCCTACGATGAAATTAGATTCCCTTCATGGGGCAGATGGCCAGATCCAAAAGGAATGGTTGACTACATTCATGACAATAAAATGAAATTAATTCTTTGGCAAATCCCGATTCAAAAATACTTAAATCGTCAACAACATCCACTAAAAGACCGCGAAGAAGCCTATATGATTGAAAAAGGCTACGTAGTGAAAAATCCAGATGGCTCACCGTACCGCATTCCAGAAAACTGGTTCACAGAAAGCTTAATTATGGATTTCTCCAACGAAGAAGGTAAAAAATGGTGGTTTGATAAACGACAATACTTGATTGATATTGGCGTCGATGGTTTTAAAACAGATGGCGGCGAATTCGTCTTTGGTGAAGGTTTGCAATTTGCTGATGGTAGACGTGGTGATGAAATGCGTAATCTTTATCCGAATGATTACGTGGAAGCTTACTACCAATTTGCTCAACAAAATGATGGGATGACGTTTAGCCGTGCGGGTTATACTGGCGCGCAAAATTTCCCGGCACACTGGGCTGGTGACGAACGTTCCACTTTTGATGCGTTTAGAAGATCGCTTATTGCTGGCCTATCAGCTGGATTTTCCGGAATTCCGTTTTGGAGCTTTGATTTTGCGGGCTTTAACGGTGACATTCCAACGGCCGAGCTATTCATTCGTTCTGCTGAAATGGCTACTTTCTGCCCAATTATGCAGTATCATGCTGAAAGTAAAGCGGAATTTAATCAAGACCGGACACCGTGGAACATTGCTTCACGGACTGGTGACGACTCGGTTATCCCTATTTATCGCCATTTCGCGAATGTTAGAATGAATATTTTACCTTATATTTATAACGAATCATTAAAATGTGTTGAAACTGGCTTGCCGATGATGCGTGCGCTTTTGTTGGATTATAAAGAAGATCCACGTGTTTCTGATATGTATGACCAATACTTATTCGGGGAAGCGATGCTGATTGCACCAGTAATTGAAGACGGCGTGCGCTCGAGAGAAGTTTATCTGCCAGAAGGAACTTGGTATGATTTCTGGAATGGAACAAAAGTGAGCGGACCAACTTTACGCAAATGTAAAGCTGATAAAGAAGAAATTCCAGTTTTCGTCCGTGGTGGAAAAGCAGTACTATGTAATGTAGACGCTACGTTGAAACTTGGCTCATGGGTTGGAAATACCGTTGAAGAGTACGATACTCCACTACTAAAAGTCTATTTAGACGGAGATTTCACAGAAGAAATTACCGATCATTTATTCGGAAAATGGCTAGTGAAAGTAACCGAGAATGCGGATGAAGTAATCGTTTCTGTTCAAACAAATACGGCTTCCTATGAAGTTGAAGTAATCGGCACAACCAAAAAAGTACAAATAAAGAAAGGAAGATAACGATGGATGCTTCCACAAGTTTTGCGATTCTACCATCTAATGTAAAACAAAAAACAGCTTTCGAAAGAAAAGTAAATCAAGTGAAAGCGGCTAGTTGGGCGAATAATTGCCTGACTGGTACGCTTGATATCGGTCAGTTCAGCTGCTATTTTGTTAATGAAAAAATTGCCCGCGTGACGGTGAACCCATTTGGCGATGTGGATTTAACGCCTTCGATTGCGGCGATTCATGATAACGAAAAACAAGCTGCAAAATTCACGGAAACTAATGACTGCTATGAGCTTCATTTCGCGGATAAAGAGATTATCGTTTGTAAAAATCCTTTCCAAATTATTATGAAGCAAGCAGGGAAGCGTATCTTCCAAACAGAAGGCCTGGCAATTAATCGCGACAAAGAACACCAAATTTCTATTCAAAGCGAACCAGGAACCGCGATTTTTGGCTTAGGTGAAAAAACGGGAGCTTTAAACAAAGCTGGCTCCATTATTAGTATGTGGAACACGGATGTATACAGTCCACATAATAAAGATACAGTGGAATTATATCAGTCTATTCCTTTTATGATTGCGGACACTGCAAAAACAACATATGGCTTATTTTATGATAATTCGCACCGTACAGAATTTGATTTTCAAAGTTTTGAAGAAATGTATACCGTCTTAGCAGAAGGCGGGCAAGCGAATCTTTATATTATTTTTGGCGAAGATGTAAAAGAAGTTGTCGCGAATTATACCGATTTAACTGGGAAAACGCCACTTCCGCCTAAATGGTCGTTAGGTTATCATCAGTCGCGATACAGCTACACCTCGGAAGAAGAAGTGGAACGGATTGCGAATACGTTTAAAGAAAAGGAGATTCCACTCGACTGCGTATTCATGGACATACATTATATGGATGATTTCCGCGTGTTCACTTTTAATCCGGATACTTTTCCGAATGGTCCAGAATTAATTGCGCGTCTTCGCGAACAAAATATTGACGTTGTGCCGATTGTTGATCCGGGAATTAAAAAAGATGTCGATTATTCCGTTTACCAAGAGGGCATCAAAAACAATTATTTCTGCACTAAACTAGAAGGGTCGATTTATTATGGTGATGTTTGGCCGGGTGTCAGTGCTTTTCCTGATTTCCTAAGTACGACCGTTCAGCATTGGTGGGGCAGTTTGCACAAGTTTTACACAGATTTAGGTATACGAGGGATTTGGAATGATATGAATGAGCCGTCTGTATTTAATGAAAGTAAAACGATGGATTTAGATGTTGTGCATAATCTAGACGGGAAAAATGTGACCCATAAAGAAGCACATAATTTATACGGATTATATATGAGTAAAGCTACTTTCGAAGGTTTAAAACGACTTGTGCCAAATGAACGTCCATTTTCGCTTACTCGTGCTGGTTATGCGGGTGTTCAGCGTTATTCGGCGGTTTGGACGGGAGATAATCGCAGTCACTGGGAGCATTTAGAAATGTCGCTACCGATGATTATGAATTTAGGATTATCGGGCGTTGCGTTTACCGGTGCCGATGTTGGCGGATTTTCTTCGGATTGTACGAAAGAAATGTTGATTCGCTGGACGCAAGCCGGTGCCTTTTTACCATATTTCAGAAATCACTGTGTCCAAGATAGCATTTACCAAGAGCCATGGGCTTTTGGTGCGGACGCAGAGAAAATTGTGAAGCAATATATTGAATTGCGCTATGCCTTTTTACCGTATATTTATACAGAATTCCAAAAAACGGCAGAGAGTGGTTTGCCGCTCGTTCGGCCACTTTATATGGAATTTAAAGATGAACGCGATTTAATTCAAGTAAACGATCAATTTATGCTTGGTGAAAATATCCTCGTTGCGCCAATCGTTCGCGAAGGCCAAGCGAAGCGCCTAGTTCGTTTACCAAAAGGGCTTTGGTTTAATTATTGGACAAAAGAGCAGTTCGTGGGCGGCGACTATATTATCGCAGACGCGCCGATTGATACCATGCCAATTTACATTAAAGCAGGAACAATTCTGCCAGTTGGTAGCAGCGTTCAAAATACAAAAGAGACGCAAGAATTGACATTAGAAGTTTACTTAGATAGTGAGACAGCAACTGGTTACGTGTATAATGATGATGGGAAAAGTTACCAATATGAAAGTGGCGCAGTATCCAAAACAAAACTCACAGCTACTTTCAAAAATGGCGAAGTACTAATAAATGCTACCCATCAAGGTGAAGCAAACTTGCAGCAAAAAGTAACTACTATACAAGTGTTTGGAGAAAAAATAGACAAAATTACAAGGGCGGGAATTTAATCGATGAAAGAAAAAGATTGGTGGAAAAAAAGCGTAGTGTACCAAATCTATCCAAAGAGTTTTAATGATTCGAATGGTGATGGAGTTGGTGATATTCAAGGAATTATCGAGAAATTAGATTATTTAAAAGAGCTTGGTGTAGACGTTATCTGGTTGTCCCCGGTGTACGATTCGCCGCAAGATGACAATGGTTACGATATTCGCGATTATCAAAAAATTTACGAAGAATATGGTGACATGGCGACTTTTGATCAATTGCTTCAAGGTTTACACGACCGCGATATGAAACTCGTAATGGACCTAGTTGTAAACCATACTTCTGATGAACATAAGTGGTTTGAAGAATCTCGGAAATCCAAAGATAACCCATATCGCGATTACTATTTCTGGCGCGAGGAAAACGAAATCAACAACTGGGGTTCCATTTTCAGCGGTCCGGCATGGGAATTAGACGAAAAAACAGGCGAGTACTATTTACACCTGTTCTCCAAAAAACAACCTGATTTAAACTGGGAAAACCCTAAATTACGCCAAGATGTATATAATATGATGAAATTCTGGCTAGATAAAGGCATTGATGGTTTCCGCATGGACGTAATTAATTTTATTTCCAAAAACACCGATTTCCCAGATGGTCCAGTGCCAGATGGTCAAATTTACGGCGATGCTGGCAATGATTTCTGCAATGGACCACGGATTCATGAGTTCTTGCAAGAAATGAACCAAGAAGTTACTTCCAAATACGATGTGATGACTGTTGGTGAAATGCCTGGTGCTAGTACAACTGACGCGCAGATTTATACGAATCCAGCAAATAACGAAGTCGATATGATTTTTACATTTGAACATATGAACTTAGATTCCGATGGCGACAATAAATGGGATTTGAAACCAATTTACTTACCAGATTTAAAAGAAAACATGTCCGAATGGCAAGTGGCGCTTCAAGAAAATGGCTGGAACAGCTTATACTGGAACAATCATGACCAACCACGAATCGTTTCTCGCTTCGGAAATGACAATCGTTTCCGCGTTCGTTCAGCGAAAATGCTCGCAACTTGTCTGCATATGATGAAAGGAACGCCGTACATTTATCAAGGTGAAGAAATCGGGATGACGAATGTTCATTTTGAAACGCTAGATGATTATCGTGATATCGAAACGCTAAACATGTACAAAGAACGCAAAGAGCAAGGCCACAGTCACGAAAGCATCATGCAGTCGATTTACACAAAAGGTCGCGACAATGCGAGAACCCCTTATCAGTGGGATAATAGCGAGAATGCTGGCTTCACAACCGGAACGCCTTGGCTTAAAGTCAACCCGCGCTATACAGAAATCAACAACGAAGAAGCGCTGAAAAACCCTGATTCCATTTTCTACTACTACCAAAATCTTATTAAGTTACGAAAAACGACTGAAATCATCACAACTGGTAATTATCGCCTGTTATTACCTAAAGACGAAGCGATTTTCGCATATGAACGCTACACAGAAAATGAAAAATTAGTTGTTTTATGTAATTTCACAGAAGAAGAACAAGTTATTTCTGATGAAAACATTTTGAACGAAATCCAAAAAGGTTCCGTGCTTGTAAACAATGTTCCAAATATTATAGAAGGAACTTTACGACCTTACGAAGCAATCGTTTATCAAATCAAGTAAATCTCAGGAAAGCCACCATTTGCTAGGTGGCTTTTTTTGTATGCATCAAAAATTATAGTATAATAGAAGGAAATGATTTTATTAGGAGGAATTCTCTTGCTATTTGATACGCATGTACACCTTAATGACGAGGCTTTTGATGATGATATAGAAGAAGTAATAAAACGCGCGCAGGAAAACGATGTGACTCGTATGGCCGTGGTGGGCTTTAATAAAGAAACAATTGACCGGGCGCTTGAATTAGCGGAGAAATATGATTTTATCTCATTAATCGTCGGCTGGCATCCCACAGACGCTATTACCTTTACAGACGAAGATTTAGAACGGCTTCGTGATTTAGCACTGACACACCCAAAAGTAGTTGCTTTAGGCGAAATGGGCTTAGATTATCACTGGGATACTTCGCCAAAAGAAACGCAATTCGAGGTTTTTAGAAAACAAATCCGTTTAGCGAAAGAAGTGAATTTACCGATAGTCATTCACAACCGCGAAGCAACGGAAGATGTTGTTCGTATTTTGCAAGAAGAACACGCCGAAGAAGTAGGCGGAATTATGCATTGTTTTGGTGAAACTGTCGAAGTAATGGAAGCATGCTTAGCGATGAATTTTTACATTTCGTTCGGTGGAACAGTCACTTTTAAAAACGCAAAATTACCGAAAATTGCAGCCCAAGCTATACCAATTGACCGTTTATTAATTGAAACTGACGCACCTTATCTCGCTCCGACCCCAAATCGTGGAAAAAGAAATGAACCTGGATACGTCAAGTTAGTTGCCGAAAAAATTGCAGAACTGAAAGAAATGAAATATAGCGAAATCGCTACGCACTCAACAGAAAACGCGAAAAGACTATTTAGAATCAAAGACTAATTGTAACATGATTGTAATATAAGGCCCAGTCTGTAACCCAATCTTAAGCTTCGCGGAGATAAAAATCGTGACTGGGACAAAAACCCTTATTTTATGCCTACGACCAGAGACGTAGAAAAATGACACATTTCTGTTACATTTGACACTTTAAAAGAATGTTACATTTAAAAACGGCTTTATATCAACGTTTATCCAATAAGTTTGCGAAAATATGAACAATCCATATAAAAAATTGACAGTTCTTCCCTCCCCTGTATATAATCACTAGCGAAGTAGAAAGGGGAGAAATACATGACCATGGAAAACAGCAGTAACGTAGCCCAATCATCAAAATGGAAATTACCAATCATGATTGCAGGATTTGTTATTGTAGTAGCATTGGTTTTTTATTTCGTTTTCGAAGGAACTAAAAACGATATCACTATAGTAAACGCTGGTGAAAAAATTGAATCAAGAACACATGCTAAAACTGTTTCAGAAGCATTAGACGAAGCAGGCATTAAAGTAAGTGAACGTGATGAAATTGCTCCAGGAAAAAATGCAGAAATCAAAGACGGCATGGAAATTAAATATTTGCCAGCTCGTCAAATTACAATAAATGATAATGGTACTAAAAAAGACGTTTGGAGTACAAAAGCAAACGTAGCAGACTTGCTTAAAGATGAAAATATTACAACTCGTCCGCAAGATGTATTAAACGTAGCATTAGATACTAAATTGAAAAATGGCCTTGAAGTGAACATTAATCGTGCCATTCAACTTTCCTTACAAAACGGAGCAAAAAAAGATACAGTATGGACAACAAAAACAAAAGTTAGTGATTTACTAGCTGAGAAAAATATTAAACTTGATCAAGATGACCGTGTGTCACCTGCGAAAGACAGTAACTTAAAGGAAAAAATGACTGTAGAAGTTACATATGTCAATTCAAAAGCAGAAAAGAAAAATGAACAAGTTAAATTCGAAACAGTATACAAAGAAGACGATAGCCTAAACAAAGGCGTTGAAAAAGTCGTTCAAGAAGGTAAAAACGGCAAAAAAGTTGTTGAGTATAAAGTAACATTTGAAAATGGCAAAGAGAAAAAACGCGATGTCATTAAAGAAAATGTTACTTCTAATAAAACTGATAAAGTAGTTGTACGCGGCACGAAAGAAAAAGTGGTTGCAACACCAGTTTCTAACGTATCCACTTCAAGTGCAACGTCTTCATCATCGTCATCAGCATCATCAACTCCATCAGGTGGTAAAACATACAAAATGGAATCTACTGCATATTCAGGTGGCGGTACTACAGCTTATGGTATCAACCTAAGTGCTAACCCTGGACTAAAAGTAATTGCGGTTGATCCACGAATTATTCCACTTGGCTCTAAAGTTTGGGTTGAAGGATACGGAGAAGCAATCGCTGGAGATACTGGCGGCGCTATCAAAGGAAATATCGTTGATGTGTATTTCCCAAATGAAAGTCAGTGCTATTCATGGGGTAGAAGAATGGTGACTGTCAAAGTATTAAACTAAATTCGTATAAAAACGAGGCTGACTCATAGGGCCTCGTTTTTTCTTTGTCCAAAATGTGGTATGATGTATTTACTTATTTTATAAAAAAGGATGTAGTAATTATGAGCGGGAAGCCTGTAATACATGAATTTATAGTCGTAGAAGGACGGGACGATACAACGGCAATTAATCGTTCAGTTATTGCCGATACCATTGAGACTAATGGATCTGCCCTTTCACAAGAAACAATAGAAAAAATTAGACATGCGCAAGAACTTCGCGGCGTTATTATTTTTACAGATCCAGATTTTCCAGGTGAAAAAATCCGAAAACAAATTGACTCAGCGGTACCAGGCTGTAAACACGCTTTTATCAATCGCCAAGATGCTTTACCAAAAGCTGGTCGCGGCCTTGGAGTGGAACATGCCAGTAGCGCTAATATTCGTGAAGCATTAGAAAACTTCCATACGAGTGGGGCGCCCACTGAAAAACAATTTATTTCCAAAGATATTCTTATTCATCTCGGTCTTCTTGGAGGAGTGGGAGCGAAAGAACGCCGAGAAAAAATCGGAAATATACTAAAAATTGGTTATACAAACGGAAAACAACTACAAACCAGACTAGAATCATTTGCAATCAGTGAAGAACAGTTAGTAGCCGCGTGCCAAAAGATTATGCAGGAGGAAGAAAATGAGTAAAGATATTGCAACTCCCGGAAGAACGACAGAAATCCTAAAGAAGTATGGTTTCTTATTTAAAAAAAGTCTTGGTCAAAACTTTTTAATCGACAGTAATATTTTGACGCGGATTACAGATACAGCCGAAATAACAAAAGAAACAAACGTCATCGAAATCGGACCGGGTATCGGCGCGCTAACAGAACAATTAGCCAAAACAGCGAATGAAGTCGTTGCTTTTGAAATTGATCAACGTTTACTGCCAATTCTTGATGATACGCTGAGTGCTTACAATAATGTCAAAGTAGTCCACGGAGACGTGCTAAAAGCAGATGTAGAAGAAGTCATCGCAGAGCAATTCGCGAAGCCAGAACTACCACTAAAAATCGTAGCCAATCTTCCGTATTACGTAACCACACCAATTATTTTAAAACTTCTACACGATAATATCCCGGCAGATTCGATGACATTTATGCTTCAAAAAGAAGTTGCGGACCGGATAAGTGCAGTTCCAAGTACGAAAAGCTACGGAAGCCTAACAATCGCTATCCAATTTTACATGGAAGCAGAACTAGCCTTTATCGTGCCAAAAACCGTCTTTATGCCACAACCAAATGTTGATTCCGCAGTAATTCATCTGAAGCGTCGCAAAGAACCATTAGCTGAAGTGAACGACGAAGAATTTTTCTTTGAAGTAACAAGAGCTTCGTTTGCTCAAAGAAGAAAAACGCTTTGGAATAACTTAGCTTCAAAATTTCCAGCTTTAAAACCGCGCAAAGACGAGTTGGTAGAAGGTTTAAATGCCATTGGTATAGACTTAATCCGTCGTGGAGAAACGTTGGATATTCCGGAATTTGCTAAATTAAGCAACTTTTTAGGTGATTTTTTAAAGGAAAAATAATTTTTTTCAAAAAAAGCGCTTTCTTAGTTGACAGTTAGCCCTTCCAACTGTTAAAATATTTGGTTATTGATTTCGGAGCCGAACTATGCTATAATGGATATTAGTGAGGTGGAAAATAAATGCCAAAAACCATTGCAAGCATTAAGACGAATTTAGATTCTAGATTAGGTAAAGCATTGACATTGAAAGCAAACGGTGGTCGTAAGAAAACGATTGAACGTTGCGGTATCCTAGCTGAAACATATCCATCCGTTTTCATTGTGGAGCTTGATCAAGATGAAAACAACTTTGAAAGAGTATCCTATAGTTACACGGATATCTTAACAGACGCAGTAGAACTTGTATTTACAGATGATAATAAAGAATTAGCTTTATAATGAAGCTGAAGTAGCCGGACCATATAGCGTGGTTCGGTTTTTGCTATACATAGAAGTTGTTTTGGGCCGCTAGCTACATATTTTTTCTTTCATATGATAGAATAGAAAAAGAGATTTTGAACGCGGAGGCCAAGAAAAATGAAAATAAGCATTACAGCACCAGCTAAAATTAATCTTTCACTTGATGCGCTGTACAAACGTGAGGATGGCTATCATGAAGTGGAAATGGTGATGACAACAATCGACCTTGCTGATAGATTATACTTAGAACGCTTAGACGAAGACAAAATTGTGCTGGATGTAAAAGCGCACTTTATTCCAGAAGATCGTCGCAATTTAATTTATCAAGCGGCCCTCCTTTTAAAGAAGCGTTTTGACGTAAAGATGGGTGTGCGCATTACAATTGATAAGCATATTCCTGTTTCTGCGGGACTTGCTGGTGGTAGTTCAGATGCAGCTGCAGCGCTCAAAGGATTAAATGTCATTTGGGAACTTGGTCTTTCAATAGAAGAATTAGCCGAAATTAGTTCAGAAATTGGTTCTGATATCGCTTTTTGCGTATACGGCGGAACAGCGCTAGCAACTGGACGCGGGGAGAAAATTTCTGCGTTACCTAATATTCCTGGTTGTTGGATTGTACTTGCTAAGCCGAGCATTAGCGTGTCAACACCCACTATCTATAAAGAACTTCAAGTAGACAATGTAGAACACCCAGACACACAAAAAATGATTGAATCCATCAAAAATGGTGATTTAGACGGGATTTTTGCGGCTACAGGGAATGTGCTAGAGTCTGTGACATTAGAAAAAAATCCGCAAGTTAAACGAATAAAAGATCGGATGTTAGCGTTTGGTGCTGAGGCGGCTCTAATGAGTGGTAGCGGTCCGACAGTGTTTGCGCTTATCAAACAGTACTCCAGAGCAAAACGTGTCTATAACGGCTTGCGTGGCTTTTGTGAGGAAGTTTATATGGTTAGACCATGGAGTGAAGGCGAGAACGATACAAATATAAATTATTAATGAATGAGAGGGGTCAAAGAAATGAAAATTATTTTTAATGCAGATGATTTTGGGATTAGCCCGGGAGCAGTTTATGGTATTTTAGAGTCGTATAAGCGAGGCGTTGTGAAATCTACCACGCTTCTTGCTAATAGCCCGGCATTTGATTTGGCAGTAGAAGTAGCGAAAGAAAACCCAGGTCTCGATATTGGTGCACATTTGACTCTGACATTTGGCTCTCCTGTTCTTCAAGGGTTAGAAACGTTAACGGATGATGATGGGCGTTTCCGCAGAAATTATACCTCGCTTGAAAATGGCTTAGCTGATGTAGATATGAATGAGGTGGAGCGCGAGTTAACTGCGCAAATCGAGAAAATTCTAGATGCAGGAATTACTATTTCTCATTTTGATACACATCATTCGATTGAGCCGCTAATTTATCCCGTGCAACATAAACTAGCAGAAAAATACGGTGTGAGCATTCGACGTCATTCTGATGTTTCGGATTTCGGTGCTATAAAAACTCCTGATTTGTTCGCTACGGAGTTTTATGCAGACGGTGTATCTTTTGAAACGATTAAAAAATTAGTGCAAAAGCATATTGGGACGAATGACGTAGTCGAAGTGATGACTCATCCAGCATTTATTGATGAAACATTGCGCGAAATATCTAGTTACGTAGAGCCACGCATCAAAGAAGTTTCAATTCTAACTTCAAGAGAACTACAAGCATATTTAGGCCAACAGGAAGTAGAGATTATTAGTTTCCGTGATTTATAAGAGCATGAACCTGTCAAAGGATGTTTATTTGGCAGGTTTTTTATTACGTTAAAATAATAAATGTTGTCAATTTTATAGAAAACGTTTTATAATAGAGAAAATACGGACAAAATACGTGAAATAGCTTTTTAATATACGGAATTTTATCAAAGGGAGAGAGATTATGAAGATTCGTCGCAGTGAACGATTAATTGATATGACGCAGTTTCTATTATCGCATCCGCGAAAGTTAGTGCCGCTTACGATGTTTGCTGAACGTTATGGCTCAGCTAAGTCTTCTATTAGTGAAGATTTGGTCATCATAAAGAAAACATTTGAAGATAGAGGGATTGGTACGCTCGAGACTGTTCCAGGTGCTGCTGGTGGTGTGCAATACATTTCGATAGCGGGAAATGACGATGTGCTGGATTTTGTGCATACGCTATGTAATAGAATTGCGGAACCAAACCGTTTGCTTCCAGGGGGCTATTTGTACTTATCTGACCTACTTGGAGAACCAGTAACGCTCAAAGCAATTGGTAAAATTTTAGCAACGAAATTCAATAACCAAAAAATAGATGCGATTATGACTGTTGCGACTAAGGGTATTCCGATTGCGCAAGCGGTTGCTGAACATTTAAGCGTCCCATTTGTTATCGTACGTCGTGATAGCAAAGTGACAGAAGGCTCAACCGTAAGCATTAACTATGTTTCAGGCTCATCCAAACGAATCGAAAAAATGGAATTATCCAAACGAAGCTTAGCTGAAGGCTCTAACGTAGTAATCGTGGATGATTTTATGAAAGCTGGAGGAACAATCAATGGCATGAAAAATCTGCTAGAAGAATTCAACGCGCATTTAGTTGGAATTGGTGTGTTAGTTGAATCCGAATATGCGGAAGAGCGCTTAGTGGATGATTACGTATCTCTTGTAAAAATAAAAAATGTGAACATGAAAGAAAAACAAATCGAAGTTGTTGATGGGAATTACTTTAATAGTTGATTCTAAACCCTGGAAAAATATTCTGGGGTTTTTCTTTTTTGAGACGAATTGCTACTAAAAACAAATCAGCCCTCCGATGTACTTCACTCAGTTAACTTTTGTGGTAGAATGAATTCTATCGTTGCTACATAAAATTCAAGGCTTCTAGACATTAGGAGCAGAAGGAGAACATTCATGAAAAAATGGGTTAAATGGTTAATTGTTATCGTTATTATCGCAGTAGTAGCCGTTGGTGCGGTTTTCTTGCTGTCGAAAAATAGTGGCTCCGTAACACAAGAAAAATTAGTTACAGCCAAAGTAAAACAAGGAGATATGAAAATCAATGCTACAGGAACAGGCGCGATTTCTCCGGTAAACACACAAGTTCCAGATTACGATGAACTTCAATTAGTAGCGCAAATGGACGAACTTGATATTCCTAACATCAAGAAAGACCAAGAAGTAAAAGTCACAGTAACAGCATTACCTGACAAAACTTATACAGGAAAAGTGAAAGAAATCGCAGAACAAGGTCAAGTCCAAAATGGTGTGTCTAGCTTCTCCGTAATCATTTCTCTTGATAAAACAGACGACTTAAAAGCGGGTATGACTGCTGATGCTTCCATTTTAGTAAATGAGAAAAAAGATGCGCTATACGTTCCAATTGAAGCTGTTCAAAAAGACAGTGACGACAAATATTACGTATTAGTCCCAGAAGAAAAAGACAATGGGAAAACGAAAAAAGTGAAGAAATTTGTAGAAACTGGTCTTCATAATGAAGATAATATCGAAATCACTAAAGGTGTTAAAAAAGGCGAAAAAGTAATCCTTCCTACACAAGAAACTTCTACGGTTCCTGGTGCTCCAAGCTAAGTTTTTTGTAAGTACAAATTAGACAAATTGTATGAAGGAGGGATAAACATGCCAAAACCGCTAATTGACATGAAAAATTTAACGAAAACATATACGCTAGGCGGAGAAACTTTTAAAGCATTAGACGATGTTACTTTTACCGTTGAGCAAGGCGAGTTTTTATCCATCGTTGGCCCGTCCGGTTCCGGTAAATCTACTTTAATGAATATGATTGGCTGTTTGGACGTTCCGGATGAAGGCAGCTATCACCTTGATGATGTAGATGTTTTTAAACTGAGCGATAATAAACTATCCGAAATCAGAAATAAAAAAATCGGCTTTATTTTTCAGCAGTTTAATTTGCTTCCAAAATTATCTGCCTTTGAAAACGTGGAACTACCACTAATTTATGCAGGACTAAGTGTTTCTGCACGAGAAAAAGCCGCAATCGAATGTTTGGAAAAAGTAGGCTTACTTGAAAAGCGTAGAAACTTACCAACGCAACTTTCTGGTGGACAGCAGCAACGTGTTGCTATCGCTAGAGCACTTGCTGGCAAACCGCAAATTTTGCTAGCAGATGAGCCAACTGGTGCGCTTGATTCGAAAACTGGTAAAGAAGTAATGGGGATCCTGCAAGAATTGAATCGCGCTGGAAACACCATTGTTATGATTACACATGATCCAACTATCGCCTCTTACGGTACAAGAAGTATCCGTATTCAAGATGGTAAATTATTCCATGAGGAGGCGACCCAAGCATGAACGTTCTCCAAAGTATGAAAATGGCATGGAAACAATTAAAGGCAAGTAAATTAAGGTCTTTTCTAACCATGCTAGGTATTATTATTGGTGTCGCATCTGTTATTCTTTTAGTATCTCTTGGAAATGGTGTGACGCAAGAAGTTGATGATCAAATGGGCGATTTGGGTTCGAATTTAATCACAGTAGTTAATAGTTCGGTTAATCCAAACGACAAATATACGTATGATGAAGTAATGAAATATCAAAACATTGATGGAGTAAAAAGCGTTTCTCCAGAATTATCTGGACAAGTCAATGCAACTTTTGATTATAAGAGTTCAAGTAATAAAGTGATAGGCACGAATGACCAGTACAAGGCCGCACGTAGTCTAGAAATGAAAGAAGGGCGTTTCCTTCTACCAATTGATACTGAATATGGCCAGAAAGTAGCTGTAATAGGCTCTACGGTAGCAAGTGATCTATTTGGTTTTGGGGATCCGATTGGCGAAACCATTAGATTAAACGGGATGCCATACAAAGTTGTTGGTGTATTGAAAGAAAAAGGTGCCTCAATGATGGGATCAAGTGATGATCAAATCTTTATTCCGATTTCTTCCGCTCAAAGGCTCTTAAAAGATACGAACGTTCGTACAATTTATGTAGAAACAAAATCTGCTGAAGATGTTGATTTTGTAGTAAACACACTAGAATCACGTCTTGCAATTAAATTTGGCGACGAAAAAGAACAAGAAAAAAATGCTTCATCTGCACAAATGGGACCATCTTATCAAGTCATCAATCAACAAGAGATTCTCAATGCTTTCAACACGATTAGTACAACCCTAACTACTGCGCTTGGTGCGATTGCTGCCATTTCGCTTGTTGTTGGTGGTATTGGAATTATGAATATTATGCTAGTTTCTGTTAGTGAGCGAACGAGAGAGATTGGTATAAGAAAAGCGCTCGGAGCTAAAAAACGGGCCATTCTGTTACAATTCCTAATTGAATCCATTGTTATTAGTGTCTGTGGTGGGGTTATCGGTATTATTATCGGTGTCTCAGGAGCGCTCATATTTGGCTCCGTCGCAGGTATATCGTCAGGAATAACTGCAGGAACCATTATATTCTCCTTCGTATTCTCACTATGTATTGGAGTGATATTTGGTATCGCACCTGCTAATAAAGCTTCGAAATTAAGACCAATTGACGCATTAAGATCCGAGTAAATAAAAAGAAGCCCGAAATGAGCTGTTTCGGGCTTCTTTTTATACTAAAATTAGCGGCTAAGTTGTCTTGTCATCTATATTTAATCTTTTTGTCACAATTAAACGCTTTCAATAGCCAGTTTTGGTAAAAAATTTAGAATAAAAATAAAATTAATTCTCGCAACGTGCATTAGAATGGGGTTTTGGGGGAATATAGTCTCTGTTGGTTAATTAGCTTAAATGGTTTAGAGAAGTATAAAAATGTAAATATATGAGCTCTGTAAACTCATAAATCCTATAGATATTGTATACAATTATCTTCGAAAAATGATAAATCAAATACCGTTTTACTGGTGTTATTGTCTGCAAAATAGTATGATGATTACAGATTGATACTGTGATGGCAATGGTTTTGAAGTTTTTATACGTATAATGATAATTATTGTATACAAAACAAAAACTAGAAGGAACAATCTGTAAAAGTCAACGATTTTCAAAAAAAAAAACTTTTTTTTAGATTACAATTCACAAAGTTGTCAAATTTAGTTTTTTTTATTATTATGTTCATAGGGAAGAATTTTACGTGAATATTGCTTGCTTTATAAAAGTAATTTTTTCTATGGGGGAATTTTTCTCGAGTGTGTACTTAAGTTGCATGTGAGCATTGTTTACTAGCAGCGCAACTAGATTAAGGTGGTGAAGATAATGGAGATTACAGATGTGAGATTACGACGTGTTGAGACAGATGGGAGAATGAAAGCTATTTCTTCAATAACGATTGACGGTGAGTTTGTTATTCACGACATTCGTGTCATCGATGGCAACGAGGGATTGTTCGTAGCTATGCCTAGTAAACGTACGCCGGATGGTGAGTTTAGAGATATCGCTCATCCAATTAACTCAGGCACCCGTGCAAAAATTCAAGAAGCCGTTTTAGCTGCTTATGAAGTAGCGGACGAACCAGCAGTAAACGAAGAAAGTTCTGCAGACGAAAGTATTGTAGAAGAAAACTAAAAAAATCCTCGGTTAGGGAGAACGTTGTTGGGAACAGTTGGGGGATAAATACCTAAGATTTTAGCTGGGATAAGCAGATTCTTTTTGAAAGAGGCAAATGGGATAAGGAGTGACTAATAATGCAAGTAACAGATGTGAGATTACGTCGTGTAGAAACTGATGGAAGAATGAGAGCGATTGCTTCAATCACTTTAGATGAGGAATTTGTAGTTCATGATATTCGCGTTATTGATGGGAATAACGGTTTATTCGTAGCTATGCCAAGTAAACGTGGTGTTGACGGTGAATTCCGTGATATCGCTCACCCAATTAATTCCGACACTCGTGCAAAAATTCAAGAAGTAGTTTTAGCTGAATATGAGCGCGTTGGTGAAGAAGAAGCGACTGCGGTAACAGAAGAAGAATCTGAATCCGTTTCTGCTGAATAATTTAAAATTTTCAAGGGCTGGCTTAGTGCCAGCCCTTTTTGTGTGGAAGAAGCATGAAAAAAATCATAAATAGCCTTGGTCTTCTATTTTGGCTATGGTATAATTAATAGCAGATTATAAAACAGGGAGGAGAATTTTAAATGATGTTGCAAAAACAGGTCCATTTTAGAAATTTTTTTTGTAGCATACGTGTCAATTCTTCTTTTAGTAAGCAAATAAATAATCATACTATATCTTTCGGAATTTTCAAACAAATAAAACTTTAAATTGAATCTTTACCTAAAAAAAGTAGGTAAGGTTTTTTATTTGGGTGCATTCTTGAAAAAATGTAAATTTTACGTTATCATTCATAGTGGATGAATAGTGAATATTGGAGGTTCTATATAATGTCAAAACGATATGCTGTAGTGCTTGCTGCTGGCCAAGGCACACGGATGAAATCAAAACTTTATAAAGTATTGCATCCTGTTTGTGGAAAACCAATGGTCGAACATGTAGTAGATCAAATTTCAACGCTTAATGTTGATAAAGTGGTTACGATTGTAGGTCATGGAGCTGAGAAAGTACAAGAGCATTTAGCAGGTAAAAGCGAGTTTGTAAAACAAGATGAACAACTTGGAACGGCACATGCGGTACTTCAAGCGAAAGCAGAACTTGCAGGTAAAGACGGTGTGACTCTAGTTGTTTGTGGGGACACACCTTTAATCGAAGCTAGCACGATGGAAGCTTTACTTAAATATCACCACGAAAAACGTGCAAAAGCAACTATTCTTACAACAGTTATTGAAGATCCTACAGGTTACGGTCGTATTATTCGTGATGACCTAGGCATTGTAGAAAAAATCGTAGAACATAAAGATGCAACAGAAAAAGAACAACGTATTTCAGAAATTAACACTGGAACATATTGCTTTGACAATAAAGCTCTTTTTGAAGCGTTAGAGAATGTTTCTAACGATAATGTGCAAGGAGAATATTACTTACCAGATGTTATTAAAATTTTAAAAGATTCGGATGAAGTCGTTGCGGCTTACAGAATGGAGTCTTTCGAAGAGTCACTTGGAGTGAACGACCGAATTGCCCTAGCTGAAGCGTCCAAATTAATGCAACGTCGAATTAACGAAAATCATATGCGTAATGGCGTAACGCTTGTTAATCCTGAAAGCACGTATATTGATATAGATGTAAAAATTGGTCAAGATACAGTAATTGAACCTGGAGTTATGCTTCGTGGGAAAACTGTAATCGGCGATGATTGTGTGGTTACAAGTGGCTCGGAAATCGTAAACAGTGTTATCGGTGAAAGAGTGCATGTTAGAACTTCTTCCATTTTCGAAAGTAAAGTTGGAGATGACGTTCAAATTGGTCCATATGCCCACCTAAGACCAGAATCTGACATTCACGATCATGTGAAAATCGGAAATTACGTCGAAACGAAAAAAGCAGTTGTTGGTGAAGGAACTAAATTACCACATTTCATTTATATGGGAGATGCGGAAATTGGTAAAAACGTCAATGTTGGTTGCGGAAGTATTGCTGTTAATTATGATGGCAAAAACAAAGCTAAAACCATTATTGGTGATAATGTCTTTGTAGGTTGTAATTCAAACCTGATTGCACCTGTCAAAGTGGGCGACCGAGCTTTCATAGCCGCTGGTTCCACAATTACAAAAGATGTTCCTGAAGATGCGCTAGGTATTGCTCGCGCGAAACAAGACAACAAACTTGGTTATGCGAAACATTTGAATCATGGTAAATAACTTCCAATTGGAAAGTTTAAAATTTTAATAAAAAATAGTGGAGGCTGATTATGTCAAACGAGTATTTTGATCCAAAGTTGAAGATTTTCTCGCTAAATTCTAATCGTGAACTAGCTGAAGAGATTGCGAAAGAAGTAGGTATTGAGTTAGGGAAATCAAGTGTTACTCATTTTAGTGATGGAGAAATCCAAATTAACATTGAAGAAAGTATCCGTGGTTGTCATGTATATGTTATTCAATCAACGAGTAATCCTGTAAACCAGAATTTAATGGAACTTTTGATCATGATTGATGCGTTGAAACGCGCTTCCGCAGCAACAATTAATATTGTTATGCCTTATTATGGTTATGCACGTCAAGACCGTAAAGCAAGAAGTCGTGAACCAATCACAGCGAAATTAGTAGCAAACTTAATCGAAACTGCTGGTGCAACAAGAATGATTACACTTGATATGCATGCACCGCAAATCCAAGGTTTCTTTGATATTCCAATTGATCACTTGAATGCAGTTCGCCTTCTAAGTGACTATTTCAGCGAACGTCATTTGGGTGATGATCTAGTAGTGGTTTCACCTGACCATGGTGGAGTTACTCGTGCCCGTAAAATGGCTGATCGTTTGAAAGCGCCGATTGCTATTATTGATAAACGTCGTCCGCGTCCAAACGTGGCTGAAGTAATGAACATCGTTGGTAATGTAGAAGGAAAAGTTTGTATTATTATTGATGATATCATTGATACAGCTGGAACAATCACACTTGCTGCTAAAGCATTGCGTGAAGCTGGCGCAACAAAAGTTTACGCATGTTGTTCGCACCCAGTTCTTTCAGGTCCGGCTATGAAACGTATTGAAGAATCGCCAATCGAAAAATTAGTTGTTACAAACTCCATCGCTCTTCCAGAAGAAAAATGGATTGACAAAATGGAACAACTATCTGTTGCAGCTCTTCTTGGTGAAGCAATCGTACGCGTTCATGAAAATGCTTCTGTAAGTTCTTTATTCGAATAAAATATAAAACAGTATTCCTCATTGAGGAATACTGTTTTTGATTTAATTTAATTTTCCTGTGATACCATCATATAGAAAAATACAATATTCTTGTGGATCCCATTGGTTAAAAATAAGTTCTTTTTTATGAAATTGTTTTGGTTTTATCCCGTTAGTTTCTAAATATTTTTTGAATTCTTCTGCTTGAGCGTTCATGTCTCATCCCCCAATCGTTTTTTATCGCCCTTTTTTAAAATACCCTAAAAACATTAGGCAGTAACAACAATTGTTAGCTGTTGAAAGAAAGTCACGCTAAATGATGTTTTTTACATATAGGATTTTATTATACAAATTTTGATTTCGCAAAAGAAATGCATACATATTTAAAAACGGATTTATTTAGATGTTAAAATTGAAATAGAGTTAGTATATGGTTCCGAGGTTGCTCGGAGATATACTAACCCTTTTTTGTAGGAATAATATATGTTAGTTGAATTTATTGTTTTTTATGATGTTTTTAATTGTTTGTTTTTCGGGGAAGTCCATGATTAGTATGCCTAATCCTCGAACTTTTTCCGATGTTAAGTTGAGTACGAATTGCTCTACTTTGTTGTTTAATGCTGCAGCATACTGACGAGGTGTGAATGTTAATGAAGTGGCGCTAATATGGTTAAGAAAAAGTTTATTGTCCGCTTTGGAAGCTTGATAAGCAGTCTGGACAATCTCTTTGAATTTTGTTTTCACACTCGGACCATTGTAGTCATCTTGAATTACTTGGTTAGGTGCGCCGAACTGCATGCCGAATTTGCGTGAGTTAATGACTAATGGCTTTTTTGTGTGGTTCTCTGAAAGTAATAATATTTTTCCGCGGACATCTTTTAATGTAGGGATTTTATTGCTCGTGTCAGTTCTGGGAGTAGTGTAAAAATAATCTTTATAAATGTTGATTAGTGGTTGGATCCGATAATCAAAACTATCGTTGCTGTTTTGCTCGTCTTTTAAACGCATAATAATGGTTTCTTTTGGATTTTTCTTTAAAAATTGAGTAATCGTTTCTAATACACCTGAAAGTGATGCATTTAAATAAATTGGCCCATGGTAAATTTTGAGATTGTCCTTTGCTCTAATATCGATGTACCGTATTCCTGCTTCTAATTGTTGATACAATGACATCGTTTGCGTTTGAGCCAGTGGTTTGGTTAATGTCCACGTCATGTCTCCGTTATAGCTCATCGTATCGTGTGTACCTGGTATAGAGAGCGCTGCTAGGTTTGTTGTGTCAGGTAGAGCGGACATCCATTGTTTTGTAGTTACAGAGTTCTTTATTGGCTTATTCCAGTTATTAAGCGAATATGCTTTCCCGCCTAATGGGAAAGTAAAAAAGCATAAAATAAAACAGAGTACTAAAACTAATGTGCGTCGTAAATAAATCTTATACAAAATGGCCCCCTCCTTTGATTAGTATATTCCTATCTTAAAGTTACTTTTATGTGGAGGCATTAACATTTGTTAATGACGTCAAAAGGATAGCAAGACTAGAATAAAGCTATAAAGCAAGCATATAATATTGCGTTTCATCTTTAGAAGCGAATTTCGCCAATATTATAATTATCAAAAGAGAGGGGTGGCAAACGGTATTTGGCATTATTAGGTTAAAAAATGTAGAAGGAGAGTGAAACCCATGAAAAAAATAATGCTAGTTTTTATTACACTTATATTAGTTAGTCTACCAATTGCGCAACAAACTGAAGCAAAGGATGCATCTGCATTCAATAAAGAAAATTCAATTTCATCCATGGCACCACCAGCATCTCCGCCTGCAAGTCCTAAGACGCCAATCGAAAAGAAACACGCGGATGAAATCGATAAGTATATACAAGGATTGGATTACAATAAAAACAATGTATTAGTATACCACGGAGATGCAGTGACAAATGTGCCGCCAAGAAAAGGTTACAAAGATGGAAATGAATATATTGTTGTGGAGAAAAAGAAGAAATCCATCAATCAAAATAATGCAGACATTCAAGTTGTGAATGCAATTTCGAGCCTAACCTATCCAGGTGCTCTCGTAAAAGCGAATTCGGAATTAGTAGAAAATCAACCAGATGTTCTCCCTGTAAAACGTGATTCATTAACACTCAGCATTGATTTGCCAGGTATGACTAATCAAGACAATAAAATAGTTGTAAAAAATGCCACTAAATCAAACGTTAACAACGCAGTAAATACATTAGTGGAAAGATGGAATGAAAAATATGCTCAAGCTTATCCAAATGTAAGTGCAAAAATTGATTATGATGACGAAATGGCTTACAGTGAATCACAATTAATTGCGAAATTTGGTACAGCATTTAAAGCTGTAAATAATAGCTTGAATGTAAACTTCGGCGCAATCAGTGAAGGGAAAATGCAAGAAGAAGTCATTAGTTTTAAACAAATTTACTATAAACGTGAATGTTAATGAACCTACAAGACCTTCCAGATTTTTCGGCAAAGCTGTTACTAAAGAGCAGTTGCAAGCGCTTGGAGTGAATGCAGAAAATCCTCCTGCATATATCTCAAGTGTGGCGTATGGCCGTCAAGTTTATTTGAAATTATCAACTAATTCCCATAGTACTAAAGTAAAAGCTGCTTTTGATGCTGCCGTAAGCGGAAAATCTGTCTCAGGTGATGTAGAACTAACAAATATCATCAAAAATTCTTCCTTCAAAGCCGTAATTTACGGAGGTTCCGCAAAAGATGAAGTTCAAATCATCGACGGCAACCTCGGAGACTTACGCGATATTTTGAAAAAAGGCGCTACTTTTAATCGAGAAACACCAGGAGTTCCCATTGCTTATACAACAAACTTCCTAAAAGACAATGAATTAGCTGTTATTAAAAACAACTCAGAATATATTGAAACAACTTCAAAAGCTTATACAGATGGAAAAATTAACATCGATCACTCTGGAGGATACGTTGCTCAATTCAACATTTCTTGGGATGAAGTAAATTATGATCCTGAAGGTAACGAAATTGTTCAACATAAAAACTGGAGCGAAAACAATAAAAGCAAGCTAGCTCATTTCACATCGTCCATCTATTTGCCTGGTAACGCGAGAAATATTAATGTTTACGCTAAAGAATGCACTGGTTTAGCTTGGGAATGGTGGAGAACGGTAATTGATGACCGGAACTTACCACTTGTGAAAAATAGAAATATCTCCATCTGGGGCACCACGCTTTATCCGAAATATAGTAATAAAGTAGATAATCCAATCGAATAATTGTAAAAGTAATAAAAAATTAAGAATAAAACCGCTTAACACACACGAAAAAATAAGCTTGTTTTGCACTCTTCGTAAATTATTTTATGAAGAATGTAGAAACAGGCTTATTTTTTAATTTTTTTAGAAGAATTAACAAATGTAAAAGAATATCTGACTGTTTATCCATATAATATAAGCATATCCCAAAGTTTAAGCCACCTATAGTTTCTACTGCAAAACGTATAATTTAGTTCCCACATATACTAAAAAACGTGTCCTTAACTCTCTCTGTCAGATTAGTTGTAGGTGGCTTAAACTTAGTTTTACGAATTAAAAAGGAGCGGTGAAATGAAAAGTAAACTTATTTGTATCATCATGGTAATAGCTTTTCAGGCTCATTTCACTATGACGGTAAAAGCAGATTCTGTCGGGGAAGAAAAACTTCAAAATAATACACAAGCCAAAAAGACCCCTGCTGATTTAAAAGCTTTGCCAGATTCCTGCGAAGCAAAAGATTTTTATAAAAATTTTAAAATTCTTGATATGACAAAAGATAAGCTAGGCGTTACGCATTATACGCTCGCGCTAAGTTCTGGTGGTTACTTGACCGATAATGATGAAATCAAGGTCCACGTCACACCGGATAATAAAATCACTTTCATAAATGGAGATTTGCAGCAAGGACAGCTTAGGATTACTAATCAAATAAAAATTACAGAAAAAAATGCTATCGAAAAAGCATTTGAAGCCATCGGTCAGAGTGAAGCTCATGTGAAAAGTTATGTCGGAAACCCAGTGAAAGAAAAAGAAATCATCCTCAATTCCAGAACAAAACGCTTAGTTTATAATATAAAATTAATTTTTGCTGAGCCGGAAGTTGCGAGTTGGATTGTTCAAGTGGACGCAGAAACCGGCGCAATTTTAAAAAAGCAAAATATGCTTTCCGAGGTAGAACGGGCTGATACCCACAAAGATTTTCAAGCGCTTGGTAAAGGAGCCAACCGATTGCTCCAGAGGCCACTACATGTCATGAAAATTAATGACCTATTTTACTTAGTGGATAGAACTCATAAAGGACTCATAAGAACTTTTGATTTAAAACATAATACCGACACTTCGTTTGGGAAAGTGGTATCAAATAAAACGAATATGTTTACGGATCCAGAATTTAGTTCCGCAGTGGATGCTCATTTTTACGCAAGTGAAGTGTACGAATACTATAAAAATGTCCACCAACTAGAGAGTCTAGATGGTAAAGGTGGAGAAATTGATTCGTTTGTCCATTATGGCTTGAATTGCAATAATGCCTTTTGGGATGGCCAAGAAATTCTTTATGGAGATGGGGACAAAAAGAATTTCAAACCATTTTCATGCGCCAAAACTATTGTTGGTCATGAACTAACGCATGCAGTTATCCAGTATTCGGCGGGATTGGAATACGAAGGGCAATCAGGTGCGCTAAACGAGTCGTTCGCCGATGTTTTTGGTTATTTTATTGCGCCAAATCATTGGTTGATTGGTGAGGATGTCTGTGTGCGTGGGTCGCGAGATGGGCGAATAAGAAGCATTAAAGATCCTGACAAATATAATCAAGCGGCTCATATGAAGGATTACGAATCGCTTCCAATCACAGAGGAAGGCGACTGGGGCGGAGTTCATTATAATAGTGGTATCCCGAATAAAGCAGCCTATAATACTATCACTAAACTTGGAAAAGAAAAAACAGAACAGCTTTATTTTCGCGCCTTAAAGTACTATTTAACGAAAAAATCCCAGTTTACCGATGCGAAAAAAGCGCTTCAACAAGCAGCGAAAGATTTATATGGTGAAGATGCTTCTAAAAAAGTTGCTGAAGCTTGGGAAGCAGTTGGGGTTAACTGATTAACAAATGTTAGAGAAAAATTAATTCTCCAAGTGATATTCTTAAAATAATTCATGAATATTTTTTCTTATATTAGCTAATTAAGAAGATAATTAACTGCTAATCCAATTTTTAACGGAATAAATTAGTGAAAATGAAGGCCGAATTTTCCTTGTTCTAAAAAGGTTGTATTAGCGTATCACGAGGAGGGAGTATAAGTGGGATTAAATAGATTTATGCGTGCGATGATGGTAGTTTTCATTACTGCCAACTGCATTACGATTAACCCCGACATAATATTTGCAGCGACAGATAGCGAAGATTCCAGTCTAAACACAGATGAATGGGAAGAAGAAAAAACAGAAGAGCAGCCAAGCGAGGTAAATACGGGACCAAGATACGAAACTGCACGTGAAGTAAGTTCACGTGATATTGAGGAACTAGAAAAATCGAATAAAGTGAAAAATACGAACAAAGCAGACCTAATAGCAATGTTGAAAGCAAAAGCAGAGAAAGGTCCGAATAACAATAATAACAACGGTGAGCAAACAGGAAATGTGGCTATAAATGAAGAGGCTTCAGGAGTCGACCGACCAACTCTGCAAGTGGAGCGTCGTCATCCAGGTCTGTCATCGGATAGCGCAGCGGAAATTAAAAAAAGAAGAAAAGCCATAGCGTCGTCGGATAGTGAGCTTGAAAGCCTTACTTATCCAGATAAACCAACAAAAGCAAATAAGAGAAAAGTGGCGAAAGAGTCAGTTGTGGATGCTTCTGAAAGTGACTTAGATTCTAGCATGCAGTCAGCAGACGAGTCTACACCACAACCTTTAAAAGCAAATCAAAAACCATTTTTCCCTAAAGTATTTAAAAAAATAAAAGATGCGGGGAAATGGGTACGTGATAAAATCGACGAAAATCCTGAAGTAAAGAAAGCGATTGTTGATAAAAGTGCAGGGTTAATTGACCAATTATTAACCAAAAAGAAAAGTGAAGAGGTAAATGCTTCGGACTTCCCGCCACCACCTACGGATGAAGAGTTAAGACTTGCTTTGCCAGAGACACCGATGCAATGCTCCTACTCCATCGGAACCGAGCTCATTCGAATTTCCGCCGCCACCTACGGATGAAGAGTTAAGACTTGCTTTGCCAGAGACGCCAATGCTTCTTGGTTTTAATGCTCCTGCTACATCGGAACCGAGCTCATTCGAATTTCCACCGCCTCCAACAGAAGATGAACTAGAAATTATGCGGGAAACAGCACCTTCGCTAGATTCTAGTTTTACAAGCGGGGATTTAGCTAGTTTGAGAAGTGCTATTAATCGCCATAGCGAAAATTTCTCTGATTTCCCACCAATCCCAACAGAAGAAGAGTTGAACGGGAGAGGCGGTAGACCAACATCTGAAGAATTTAGTTCGCTGAATAGTGGTGATTTTACAGATGACGAAAACAGCGAGACAACAGAAGAAGAAATTGATCGCCTAGCTGATTTAAGAGATAGAGGAACAGGAAAACACTCAAGAAATGCGGGTTTTTTACCATTAAATCCATTTATTAGTAGCCCTGTTCCTTCATTAACTCCAAAGGTACCGAAAATAAGCGCGCCGGCTCTGATAAGTGACATAACTAAAAAAGCGCCATTTAAGAATCCATCACAGCCATTAAATGTGTTTAATAAAAAAACTACAACGAAAACAGTGACTAAAAAACCAACCCCTGTAAAGACCGCACCAAAGCTAGCAGAACTTCCTGCCACAAAACCACAAGAAACCGTACTTAGGGAAAATAAAACACCCTTTATAGAAAAACAAGCAGAAACAAACAAGCAGTCAATTAATATGCCGAGCCTACCAGTAATCCAAAAAGAAGCTACAGAGAGCGATAAAGAGGAAATGAAACCACAAACCGAGGAAAAAATGGTAGAGGAAAGCGAATCAGCTAATAACGCAAACGGAAAAAATCGTTCTGCTGGCATTGAAGAAGGAAAACTAATTGCTAAAAGTGCAGAAGACGAAAAAGCGAAGGAAGAACCAGGGAACCATACGACGTTAATTCTTGCAATGTTAGCTATTGGCGTGTTCTCTTTAGGGGCGTTTATCAAAATTATTCAATTAAGAAAAAATAATTAAAAACACAGAACGAAAGAAAAAAGTGAGGTGAATGATATGAAATTCAAAAATGTGGTTCTAGGTATGTGCTTGACCGCAAGTGTTCTAGTCTTTCCGGTAACGATAAAAGCAAATGCCTGTTGTGATGAATACTTACAAACACCCGCAGCTCCGCATGATATTGACAGCAAATTACCACATAAACTTAGTTGGTCCGCGGATAACCCGACAAATACTGACGTAAATACGCACTATTGGCTTTTTAAACAAGCGGAAAAAATACTAGCTAAAGATGTAAATCATATGCGAGCTAATTTAATGAATGAACTTAAAAAATTCGATAAACAAATAGCTCAAGGAATATATGATGCGGATCATAAAAATCCATATTATGATACTAGTACATTTTTATCTCATTTTTATAATCCTGATAGAGATAATACTTATTTGCCGGGTTTTGCTAATGCGAAAATAACAGGAGCAAAGTATTTCAATCAATCGGTGACTGATTACCGAGAAGGGAAATTTGACACAGCGTTTTATAAATTAGGCCTAGCAATCCATTATTATACGGATATTAGTCAACCTATGCACGCCAATAATTTTACCGCAATATCATACCCTCCAGGCTACCACTGTGCATATGAAAATTACGTAGATACCATTAAACACAATTATCAAGCAACGGAAGACATGGTAGCAAAAAGATTTTGCTCAGATGACGTGAAAGACTGGCTCTATGAAAATGCGAAAAGGGCGAAAGCGGACTACCCGAAAATAGTCAATGCGAAAACTAAAAAATCATATTTAGTAGGAAATTCCGAATGGAAAAAGGATACAGTGGAACCTACTGGAGCTAGACTAAGAGATTCACAGCAAACTTTGGCAGGTTTTTTAGAATTTTGGTCTAAAAAAACAAATGAATAACAATATTTAGGAATACATTCTTATCCACTCGTTAGCGGGTGGATATATTTTATGGGGAGGAAGTAAGCCAAATGTATATAAAAGGGAGGTTAATCTTTTTCTTTGTAATGTTTGTAATCGCGCTATGTTCCGTATTAATATTGCTTATAATAAAAATAAGCGTATGGAAAGATGAACCATTTCATTTAAGCGATGCAAAGGAGATTGAGTGTCTTGGAAGTTGTGAAATAAAAAATACTAATCAAAAAATCCATTTCTTCTCCATAAAAGAGAATTTGTTTGAGGAAAAGGGTGATATAGCTGGAATTTTAAATGAAGACGAACAAAAAGTTGCTGATAAGTCCATTTTTATTGTTATTTTGGATGATGAAAAAGGGATTGCGAACGAAGAGTAAAGTTACGATGAGTTGTGACTTTTTCGTGTCAATCAAAAAAGTATTGTTGGGAAATGTTCACAAAATATCTATTGCAATAGTGCGGTTTGTTAGGTAGTCTTGAATAGTTAAAAAACAATATAGGAGGAACATCTATGAAAATGCTTAAAAAGGGTACCGCAGTTCTATTTGTAATGATCATGGCAGTTATGTTAGTCGCGTGTGGGGATAAAGAAGAAACGAAAACTTACACACTTTCCCAAAATGGTGTTGATTCTAAATTAACATACACATATAAGGGAGACAAAGTTACTAAACAAACAGCTGAAAATACAATGTCATATGCTTCGTTAGGTGTGGCTTCAAAAGAAGACGCTGAAAAAATGCTTAAAGCAACAAGCGATAAATTCCAAGGTATTGATGGTTTAAAAGAAAAGATTGAATATAAAGATGATAAAGCTATTGAAACACTAGAAGTAGATTACACTAAAATCTCTTCGGAAGATATGAACAAAATCCCTGGTATGTCTTCAAATGGTGATACTTCTAAAGGGATTAGCATGGAGGAATCTGCAAAAATGCTAGAATCCCAAGGCTATAAAGAAGTTTCAAAATAAATTTGCAATAAAAAAGAAGTATCCGATTCATTTGGATACTTCTTTTTTATTTAATAATCTTGCGCTTCGATGACAACAGCTGTACCAGATGCAGTGACCATTAGCATTCCGTTATCAGCTCCAAGCACTTCATAATCAATATCAACACCGATAACGGCATTTGCGCCAATATCTTTCGCACGTTGTTCCATTTCACGAATTGCTTCCTCGCGAGCATTAATAAGTTCATCTTCATAGCCTTGCGAACGGCCCCCGAAGAAATTTCGAAGTCCAGCCCCAATATCTTTCATAAAGTTAACGCCAGTGATGACTTCGCCGAAAACGATTTTTTTATATTCGATAATTTGTTTGCCTTCAATATTTGGTGAAGTTGTTACAATCATGAGTTATCCCTCCAGTTTTTCTTTTATCATACCTCTTAGTACTTTTTCTAGTCAAAGGATATCCGGTTATTTCGTACGATTTCGCGCTTTTTCTATATAAGAAATAGCATCTGGAACTTTACAAGCTGTATTTCCAAGGTTTACATGAACTTTCCCGACTGATTTCGCGGCTTCCATCGCTTTTTCGTGCAAATCGTCTTTGTAAATTCCACAAGTGATAATAAAACCGTTCATTGAATAGCGGGTTCTATTGGTTTCTGTTTGCAGCGTTTCTTTCGCGCGTTGAAGTAATGTCTCTGCTTCAGGCAAATTGTTAATATGTTCGCTGTAAATCTGCCAGCCCATGGATTTAGTTAAATCATAATCACTTTCAATCCATGTTTTGGCGAAAAGGAGTGCATCATCACGTTTGCTTACAATCGATGCTAGTCCAAAAGTTAGTTGTGACCATGTTTCGCGAAAAGCGATATTCCATTTTTCGATTTGTTCGGTGGTTATTTTGTTTGGATTAATTGCTAGCAAACCGAGATAAATCAAGTCACTATTATTTGATTCAATCAGTTTTACGGCGAGTTCGTGATTTTTTGTCAGTTTTTCTCGGCGGATGATTTTCTTTAAATCACCAATTTTTAGTCCGTAAAGATCTAATGAATCCGGACAACCGTGATTACGAAAAATTTTGATCGTATTGGGGTTTTCTAAGGCTTGTAGCTCGGTGTCAAGTTGGTCAAAAGTAATCATACGCGTCACTCCTCTCGAATAAAGTAAGTATAACAAAAAAAGCATGCGAAGGCGCATGCTTTAGGATTTAAGAATATTAGTCTATTTGTTTCATTGCGTCGTCTAGAACTTTTTTAAGTGTATCTGCGGAGTTTTTCATTTGTTCTTTTTCTTTGTCATTTAAGTTCATTTCAACAATATGGCGAACGCCTTGACGGTTAACGACTGCTGGTGCACCTATATAAATATCGTTCATACCGTAATGGCCATCTAAATAAACAGAAAGTGGCAAAATCGCATTTTCGTTATTTAGAATTGCTTTTGTAATACGAGCAAGAGCTGCAGCAACGCCGTAGAATGTAGCGCCTTTTTTATTAATAATTTCATAAGCTGCATCACGAACACTTACGAAAATAGTATCCATTGCACCTTGTTCATCTTCGCTAATCCATTCAGTAATTGGAAGGCCGCCGACAATTGTGTGGCTCCATGCTGGGAATTCTGTATCGCCGTGTTCGCCAAGGATGTAACCATGGACGTTACGAGCATCTACTTTTAGATAGTCAGCAATTGACATACGGAAACGTGCTGTATCAAGGCTTGTTCCAGAACCGATAACACGTTCTTTTGGAAGACCTGAGAATTTCCATGTAGCGTAAGTTAAGATGTCTACTGGGTTAGAAGCGATTAAGAAGATACCATCAAATCCGCTTGCCATAACTTCATCCACGATACCTTTCATGATTTTGATATTACGATTTACTAGATCTAAACGAGTTTCACCAGGTTTTTGAGCAGTACCGGCAGTTACAACAACTAGGTCCGCATCGTGGCAGTCGCTATAATTTGCTGAGTAGATTTTCTTCGGTGTAGAAAATGGAACGGCATGGCTTAAATCCATTGCATCCCCAATTGTTCTGTCTTTATCTATGTCAATAATGCCGAATTCTTGTCCAATGCTTAAATTTACACAAGCAAATGCGTAACTAGAACCAACTGCTCCGTCGCCAACTAAAATAATTTTTTGATGATCTTTCATTTCGAATTCCTCCTATAAAAAATCTATTTACTAGTACAGTATACCATGTATTTTTCATTTGTGAAGCGTTGAACGTCCTAAATTTAAAAAAGTTGTTATAATGAATTTGTGAAAACGCTATAGTACATTTTGGAAGCGTCCACATTAGCGAGTAACCGCTATTTTCTGTTTACCTTTTATTGAGAATTATAAACCTTACAAAACAAAATAAGGCTATTCCTTTGTTTTGCTATTTTTCTAAAGGGTAGATATAATGTAGATGTACCAAAATTGAATGAGTGGAGTGATTTTTTATGGCAACAACATTAGAGGTCCAGAAAAGAGAAACAACGCAACATTCAGAAGTAACGAGATTGCGTAGTGAAGGAAAAGTACCTGGAATTATTTATGGCTACAAATCGGAAAATGTTCCAGTTTCCGTTGATTCTTTGGAATTAATCAAAGCAGTTCGTGACAATGGTCGTAACGCCGTATTTTCAGTTACTGTGGACGGCAAGAAATTAAACGTTTTATTACATGAATATCAAGTGGACCCGTTAAAGGATGTTTTAGTACATGTTGATTTACTAGCGGTTGATATGAATGAAGAAGTTGAGACAGATGTTCGTGTGGTATTAGTTGGGGATGCACCGGGAGTTAAAGCTGGCGGCGTACTACAACAAATTATCCATGATGTAAAAGTTTCAGCAACACCAGAAAAATTACCAGAAACAATTGAATTAGACATTTCTTCATTAGAAATCGGTGATGTTTTAACAACGAACGACCTTCCGGAAAACAAAGATTATGTTGTGCAAGCTGAAGAAGAAGAAACGGTAGTAACTGTATCTGCTCCTCGTGCTGAAGAAGAACCAACGACTACGGAAGCACCTGAACCAGAAGCTGTACATGGTAAAGATGAAGAACCTGTTGAATAAATTCTAATAAATAAGGATGGAAGATTCGCATTTGTTTGCGATATCTTCCATTTTTTTTGTTATAATAGTTTCGAGAAGGAGGCGTTTATATGCTTGATAAGTCAGTACCACATATTTCTGTTATTATGGTGAATCACGATGCTACAAATTATCCAGAGTTTCATTTACCTGCGGGATATTCTTTTTGCTTTTATAAAGATGGGTTGGAAGAAGACTGGTGTAGATTGCAATTAGAAACAGGACAAGTGCTTTCAATGGATAGTATTCGCGCTCGTTTTGAAACGGAATTTGGAAATGAAAAAGAAAAATTAACCAAGCGCTGCATCTTTGTAAAGGCCCCAAATGGAGAAATTATTGGAACGGCTATGCTTTGGGACGGAAATACATTTGGCAAAATGGAAAGCCGGATTCACTGGGTTGCAGTTCTTGACTCCCACGGCGGAAAAGGTATCGCAAAAGCTTTATTATCCAAAATTCTCGGCTTGAATAAAAGCAAATTTTTCTATTTAACAACGCAAACAGGTAGCTACCAAGCCATCTATTTATATCGGAAATTCGGTTTTGAAAAATACGTCGGAAAAACACCGGAAAATTGGAAAACAGTCAATTTTCAAGAGGAAAAGGAAACAGCCTGGCAAATTATCGAAAATAAAATTGCCGAACACCAAGCCTAGTTGGAAAACTTTCAACCAAGTGAAATCCATGTTATAATCAAAAAAACATCGAAACAAAAACCAGTTCATTCGTGAAGTGGTTTCGTTCATGTAAGGAGAAGCTTTTATGAAATTAATAGCAGGACTCGGAAATCCGGGCAAAAAATACGAACGTACCCGACATAATGTCGGTTTTGTGGTAGTTGACGAGCTAAGTTTTCGTCACCAAACCCCTTGGAAGAAATCAAAATTTAATGGTATGACAAGCGAAATTATCGTCGGCGGTGAAAAAATGATTTTAGTTAAACCGCTCACTTTTATGAATGCTTCAGGTGAGTGCATTCGTCCGCTCATGGATTACTACAACATACCAATTGAAGATGTTGTGATTGTGTATGATGATCTTGATTTACCAGTTGGGAAAATTAGATTACGCCAAAAAGGTAGCGCTGGCGGACACAATGGGATGAAATCAATTATCCAACACGTTAAAACACAAGAGTTTAATCGTATTCGTGTTGGTGTTAGTCGTCCCTTAAAAGGAGAAGTAATTAATTATGTCTTAGGAGATTTTCCTAAAGCAGAACAACCTGATATTATCGCAGCAATTCAAAAAAGTGCTGATGCCATCGAAGACTTTGCACAGACACCATTTATAGAAGTTATGAACAAATACAATCAAAAATAGACAATGACGACGCGTGGCAATCTTTTTGCCACGTATTTCGGTCTTTCTTCGGACGCATGATTTACTCTTGTGTTACATAGAATGAATTTTCTGACAAAAAGGAGCTGTTTTCCCTTGAAAGGATTACAACAATTAATATATGAACAAAAAGATATTCGGGCGGTCTTAAATGCGCTGGATGAAAAAGAAAAAGCACAACTTGTCACAGGGCTCACAGGTTCTTCGCGTGCATTATTTGCAAGCGTGGTAGAAGGTGCGTCAAAGCGTCCGGTTGTATTTGTCACGCATAATTTATACCACGCACAAAAATTATATGACGATTTACTTTCTTTAATGGATGTCGATCGACTGTTTTTATATCCAGCTGATGAATTAATTTCTTCTGAGTTGAGTATTTCTAGCCCAGAACTTCGTGGTCAGCGTGTGGAAGCACTTGACTTCTTGCTATTCGGGAAACCGGGGATTGTTATCGTCCCAGTAGCTGGGTTAAGAAAAATGCTTCCGCCAGTATCGCTTTGGAAACATTTCAACATATCCATTGTAGAAGGTGAAGAAATTGATCCAGATGTACTGCGTCAAAAATTAGTTACAATGGGATACACGATGAGTGGAATGGTAAATACTCCTGGAGAATTCAGTGTTCGCGGCGGAATTATTGATATTTATCCAATTACCGAAGAGTTTCCAATTAGAATAGAACTTTTTGACACCGAAGTGGATTCTCTTCGTTTCTTTGATGTGGAAACGCAGCGCTCGACAACACGCGTGGAAGAATTTCGCCTGCTACCTGCAACTGAAATCATTTTAGATCAAAGCTATTACCCGGATATCGTCAAGCGCTTAGAAAAGAAAATGATGCTTACTTTAAATGAACTAAAAGAACAGGAAGATAAGCAAGCGCTCATTGAAAATTTAGAAGAAGACCTTGAAATGCTTCGTTCTGGCGTGAAACCAGACATGTTCTTTAAATATATCGGTCTGGCGTATCCGGACCCAGCCTCGCTTTTTGATTATTTACCAAAAAACACGGCAATTTTGCTGGATGAGTTTGGGCGGATTTTGGAAACAGAAGAAAGCTTGGAGCGAGAAGAAGCGGAGTGGCAAACGGAAACATTAAGTCGAATGGAAACAGTTCGCGACGTGCAAGTAAGCCATTCTTTCAAAAAATTATTAGAAGGAAATCACTCGCCAAAAATATACCTATCACTTTTCCAAAAACAAATGGCGAGCATGCGCGTTTCTAAAACAACCAACATCGTCTATAAACAAATGCAACAATTTCACGGTCAAATGAATGTGTTAAAAACTGAGCTGGAAAGTTGGCATAAGAACAATTATGCGGTTGTTATATTAGCTCCAAACTTAGAACGCGCAGAAAAAATGCAACAAACTTTGACTGACTACGATATGGAAAGTACGATTTTGAAAAAAGAATCGGATGTGCCGAAATATGGAATGGTTCAATTTGTCATCGGAACGTTCCAGAATGGTTTTGAACTTCCGCTTGCCAAAGTAGCGATTATAAGTGAAACTGAACTGTTCAATAAAAAAATCAAAAAGGTGAAGAAAAGACAAAAACTCTCAAATGCAGAACGAATTCAAAGTTATTCTGAGTTAAAAGTAGGCGACTACGTAGTTCACGTTAACCATGGTATCGCTCGCTATGTCGGCATGGAAACGCTAGATATCAACGGCGTGCATAAGGATTATTTGCTACTTGTTTACCAAGGGGAGGATAAACTATTTATCCCTGTTGACCAACTTGACTTAGTCCAAAAATATGTTGGGGCAGAAGGTAAATCACCAAGATTAAACAAACTCGGCGGGGCTGAATGGAAACGAGTGAAGAAAAAAGTACAAGCTTCCGTCCAAGATATCGCAGACGATTTAATCAAACTATACGCCGAACGTGAAGCTGAAAAAGGCTATGCGTTTAGCGCAGATGATGAAATGCAGCGCGAATTTGAAGAAGCTTTTCCGTATCAAGAAACCGAAGATCAACTGCGCTCAATTTCAGAAATCAAAAAAGATATGGAACGGCCGCGCCCGATGGATCGTCTGTTGGTTGGAGATGTTGGTTACGGAAAAACCGAAGTGGCTTTGCGAGCTGCTTTCAAAGCGATTATGGATGGCAAACAAGTCGCTTTCTTAGTTCCGACCACCATTTTAGCGCAACAACATTTTGAAACAATGAAAGAACGTTTCCAAGGCTTTCCAATAGAGATTGGACTTTTAAGCCGTTTTCGCACGAAAAAACAACAAACAGAAACATTAAAAGGCATGAAAAACGGCACAGTTGATGTTGTTGTTGGTACCCATCGTTTGCTATCAAAAGATGTGGAATATCAAGATTTAGGTTTATTGATTGTCGATGAAGAGCAACGATTCGGCGTAACTCACAAAGAAAAAATCAAACAAATGCGTTCCAAAATAGACGTATTAACACTTACTGCAACACCGATTCCAAGAACTTTACACATGTCCATGCTCGGCGTTCGTGACCTCTCTGTTATCGAAACTCCGCCAGCGAACCGTTTTCCAGTGCAAACATATGTGGCGGAGCAGAATAACGTTTTAGTTCGAGAAGCAATTGAACGTGAACTAGCGCGCGACGGACAAGTTTATTATCTATATAATCGAGTGGAATCCATTACGCAAAAAGCAGATGAAATTTCTGCGATGGTTCCTGATGCTAGGGTTGCCACTGCGCACGGACAGATGGGTGAATCGGAATTAGAGTCTGTTATTTTAAGTTTCCTTGAAGGGGAATTCGATGTACTTGTAACGACGACCATCATTGAAACCGGCGTAGACATTCCAAACGTTAATACACTCTTTGTTCAAGATGCTGATCGGATGGGTCTTTCACAACTTTATCAGTTGCGCGGACGAGTAGGACGTTGGAACAGAATCGCCTACGCTTATTTCATGTATCAAAAAGATAAAATATTGCGTGAGGAAGCGGAGAAACGCTTATCGGCTATTAAGGAATTCACTGAATTAGGTTCAGGTTTCAAAATAGCGATGCGTGACTTATCTATTCGTGGTGCCGGTAATATCCTCGGAGCGCAACAACATGGCTTTATCGATTCAGTCGGGTTTGATCTCTACTCGCAAATGCTTAAGGAAGCAATTGAGGCGAAAAAGCCAAAAGAAGAACAAAAACAAATTGTCCCTGTTGAAATTGATATCCAAGCAGACGCCTATATTCCGGAATATTATATCACTGACGGACGCCAAAAAATCGAGATGTACAAACGTTTCCGCAATATTGAAACGTTAAGCGAACTCGAAGATTTACAAAGCGATATGATTGACCGTTTTGGTGAATATCCGGAAGAAGTAGAATATCTATTCACAATGACAGAACTCAAAGTCCATGCGCTCGAAGTTGGTATTGAGTCTGTTAAACAAGAACAAAATAAAATTACCATGCTATTTTCAGAAAGTGGAACAGCAGGCATTCGCGGAGATATCGTCATGCAAATCATTGGTGAATTTGGTCGAATGGTCGGCGTGGGTATGGAAGGAACACAACTAAAAATCACGATAAACGTCCAAAATAAACCTTTAAAAGAATGGTTATACCAAGTCAAAAGTTTGGCTGAAAAACTTCGCGGAGCTATGAAAGAAAAAGCATCTACAGAAAATTGATAGGTTATTAAGAAGGAAGGAGGTGGCGGAGTGTCAGAACGTTCCATGAAGCGACTAATGAAAGGAGCGGCTTGGCTAACCGCGGCCTCTCTTATTTCTAAAATACTTAGTGCAATTTACCGAGTACCCTTTCAAAATATGGTGGGGGATGTAGGGTTTTATATTTTCCAACAAGTATATCCGATATACGGAATTGCAATGACACTCGCACTCGGAGGGTTCCCAGTTGTTATTTCTAAAATGTTAGCGGAGGCAGAAGGTGATGTAAGACGACAACAAATAATTATGCGCGCAGTCTCACGGATGCTCCGAATCGTAAGTATTGTGATTTTCGCCTTTTTATTCCTATTTGCCAACCTGATTGCCATCATGATGGGGGACCCAGCTTTATCTGAATTAATTCGGGTCATCAGTTTCGTATTTTTACTTATGCCGCAGCTTGCTTTTATGCGTGGCTTTTTCCAAGGAGAAGGAGACATGATTCCGACCGCAATCTCGCAAACAGTCGAACAAATTATTCGAGTAGCGATTATTTTGATAGGTGCGGGCCTTGCACTTCATTTTAACTTTGATTTATATGATGCAGGTTCAATGGCGATGAGTGGTGCCTTTTTCGGTGGGGTTTCAGGAATTTTCATTTTGCGTCATTTTTATAATAAAAAGGTAAGGCTCGGGGAAGGGATTCAACCAGCTGTATTTACAAATAAAGAAGAAAAAGTAGGTATTGGCCGCACCTTCTTGCGGCAAAGTGTTGCAATTTGTGTAGTTAGCTCCATGCTTATTTTATTCCAATTAGTTGATTCCTTCCAAGTATATCGTTTAATGAGTGACTCAGGGATTCCGGATTTCATCGCTAAGTCGCTAAAAGGGGTATACGACCGCGGACAGCCAATCTTGCAATTAGGTTTAGTCATCTCAACTGGACTTGCGCTCGCGCTTGTCCCAATGATTACTGCCGCGAGAGTTCAAGGTCAACAAAAAGAACTAAAACGCTCCGTGCTATTGGCGATTAAGATTACGTTAATTTTGTCAGGTGCAGAAACAATTGGACTCATAGTTATTATGCGCCCGCTAAACCAAATGCTTTTCCAAACGCCAGACGGCACATTCGTTTTACAATTATTTATGCCAGCTGTTTTCCTGAGCTCACTAATCATCATGTTAAGCAGTATTTTACAAGGCTTCGGAAAAATTGCTGTACCCGCAGTTGGCGTTGGAATTGGACTTATTGTAAAATGGGTAACAGGGGGCATTCTTATTCCGAGACTTGCGACAGTGGGTGCATCCGTTTCGACGTGTGTTGGCTTACTTGTAATCCTCCTCATTTGTTACGTATCACTAAAACAAACAATCCGCGTGCCTTTCGTTGAAAAAACAATGTTGTTCAGGCTAGTTGCCGCTTTAGTACTAATGGCTGTATTCCCATGCTTATTCGAATGGTTAGCGCCACTCGACACAAGACTCGGTAGTGCATTCCAAGCAATTGTTAGTGCACTAGTGGGTGGCGGGATTTTCCTTGTTTTTGCACTAAGATATAAATTACTCGGTCCAAAAGATTTTGTTTTCCTTCCGTTTGGTTCCAAATTATTAGCACTAAGTAAGCTTGTTGCACGGAAATAATTAATATAAAGTAGGTGAATAAAATGGCTACAACCATGCGATTAGATAAATATTTAAAAGTATCTCGACTAATTAAAAGACGTACAGTAGCAAAAGAAGTAGCAGAAAAAGGACGCATTGCGGTAAACGGAGTAACAGCGAAACCAGGAACCAATGTAAAATCTGGAGATGAACTAGTTATTCGCTTTGGCCCTAAAATCGTTACAGCGAAAATCGAACGTCTAGAAGAAAATGCGAAAAAAGAACAAGCGACTGAAATGTATACGATTATTAAAGAAGAACGCACAGACGAAAGTAGATAAAGAAAAATCGTTTGAAATGGCACTGATTAGCCGATTTCAAACGATTTTTTATTGAACAAGAAAACTTGCAAACAATTTTTTGTCAAAAAGTCAAGAAAAATATCATAAAATTAGCGGATTCCAATAGACAAATGCCTGATTTATTGATATCATTTTAAGCAAGAAACGTTTTTTTCTCTACCGAAAATCATAGACAATAAGCAAATAAGAACATGGGAGGGACGATGTATGAAAAAAGCCAAATCAAAAGTGGCGAGAATAGAAAATCGCTACATAAAAGATACTGCAACAATGAAAAAAACTCGTAGTCGTCGCCGCATTGCCCTGTTCCGTAGACTTGCTTTTATGGCTATTATCTTTGCTGTGGTGGGTGGACTATTAACCATCACGTACACTAAACAAGTGTTGACGCTCAAAGAGAAAAAAGAAAAGCAAGTGCAAGTGGATAAGAAAATGGTTGCAATGAAGGACGAACAAGACTCGCTAAATGAGCAAATCAAGAAACTTCACAATGATGATTACATAGCTAAATTAGCAAGGAGTGAATATTACCTGTCCAAAGACGGAGAAATTATTTTTAATATTCCAGAAGAGAATTCGAAACAAAAAGAGTAAGTCAGAGCCGAGCCGTCATTCTCCATGGTAAAATCAAAGGGAAATAGAGTTGAGTATTTTGGGAGTTTGTAAGTTTGACTGTTTGACACTCTTTTTATTATAGCTATAATTAAGCAATAGAGTGATATTTTAAGGAGGACGCATTTTTTTATGTCGATCGAAGTAGGCAACAAGTTACAAGGGAAAGTTACTGGGATTACTAATTTTGGAGCATTTGTGGAGCTAGAAGGTGGCAAAACAGGTTTAGTCCATATTAGTGAGGTAGCAGATAACTATGTTAAAGACATTAATGACATCTTAACTGTAGGGGATGAAGTTACTGTTAAAGTAATGAATATTGGTGATGATGGTAAGATTGGTCTGTCCATTCGTAAAGCAGTAGATCGTCCGGACCGTCCAGAGAAAAGTTACGATCGTAAACCAAAATACAACAAAAAACCTGCTGGGAACTATGTGAAACCAGCCGAGAGCTTTGAAGATATAATGTCTAAATTCTTGAAAGATAGTGATGAAAGACTCACTACTATCAAACGCCAAACAGAATCTAAACGTGGCGGCCGAGGAGCAAAACGCGGCTAATACGCTAAAATTAATTGTAAAGTAGATGCACCGTATTGGATCATTAATACGGTGCACTTTTTAATAAAAAATGTGAGAGCCGAATTTCGAAGGAAGGTTTTCTTGAATGGATGACACCGAAAAACGAGTACATAAGTATATCGAGAAACATGATTTAATCCGATCCGATGATAAATTGCTTGTGGCAGTTTCTGGCGGTCCGGATTCTTTGGCGTTACTGCATTTTTTATGGAATTCAGATTTAGTCCCAAAAGAAGCAATTTCCGTCGCGCATTTAAATCACCAATTAAGAGAGAATGCAGCAAAAGAACAACGCGTCGTCGAAACTTTTTGCGAGAGGCAGGGCATTCCTTTTTACATAGAAGAAGTAGACATAAAAAGTCGAGCCCAAAGCTTGCAGAAAGGCCTTGAAGAAACAGCTCGCATTGTCAGGTATGATTTCTTTGAGAAAGTAATGACTGAGAAAAACATAAACAAACTAGTGCTCGCGCACCATGCAGATGACCAAATCGAAACAATCTTAATGCGACTAGTTCGCGGAAGTGCTAGCATCGGATGGTCAGGTATACAGCCGAAGCGCGAGTTAAAAGGAGGGCAAGCAATCCGTCCTTTTTTACCAATTACAAAAGCAGAAATTATTGATTACGCCCAGAAACATGAATTAGCATACGAAATTGATGAATCAAATACTAGTCAAGAATACACAAGAAATCGTTACAGAGCACAACTTTTACCATTTTTAAAGCAAGAAAATCCAGCAGTCTATTCGCACTTCGAAAGATTTTCAGAAGAAACAAGCGAAGACTTCCAATTTTTGGAGGCACTTGCGAGTGATTTATTGAAGAAAAACCTCATCAAAAACGGCAAACAGACAACACTTTTACTTAGTAGCTTTAAAAATGAAGCGAATCCTTTACAACGCCGCGCAATTCATTTACTATTGAGATATCTGTACAATGAAGATGCCAGTTTTATTACGGTAAATCACATATATCAGATTATCCAAATGATTCAAAGCGACAATCCATCTAGTTCGATTGATTTACCAAATAAACTCATTGCAAACAGAGCATACGATAAACTCCATTTTCAATTTGGAGAAAGAGAAGCTCCTTCCGAGTTTTATCATCAATTAGAACTGAATGACCGCATTGAATTAGATAATAAAGCAAGTATCCGTTTAAAGTTAAAGAGTTCCGTTGTTCAAACAAATGGGCTAAATGGAATGCTACTGGATGCTGAAGAGATAATACTTCCTTTAATTGTTCGAAACCGTGTGAACGGCGACAGGATGACGATGAAAGGACAAGCAGGTAGTAAGAAACTCAAAGATATTTTCATCGATGCCAAGATACCAAGGCAAGAACGCGACAAACTCCCTGTGATAACGGACTATACTGGAAAAATCCTTTGGGTTCCCGGTGTGAAGAAGTCTGCATATGACCGAGAATTTAGTCGTAGCAAAAAGCAATACATTATTAGGTACACTCGAAATATAGGAGGAAACGAGAGCATGCATAATGATATTCAGAAAGTGCTGATATCGGAGGACGAATTACAAGAGAAAATTCGTGAACTAGGTCGTGAGTTAACAACAGAATATGAAGGACGTAACCCATTAGTAGTTGGGGTATTAAAAGGTGCAACTCCTTTTATGACTGATTTACTTAAAAGAGTAGACACATACTTAGAAATGGACTTCATGGACGTATCCAGTTATGGAAATGGTACTGTATCATCGGGTGAAGTAAAAATCATTAAAGACCTTAATGCGTCAGTAGAAGGTCGCGATGTACTTGTAATTGAAGATATCATTGATAGCGGACGTACACTTAGTTATCTAGTAGACCTAATCAAATACCGCAAAGCAAAATCAGTTAAGTTGGTTACTTTACTTGATAAACCAGCTGGGCGAAATGTAGAAATTGAAGCGGATTATGTAGGCTTTGTCGTACCAAATGAATTCGTCGTTGGATATGGTTTGGATTATGCAGAACGTTACCGCAATCTACCATATATTGGTATTTTAAAACCAGAAATTTACAGCGAGTGAAATTAATTAACAAACAGAACTATATTTTGTTAAAATGTAATAGATAGCTTTTCAGAAAACGAAAACAAAAAATTGATGTCAAACATGCAAAATAGTGGGCAATCGAGATTCGGTATGCTATCATTAATCTTAGTTTTCGAAGGTGAAAATAGTATCAATAAATATTAAAAAATCTATATTAATAATAGAATAACTTCGTAAGAGAAAAGCGAAACGGATGTGTTTTTAATAATCAGGGGAAGAAAACATTGTTTCTAAATCTGCTATTAGCCAAAAACAACTTTTAAAGGGGTAAAAGTCCAGAAAAAGTAAGAATCCAAGCTCTTGCGTGGGAGGAGGTAAGGAATGAACAGGTTTTTTAGAAATGCGATATTTTATGTCATAATATTCCTTGTTATTATCGGGATTGTTGCTTCATTTAACTCAAACAAAGAGGCAGCCAAAGATATTAGCTATTCAGAATTTGTGAGTAAGTTAGAAGATGGTAAAGTTAAATCCGTAGAAATACAGCCAGACCGTAGTGTTTATACAATCAATGGGGAATTTAAATCTAGTGATAAAAGTTCCGACGACAAAAAAACTGGTCTTGGACAAAGCAAAACAAGTAGCACTGCTTTCACAACATACGCTTTAAATAGTGATACTTCTCTAGGCGATTTACAAAAAACGCTAGATAAAGAAGACGTGAAAATGAATGTAGTGCCTGCCAAACAAAACAGCGGTTGGGTTACATTCCTAACTTCTATTGTACCTTTTGTAATTATCTTCATCCTCTTCTTCTTCCTAATGAGCCAGTCTCAAGGTGGCGGCGGTGGTAAAGTAATGAGCTTTGGTAAAAGTAAAGCCAAACTTTACAACGACGACAAGAAGAAAGTTCGCTTCACAGATGTAGCTGGAGCAGACGAGGAAAAACAAGAACTTGTTGAAGTAGTAGAATTCCTAAAAGATCCGCGCAAATTTGCGGAACTTGGCGCACGTATTCCAAAAGGTGTTCTTTTAGTAGGTCCTCCGGGTACTGGTAAAACCTTGCTAGCTCGTGCAGTTGCTGGTGAAGCAGGCGTGCCATTCTTCTCTATCTCAGGTTCAGACTTTGTAGAAATGTTTGTCGGTGTCGGTGCAAGCCGTGTCCGTGACTTATTCGAAAATGCGAAGAAAAATGCACCATGTATCATTTTCATTGATGAAATTGATGCAGTTGGTCGTCAACGTGGAGCTGGAATGGGCGGCGGTCACGATGAACGTGAACAAACCCTAAACCAATTACTAGTTGAAATGGATGGTTTCGGCGGCAATGAAGGTATCATCATTATTGCAGCAACTAACCGTGCAGACGTACTTGACCCAGCGCTTCTTCGTCCAGGCCGTTTTGACCGCCAAATCATGGTTGATCGTCCAGACGTGAAAGGCCGTGAAGCAGTACTTCGTGTTCATGCTCGTAACAAACCACTTGCTAAAAGTGTTGATCTAAAAGCAATCGCTCAACGTACGCCAGGATTCTCTGGTGCCGATTTAGAAAACTTACTGAATGAAGCCGCACTCGTTGCAGCTCGTTCCGATAAGAAAGAAATAGATATGAGTGATCTCGATGAAGCTAGCGACCGCGTAATTGCCGGCCCAGCTAAGAAAAATCGTGTTATCTCTGAAAAAGAACGCCGCACAGTCGCTTATCATGAAGGTGGTCACGTAATCGTCGGAATGGTACTTGATGAAGCGGAAGTCGTGCATAAAGTTACCATTGTTCCTCGTGGGCAAGCTGGTGGTTATGCTGTAATGTTACCAAAAGAAGATCGCTTCTTAATGACGAAAGCTGAGTTAATGGACCGTATTACTGGTTTACTCGGTGGACGCGTAGCCGAAGAAGTTACTTTCGGTGAAGTAACAACAGGTGCAAGTAATGACTTTGAACGTGCAACCGAACTTGCTCGCCGCATGGTAACTGAATGGGGTATGAGTGATAAGATTGGACCACTTCAATTTACTTCTGGTAACGGTCAAGTATTTATGGGCCGCGATTTCGGTAGCGACAAAGGATATTCCGATAAAATCGCCTACGAAATTGATACAGAAGTTCAAAGCTTAATCCGCTACTGTTATGACCGCGCTAAAACAATCATTACCGAACATCAAGAACAACATAAACTTATCGCGGAAACATTACTAAAAGTAGAAACTTTAGATGCTCGCCAAATTCGTTCCCTATTTGATGACGGTGTAATGCCTCCAGATATCGATACGATTGACGTAGAAGCAGAATATCCTTCCGAAAAAGACGAAGAAGTAGCAGGTAAATCTTTTGAAGAAGAAAGAGAAGAGTTAAAAGAAGAAGAAAAAGTCGAAGAAACTCAAGAAGAACCAAAAGAAGTCACTTCGGAAGATGCTCCAAACATTGAGCAAACGCCAAACGATAAAAAAGACGAATAAAATCAAAGAGGCTGGGCTTTCCCAGTCTCTTTTTTGAAGCTATATTATTCGGATTTTTAAGTAAAACATGTTATGATACGTTAGAAAAATCTTCTAAAGGACGGTATTTATACTTATGATACTTGTAATTGACGTTGGCAATACTAATTGTACTGTCGGAGTTTATGAAAAACAAAAGCTTCTAAAACATTGGCGCATGACAACAGATCGTCACCGCACATCTGATGAATTAGGAATGACAGTCTTGAACTTTTTTTCGCATGCAAATTTAACGCCTTCTGATATTCAAGGAATTATTATTTCGTCCGTCGTTCCACCAATTATGCACGCGATGGAAACAATGTGTGTACGTTATTTTAATATCCGACCATTAATCGTTGGTCCAGGAATAAAAACTGGTTTAAATCTCAAAGTAGATAATCCGCGCGAAATTGGATCTGACCGAATCGTAAACGCCGTAGCTGCATCTGAAGAATACGGTACCCCGGTTATCGTAGTCGATTTTGGCACTGCAACCACATTTTGCTATATCGATGAATCAGGTGTATACCAAGGTGGCGCGATTGCTCCAGGCATTATGATTTCGACCGAAGCCCTCTATAACCGTGCCGCAAAACTTCCTCGTGTAGATATTGCTGAATCTAGCCAAATCATCGGTAAATCCACCGTGTCATCTATGCAAGCGGGTATTTTTTACGGTTTTGTAGGCCAATGCGAAGGGATTATCGCAGAAATGAAAAAGCAATCCAACGCAAGCCCAGTAGTAGTTGCAACAGGCGGGCTCGCTCGGATGATAACAGAAAAATCTTCCGCAGTAGACATTTTAGATCCATTTTTAACATTAAAAGGTCTAGAACTTCTATATAGAAGAAACAAACCGACTACAGAAAAATAAAAGGAGTTTTATATAATGAGTGATTATTTAGTTAAAGCGTTAGCCTACGATGGCATGGCGCGTGTATATGCAGCAGTAACAACCGAAACAATCAAAGAAGCGCAAAGAAGACATGATACATGGTCAGTTTCCTCTGCCGCACTTGGCAGAACGATGACAGGGACGCTTTTCCTTGGAGCAATGCAAAAAGAAGATCAAAAAATCACTGTTAAAATCGAAGGGGACGGTCCAATTGGTCCAATCGTTGCTGATAGTAATGCACAAGGCCAAATCAGAGGATACGTAACAAATCCACACGTTCATTTCAGCGAACTAAATGAAGCTGGAAAACTAGATGTCCGCCGCGGGGTTGGGACATCCGGTATGCTTTCGGTTGTAAAAGATTTAGGCTTTGGCGAAAATTTCACCGGACAAACACCAATTGTTTCAGGTGAAATTGGCGAAGATTTTACGTATTACTTAGCAACATCCGAACAAATAAACTCTTCCGTCGGTGTAGGAGTGCTTGTTAATCCAGATGATACGATTGAAGCGGCAGGTGGTTTCATGTTGCAACTACTTCCTGGCGCGACAGACGAAATCATTGATGAAATCGAAAAAAATCTGATGGCTCTACCAACAGTTTCTAGAATGATTGAAGCGGGCGAAACTCCTGAATCTATCCTAGCTAAACTAGCGGGCGGAGAAGATAAATTACAAATTTTAGAAAAAATCCCAGTTTCTTTTGAATGTAACTGTTCCAAAGAACGCTTTGGCAGTGCAATCATTTCACTTGGAAAAGAAGAAATTCGTTCCATGATAGAAGAGGATCATGGCGCAGAAGCAGAATGCCATTTTTGCCGAAACACTTATGATTTCTCAGAAGAAGAATTAGAAACGTTGTATGAAGAAGCAAAATAAAGAAAAAGGAGCGCCTAATTGGTTGCTCCTTTTTAAAAGAGGTTAAACTTGACAAAACAGGTCGGAATTAATTAAACTAGATGAAAGACCTAAAATAGATAGGAGTGCTTTAATAATGACAATTGCAAATTCAATCACTGATTTAATTGGAAAGACACCTATTGTGAAACTTAATCGTTTGCCAGAAGCAGGAAGCGCGGATGTATACGTAAAATTAGAATTTCAAAATCCGGGTGGTAGCGTAAAAGACCGTATTGCTAATGCAATGATCGAAAGCGCTGAAAAATCTGGTGCATTAAAACCGGGTGACACAATTATTGAGCCAACTAGCGGAAATACAGGTATCGGCCTAGCAATGGTAGCAGCAGCCAAAGGTTACCAAGCAATTTTCGTAATGCCAGAAACAATGAGCTTAGAACGTCGTAAATTACTTCAAGCTTACGGTGCGAAATTAGTTTTAACACCGGGACCAGATGGCATGAAAGGTGCAATTGCTAAAGCGGAGGAACTTGCAAAAGAAAATAACTATTTTGTTCCACAACAATTCCACAACCCAGCAAACCCAGCTGTTCATGAAGAAACAACTGGACCAGAAATCGTTGAAGCTTTCGGTAAAGATGGCTTAGATGCTTTCATCGCGGGAGTGGGAACAGGCGGAACAGTAACTGGTGTAGGACACGTACTTAAAAAGAACTACCCAGACGTTAAAATCTATGCCCTTGAACCAGAAGAATCCCCAGTACTTAGTGGCGGTTCTCCATCTCCACATAAAATTCAAGGTATCGGTGCTGGCTTCGTTCCAGATACGTTAGATACAAAAGTATATGACGGCATTCTAAAAGTTTCAAGCGAAGATGCCCTAGAAACAGCGCGTGAAGTAGCGAAAAAAGAAGGTATTTTAGTGGGTATTTCTTCCGGAGCAACTATTAAAGCAGCTCTAGACCTTGCGAAAGAACTTGGTGCTGGCAAAAAAGTACTCGCAATCGTTGCGAGTAATGGCGAACGCTACTTAAGCACGCCGCTTTATAATTTTGAAGATTAATAATCAGAGAGCCTAGATTTTCTAGGTTCTTTTTTATGAAAAAAAATAAATGCATTTCTTACTATTTTCTAATCAAATGCACAGCAGAAACTTTCTTTTCTTGGTTAATATATAGTCATAAGCTAACAACAAGCAAAACATTTTCATTCTTTCCCCTTTTAGAATGAAGATCCCAAACTCCCTTTTTGACCAGTGTGGTTTACTCCCTTTTTCCACACTGGTTTTTTGATGCGAAAAATGAAAAGAAAAACCGAGAAATCTCATGAAACTTTAACAAAAGTCACAGCGTATCCACCAAAAACTTGGTTAATATATAGTTATAAGCTAACAACAAGCAAAACATTTTCATTCTTTCCCCTTTTTAGAATGAAAATCCCAAACTCCCTTTTTGACCAGTGTGGTTTACTCCCTTTTTCCACACTGGTTTTTTGATGCAAAAAATGAAAAGAAAAACCGAGAAATCTCATGAAACTTTAACAAATATCACAGCGTATCCACCGAAAACTTGGTTAATATATAGTCATAAGCTAACAACAAGCAAAACATTTTCATTCTTTCCCCTTTTTAGAATGAAAATCCCAAACTCCCTTTTTGACCAGTGTGGTTTACTCCCTTTTTCCACACTGGTTTTTTGATGCAAAAAATGAAAAGAAAAACCGAGAAATCTCATGAAACTTTAACAAATATCACAGCGTATCCACCGAAAACTTGGTTAATATATAGTCATAAGCTAACAACAAACAAAACATTTTCATTCTTCTCCCCCCTTTTAGAATGAAAATCCCAAACTCCCTTTTTTGACCGATGCGGTTTACTCCCTTTTCCGCATCGGTTTTTTTGTGCGCTAAAATCACTAAATTCTGCTATAATAAATCTCGGAAAGAGGTGTTTGGGCTTGAAGAAGTGGAAAAGGGATCACCTAGGTATGGTCATGGGGATATTGAATGTTACGCCAGATTCTTTTTCAGATGGCGGGAAATATATGCAAGTAGAAGAAGCGGTGGCTCGAGCGTTACAAATGGCGGAAGATGGAGCAGCGATTATTGACGTTGGAGGAATATCTACTCGTCCTGGTTTTTCGGAAGTAACCCCCGATGAAGAACTTGCCCGAATTATACCGGTCATTAAAGCTGTCAGGACGAAATTACCCGATATATGGATTTCCGTTGATTCTTGGCGTGCTGAAGTAGCGGAACAGGCTATCTTAGCGGGAGCTGATATGATAAATGACCAGTGGGGTGCGAAAAAAGAACCGAAAATTGCCGAAGTTGCTGCAAAATACGATGTACCGATTTGTTTAATGCACAATCGTGAGAACGCGCAATACGACAATTTTTTAGAAGATGTGAAAAAAGACTTGTTAGAAAGTATTGCCATAGCTAAAGCAGCATCAGTACCAGACGAGCATATTATTCTCGATCCAGGTTTTGGTTTTGTTAAGACACCTGCTCAGAATTTAGAAGTGTTACGACGGATTGATGAGATAGTCGCACTTGGTTACGAGGTTTTACTCGGTACGAGCAGGAAGTCAACTATTGGGCTCGTCCTAGGAACTACTCCTGGAGATAGAATGGAAGGAACTGGAGCAACAACTGTCTATGGATTTTCGAAAGGTTGTACAATTACTCGTGTCCATGATGTACTTCCAATTGCACGTATGGTGCGAATGACAGATGCAATCACGGGCAAATTAGATATTACAAATTTATAAAGAGGTGCTTTAGTTGGATAAAATTTATTTAAACGAATTAGTGTTTTACGGATACCACGGAGTTTTGAAAGAGGAAACAAAACTGGGGCAAACATTTCGCGTGTCACTAATTCTTGGACTTTCTACCAAAAAAGCGGGAATATCAGATAGCGTAGAAGATACAGTCAGCTATGCAGACGTATATGAAACAGTAAAAGAAATAGTAGAAGGAACGCCATTCAAATTAATCGAGGCGCTTGCCGAAAAAATTGCAACGGAAGTTTTAACTGGTTATCCTCTATTAGAAGAAGTGACTGTAAAACTTATTAAACCAAATCCTCCAATTCCGGGACATTATGATTCTGTTGCAGTAGAAATTGAACGTAAAAGAAGAGATTTGAATGGCTAAAGCATTTCTGTCAATTGGTACAAACATTGGCGAACGTTTAGAAAATTTAAATGACGCACTAAGTGGTTTAGCTGCCTCAGATAAAATTAATATCACCAACGTATCTAGCGTATACGAAACAGATGCAGTAGGTTACGAAGATCAAGCAGCATTTTTAAATATCGCTGTAGAAATTGAAACGGACTTTCCACCAATTGATTTATTAGATTTTTGCCTTGCGCTCGAACTTGAATTGGGGCGAGTTCGATTATTTAAGTGGGGTCCGCGACTCATTGATATTGATGTTTTATTATATGATGATGTTAAAACCGATACAGAAAAGCTAAAAATCCCACATCCTTATATGAAAGAACGTGCTTTTGTGATGATTCCATTAATAGAAATTTCACCAGAAAAAAGCAATCTTGTAGAGAATCCGGCCCTTTTGGAAGAACAAGGTGTTCGGAAAATAAAAAATCAAGTCAACTGGTAAAATTGGCACTTGCAGAAAAAACTGATTATGATAACATAGCACTAGCGCAATTTAAGAGGAAGGGGTTTTACCATTAATGTTTAAAATAGGTAACGTAGAAATTAAGAACCAAGTAGTTGTGGCGCCGATGGCAGGTATATCCAATTCCGCATTTCGTCTAACAGTCAAAGAATTCGGAGCAGGCCTCGTTTGCTGTGAAATGATCAGCGACAAAGGAATCGCATACCGTAATGCTAAAACACTTGATATGCTATATATTGATGAAAAAGAAAAACCACTGAGCCTGCAAATTTTCGGTGGCGAGAAAGAAACGCTTGTGGAAGCCGCGAAATTCGTAGCTGAAAACACAACAGCCGATATTATTGATATTAATATGGGTTGCCCGGTAAATAAGATTATCAAATGTGAAGCTGGAGCAAAATGGCTACTTGATCCAAATAAAGTGTACGACATGGTAGCTGCTGTAGTGGATGCTGTTGATAAACCCGTAACAGTGAAAATGCGTATCGGCTGGGACGAAGAACATGTCTTTGCTATCGAAAATGCACTTGCTGCTGAACGTGCCGGAGCTGCAGCTGTTGCAATGCACGGCCGTACTCGTGTGCAAATGTACGAAGGTAGTGCGAACTGGGATGTACTAAGAGACGTAAAACGCGAACTGAAAATCCCGTTCATGGCAAATGGGGACGTGAGAACCCCAGAAGATGCCAAACGAATTTTAGAACATACTGGAGCAGATGGAGTAATGATTGGTCGAGCTGCACTTGGAAATCCGTGGATGATTTATCGCACGGTGAAATTCCTAGAAACAGGCGAACTTCTCCCAGAACCAGAACCACGCGAAAAAATGCAAACTGCCATGCTACACCTAAACCGCTTAGTCGAGTTAAAAGGAGAAAACATTGCAGTTCGTGAATTTAGACAACACGCAGCTTATTATCTAAAAGGAGCTCGCGGAAGCACTCGCGCGAAAGTGGCTGCTAACCAAGCGACAAAACAATCAGAGATGGAAGCAATTTTAAATGAATTTGTTCTTCAATATGAAGAAAAAGCATTAGCGAAACAAGACTAATTAGGATTGCCTCGAGATTTCGGGGCAATTTTTAAATTTATACTAGAAAAACCAGACCGAAAAAGCGTATAATGGAAACATCTGTAGAAATGAATAGAATAGGAGTGTACCTATATGAGTAACGAGAATCATGAAGAACTAAATGACCAACTCATCGTCCGTCGTGAAAAAGTGGACACATTGCGCGAAGAAGGCATAGATCCTTTTGGCGAAAAATTCATCCGTTCCATCAGCCCGGAAGAAATCGAAACAAAATTCGCTGATAAATCAAAAGAAGAACTTGAAGAAGCTGCTATTGAAGTTTCTGTAGCAGGTCGTATTATGACAAAGCGTGTAAAGGGTAAGGTAGGTTTCACACATATTCAAGACCGTTTCCATCAATTACAAATCTATATCCGTAAAGATGCGATTGGCGAAGATGCTTACGCAGTCTTCAAATTAGCGGATCTAGGTGACATTATTGGTATAAAAGGAACTATTTTCCGTACTAATACAGGTGAACTTTCTGTTAAAGCAACGGAATTCACTTTGCTTTCCAAATCGTTACGTCCACTTCCTGATAAATATCATGGTTTAAAAGACGTAGAACAACGCTATCGTCAACGCTATTTAGACTTAATCACAAACGAAGAAAGTCAAAATCGCTTTGTGATGCGCAGTAAAATCTTGAAATACACTCGTGATTATATGGATAACCAAGGATTCTTAGAAGTAGAAACTCCGGTGCTTCATACAATTGCTGGTGGTGCTGCTGCAAAACCATTTATCACGCACCATAATGCGCTTGATATGGAATTATACTTACGAATCGCTTTAGAACTACACTTAAAACGTCTAATCGTTGGTGGGATGGATAAAGTGTACGAAATTGGCCGTGTTTTCCGTAATGAAGGAACATCCACGCGTCATAACCCAGAATTTACAATGCTAGAATCCTATGCAGCATACGAAGATTATGAAGATGTTATGGATCTGGTAGAAGGTTTAGTATCCACGGTATGTAAACAAGTAAATGGAACAACAGAAATAACATACGGTGAATACAAAGTAGATTTAACTCCTAACTGGCGCCGTATCCACATGGCAGATGCTGTAAAAGAATACGTAGGAGTGGATTTTTGGAACGTAACTTCCGATGAAGAAGCGCTTGAACTAGCAAAAAAACATGATGTGCCAGTAACGGAACACATGACATACGGGCACATTCTTAATGAGTTTTTCGAAACATACGTAGAAGAAAAGCTCGTTCAACCAACCTTTGTTTACGGGCATCCGGTGGAAATTTCCCCATTAGCGAAGAAAAACAAAGAAGATGAACGTTTTACTGACCGTTTTGAATTATTTATCGTTGGTCGTGAACATGCAAATGCATTCTCAGAATTAAACGATCCAATTGATCAAAGAGAACGCTTTGAAGCGCAAATGAAAGAACGTGAGCAAGGTAATGATGAAGCACACGGAATGGATGCAGATTTCCTTGAAGCTTTAGAATACGGTCTACCGCCAACTGGTGGACTTGGAATAGGTATTGATCGTCTAGTAATGCTATTAACAGATGCCCCGTCTATTCGTGATATCCTATTATTCCCAACTATGAAACACCGCGACTAATTAAAAATCCAGAGCTGATTATATCGGTTCTGGATTTTGTTGTTTTCCCAGAAAAAAACAAATTTGCCAAAGAGAAACTTTTTCTCAAAAATATGCTTGCAATCCCTATAAAAACATGATATATTTATAAACGTTCCAGTTAAACAAACACAAAATGTTCATCAAGAAATTAAATTTTTTTGAAAAAACATCTTGACTTTGTTAACTAGATAGAGTAAGATATAAGAGTTGCTGCTAAAGGCAACGAAGAAGAAAAAGTGACCTTTGAAAACTGAACAAAGAAGAAGACGAAAAGCAATGAGACGTAAAGTCTCACTGGTAATCGCAGGGCAGAAAACAGAAAGCTGTTTTCAACAAAACAAACTAGTAATTTAATTGCTAGCGAAGTCAATTTGACGCAAGGAATCTTATTCACGGTGTTGAATAAGTATTCAAATTCAATTTATATTTTAAAGAGAGTTTGATCCTGGCTCAGGACGAACGCTGGCGGCGTGCCTAATACATGCAAGTCGAACGAACGGAGGAAGAGCTTGCTCTTCCAATGTTAGTGGCGGACGGGTGAGTAACACGTGGGCAACCTGCCTGTAAGTTGGGGATAACTCCGGGAAACCGGGGCTAATACCGAATGATAAAGTGTGGCGCATGCCACGCTTTTGAAAGATGGTTTCGGCTATCGCTTACAGATGGGCCCGCGGTGCATTAGCTAGTTGGTAGGGTAATGGCCTACCAAGGCAACGATGCATAGCCGACCTGAGAGGGTGATCGGCCACACTGGGACTGAGACACGGCCCAGACTCCTACGGGAGGCAGCAGTAGGGAATCTTCCGCAATGGACGAAAGTCTGACGGAGCAACGCCGCGTGTATGAAGAAGGTTTTCGGATCGTAAAGTACTGTTGTTAGAGAAGAACAAGGATAAGAGTAACTGCTTGTCCCTTGACGGTATCTAACCAGAAAGCCACGGCTAACTACGTGCCAGCAGCCGCGGTAATACGTAGGTGGCAAGCGTTGTCCGGATTTATTGGGCGTAAAGCGCGCGCAGGCGGTCTTTTAAGTCTGATGTGAAAGCCCCCGGCTTAACCGGGGAGGGTCATTGGAAACTGGAAGACTGGAGTGCAGAAGAGGAGAGTGGAATTCCACGTGTAGCGGTGAAATGCGTAGATATGTGGAGGAACACCAGTGGCGAAGGCGACTCTCTGGTCTGTAACTGACGCTGAGGCGCGAAAGCGTGGGGAGCAAACAGGATTAGATACCCTGGTAGTCCACGCCGTAAACGATGAGTGCTAAGTGTTAGGGGGTTTCCGCCCCTTAGTGCTGCAGCTAACGCATTAAGCACTCCGCCTGGGGAGTACGACCGCAAGGTTGAAACTCAAAGGAATTGACGGGGGCCCGCACAAGCGGTGGAGCATGTGGTTTAATTCGAAGCAACGCGAAGAACCTTACCAGGTCTTGACATCCTTTGACCACTCTGGAGACAGAGCTTTCCCTTCGGGGACAAAGTGACAGGTGGTGCATGGTTGTCGTCAGCTCGTGTCGTGAGATGTTGGGTTAAGTCCCGCAACGAGCGCAACCCTTGATTTTAGTTGCCAGCATTTAGTTGGGCACTCTAAAGTGACTGCCGGTGCAAGCCGGAGGAAGGTGGGGATGACGTCAAATCATCATGCCCCTTATGACCTGGGCTACACACGTGCTACAATGGATAGTACAAAGGGTCGCGAAGCCGCGAGGTGGAGCTAATCCCATAAAACTATTCTCAGTTCGGATTGTAGGCTGCAACTCGCCTACATGAAGCCGGAATCGCTAGTAATCGTGGATCAGCATGCCACGGTGAATACGTTCCCGGGCCTTGTACACACCGCCCGTCACACCACGAGAGTTTGTAACACCCGAAGTCGGTAGGGTAACCTTTATGGAGCCAGCCGCCGAAGGTGGGACAGATAATTGGGGTGAAGTCGTAACAAGGTAGCCGTATCGGAAGGTGCGGCTGGATCACCTCCTTTCTAAGGAAAAGGAAACCTGTGAGTTTTCGTTCTTCTCTATTTGTTCAGTTTTGAGAGGTTAGTACTTCTCAGTATGTTTGTTCTTTGAAAACTAGATAAGAAAGTTAGTAAAGTTAGCATAGATAATTTATTATTTATGACACAAGTAACCGAGAATCATCTGAAAGTGAATCTTTCATCTGATTGGATGTATCATCGCTGATACGGAAAATCAGAAAAACAACCTTTACTTCGTAGAAGTAAATTGGTTAAGTTAGAAAGGGCGCACGGTGGATGCCTTGGCACTAGGAGCCGAAGAAGGACGGGACTAACACCGATATGCTTTGGGGAGCTGTACGTAAGCGTTGATCCAGAGATTTCCGAATGGGGGAACCCACTATCTTTAGTCGGATAGTATCCTTACGTGAATACATAGCGTGAGGAAGGCAGACCCAGGGAACTGAAACATCTAAGTACCTGGAGGAAGAGAAAGAAAAATCGATTTCCTGAGTAGCGGCGAGCGAAACGGAAAGAGCCCAAACCAAGAAGCTTGCTTCTTGGGGTTGTAGGACACTCTATACGGAGTTACAAAAGAAAGTTATAAATGAAGCGGTCTGGAAAGGCCCGCCAAAGACGGTAACAGCCCGGTAGTTGAAATGGCTTTCCCTCCAGAGTGGATCCTGAGTACGGCGGAACACGTGAAATTCCGTCGGAATCCGGGAGGACCATCTCCCAAGGCTAAATACTCCCTAGTGACCGATAGTGAACCAGTACCGTGAGGGAAAGGTGAAAAGCACCCCGGAAGGGGAGTGAAACAGTTCCTGAAACCGTGTGCCTACAAGTAGTTAGAGCCCGTTAATGGGTGATAGCGTGCCTTTTGTAGAATGAACCGGCGAGTTACGATTTGTTGCAAGGTTAAGCGGAAAAAGCGGAGCCGTAGCGAAAGCGAGTCTGAATAGGGCGCATAAGTAACAGGTCGTAGACCCGAAACCAGGTGATCTACCCATGTCCAGGATGAAGGTAAGGTAATACTTACTGGAGGTCCGAACCCACGCACGTTGAAAAGTGCGGGGATGAGGTGTGGGTAGCGGAGAAATTCCAATCGAACTTGGAGATAGCTGGTTCTCTCCGAAATAGCTTTAGGGCTAGCCTCGAGGTAAAGAGTCATGGAGGTAGAGCACTGTTTGGACTAGGGGCCCTTCTCGGGTTACCGAATTCAGATAAACTCCGAATGCCATGTACTTATACTCGGGAGTCAGACTGCGAGTGATAAGATCCGTAGTCGAAAGGGAAACAGCCCAGACCACCAGTTAAGGTCCCCAAATATATGTTAAGTGGAAAAGGATGTGGGGTTGCTTAGACAACCAGGATGTTGGCTTAGAAGCAGCCACCATTGAAAGAGTGCGTAATAGCTCACTGGTCGAGTGACCCCGCGCCGAAAATGTACCGGGGCTAAACATATTACCGAAACTGTGGATGAACCTCTTTAGAGGTTCGTGGTAGGAGAGCGTTCTAAGGGCGGTGAAGTCAGACCGGAAGGACTGGTGGAGCGCTTAGAAGTGAGAATGCCGGTATGAGTAGCGAAAGAAGGGTGAGAATCCCTTCCACCGAATATCTAAGGTTTCCTGAGGAAGGCTCGTCCGCTCAGGGTTAGTCGGGACCTAAGCTGAGGCCGATAGGCGTAGGCGATGGACAACAGGTAGAGATTCCTGTACCAGTGCTAATTGTTTAACCGATGGGGTGACACAGAAGGATAGGGAATCGCACGAATGGAAATGTGCGTCCAAGCAGTGAGTGTGAGAAGTAGGCAAATCCGCTTCTCGCGAAGCATGAGCTGTGATGGGGAAGGAAATTAAGTACGGAAGTTCCTGATTTCACGCTGTCAAGAAAAGCCTCTAGGAAGAGTAGTACTGCCCGTACCGCAAACCGACACAGGTAGATGAGGAGAGAATCCTAAGGTGAGCGAGAGAACTCTCGTTAAGGAACTCGGCAAAATGACCCCGTAACTTCGGGAGAAGGGGTGCTCTATTAGGGTGCAAGCCCGAGAGAGCCGCAGTGAATAGGCCCAGGCGACTGTTTAGCAAAAACACAGGTCTCTGCAAAACCGTAAGGTGACGTATAGGGGCTGACGCCTGCCCGGTGCTGGAAGGTTAAGAGGAGTGCTTAGCTTCGGCGAAGGTACGAATTGAAGCCCCAGTAAACGGCGGCCGTAACTATAACGGTCCTAAGGTAGCGAAATTCCTTGTCGGGTAAGTTCCGACCCGCACGAAAGGCGCAACGATCTGGGCACTGTCTCAACGAGAGACTCGGTGAAATTATAGTACCTGTGAAGATGCAGGTTACCCGCGACAGGACGGAAAGACCCCGTGGAGCTTTACTGCAACCTGATATGGAATGTTTGTACCGCTTGTACAGGATAGGTAGGAGCCGAAGAGACGTGTGCGCTAGCATACGAGGAGGCAATGGTGGGATACTACCCTGGCTGTATGACCATTCTAACCCGCCACGCTTAGCGCGTGGGGAGACAGTGTCAGGTGGGCAGTTTGACTGGGGCGGTCGCCTCCTAAAGAGTAACGGAGGCGCCCAAAGGTTCCCTCAGAATGGATGGAAATCATTCGCAGAGTGTAAAGGCACAAGGGAGCTTGACTGCGAGACTGACAAGTCGAGCAGGGACGAAAGTCGGGCTTAGTGATCCGGTGGTTCCGCATGGAAGGGCCATCGCTCAACGGATAAAAGCTACCCCGGGGATAACAGGCTTATCTCCCCCAAGAGTCCACATCGACGGGGAGGTTTGGCACCTCGATGTCGGCTCGTCGCATCCTGGGGCTGTAGTCGGTCCCAAGGGTTGGGCTGTTCGCCCATTAAAGCGGCACGCGAGCTGGGTTCAGAACGTCGTGAGACAGTTCGGTCCCTATCCGTCGCGGGCGCAGGAAATTTGAGAGGAGCTGTCCTTAGTACGAGAGGACCGGGATGGACACACCGCTGGTGTACCAGTTGTTCCGCCAGGAGCATCGCTGGGTAGCTATGTGTGGCAGGGATAAACGCTGAAAGCATCTAAGCGTGAAGCCCCCCTCAAGATGAGATTTCCCATTTCTTCGGAAAGTAAGATCCCTGAAAGATGATCAGGTAGATAGGTTTGGAGTGGAAGTGTAGCGATACATGGAGCGGACAAATACTAATCGATCGAGGACTTAACCAAAAAATGAAACGAAGTTACCTAACTGAACACTTTCTTCTCTAGTTTTGAGAGAGCAATCTTTCAACAACTTCAATATTGTCTGGTAGTTATGGCGAGAAGGTCACACCCGTTCCCATCCCGAACACGGTAGTTAAGCTTCTCTGCGCCAATGGTAGTTGGGGGCTTCCCCCTGCGAGAGTAGGTCGCTGCCGGGCAGTATTTCTGGAGGTTTAGCTCAGCTGGGAGAGCATCTGCCTTACAAGCAGAGGGTCAGCGGTTCGATCCCGTTAACCTCCATTTTTTATGCCGGCTTAGCTCAGTTGGTAGAGCAACTGATTTGTAATCAGTAGGTCGCGAGTTCGACTCTTGCAGCCGGCACCATTAATATTAACTTTATAATAATACATATTTTTTATTGTAGAGAGCCGTTAGCTCAGTTGGTAGAGCATCTGACTTTTAATCAGAGGGTCGCTGGTTCGAACCCAGCACGGCTCACTTTTGCGGGTGTGGCGGAATTGGCAGACGCACCAGATTTAGGATCTGGCGCCGCGAGGCGTGGGGGTTCAAGTCCCTTCACCCGCACTTATTTTAAATATGCGGAAGTAGTTCAGTGGTAGAACATCACCTTGCCAAGGTGGGGGTCGCGGGTTCGAACCCCGTCTTCCGCTTGTTTACAAAAGTTCCAATATGCCGGGGTGGCGGAACTGGCAGACGCACAGGACTTAAAATCCTGCGGATAGTGATATCCGTACCGGTTCGATTCCGGTCCTCGGCATTATTTTTATATGCGCCCATAGCTCAACTGGATAGAGTACTTGACTACGAATCAAGCGGTTAGAGGTTCGACTCCTCTTGGGCGCACTTTATTAAACGGGAAGTAGCTCAGCTTGGTAGAGCACTTGGTTTGGGACCAAGGGGTCGCAGGTTCGAATCCTGTCTTCCCGATTGTTTTGAATTTTATTATGGGGCCTTAGCTCAGCTGGGAGAGCGCCTGCTTTGCACGCAGGAGGTCAGCGGTTCGATCCCGCTAGGCTCCACCAAATTATTTCTAAAAATGTGTTGACATTGTTTAGAGAATAGAGTAAGATATAAGAGTTGCTGCTAAAGGCAACGAAGAAGAAAAAGTGACCTTTGAAAACTGAACAAAGAAGAAGACGAAAAGCAATGAGACGTAAAGTCTCACTGGTAATCGCAGGGCAGAAAACAGAAAGCTGTTTTCAACAAAACAAACTAGTAATTTAATTGCTAGCGAAGTCAATTTGACGCAAGGAATCTTATTCACGGTGTTGAATAAGTATTCAAATTCAATTTATATTTTAAAGAGAGTTTGATCCTGGCTCAGGACGAACGCTGGCGGCGTGCCTAATACATGCAAGTCGAACGAACGGAGGAAGAGCTTGCTCTTCCAATGTTAGTGGCGGACGGGTGAGTAACACGTGGGCAACCTGCCTGTAAGTTGGGGATAACTCCGGGAAACCGGGGCTAATACCGAATGATAAAGTGTGGCGCATGCCACGCTTTTGAAAGATGGTTTCGGCTATCGCTTACAGATGGGCCCGCGGTGCATTAGCTAGTTGGTAGGGTAATGGCCTACCAAGGCAACGATGCATAGCCGACCTGAGAGGGTGATCGGCCACACTGGGACTGAGACACGGCCCAGACTCCTACGGGAGGCAGCAGTAGGGAATCTTCCGCAATGGACGAAAGTCTGACGGAGCAACGCCGCGTGTATGAAGAAGGTTTTCGGATCGTAAAGTACTGTTGTTAGAGAAGAACAAGGATAAGAGTAACTGCTTGTCCCTTGACGGTATCTAACCAGAAAGCCACGGCTAACTACGTGCCAGCAGCCGCGGTAATACGTAGGTGGCAAGCGTTGTCCGGATTTATTGGGCGTAAAGCGCGCGCAGGCGGTCTTTTAAGTCTGATGTGAAAGCCCCCGGCTTAACCGGGGAGGGTCATTGGAAACTGGAAGACTGGAGTGCAGAAGAGGAGAGTGGAATTCCACGTGTAGCGGTGAAATGCGTAGATATGTGGAGGAACACCAGTGGCGAAGGCGACTCTCTGGTCTGTAACTGACGCTGAGGCGCGAAAGCGTGGGGAGCAAACAGGATTAGATACCCTGGTAGTCCACGCCGTAAACGATGAGTGCTAAGTGTTAGGGGGTTTCCGCCCCTTAGTGCTGCAGCTAACGCATTAAGCACTCCGCCTGGGGAGTACGACCGCAAGGTTGAAACTCAAAGGAATTGACGGGGGCCCGCACAAGCGGTGGAGCATGTGGTTTAATTCGAAGCAACGCGAAGAACCTTACCAGGTCTTGACATCCTTTGACCACTCTGGAGACAGAGCTTTCCCTTCGGGGACAAAGTGACAGGTGGTGCATGGTTGTCGTCAGCTCGTGTCGTGAGATGTTGGGTTAAGTCCCGCAACGAGCGCAACCCTTGATTTTAGTTGCCAGCATTTAGTTGGGCACTCTAAAGTGACTGCCGGTGCAAGCCGGAGGAAGGTGGGGATGACGTCAAATCATCATGCCCCTTATGACCTGGGCTACACACGTGCTACAATGGATAGTACAAAGGGTCGCGAAGCCGCGAGGTGGAGCTAATCCCATAAAACTATTCTCAGTTCGGATTGTAGGCTGCAACTCGCCTACATGAAGCCGGAATCGCTAGTAATCGTGGATCAGCATGCCACGGTGAATACGTTCCCGGGCCTTGTACACACCGCCCGTCACACCACGAGAGTTTGTAACACCCGAAGTCGGTAGGGTAACCTTTATGGAGCCAGCCGCCGAAGGTGGGACAGATAATTGGGGTGAAGTCGTAACAAGGTAGCCGTATCGGAAGGTGCGGCTGGATCACCTCCTTTCTAAGGAAAAGGAAACCTGTGAGTTTTCGTTCTTCTCTATTTGTTCAGTTTTGAGAGGTTAGTACTTCTCAGTATGTTTGTTCTTTGAAAACTAGATAAGAAAGTTAGTAAAGTTAGCATAGATAATTTATTATTTATGACACAAGTAACCGAGAATCATCTGAAAGTGAATCTTTCATCTGATTGGATGTATCATCGCTGATACGGAAAATCAGAAAAACAACCTTTACTTCGTAGAAGTAAATTGGTTAAGTTAGAAAGGGCGCACGGTGGATGCCTTGGCACTAGGAGCCGAAGAAGGACGGGACTAACACCGATATGCTTTGGGGAGCTGTACGTAAGCGTTGATCCAGAGATTTCCGAATGGGGGAACCCACTATCTTTAGTCGGATAGTATCCTTACGTGAATACATAGCGTGAGGAAGGCAGACCCAGGGAACTGAAACATCTAAGTACCTGGAGGAAGAGAAAGAAAAATCGATTTCCTGAGTAGCGGCGAGCGAAACGGAAAGAGCCCAAACCAAGAAGCTTGCTTCTTGGGGTTGTAGGACACTCTATACGGAGTTACAAAAGAAAGTTATAAATGAAGCGGTCTGGAAAGGCCCGCCAAAGACGGTAACAGCCCGGTAGTTGAAATGGCTTTCCCTCCAGAGTGGATCCTGAGTACGGCGGAACACGTGAAATTCCGTCGGAATCCGGGAGGACCATCTCCCAAGGCTAAATACTCCCTAGTGACCGATAGTGAACCAGTACCGTGAGGGAAAGGTGAAAAGCACCCCGGAAGGGGAGTGAAACAGTTCCTGAAACCGTGTGCCTACAAGTAGTTAGAGCCCGTTAATGGGTGATAGCGTGCCTTTTGTAGAATGAACCGGCGAGTTACGATTTGTTGCAAGGTTAAGCGGAAAAAGCGGAGCCGTAGCGAAAGCGAGTCTGAATAGGGCGCATAAGTAACAGGTCGTAGACCCGAAACCAGGTGATCTACCCATGTCCAGGATGAAGGTAAGGTAATACTTACTGGAGGTCCGAACCCACGCACGTTGAAAAGTGCGGGGATGAGGTGTGGGTAGCGGAGAAATTCCAATCGAACTTGGAGATAGCTGGTTCTCTCCGAAATAGCTTTAGGGCTAGCCTCGAGGTAAAGAGTCATGGAGGTAGAGCACTGTTTGGACTAGGGGCCCTTCTCGGGTTACCGAATTCAGATAAACTCCGAATGCCATGTACTTATACTCGGGAGTCAGACTGCGAGTGATAAGATCCGTAGTCGAAAGGGAAACAGCCCAGACCACCAGTTAAGGTCCCCAAATATATGTTAAGTGGAAAAGGATGTGGGGTTGCTTAGACAACCAGGATGTTGGCTTAGAAGCAGCCACCATTGAAAGAGTGCGTAATAGCTCACTGGTCGAGTGACCCCGCGCCGAAAATGTACCGGGGCTAAACATATTACCGAAACTGTGGATGAACCTCTTTAGAGGTTCGTGGTAGGAGAGCGTTCTAAGGGCGGTGAAGTCAGACCGGAAGGACTGGTGGAGCGCTTAGAAGTGAGAATGCCGGTATGAGTAGCGAAAGAAGGGTGAGAATCCCTTCCACCGAATATCTAAGGTTTCCTGAGGAAGGCTCGTCCGCTCAGGGTTAGTCGGGACCTAAGCTGAGGCCGATAGGCGTAGGCGATGGACAACAGGTAGAGATTCCTGTACCAGTGCTAATTGTTTAACCGATGGGGTGACACAGAAGGATAGGGAATCGCACGAATGGAAATGTGCGTCCAAGCAGTGAGTGTGAGAAGTAGGCAAATCCGCTTCTCGCGAAGCATGAGCTGTGATGGGGAAGGAAATTAAGTACGGAAGTTCCTGATTTCACGCTGTCAAGAAAAGCCTCTAGGAAGAGTAGTACTGCCCGTACCGCAAACCGACACAGGTAGATGAGGAGAGAATCCTAAGGTGAGCGAGAGAACTCTCGTTAAGGAACTCGGCAAAATGACCCCGTAACTTCGGGAGAAGGGGTGCTCTATTAGGGTGCAAGCCCGAGAGAGCCGCAGTGAATAGGCCCAGGCGACTGTTTAGCAAAAACACAGGTCTCTGCAAAACCGTAAGGTGACGTATAGGGGCTGACGCCTGCCCGGTGCTGGAAGGTTAAGAGGAGTGCTTAGCTTCGGCGAAGGTACGAATTGAAGCCCCAGTAAACGGCGGCCGTAACTATAACGGTCCTAAGGTAGCGAAATTCCTTGTCGGGTAAGTTCCGACCCGCACGAAAGGCGCAACGATCTGGGCACTGTCTCAACGAGAGACTCGGTGAAATTATAGTACCTGTGAAGATGCAGGTTACCCGCGACAGGACGGAAAGACCCCGTGGAGCTTTACTGCAACCTGATATGGAATGTTTGTACCGCTTGTACAGGATAGGTAGGAGCCGAAGAGACGTGTGCGCTAGCATACGAGGAGGCAATGGTGGGATACTACCCTGGCTGTATGACCATTCTAACCCGCCACGCTTAGCGCGTGGGGAGACAGTGTCAGGTGGGCAGTTTGACTGGGGCGGTCGCCTCCTAAAGAGTAACGGAGGCGCCCAAAGGTTCCCTCAGAATGGATGGAAATCATTCGCAGAGTGTAAAGGCACAAGGGAGCTTGACTGCGAGACTGACAAGTCGAGCAGGGACGAAAGTCGGGCTTAGTGATCCGGTGGTTCCGCATGGAAGGGCCATCGCTCAACGGATAAAAGCTACCCCGGGGATAACAGGCTTATCTCCCCCAAGAGTCCACATCGACGGGGAGGTTTGGCACCTCGATGTCGGCTCGTCGCATCCTGGGGCTGTAGTCGGTCCCAAGGGTTGGGCTGTTCGCCCATTAAAGCGGCACGCGAGCTGGGTTCAGAACGTCGTGAGACAGTTCGGTCCCTATCCGTCGCGGGCGCAGGAAATTTGAGAGGAGCTGTCCTTAGTACGAGAGGACCGGGATGGACACACCGCTGGTGTACCAGTTGTTCCGCCAGGAGCATCGCTGGGTAGCTATGTGTGGCAGGGATAAACGCTGAAAGCATCTAAGCGTGAAGCCCCCCTCAAGATGAGATTTCCCATTTCTTCGGAAAGTAAGATCCCTGAAAGATGATCAGGTAGATAGGTTTGGAGTGGAAGTGTAGCGATACATGGAGCGGACAAATACTAATCGATCGAGGACTTAACCAAAAAATGAAACGAAGTTACCTAACTGAACACTTTCTTCTCTAGTTTTGAGAGAGCAATCTTTCAACAACTTCAATATTGTCTGGTAGTTATGGCGAGAAGGTCACACCCGTTCCCATCCCGAACACGGTAGTTAAGCTTCTCTGCGCCAATGGTAGTTGGGGGCTTCCCCCTGCGAGAGTAGGTCGCTGCCGGGCAATTTGAAAAGTCCTAATTATTTAGGGCTTTTTTTGTTTGTAAAAGATAAATAAATTGCTAATAGGTGGGGATATCTAGTATAATTAAAGTCAAAAATAGTCAAAGTCAATGATTTGCAAAAAACAGAAAGGAGATTCCTTATAATGAAAAATATTTCTGATATTATAGAAGCTTATTTGAAACAAGTATTGGAATCTAGTGAAGCAGTTGAAATTAAAAGAAGTGAAATTGCAGATAAGTTTGAATGTGTACCTTCACAAATTAACTATGTAATAAACACTAGATTTACAATGGAACGAGGGTATATTGTTGAAAGCAAACGTGGTGGTGGTGGATATATTCGGATTATTAAAGTGAAAATGAATGATAAACTTCAATTGTTAGAAGCAATCATTTCAATGGTTCATGATAAAAAGGTCTCTCAATCATTTTCTGAAGATGTTATTTTGAGGTTGCTTGAAGAAGAAGTAATAACGAAGAAAGAAGCAAGATTAATGGTTGCGGCATTGGACCGTGAAGTTTTAATTTTACCTTTACCGGATAGAGATATTTTGAGAAGTAGGATTTTAGAGGCGATGTTAGTTGCTTTGAAATATGATTAAGGTGTGATGACGATGATTTGTCAAAGATGTGGAGAAAATAAAGCAGTTATAGCCTTGCAACAATTAAATGAGCTTGGGAAAGTGGAGTCATTGTACCTATGCGAGAATTGTGCTACGGACGAAGCTCTCTCCTCAGAAAAAGATTTAGTTAAAGCGATGGACACTTTTAGTGAGGTTGCTCTTGATTTCTTAACGCTTTTGCAAAAAGAGGAAAATACGCAGAAAGAGGTTGTCTGTGAGAATTGCCAGCTTAGTTTTGAAGAGTTTTTAAAGACTAATCGAGTTGGATGTCCGGAGTGTTATTCGGCTTTTGAGGCACAGTTAGTACCGATTATTGGTCGAGTGCAAAATGGATATAAAAAACATATTGGTAAGGTTCCAGCAGAAGTTGAACGAGCGGAAGGTGTACAAAATGAAATTAGTCGTTTACAAGAAAAGTTAGCAAAGCTAGTTAAAAATGAGGAGTTTGAGGAAGCTGCTGTTGTCCGTGATGAAATCAAGGCTTTGAAAGCTGGAGGTGAGGATAAATGAATGTATTTGAACCGCGGCTTAGTTCTTGGTTAGAAAATGCTGGTGATGACGATGATGTCGTTTTAAGCTCACGTATTAGGCTTGCTAGGAATTTGAAGGATGAACAGTTTCCGATTTATGAGCAGAAGGAAGAGATTGTCGATAATATTGCCGAAGTTTTTGATGATAATTTTATTTTGATTAAAATGAATCAAATTTCTTTGTTACAAAAGGCTCTTTTGGTGGAAAAACATTTAATTAGTCCTTATATGATGAATAAGAGTGAATATGGTGCGGTTCTTTTAAATGAGGAAGAAAATGTGAGTATTATGTTGAATGAAGAAGATCATTTGCGGATACAGTGTATGACGCCTGGCTTGAGATTATTCGATGCGTTAGAGGCAGCGTTGCAAATTGATGGTTATGTGGAAGAGAAGCTTAGTTATGCTTTTGATAAAGAGTTTGGATATTTGACGAGTTGTGTGACTAATATTGGGACTGGGATGCGCGCTTCTGTGATGGTACATTTACCGGGACTTGTAACAACAAAAAGGATTAAAAGTGTGCTTGAAGCGATTAGGAGCCTAGGTTTTGTGGTAAGAGGCATATACGGAGAAGGTAGCATGCCTGCAAGTAATATTTTCCAGGTCTCAAATCAAGTAACTCTGGGCAAAACGGAAGCGGAAATTGTGGAAGATTTAACTCAAGTCATGGAACAAATTATCATGCAAGAGCGTGTCGCTAGAACTACATTGAAGCAAAAATTTCATATTGCACTTGAAGATAGAGTTTTTAGATCATATGGTTTATTGATGAATTGTCGAATTATTTCTATGAAAGAAGCTGCGGATGCTATATCGGATATACGACTTGGTGTAGAATTAGGATTTTTCGAGCATATTTCTCGCCAAAAAATGAATGAATTGGTACTATTCTCGCAACCAGCTTTTTTGAGAAGAGAAGCAGGACGAGATATGGATGAATTAGAAGAGAAAGTAATACGGGCCAAAGTGATTCGCGAGATTTTGGGCGATAAATGATGAGGCTTACGATAAGGAGGAAACAACAATGATGTTTGGACGATTTACGCAAAGAGCTCAGAAAGTACTCGCGTTGTCACAAGAAGAGGCGATGCGTTTGAATCATAGTAATTTAGGAACAGAACATATTTTATTAGGGCTTGTAAGAGAAGGCGAAGGAATTGCGGCGAAAGCTCTCTATGAACTGGGAATTAGTTCTGAAAAAGTGCAGCAAGAGGTAGAGGGATTAATTGGGCATGGGGAAAAAGCTGTGACGACGATCCAATATACACCTCGTGCGAAAAAAGTAATTGAACTTTCCATGGATGAGGCTCGTAAATTAGGCCATACTTACGTTGGGACAGAACATATCTTACTTGGGCTTATTCGTGAAGGCGAAGGAGTTGCGGCACGCGTTTTAAGTAATCTTGGTATTAGTTTGAATAAAGCTCGGCAGCAAGTTCTACAGCTCTTAGGCGGCGGTGATGCTACTGGGGCGGGGAGACAAACAAATACGCAAGCTACACCGACTTTAGATAGTTTGGCACGTGACTTAACGGTTATTGCTCGGGAAGATAATTTGGATCCGGTTATTGGTCGTTCTAAAGAAATCCAACGTGTGATTGAAGTACTTAGTCGCCGGACGAAAAATAACCCGGTACTCATTGGGGAACCTGGTGTCGGTAAAACAGCGATTGCTGAAGGCTTAGCGCAACAAATTGTTCGTAATGAAGTACCTGAGACCTTACGTGGAAAACGTGTAATGACATTGGATATGGGAACTGTTGTGGCAGGTACAAAATATCGTGGTGAATTCGAAGACCGTTTGAAGAAAGTAATGGATGAAATTCGCCAAGCTGGTAATGTTATTCTATTTATTGATGAGTTGCATACTTTAATTGGTGCTGGTGGGGCGGAAGGTGCGATTGATGCATCGAATATCTTGAAGCCACCTCTAGCTCGTGGAGAGTTGCAATGTATTGGGGCAACAACGCTGGACGAGTACCGTAAATATATTGAAAAAGATGCTGCGCTTGAGAGACGTTTCCAACCGATTAAAGTAGACGAACCAACTGTAGAAGAATCTATTCAAATTTTACATGGATTGCGTGATCGTTATGAAGCGCATCACCGAGTTGCAATTACGGATGAAGCACTTGAGGCCGCTGTTCGTTTATCTGATCGCTATATTTCAGACCGTTTCTTACCTGATAAAGCGATTGATGTTATCGATGAATCTGGTTCTAAAGTACGTTTGAAATCTTTTACAACGCCAAAAAATGTAAAAGAAATGGAAAATAATTTATCCGATTTGAAAAAAGAAAAAGATGCGGCTGTTCAAGGTCAAGAATTTGAAAAAGCAGCGTCATTACGTGATAAAGAACAAAAACTCAAAAAATCATTAGAAGAAACTAAAGCGAATTGGCAAGAAAAACAAGGGCTTGACCATAGTGAAGTAACAGAAGATATTGTTGCTGAAGTGGTTGCTAGTTGGACTGGGATTCCAGTTGCGAAACTTGCGGAAACAGAGACAAATAAACTGTTAAATATGGAAAAACTTTTACATGAACGTGTGATTGGACAAGATGCAGCGGTTAAAGCTGTATCGCTAGCTGTACGTCGAGCTCGTGCAGGCCTTAAAGATCCGAAACGTCCGATTGGTTCCTTTATTTTCCTTGGACCTACTGGTGTTGGGAAAACAGAACTTGCGCGTGCACTTGCTGAGTCGATGTTTGGCGATGAGGATTCGATGATTCGGATTGATATGTCTGAGTACATGGAGAAATTTTCAACTGCTCGTTTAGTTGGGGCTCCTCCAGGTTATGTAGGATACGAAGAAGGTGGACAGCTGACAGAAAAAGTTCGGCAAAAACCTTATTCAGTAGTCCTTTTAGATGAAATTGAAAAAGCACATCCAGATGTATTTAATATGTTGCTACAAGTACTGGATGATGGACGTTTGACTGATTCTAAAGGGCGAGTAGTTGATTTTAGAAATACAGTTATCATTATGACTTCCAATATTGGAGCTCAAGAAATGAAACAAGATAAATCAATGGGCTTTAATGTTACTGATCCACTTAAAGACCATAAAGCGATGGAGCACCGCGTTTTACAAGATTTAAAACAGGCGTTCCGACCAGAATTTATCAACCGAATTGATGAAACAATTGTATTCCATTCGCTGCAAGAAAAAGAATTGAAACAAATTGTTACTTTACTAACTGCTCAATTAACAAAACGCTTAGCCGAACGCGATATTCACGTGAAATTAACTGAAGGTGCGAAATCCAAAATCGCTAAAGATGGCTACGATCCAGAGTACGGAGCTCGTCCTTTAAAACGGGCTATTCAAAAAGAAGTGGAAGACATGCTTTCTGAAGAATTGCTTCGTGGTAACATTAAAGTAGGCGATTACGTTGAAATTGGTGTGAAAGATGGCAAGTTAGAGGTTAGAAAAAAAGATGCTCCTAAAAAGAAAACAACCTCTAAAAAAGTAAAAGCTAAATAAGTAGAAAGCCTTCCTTAATAAAAAGTTAAGGGAGGTTTTTTATGAAAAATCATGATTCGCGTCAAAAAAACGAATTTGATGAAAAGGGTTAACGCGAACAGATGATCTGTGGTAAAATGGAGCATATGTATGGAGGGATGTAGAAATGGCTAAAGCAAAAAGGACAACCAAATTTGTGTGTCAGGCATGTGGATATGAATCGGCAAAATGGATGGGAAAATGTCCGAATTGCAACGAGTGGAATCAGATGGTAGAAGCCTTAGAACCGTCAAAAAAATCACGCTCAGCTTTCAATCATACAGGAGAGCCTTCAAAAGCGACTCCAATTACTCAAATAGCAAGTGAAACAGAAAAACGAGTTGAAACAAATATGCCCGAGTTAAATAGAGTTCTTGGTGGCGGTGTGGTTCCTGGGTCTATGGTACTTGTCGGAGGAGACCCTGGTATTGGTAAATCAACATTGTTATTACAAGTATCAGCGCAACTCACGCTTACAAATAAAAAAGTATTGTATATCTCAGGAGAAGAATCAATCAAACAAACGAAGCTACGGGCAGAACGCTTAAAAGTTTCGGGAGATAATTTATATGTGTATGCAGAAACAAATTTAGAAGCAGTTCAAGAAACGATTGATTTTGTAAAACCTGATTTTGTAGTCATTGACTCTATTCAGACTGTTTATCATCCTGATGTTACAAGTGCAGCAGGGAGTGTTTCTCAAGTTAGGGAATGTACAGCGACATTGATGCGAATTGCTAAAATGCAAAACATCGCTATCTTTATTGTTGGGCATGTAACTAAGGAAGGTGCTATTGCGGGACCGCGCCTATTAGAACATATGGTTGATACTGTACTCTATTTTGAAGGGGAGCGTCACCATGCTTACCGGATTTTGCGTGCAGTGAAAAACCGTTTTGGTTCCACTAACGAAATGGGTATATTTGAAATGCGAGATGTAGGACTTGTTGAAGTTGCTAATCCTTCCGAGGTATTCTTGGAAGAACGTCTTGAAGGCGCTTCAGGCTCAACGGTTGTAGCTTCTATGGAAGGAACTCGCCCCGTCCTTGTGGAAATACAAGCGCTTGTTTCGCCAACGATGTTCGGTAATGCTAAGCGAATGGCGACGGGAATAGACTACAACAAAGTTTCGCTAATTATGGCTGTTTTAGAAAAGCGAGTAGGTTTAATGTTGCAAAACCAAGATGCTTATTTGAAAGCGGCGGGCGGGGTTAAATTGGATGAGCCTGCAGTGGATTTGGCGGTTGCAGTCAGTGTTGCATCTAGTTATCGTGATAAACCCACAAGAAGTACGGACTGCTTTATTGGGGAACTTGGACTTACAGGTGAAATTCGTCGTGTAGCAAGAATTGAACAACGCGTACAAGAAGCAGCAAAACTTGGCTTTAAGCGAATTTTTATTCCTAAAAATAACGAAGGTAATTGGAAAATACCGAAAGACGTGCAAGTGGTTGGGGTGGAAACGATTGGAGAAGCTTTGAAGAAAGCTTTACCAGATTAAAAATAAATACTTCGTTGATTCCGTGAGTACTATTTGCGGTATAGTCTTTTAATAGTGTAAAATAGTGCTATATGTATATTTGGTAATAGCCCAATTATACATATAAATTTAAAAATGGAAAGGAGGAAACTAAATGCTTACATGGGTAATTCGAGTGTGTTTTTTAATTCTAGGTGGGACAACGGGAGTCTTTTCACTACCTGCTCTATGGGTAAAACTTGGAATAGGTCACATTCTGCTAATTAATAATCCTTATACTGATGCTCTGATTGGTGCACTTATATTTTATCTTATTACTTTCTGGGCGGTGAAATATGTAGAAGCCGCACTTAATTGGTTAGAGGAAAAGTTAGCTAAAATTGCTATTGCAACCCTTGTTTATGGGGGACTTGGTTTATTTGTAGGTTTGGTCATTGCGTTTTTCGCGAGCAATGCATTAAGTCAAACAAATATTCCGCTTTTAAATTCAGTAGTACCAGTTATTTTAACATTAGTTTTAGGTTATTTAGGGTTCCGTATCGGAATTAGTCGTCGTAACGAATTTGGGAATTTTGTCAATAACAGAAATGCAAAGAAAAGAACACCAGAAGAAGAGAAAACAGAAGAGAAATCTAAGAAAACATATAAAATTTTGGATACGAGCGTAATTATTGATGGTCGTATTGCAGACATTTTGACTACTGGATTTTTAGATGGAACGGTGGTTATTCCACTATTTGTACTAGCCGAACTTCAGCATATTGCGGATTCATCTGATACGCTTAAACGTACAAGAGGGCGCCGGGGATTAGATATTTTAAATCGAATCCAAAAGGAAGATGCCATTCAAGTGGAAATGTATGAAGGTGATTTTGAAGATACGCCAGAAGTGGATAGTAAACTGGTAAAACTTGCTAAAGTAATGGGCGGTATAGTTGTTACAAATGATTATAATTTAAACAAAGTATGTGAGTTTCAAAATGTACCGGTTTTAAATATTAATGATTTAGCGAATGCTGTAAAACCTGTTGTTTTGCCAGGTGAGAAAATGACTGTTCTTATGGTGAAAGATGGTAAAGAACACAATCAAGGGGTTGCATATTTAGATGATGGAACGATGATTGTTGTAGAAGATGGTCGTAAATTTATTAATGAAACAATCCAAGTCGAAGTAACGAGTGTACTTCAAACATCAGCAGGAAGAATGATTTTTGCTAAGCCATCCTGATTAGAAGGGGGAAATGAGCATGAATTATGAGTTGGTTTTTTTAGCGGCAGGTCAAGGGAAGCGGATGAATGCCCAGAAAAACAAAATGTGGCTAGAGCTAGTTGGCGAACCAATTTTCATTCATGCCTTGCGTCCTTTTTTAGCGGATAATCGTTGTTCCAAAGTGATTGTTGTGTGTCAAGAAGAGGAAAGAAAGCATGTAAAAGAATTAATGAGTCAGCTTAATGTGGCTGAGCACCGAATTGAGATTGTTAAAGGTGGAAGTGAGCGCCAATACAGTGTTGCGGCAGGTCTTGAACGTTGTGGGACGGAGCGTGTTGTCTTAGTGCATGATGGCGCAAGACCGTTTATCACGTTAGATATTATTGATCGATTATTAATTGGTGTAGAGCAAAGTAAAGCCGCGATTTGTGCAGTAAAAGTAAAAGATACGGTGAAACGAGTGGTGAATGGTGTCGTTCAAGAAACCGTTGACCGTGAAAATCTTTGGCAAGTTCAAACGCCGCAAGCCTTTGAACTGCCTATTTTACGAAAAGCGCATCAGCTTGCTCGAAAAGAACAGTTTTTAGGGACGGATGAAGCTAGTCTGGTTGAGCGAATTCCTTGTCCTGTTGCTATTGTCCAAGGAAGCTATTATAATATTAAGCTGACAACTCCTGAAGATATGCCGCTCGCAAAGGCGATTTTAGGGGAACTTGGAGGGATAGCAAATGATTAGAATTGGCCAAGGTTATGATGTACATAAACTTGCTTATGACCGAGACCTTATTATTGGTGGGGTTAAAATCCCTTATGAGAAAGGATTACTAGGTCACAGTGATGCGGATGTACTTCTGCATGCTATTACTGATGCTATCATAGGCGCAATTGGTGCTGGTGATATTGGTCATTTTTTCCCGGACACAGATATGACTTTTAAAGACGCGGATTCAGCTGAGCTACTTGAGGAAATTTGGCAGAAGGTAGAGGCGGATGGTTTTCGTCTTGGTAATCTAGATGCTACTATTATTGCTGAAAAGCCAAAAATGGCGCCATATGTTGAGCAAATGAAGCTTCGAATTGCGGAGTTGCTACATGCGGATTCAGCCCAAGTTAATGTAAAGGCGACTACGACAGAGAAATTAGGGTTTACTGGTCGGGAAGAAGGCATCGCAAGTCTAGCCGTTGTCTTACTTGAAAAATAATTGAAGGAGTGAATAATTGTGAGTGAAACAAAACGAGTGCGTGTACGTTATGCACCAAGTCCAACTGGATTTTTGCATATTGGGAATGCACGTACTGCCTTATTTAACTATTTATTTGCAAGACATAATGATGGAGATTTTATCATTCGTATTGAAGACACTGATGCTAAACGTAACATAGCTGACGGTGAAGAAAGTCAAATGACAAATTTGAAATGGCTAGGTATGGACTGGGATGAAGGCGTGGATGTTCCTGGAAAATACGGACCTTACCGTCAATCGGAACGTCAAGCCATTTATGAACCGTTAATTCAACAACTTTTGGATGAAGGTTTGGCTTATAAATGTTATTGCACGGAAGAAGAGCTGGATGCTGAACGCGAAAAACAAAAAGCAAATGGTGAAATGCCTCGTTATAGCGGGAAATGTCGTCATTTAACAAAAGAGCAACAAGCGGAGAAAGAAGCGCAAGGTTTTAAACCAAGTATTCGTTTCAAAGTGCCGGCAAATGAAACGATTACTTTCAACGATATGGTGAAAGACGATGTTTCGTTTGAATCAAATGGAATAGGCGATTTTGTTATTGCGAAAAAAGACGGAATTCCGACTTATAACTTTGCTGTGGCAGTGGATGATCATTTAATGGAAATTTCTCATGTTCTTCGTGGGGATGACCATATTTCGAATACGCCTAAACAAATTTTGATTTATAATGCATTTGGCTGGGAGCCACCAATTTTTGGGCATATGACACTTATTGTGAATGAGAGCAGACGTAAATTAAGTAAACGTGATGGTTCGATTATTCAATTTATCGAACAATATCGCGATTTAGGATATTTACCGGAAGCATTATTTAACTTTATCGCTATGCTTGGTTGGTCTCCAGAAGGCGAAGAAGAAATTTTCTCTAAAGAAGAATTCATTAAAATGTTTGATCCGAAGCGTTTATCTAAGTCACCCGCATTATTCGATAATGTTAAATTGACTTGGGTGAATAACCAATATGTGAAAAAATTACCGCTAAATGATGTAGTAGAGCTTTCTTTACCTCATTTACAAAAAGCGGGTGTTGTATCTGCTGAGCTAAATCAAGCTGAACTTGATTGGGTGCACAAATTAGTGTCACTTTATCATGAGCAAATGAGCTATGGTGCGGAAATTGTGCCACTTTCAGAAATGTTCTTTGCGGATGCAGAGTCAATTACGTTTGATGAAGAAGAGACAGCGGTGTTAGCGGAAGAGACAGTTCCAACTGTTATTTCGGCATTCAAAAAAGAACTAGAAGCACTAGAAGTTCTTGAAGCTGCGGAAGTAAAAGCTGCAATCAAGCGTGTCCAAAAAGAAACGGGCGTAAAAGGTAAAGGTTTATTTATGCCAATTCGTATTGTGACTACTGGTGAAATGCATGGTCCTGAATTGCCACTTGCAATCGAAGTTCTTGGTCGTGAAAAAGTGCTGAATCGTTTGGACACATGGTTGAAAAATAATTAATTTTGAATGAAAGCATCTCGGCTATTTGCGGGGTGCTTTTTTATTTTGATATATTTCAGTTGCAAGGAATTTTATTGCTGTTATAATAGAACTAAATATACGGAAAAAGTGCTGATGGGAAGAAGTACGGAATTCTAGGTTTATAGAGAGAGTCGCCAAGGCTGGAAGCGACTTAGCTGAACACTCCTGAAATGCCTCCCTGAATTCTGATGGGAAATTTAGTATCGTCAGACGAAATGTGGGTCGTTACCCCCACCCCTAGAGTTGGAGTATCTGCTAAATTTGGCAATACTCAAGTCAGAGTGGAACCGCGCAAAGCGTCTCTGTATCGGAGGGGCTTTTTTTGTTGGTTAGGTTCCAATAAAAAATGTACGAACTTGAATAAGGAGGCAACAAAATGCCAACTCGCTTAAAAGAAGATATTGCAACAATTATAAAGAATGACCCTGCGACGAAGAGCTTTTTTGATGCTTTTTTAACAAATCCAGGATTGCATGCGCTTTGGTGGCATCGTATGGCGAACTTTTTTTATCGTCATAAAATGGTTTTGTTTGGAAAAGTATTATCGCAGACCGCTCGTTTCTGGACTAATATAGAGATTCATCCAGGCGCTACTATTGGTAGAAGGCTTTTTATTGATCATGGTGCAGGAATTGTTATTGGTGAAACAGCAGAAATTGGGGATGATGTAACGATATTCCACGGTGTTACACTCGGTGGAACTGGGAAAGACTGCGGGAAACGCCATCCAACTGTTGGTGACGGGGCACTTGTCTCAGCGGGAGCGAAAGTACTTGGACCGGTGGAGATTGGAGCAGGAGCGCGTATTGGAGCAGGAGCTGTCGTTTTAAAAGATGTGCCTCCTGGAGCGACGGTTGTCGGAATTCCAGCCAAAGTTGTTCGCTTGAATGGTCGTACAGTCGGGCACGCGGTTCCTAAAATGGATGAACTGACGTTACGAATTGCGGAATTAGAAAATATAGTAGAAAAACTTTTAAAGGAAAAGGAGTAGATCTGATTGTCGATACAAATTTTTAATACGTTAAAACGAGAGAAACAGCCTTTTAAACCACTCAAAGATGGTGAAGTGAAAATGTACGTTTGCGGACCTACTGTGTATAACTACATTCATATCGGAAATGCGCGACCAATTATTGTTTTTGATACGGTTCGACGTTATTTTACGTATCGTGGTTATGATGTGAAATTCGTGTCTAATTTTACGGATGTGGATGATAAATTGATTCGTGCGGCTAATGAACTTAAATTGACGGTTCCGGAAGTGGCAGATCGCTTTATTGGTGCTTATTTTGATGATGTCGATCAGCTGAATGTGGCGAAAGCTAGCGTGAATCCGCGTGTAACGGAAAATATGGATGAAATTATCCAAATGATTAGTACGCTAATCGAAAAAGGCTATGCGTATGAGTCGGCTGGTGATGTGTATTTCCGGACGAAAAAATTCAAAGATTACGGGAAACTCTCTGGCCAAGAATTATCGGAATTGCAGCACGGGGCTCGGGTTGAATATAATGAGCGTAAGCAAGATGAGCTTGATTTCACGCTTTGGAAAGCGGCTAAACCAGGTGAAATTTTCTGGGAAAGTCCGTTTGGTAATGGGCGCCCGGGTTGGCATATTGAATGCTCGGCGCTTGCGAAAAAATATCTGGGTGACACGATTGATATTCATGCGGGTGGGCAAGATTTAGTATTTCCTCACCATGAGGATGAGATTGCTCAATCTGAAGCGGCAACTGGGAAAACGTTCGCGAACTACTGGATGCATAATGCCTTTTTAAATATTGATGGGGAAAAAATGTCCAAATCACTTGGGAATTTTATTACGCTTCATGATGTGCTGAAAGATAATGACCCAAATGTGATTCGTTTCTTCATGTTATCTGTACATTACCGGAAGCCAATTACGCTGAATGATGCGATTTTAGAAGATGCGAAAAATGGTTTGGAACGATTAATGATTGCATACCAAAATATTGATCATCGTATTCAAACAGATGACGGTGAATATGTGGAAGAAGCGCATGAGGACGAGTGGCTAGAACAACTAACGGAATTAAAACAAGCTTTTGAAGATGATATGGATGATGATTTCAATACAGCAAATGCAATTACTACTTTCCACGAACTTGCAAAGCGTGCCAATATTTACTTGGCGAAAGAAACTGTTTCTATCAACGTTCTGCGCGAATTCTTAAGCATGATGCGTTTGTTTGCGGAAGTGCTAGGTTTTAAATTAGAGAATACGCAATCAGATTCGCTGGACGATAGCGAGGTAGAAGCGTTAATCGAAGAACGTCTGCAAGCGCGAAATGAACGCAATTTTGCACGTGCTGATGAAATTCGAGACATTTTAAAAGAAAAAAATATTATCTTGGAAGACACTGCGCAAGGCACGCGGTTTAGACGGGGGTAAATCATGGCAGAAGTGAAAGAATATAAACAACTGAATGGTCTCGCACTTGCTTACATGGGTGACGCGGTGTATGAAAAATTTATCCGTGAATATTTACTTGCTGCTGGAAAGACAAAACCGAATCAATTGCACAAAACGGCGACAAAATTTGTTTCTGCAAAAGGGCAAGCTGTGGCGCTGAAAGCTATGATTGCGGAAGGCTTTTTGACGGAAGAAGAAGATAGAATTGCCAAGCGTGGGCGTAATGCCAAGTCGTATACAGTGCCCAAAAATACTGACCCTGGAACTTATAGTATGTCCACTTCTTTTGAAGCAGTTTTAGGTTATCTTTACTTAGCTGGTGATGTGGATCGTTTACAAGAATGGATGGAAAAGGCGCTTGAAATTGTAGAAAAAGGAGTGGAAACCAACTAATGGAACAAGAAAATGAGCAAGAGTGGATTGGCGGGAGAAATCCTGTTCTTGAAGTATTACGTTCTGATAGAGATATCCATAAAATATACGTGCAAGAAGGTTCGCAAAAAGGTGTTTTAAAACAAGTGTTAACATTAGCGAAAGAACGGAAAATTCAGGTTCAATTTGTACCTAAACAAAAGATTGAAAAAGTAGTAAGCGGTGCTCATCAAGGTGTTGCAGCTCAAGTGGCGGCTTATCAATATGCGGAGTTAGACGATTTATTCGCTGCTGCTGAAGCGAAAGATGAAATGCCATTTTTCATTATTTTGGATGAATTAGAAGATCCACACAACTTAGGATCAATTATGCGTACAGCGGATTCTGTTGGAGCACATGGGATTATTATTCCGAAACGTCGCTCTGTAGGTTTGACGCAAACTGTAGCCAAAGCAAGTACTGGGGCGATGGAGTATGTTCCGGTGGTTCGCGTAACGAATATGGTGCGGACAATGGAAGAACTACAAAAACGCGGGCTTTGGATTTTTGGGACAGATGCGAAAGGTAGTAGCGATTACCGGACGATGGATGTGGATATGCCGCTTGCTATTGTTATTGGTAGCGAAGGATTTGGCATGAGCCGCTTAGTACGTGAAAAATGTGATTTCCTCGTTCATTTACCAATGCGTGGGAAAGTTACTTCCCTTAATGCGTCAGTTGCAGCTAGTTTGTTACTTTATGAAGTTTATCGGAAACGTTTCCCTCTGGAGAAATAAAGATGGAACAAATTCTGCTTGTTGACGGGTATAATGTGATTGGGGCTTGGCCAGAACTTAGTTTCTTGAAAGATCGTGATTTGGAAGCGGCAAGAGATAAACTTGTAGAGTGGATGGCGGAATATCAAAGTTATACAGGATATCGGGTGGTGGTCGTTTTTGATGCACAGTTTGTCCGGGGCGTGAAGCGTAAAAGTAAGAAGTATCAGGTAGAAGTAGTTTTTACGCATGAGGATGAAACGGCAGATGAGTACATCGAACAAAAAGCGATTGAATGGAAAAACGTGCGGACGCAAATTATGGTAGCGACATCTGACTATACAGAACAGTGGGCTATTTTTGGACAAGGTGCACTACGAATTTCATCCCGAGAACTACTTTTTGAAATTCAAGAAATGAGCAAACAAATCGGTAAGAAAATCAAGCGAATTCAGGAAGAAATGCCAAAATCCAACCTTAATCTAGATTCTGATGTTATTTCGCAGCTTGAAAAGTGGAGAAGAGGCGAGGAGTAAGGGATTGACGGTATGTTTATGACTATGTATAATGGAGCAACCATAGAAGAAATCCTGTCGTAAAGGAGCCGATTAGCCTAGTGGATAATTCAGTGAATCAAGAAGAACTTGCGATGCTCGAACTAGCGAGAAGTGGTGATACAGAAGCGTTAGAATATTTTTTCAGTAAGTATCAGTCTGTTATTTACTGGAAATCAACCCAATATTTTCTGCAAGGTGCGGAGCGGGACGATTTAATCCAAGAAGCGATGATTGGTCTTTTCAAAGCGATTCGTGATTATGACAAAACCAAAGAAGCTTCTTTTCGATCTTTTGCAGAAATGTGTATTAACAGGCAGCTACTTTCGGCGGTGAAGCGGGCGTCTAGACAGAAGAATATTCCGCTTAATAATTCTGTTTCACTCGATACACCAATGGCTGAGGATGATGTGGACTGGACTTTATTAGATGTGATTTCCGAAAAAGCAGCCGAAACTCCAGAAGACTTTTTAATCAAAAACGAAGATTTAACGCATGTAGCACGTCAACTAGAACAAGTCACAAGCGAATTTGAAAAAGAAGTATTAAAACAGTATTTAGAAGGTAAGAGCTATCAAGAAATGGCACTTTTCTTCAACAAAAAAGAGAAAGCAATCGATAATGCCCTACAACGCGTCAAAAAGAAAATGATGAAACAGCTAGAATGAAAAAACAATTGACTAGCTAAGAGCCAAATGTTATATTTATATGGATGAAATGTGCCTATTTTTTGGCATGGCATATTTAATGATTGCGGAGTTGAGATAATTTATGAAGAAGAAAACATCCCTCGCTTGTTCTGAGTGTGGTTCAAGAAACTATACAGTCAATGTTAGCGGGACGCAGAAAGAAACTCGCTTAGAAGTGAAGAAATTCTGCCGACACTGCAATAAACATACATTACATCGAGAAACAAAATAGACGATATGGAGGTTTTGGTATGTCTGCAATAGCAAAATTCTTTCGGAATGTTTCATCCGAAATGCACAAAGTTACGTGGCCAACTAGAAAAGAACTTTTAACCTACACAGTAACAGTAGTTATTACAGTAGTTTTATTTGCTTTATTCTTTATGTTAATTGATTTCGGTATCGAACAAATTATTAAACTTATCGTGTAGTGCTAGGAATTTTACAAAGATAATGATATACTATTACTTGAGACAAAACCCGTACAACTTTCGGGTTTTTTATTTTGGATTATACTAAAAGGAGGATGGCGGCAAAATAGGATTGCTGCCAACTAAACAATGGAAAAAAATTGGTATGTAGTTCATACTTACTCCGGTTATGAAAATAAAGTCAAAGCAAACTTAGAAAAACGTGTAGAATCAATGGGCATGTCAGATAAAATCTTTCGCGTGATCGTACCGGAAGAAGAAGAAACAGAAGTGAAAAATGGTAAAACAAAAACAATTAAACGTAAAGTTTTCCCTGGTTATGTACTAGTAGAAATCGTTATGACAGATGACTCTTGGTATGTAGTTCGTAATACTCCAGGTGTTACAGGCTTCGTTGGTTCAGCAGGTTCTGGATCAAAGCCAACACCATTACTTCCAGAAGAAGCAGATCGTATTCTTAAAAGCATGGGCATGGTTGAAAAACGTGCAGAAGCTGACTTTGAAATTGGTGAAACAGTTATGGTCAAAGAAGGACCATTCGCTGACTTCTCCGGTAAAGTGGACGAAATGGACAACGACAAAGGTAAAGCAAAAGTCATGGTTAACATGTTTGGACGTGAAACGCCAGTCGAAGTGGATTTCAACCAAATCGAAAAACTTTAAAATGTGCAACCTCTACATTATTTGTGGAGGTTGTTTTGTTAGGGAGGCGACAAAATGGACAAAGCAAAGCAGATTTATCTGGAATTTAAACGAGAAGCCGATTTTTTTGAACTCGATTTCCCATTGTTCTTAGGTGATGGTCCAGGTTTCGGCGAGCTTTGTATGGATTATAGTGAACAAGATGGTTACATGCTATATGGTTATGAACGCGGGAAACGTAACAGTGAATTTAAAACAACAGACTTTGACGAATTTAAATATGAGGTTTTCTTGCATATTTGTTGGTATATGGGAATGGAGTTTGAACTGCGTCACCGCAAAGAAGATATCGAACGCGATGATAATATCCTAGAAACAGATACCAGAAAAATTGCTTTTGAAAAAACATTGCAACTACTAAAAATGGTGAATCCGGCGTGGATAGATAAGGCAGCAATTGGCTACTCGAACTATTTGAACTTATGGCGAAAAAATAAAAATGTATATTTCGATAAAGAAGCTATGCAGTTCAAAGTAAATTTATAAAAAAATCTTGCAACTATACATTTAAAATGGTATCATATATAAGTACGTTTTTGACGTATGTTTTAACGTGGGAGGGGAAATATCAGCCCCAGTCAACCACATCACGGACTTAAGGAGGTATGTCTCGTGGCAAAAAAAGTGATTAAAGAAGTTAAACTTCAAATTCCAGCAGGTAAAGCAAATCCTGCACCTCCAGTTGGACCTGCATTAGGTCAAGCTGGCGTAAACATCATGGGATTCTGTAAAGAGTTTAATGCTCGCACAGCCGATCAAGCTGGTCTTATTATTCCTGTTGTGATCACTGTATTTGAAGACCGTTCGTTTACGTTCATCACTAAAACTCCACCAGCAGCTGTATTACTTAAAAAAGCAGCTAAAGTGGAAAAAGGATCCGGTGAACCAAACAAAACAAAAGTTGCATCTGTAACTCGCGCTCAAGTACAGGAAATTGCTGAAACAAAAATGCCAGACCTTAACGCTGCAAATGTTGAATCTGCAATGCTAATGGTTGAAGGTACTGCACGTTCTATGGGTATCACTATCCAAGACTAATCGTGTGTTTCACAATTTGACAATTAAGGAGGAAAAGAAATGGCTAAGAAAGGCAAAAAGTATCAAGATGCTTTAAAACAAATTGATGCAAACAAAGTTTACACTGCAGAAGAAGCAGTTGAACTTGCTAAAAAAATTGACTTCGCTAAATTCGATGCAACTGTTGAAGTAGCATTCCGTCTTGGCGTTGACCCTAAAAAAGCGGACCAACAAATCCGCGGTGCTGTTGTATTACCAAACGGTACTGGTAAAACTCAACGCGTATTAGTATTCGCAAAAGGTGAAAAAGCTAAAGAAGCTGAGGCTGCTGGAGCTGATTACGTTGGTGAATCTGAATTCGTTGAAAAAATCAACCAAGGTTGGTTTGAATTTGACGTTATCGTTGCTACACCTGACATGATGGGTGAAGTTGGTAAATTAGGCCGTGTCCTTGGACCAAAAGGTTTAATGCCAAACCCTAAAACTGGTACAGTAACTATGGACGTAACTAAAGCAGTTAACGAAATTAAAGCTGGTAAAGTAGAATACCGTGTTGATAAAGCTGGTAACGTCCACGCTGCAATCGGTAAAGTATCTTTTGATGCTGCTAAACTAGTAGAAAACTTCCGTACTGTGAATGACGTTCTACAAAAAGCAAAACCTGCTGCTGCGAAAGGTACTTACGTGAAAAATCTTTCCGTAACAACTACTTTCGGACCTGGAATCAAAGTCGACCCAGCAAGCTTATAAAATTTAACTTGACCAGCCCCTTGTCTTTTGATAAGATAGGCTAGTTGAAACAATCAAATATCCTTACCGTAGACAGTTGGTGCGTTTATCGCTTAAATTTGCCACCCGAGGGATTTCTTTTGAAGTGTGCGTCCGCGTGCATTTTACAAAAACCTCTGACGTCTACGGTGTCAGAGGTTTTTTGTTGCTGATCAAACGGAACTTGTGTCTGTTTAATTAGATTTAATTGTTGGACGGAGGTGGAAAAATGAGTAAAGTTCTTGAAGCTAAACAAAGTGCAGTAGAAGAAATTAAAACAAAATTATCAGCTAGTGCGTCTACAGTAATTGTTGATTACCGCGGCTTAAACGTTGGCGAAATCACTGACTTACGTAAACAATTGCGTGATGCTGGTATTGAGTTTAAAGTTTACAAAAACTCACTAACTCGCCGTGCTGTTGAAGCTAACGGTTACGAAGGTTTAGAAGGAGCTCTAACTGGTCCTAACGCAATCGCATTCAGTAATGAAGACGTAGTTGCGCCTGCGAAAATTCTTAACGATTTCGCTAAAGATCACGAAGCACTAGAAATCAAAGCCGGTGTTATTGAAGGTAAAGTTGCTTCTCTTGAAGAAATTAAAGCACTTGCAACACTTCCATCACGCGAAGGATTGCTATCTATGCTTTGCAACGTACTTCAAGCTCCAGTTCGCGGTCTTGCTATCGCTACTAAAGCTGTTGCTGACCAAAAAGAAGGACAAGAAGCATAATCTGTTCTACCCAGGGGAAACCCTACAAACAAATCTCGGTTAAATCCGAAAAAATTATATTATTGGAGGAATTTCAAAATGGCTTTAAACATTGAAGAAATCATTGCTTCCGTAAAAGAAGCATCTGTATTAGAACTTAACGATTTAGTAAAAGCAATCGAAGAAGAATTTGGCGTAACTGCTGCTGCTCCTGTAGCTGTAGCTGCTGCTGGTGGCGCTGCTGCTGAGCAAACTGAATTCACTGTAGAACTAGCTTCTGCTGGAGATTCTAAAATCAAAGTAATTAAAGTGGTTCGTGAAATCACTGGTCTTGGCTTAAAAGAAGCTAAAGAATTAGTTGACAACGCTCCTAAAGCTCTTAAAGAAGGCATTGCTAAAGACGAAGCTGAAGAAATCAAAGCTAAACTTGAAGAAGTTGGCGCTAACGTAGAAGTTAAATAATTTATTTTAAAGCCCTTAGATACTTGTTATCTAAGGGCTTTATTTATTTTTAGTAATTGAGTGCTTTCGAATGAGGAATCAATCCTTTAGAAGGCTTTTTTTTATTGGTATTACATGCTAGTATAAAGAGATGGATTAGTTTTCTGGGGGTTTATATATGGCAATTAAATCTATATCAAAATCTGAATTAGAAGTAATGTCTGTTGATTTATATAAAGCAGATAAGGATTCAGTTGCTTCCTTACTTGGTGGAACTACAGATCCTAAAAATGTTAGTCTAAAAGAAACTGTAAAACAATTCGAAGCTCAAGGGTTCAAGAAGAAAGAATCTTAATAACATAGAAACGGGCGCTTAATAATCAAAGCGCCTGTTTTTCTTTCGTTAGCGCTACTTTAGAAGGGGATTTTATGCTAAAATAGCTAGAGATACGAAAGGAAGGTGCGGTTCTTGACTAACAATCATTACTACACAAACGACGAAACAATTAAACACAACCGAAAAACATGGCAAGTGATGTTAAAAGGTTTTAATATGAGTTTTACAAGTGACAATGGCGTGTTTTCCAAAAACACAGTCGATTTTGGCTCAAAATTATTGATTGAGTCTTTTGAATTAGAAACGAAAACAGGGAAAATTTTGGATGTTGGTTGTGGCTATGGTCCGATGGGGTTAACGGTAGCGAAAGCGTTCCCTGATAGCCAAATTGAAATGGTGGATGTTAATTTGCGTGCGCTAGAACTCGCGAAAGAAAATGCGGAAATCAATAAAATTACGAATACGCATATCTATGAAAGTTCGGTTTATGATAACGTAACTGCGAACGACTACCAAGCGATTATTAGTAATCCGCCAATTCGTGCAGGGAAAAGAATTGTTCATGCGATTTTAGAAGGTGCTTACAATCACTTGCAAGAAACCGGAGAACTTTGGATTGTTATTCAAAAGAAACAAGGCGGTCCATCTGCTGAAAAGAAAATGGAAGAAGTTTTCGGCAACGTTGAAACAGTCGCAAAAGATAAGGGCTATTTTATTTTCAAAAGTGTTAAAAATTAAGTTGTATCAAGTGTGGAAACATGCTAATATAGAAATACATTTTACTAAGAAAGGACTGAGGGATATGCTTAGAATGAAAGATATGCTAGAAAAAAACAACCAATCAAGACAGAAGATAATAGGTATTTCTTTAACGTTCCTGCATAGACAACCGGTGTCTTTTCAAGGTAGCGTCCGTTAAAAGTTAGGTCCTTCAATCTTTCTTGATTGAGGGACTTTTTTAATACTTAAAAATAAACTTGAAAGAAGTGAGTCGAATGACAATAGGGGAACTGGAGAATTTTAACAGCTAGGAAGAGAAGTGGAGACTTTCATTTCTCTATTAAACAGAAAATGAGGAATAGAAATGCTAACATTAAAAGGAAAATATAACGAAGCGAAAGTTTTTACAGATAATGTGGACGACAATACCATCGGGGAAATTATTACGTTGTGTAATCAACCGTTTGCGAAGGATAGTAAAATTCGCATCATGCCCGACACGCACGGTGGTAAAGGCTGTGTGATTGGAACGACAATGACAATTCAAGATAAAATTGTACCAAATTTGGTTGGAGTGGACATCGGTTGCGGACTGTATGTAGTGAAACTAAAACCTGGCAAGTTAAAAATGGATTTTGATAAGCTAGATAAAGTTATTCGCGAACGAGTGCCATCCGGAAGCAAAACACACGATAAGCCTGTAGATGAATTTGATTTGGAAGGTGTAGTTGCGCCAATTCATCGCGGCTGGGTAGCTAGAAGTATAGGGACGCTTGGTGGCGGGAACCATTTTATTGAGGTGAATCAAGGCTCTGACGGTATTTACCTTGTAATCCATAGTGGAAGTCGGGTGCTTGGTAAAGAAATCGCGGAATATCACCAAGAGGTAGCTTATAAAAGATTAGACATATTGCGTAAAGAATTAAAATTAGATGCAACTGCTGCGAAAAAACGTGGCAATTTAGAAATGGCTAATAACTTGAACGGTGAGCGAGAGCAAGTGAAATTGGATTATGACTTATCCTATGTGACGGGCTCTGATTTAAACCATTATTTAAATGACATGGAAATTGCACAAAAATTTGCAGCGCGTAATCGTTACATCATGGCAGAAACTATTTTAAAAGCGATGAAGTGGAATAAGGCAGTTGTTTCGGCGTTTGATTGTGTGCATAATTATATTGATATCGACAACCGCATGCTTAGAAAAGGTGCGACATCTGCTCAGCTTGGGGAGCAAATTATCGTTCCGCTTAATATGCGTGATGGCAGCATTCTTGCAACGGGTAAAGGAAATGCAGATTGGAATTACTCGGCGCCACACGGGGCGGGAAGGATGCTAAGTCGCTCTAAAGCAAAAGCGCAAATCAGTTTAGAGAGCTATCAGGCAGCGATGAAAGACGTTTGGACTACTTCTGTTTCTAAAAAAACAATTGATGAAGCTCCAAAAGCCTATAAATCAGCTAAACAATTACTTGTTGATGTAGAAGATACGATGGATATTCAAGAAATAATTAAACCGTTATACAATTTCAAAGCATGAGCAAAAAGAAGCGGCAAATATTATAACATGCTTCTTCTTCTTTTTCTAGAAAAATATTTGACATAGGTCGAGAGATGTTGTATTATAGTATAATGCCAAAAGAATCTATACCGTTTTTTGCGTTGCATTTTATTTCAAAATATGAAGAAAAATGAAGCGTTTGCGCGGTTTTTGGTGCTATAAATAAACATGGACGTGGTTTTCAGAAATATATGATGAAATCCGCTTTCTTTTTGTCTAAAGCAGCAAATTTTTCTTTTTGAAGTTCCACTTGATTTCCAACTAGGTTTTATCTGATTGCGACTATGCGAATCAGATGTACACGAGGTAGCAGGAAACTTTTGATGAACGATGTTTAAGGCTGATGAAGGAGTATGGAAGTACTTGCTTTTGAACGATTTAACTTAAACATCGGGTGCGGGGGGTTCCACTGTTTTTGTGCCTAAAAGTGAAGTCGGTGTGCTTATAAATTTTTTAATTAATTTGAGGGGTGAATAGTTTGTCAGGACATTCAGGACATGATGTAAAATATGGACGGCATCGTACGCGTAGAAGTTTTGCGCGAATCAGTGAAGTACTTGAATTACCAAACTTAATTGAGATTCAAACAGCTTCTTACCAATGGTTCTTAGATGAAGGGCTACGTGAGATGTTCCGCGATATTTCGCCAATTGAGGATTTTGCGGGTAATTTATCTTTAGAATTCATTGATTACGATCTTGGAGAGCCGAAATATTCGGTAGAAGAATCTAAGAACCGTGATGCAAACTATGCGGCTCCACTGCGCGTGAAGTTGCGCCTAATCAACAAAGAAACCGGCGAAGTAAAAGACCAAGAAGTATTTATGGGTGATTTCCCACTAATGACTGAAATGGGTACGTTCATTATTAATGGGGCAGAACGTGTTATCGTTTCCCAGTTAGTTCGTTCTCCAGGTGTTTACTTCAATGGAAAACTAGACAAAAATGGTAAAAAAGGCTTTGGTTCTACTGTCATCCCTAACCGTGGGGCTTGGCTTGAGTATGAAACAGATGCTAAAGACGTTGTACACGTTCGTATTGACCGTACACGTAAATTACCAGTAACTGTTTTACTTCGTGCACTAGGCTTTGGTTCCGATCAAGAAATTATTGATTTAATCGGGGACAATGACTACTTGCGCAACACGCTTGAAAAAGACAACACTGACAATGCTGAAAAAGCACTTCTAGAAATTTACGAAAGATTACGTCCGGGTGAACCCCCAACAGTTGATAACGCTAGAAGCTTACTAGTTTCTCGTTTCTTTGATCCAAAACGCTACGATCTTGCAAGCGTTGGACGTTATAAAATCAACAAAAAATTACATCTAAAAAACCGTCTATTCAACCAAACATTAGCAGAAACTTTAGTGGATCCAGAAACTGGTGAAATTATCGCTTCTAAAGGTGACATATTGGATCGTCGTAATTTAGATCAAATTATTCCTAATTTAGAAAACGGTGTAGGTTTCCGCACACTTCGTCCAACTGATGGAGTGATGGAAGATAGCGTACTCGTTCAATCTATTAAAATTTACGCACCAAATGATGAAGAAAAAGAAATCAACATCATCGGTAACGCGTATATCGAAGAAAACGTAAAACACATCACGCCTTCTGATATTATTTCATCCATTAGCTACTTCTTTAACTTGCTACATGGTGTTGGCGATACAGATGACATCGATCACCTAGGTAATCGTCGTCTTCGTTCTGTTGGTGAACTTTTACAAAACCAATTCCGTATCGGTTTATCTCGTATGGAACGTGTGGTTCGTGAACGTATGTCTATTCAAGATATGACTACAATTACACCACAACAATTGATTAATATTCGTCCAGTAGTTGCATCTATCAAAGAATTCTTTGGTAGCTCGCAGTTATCTCAGTTCATGGATCAAACAAATCCACTTGGCGAACTTACGCATAAACGTCGTCTTTCAGCGCTTGGACCTGGTGGTTTGACGCGTGAACGTGCTGGTTATGAAGTACGTGACGTGCATTACTCTCACTATGGCCGTATGTGTCCGATTGAAACGCCAGAGGGACCAAACATTGGTTTGATTAACTCCCTTTCTTCTTTCGCAAAAGTAAATAAATTCGGCTTTATCGAAACACCTTACCGCCGCGTAGATCCTGAAACAAACCGTGTTACAGATAAAATTGATTATCTAACTGCGGATGAAGAGGATAATTACGTAGTAGCGCAAGCGAACTCGAAATTAGACGAACAAGGTACTTTCACAGAAGAAGAAGTTATGGCTCGTTTCCGTTCAGAAAACTTAGCGGTAGAAAAAGAACGTATTGACTACATGGATGTATCTCCTAAACAGGTTGTATCTGTTGCGACAGCATGTATTCCGTTCCTTGAAAACGATGATAGTAACCGTGCGCTAATGGGAGCGAACATGCAACGTCAAGCAGTTCCTCTTATGCACCCTGAAGCTCCATTTGTTGGAACAGGTATGGAACACGTATCTGCAAAAGACTCTGGTGCTGCTGTAACTGCCAAACATGACGGTATTGTAGAACACGTTGAAGCTCGCGAAATCTGGGTTCGTCGTGTATCTCTAGTGGATGGCAAAGAAGTAACTGGCGGAATCGATAAATATACTTTACGTAAATTTGTTCGTTCTAACCAAGGTACTTGTTATAACCAACGTCCAAACGTTGCAGAAGGTGACCGCGTTGTTAAAGGAGAAATCCTTGGTAACGGTCCATCAATGGATTCCGGTGAACTTGCACTTGGTCGTAACGTACTAGTTGCGTTCATGACTTGGGATGGTTATAACTACGAGGATGCGATCATCATGAGTGAACGTCTTGTAAAAGATGACGTTTATACTTCGATTCATATTGAAGAATTTGAATCAGAAGCTCGTGATACAAAACTCGGACCTGAAGAAATGACTCGTGATATTCCAAATGTTGGGGAAGACGCTTTACGTGATCTTGACGAACGTGGAATTATCCGTGTTGGTGCTGAAGTAAAAGACAACGACCTTCTAGTTGGTAAAGTAACACCAAAAGGAGTTACTGAATTAACTGCAGAAGAACGTTTATTACACGCTATCTTTGGTGAAAAAGCACGTGAAGTTCGTGATACTTCATTACGTGTACCTCACGGCGGCGGCGGAATCGTGCTTGACGTGAAGATCTTTACACGTGAAGCAGGCGACGAACTACCACCTGGAGTAAACCAATTAGTACGTGTTTATATTGTACAAAAACGTAAAATCCATGAAGGCGATAAAATGGCCGGACGTCACGGTAACAAAGGGGTTATCTCCCGTATTTTACCTGAAGAAGATATGCCATTTATGCCAGACGGAACACCTGTTGATATCATGCTTAACCCACTAGGGGTACCATCTCGTATGAATATCGGACAAGTACTTGAGCTACACTTAGGTATGGCTGCTCGTGCTTTAGGAATTCACGTTGCAACACCAGTATTTGATGGTGCGAATGAAGAAGATGTTTGGAGCACAGTGGAAGAAGCCGGAATGGCCCGCGATGCGAAAACAATTCTTTATGACGGACGTTCTGGTGAAGCATTCGATAACCGTATCTCTGTTGGTGTAATGTACATGATCAAACTTGCCCACATGGTTGATGATAAACTTCATGCACGTTCAACTGGACCTTACTCTCTAGTAACGCAACAACCTCTTGGTGGTAAAGCACAATTTGGTGGACAACGTTTTGGGGAAATGGAAGTATGGGCACTTGAAGCATATGGTGCCGCTTATACTCTTCAAGAAATCCTAACGATTAAATCCGATGACGTGGTTGGTCGTGTGAAAACTTACGAAGCGATTGTTAAAGGCGAAAGCGTTCCAGAACCTGGTGTGCCAGAATCCTTCAAAGTACTCATCAAAGAGCTTCAAAGTCTTGGAATGGACGTTAAAATGCTTTCCGCAGACGAAGAAGAAATCGAGATGCGTGACATGGATGATGACGACTTTACTAATCAAAATGATGCCTTCAATATCGTACAACCGGAAAATGCAGCCGCTGAAAAGACTGAGTAATTCGGTTCGATAATTGAGACTCCAAAACAATAAGAAACAATGATTTGTTTTTTGCAAAATATAAAATTAAGCGATCGCTAAGACTTTACCTGAAAGTCGAGGGAGTGTGCGGGAAATCCTAAGCACTTCCTAAAAGCGAATGCTCCAAACTAATTTAGGAGGTTGGGCACTTGTTAGATGTTAATAATTTTGAGTATATGAAAATCGGTCTGGCATCTCCAGATAAAATTCGTTCATGGTCTCATGGTGAAGTAAAAAAACCTGAAACCATCAACTACAGAACGCTTAAACCTGAACGTGACGGCTTATTCTGTGAAAGAATTTTTGGACCAATGAAAGACTGGGAATGTTCTTGTGGTAAATACAAACGTGTTCGCTATAAAGGTGTAGTTTGTGACCGTTGTGGAGTAGAAGTAACGAAATCAAAAGTCCGTCGTGAACGTATGGGCCATATTGAACTCGCAGCTCCTGTTTCTCACATCTGGTACTTCAAAGGAATTCCAAGCCGTATGGGTCTTGTTATGGATATGTCCCCACGTGCATTAGAAGAAATTATCTATTTTGCATCTTACGTGGTTACAGAACCAGGCGATACTCCACTTGAAAAGAAACAACTTTTATCTGAACGTGAATACCGCGTTTACCGCGAAAAATATGGTAAAGGTTTCTCAGCTGGTATGGGCGCAGAAGCTATCAAAAAAATCTTAGCCGATATCGACTTAGAAAAAGAAACAAATGATTTAAAAGAAGAACTAAAATCCGCACAAGGTCAACGTCGTACTCGTGCGATTCGTCGTTTGGAAGTTATGGAAGCTTTCCGTAATTCCGGCAACAACCCAAGCTGGATGGTACTTGACGTGCTACCAGTTATCCCACCAGAAATTCGTCCAATGGTACAACTTGAAGGTGGCCGTTTTGCAACAAGTGATTTGAATGACTTATATCGTCGGGTAATCAACCGGAACAACCGTTTGAAACGCCTACTTGATCTAGGTGCACCAAACATTATCGTGCAAAATGAAAAACGGATGCTACAAGAAGCTGTCGATGCTTTAATTGACAACGGTCGTCGTGGTCGTCCAGTAACAGGTCCAGGTAACCGTCCGCTTAAATCCCTTTCTCATATGCTTAAAGGGAAACAAGGTCGTTTCCGTCAAAACTTACTAGGTAAACGTGTCGATTATTCTGGTCGTTCCGTTATCGTAGTTGGACCTAACTTAAAAATGTACCAATGTGGTCTTCCAAAAGAAATGGCGCTTGAATTATTCAAACCATTTGTTATGAAAGAACTAGTTGGACGCGGCTTAGCACACAACATTAAGAGCGCTAAACGTAAAATCGAACGTATGGCTCCAGAAATCTGGGACGTATTAGAAGAAGTTATTCGTGAACATCCGGTATTACTTAACCGGGCGCCTACGCTTCACAGACTTGGTATTCAAGCATTTGAACCAACTCTAGTTGAAGGTCGCGCAATCCGTCTTCACCCTCTTGTATGTACAGCTTACAACGCTGACTTTGATGGTGACCAAATGGCGGTTCACGTTCCTTTATCCGCAGAAGCACAAGCAGAAGCACGTATTTTAATGCTTGCAGCTCAAAACATTTTGAACCCTAAAGATGGTAAACCAGTTGTAACACCTTCCCAAGATATGGTGCTAGGTAACTACTACCTTACTTTAGAACGTGAAAAAGCTGTCGGCGAAGGTACTATCTTCAAAGATATCAATGAAGCACAACTTGCGTATCAAAACGGCTATGTACACTTACACTCTCGTATTGCTGTATTTGCTGGTTCGATTCCAAATGAACGTTTCACTGATGAACAACGCAACCAATTATTAATTACGACTGTTGGTAAACTGATTTTCAACACAATCTTACCAAAATCGTTCCCTTATATTAATGAACCAACGAAATTTAACTTAGAAATCGAAACACCAGCTAAATATTTCGTTGATACAACAACTGATGTTCGTGCTCATATTGCTGCACAAGAACTAATTGATCCATTCAAGAAGAAAATCCTCGGTAACATTATCGCGGAAGTCTTCAAGAAATTCCATATTACCGAAACTTCAAAAATGCTTGACCGTATGAAAGATCTTGGTTTCAAAATCTCGACTAAGGCCGGCATGACAGTAGGTATTGCGGATATCTTAACACTTGAAGAAAAACATGAAATTCTTGAAAAAGCACATGATACAGTTGAAAAAATCACTAAATCATTCCGTCGTGGTCTGATTACAGATGATGAAAGATACGAACGCGTTATCGCTGTATGGAATGCTGCCAAAGATGAAATCCAAGGAAAACTGATCTTGAGTTTGGATCGCTTAAACCCAATCTTCATGATGCAAGATTCCGGAGCTCGTGGTAACATTTCCAACTTTACACAGCTTGCTGGTATGCGTGGACTGATGGCTGACCCATCCGGACGTATCGTAGAATTGCCGATTACATCTAACTTCCGTGAAGGTTTAACGGTCTTAGAGTACTTCATTTCTACCCATGGTGCGCGTAAAGGTCTTACCGATACAGCCCTTAAAACAGCCGATTCCGGTTACCTTACTCGTCGTCTTGTTGACGTGGCTCAAGATGTTATCATTCGTGAAGACGATTGTGGCACAGACCGCGGTCTTACAATTAAGGCTATTCGTGAAGGTACTGAAATCATCGAACCACTTGAAGAACGTCTGGAAGGTCGTTATTCTCGTAAAACAATTCGTCACCCAGAAACAAAAGAAGTTATTGCACGTGAAAATGACTTAATTACAGAAGCAATTGCCACTCAAATCGTTGACGCAGGCATTGAAGAAGTAACTATCCGTTCTGCATTCACATGTAATACAAAACACGGCGTATGTAAAAAATGTTATGGTAAAAACTTGGCAACTGGTACAGAAGTCGAAGTTGGAGAAGCAGTTGGTATCATCGCTGCCCAATCTATCGGGGAACCAGGAACTCAGCTTACTATGCGTACTTTCCATACAGGTGGGGTTGCCGGAGACGATATCACGCAAGGTCTTCCACGTATTCAAGAAATCTTTGAAGCGCGTAATCCGAAAGGGCAAGCTATCATCACTGAAGTTGGCGGTGAAGTTGTTTCTATCGAAGAAGGTCGTGATCGTCAACAAGAAATCACTATCCAAGGTACAGATGACCGCCGTTCTTACAACATTCCTTACACTGCTCGCCTGCGTGTAGAAGAAGGAACTATCGTAGAACGTGGGGAAGCTCTAACTGAAGGTTCTGTGGATCCTAAAGCCTTGATTCGTGTTCGTGACGTATTATCCGTTCAAGAATATCTACTTGCAGAAGTACAAAAAGTTTACCGTATGCAAGGGGTAGAAATTGGCGATAAACACGTTGAAGTAATGGTTCGTCAAATGTTACGTAAAATCCGCGTAATGGATACTGGTGATACAAACATCTTACCAGGTACATTAATGGATATTCATACGTTTACAGAAGCCAACCGCGATGCTATCTTAAGTGGTAGCCAACCCGCAACAGGTCGTCCAGTTCTTCTAGGGATTACAAAAGCTTCCCTTGAAACTGATTCCTTCTTGTCTGCCGCATCATTCCAAGAAACAACTCGTGTCTTGACAGATGCTGCAATCAAAGGAAAACGTGACGAACTTCTAGGACTTAAAGAAAATGTTATCCTAGGTAAACTTGTTCCAGCTGGTACAGGTATTGGTCGTTACCGCAAACTGAAATCCGAAGTTATCAAGGAAACAGCTGAAGTAACTGACGAAATCACAAATATTTAATTTTACAAAGCCAAGTGTGCCGTTCGCGTACACTTGGCTTTTTTTGTTATACTCAATAAAAAGGAGTGAAGTGATTTGATTACACATGTTATTTGGGATATGGGCGAAACATTAAACACCGTACCAAACACAAGATACGACCATTACCCTCTCGATACTTACCCGGAAGTAGTGCTGCGCAAAGACGCCAAAGAAACGCTTGAAAAAGTAAAACAACTCGGATTCAAACAAGCCATTCTAAGCAACACCGCAACTAGCGATACCGAAGTAATAAAACGCGTTCTAACTAATTTCGGCATCATCGATTATTTTGACTTCATTTACGCCTCCAATTCCGAGTTACAACCAGGGAAAATGGAAAAGCCAGACAAAACTATTTTTGATTTCACACTAAATGCTCTTCAAATTGATAAAACGGAAGCAGTCATGGTCGGGAATACATTCGAAAGTGATATTATTGGCGCAAATCGTGCGGGAATCCACGCGATATGGCTCCAAAATCCAGAAGTTTGTTTGCAAGATGAGCGCCTCCCTCTTGTCGCACCGCCATTTGTTATACCAGTTTGGGACCTAGCCGATGTTCCTGAAGCCCTTTTATTATTAAATAAAGTTTTTACTTGACCTGTAATGCATTACACAAAGTAAACTAAAAAAGTAGAAGAAATTAGCCGGAAGGGGCGAACGAAATGACTGAAGTGAAAAAACAATTTCCAAAAGGATTTTTATGGGGTGGAGCAACTGCTGCGAACCAAGTTGAAGGCGCTTACGATGTAGATGGTAAAGGCCTTTCCACAGCAGATATGGTCAAATTCATTCCGAAAGAAGAACGCACGAGAGACCTTGAACTAGATGTATCTAAAGCAGAAATCGAAGCAATTATCGCAGGGAAAGTAGAAGGAAGATTCCCTAAACGTGATGGCGTTGATTTTTATCACCACTATAAAGAAGACATCGCATTATTTGCCGAAATGGGCTTTAAAACGTTCCGCCTATCACTAAACTGGGCACGTATTTTCCCGAACGGTGATGACAAAGAGCCGAATGAAAAAGGCCTTGAATTTTATGACAAAGTGTTTGATGAATTATTAAAATATGACATTGAGCCACTTGTGACACTTTCTCACTATGAAACGCCACTAAATCTTACTTTAAAATATAACGGTTGGGCTGATCGTCGCGTTATCGGATTTTTCACGAACTACGCGGAAACAGTTTTCAAACGTTATAAAAACAAAGTAAAATATTGGTTAACTTTTAACGAAATCAATGTTATTTCACTTAGCGCATACACTGGTGGGGGCGTGCTTTTAGAAGACGCGAAGAATCCACTTGAACTTTCTTATCAAGCAGGACATCACCAATTCGTAGCCAGTGCTCTTGCAACAAAATTGGCGCATGAAATTATTCCTGGATCACAAGTTGGTTGTATGTTAGCGCGTATGGCGACTTATCCAGCGACTAACAATCCAGATGATATCCTAAAAGCACAATACGAAAATCAACAAAATCTATTTTTCACAGACGTTCATGCTCGCGGTGAATATCCAAGCTTCATGAATCGTTTCTTCCAAGAGAACGACATTCACATCGTAAAAGAAGTTGGCGACGACGAAATCTTGAAAGCACATACAGTTGATTTCATTTCATTCAGCTATTACATGTCCCTGTCCGCAACAGCTAGCCCAGAAGGCGACCGCTCTGCCGGGAACTTAATGGGTGGCGTGAAAAATGAATACTTGGAGTCGTCCGATTGGGGTTGGCAAATTGACCCTAAAGGCTTACGCTGGACACTAAATGATCTTTATAGCCGCTACGAATTACCACTTTTCATCGTGGAAAATGGCTTAGGTGCTTATGATACAGTAGAAGAAGATGGCAAAATCCATGACGATTACCGCATTGACTACCTGCGCAAACATATCGAACAAATGAAAGAAGCAATTGCTGACGGCGTAGATTTAATGGGTTACACAAGCTGGGGTCCAATCGACCTAGTAAGTGCCTCCACAAGCGAAATGTCCAAACGTTACGGCTTCATCTACGTAGACCAAGATGACTGGGGCAAAGGAACATTAGAACGCTCCCGCAAAGATTCATTCTTCTGGTATAAAAAAGTAATTGAAACAAATGGTGAAGATTTAGATTAATAGGTAGAGTACAGCCCCGCTTTGGCGGGGCTGTTTTTTTACGCTACTTCCCACAAGAAACCAATTCTGCAATCGCTGAACGAAAAAGTTCAATTAATTGTCACATCTTTCGTGTAGAAGGGTCTAATGCGAGAAAAAATGGCGGGCATCTTCTGTTATAATTATTCATCAAAGACTAGTAATATTTTACGCCAAGTCATCCAAGATAGTGCAGATCCAAGGTGTATTTAATGATGAATTATCTACTCAGTCAAATTATAAGGAGACGATAAAATGAAACAGAGAAAAACCTCAGTACTACATGTTTTACTTGTAGTGACAGCTATCTTGGGAATTAGTTTATGGGTAAATGCAAGTCATGGGATGAAAGCTCAGGCAGAGAGTATTGCGCAACCAGCGCCAATTAACGAAATTTTCACGGATCCAGCATTAGCGGACGAGGTGAAGACGGAACTTGGAAAAACTAGTGTCACTGATGAAGTTACGCAAACAGATTTGAATCAGATAACTAAACTTGAAGCAGACGACAAAGGAATAAATTCAATAGAGGGAATACAATATTTAACTAATTTGAATATGTTGGGTGTATCTTCCAATCAGATTACTAATATTACACCTCTTGCCAATCTTACTAATTTAGATTCTTTATATTTAGGAGATAATAAAATTAGTGATGTGACGCCACTTTCAGGATTGACACAGTTAACATTCGTACAATTATCTATCAATCAAATAAAAGATGTGACACCTCTTGCTAATCTAACGAAATTAAATTATTTAGATTTACGAGAAAATCAAATAAGTGATGCAAGTCCTTTAGTTAATATGACTGATTTAACGGTTTTACATTTAGAAAAACAACAAATAACAGCCGCGCCAGTCGTATATCAAACTAATTTAGTTGCACCAGATATTTTGAAAAATGCTTATGGTGAAGTAGTACCACCAACAACGATTAGTAATAACGGAACCTTTGCTAGTCCAAATATCACTTGGAACTTAGATAGTTTCACGAGTGAGGTTAGTTATGATTTTAATCAAAAAATCACACTAGGTGATAATGGGAAGGTAACTTTTGCAGGAACTGTTGTTCAACCGATAGTAGAAGCGCCCGTGAATTACATTACTACATTTGATGTGGATGGAACGACGACGACAGAAAACGTGGTAGTGGATACATTAATAACCGAACCTGCTGAACCGACAAAAGAAGGTTATACTTTTTCTGGTTGGTATGATGCGGAAACTGGTGGGAATGAATGGGATTTTGCAGTAGATAAAATGCCGGCTACGAATATGACACTTTACGCACAGTTCACGATAAACAGCTACACAGCGACATTTGATGTGGATGGTGAAACAACTAATCAAAAAGTAGATTACCAAGCTCTGCTACAAGAACCGACTGCTCCGACGAAAGATGGCTACACATTTGTAGGATGGTATGATGCAAAAACGGGTGGAACTGAATGGGATTTCGCAACTAGCAAAATGCCAACTAGTGATATAACTTTATATGCTAGATTTACTAAAAATCCTAGCTCAGACAATTCTCAAACAGCTCCCGGAAAAGATGATAAAAACGACAAAGATAAACTAACAATTAAAGCTAACGACAGCGCAGATGCGACGAGTACTAAACTTCCAAAAACAAGTGATGATTCAAGTATGATTCCTACTATTTTAGGAACGCTTTTCATCGGAGGTGCAATACTAATCTTACGAAAAAAAACTACTAACATTTAAGATAAAGTAGATTTGGTTTCTATTTTCAGTAGAGACCAAATTTTTTTGTTAATTTGGTCTAAAAAAGGGTATCTATTATTAATGACTTATTTAGAAGAATAATTAGTGAATCTAATTTAAATAAAAGGAGAGGGATTATGAAGAAACGGTGGAATTCAGTATTCAAACTAGTTTTAATGGTAACTGCTATTCTCGGGCTTAGCCTATATGTAACGACAAGCCAAGGTGTGGAGGTTCGGGCAGAGAGCATCACGCAGCCAACCGCAATTAATGTGATTTTCCCTGATCCAGCTCTTGCGAATGCAATTAAAATAGCGGCTGGAAAATCTAATGTAACAGATACTGTCACGCAAGCGGATTTAGATGGAATAACTACTTTATCAGCATTTGGGACTGGAGTAACAACGATAGAAGGAGTGCAGTACTTAAATAATTTGATAGGGTTAGAACTTAAAGATAACCAAATAACTGATTTAACTCCTCTTAAAAATTTAACGAAAATAACAGAACTTGAATTATCTGGAAACCCGTTAAAAAATGTGAGCGCGATTGCTGGGTTACAAAGCATAAAAACGCTAGACCTAACTTCTACGCAAATTACAGATGTGACCCCACTTGCAGGTCTTTCCAATTTGCAGGTATTATATTTGGATCTCAATCAAATAACCAATATAAGTCCGCTTGCAGGACTAACTAATTTACAATACTTATCAATCGGAAATGCCCAAGTAAGTGATTTAACCCCACTTGCTAATTTATCTAAACTAACTACTTTAAAAGCTGATGATAATAAAATAAGTGATATTTCGCCACTTGCTAGTTTACCTAATCTTATAGAAGTTCATTTGAAAAATAATCAAATTAGTGATGTTAGCCCACTTGCGAATACTTCAAACTTATTTATTGTCACTTTAACGAATCAAACAATTACCAACCAACCTGTGTTTTATCAAAATAATCTTGTCGTCCCTAATATAGTAAAAGGTCCTTCTGGCGCGCCTATTGCACCCGCTACTATTAGTGACAATGGAACATACGCAAGCCCAAATTTAACATGGAATTTAACTAGTTTTATTAATAATGTTAGTTATACTTTTAACCAATCAGTCACTTTCAAAAATACAACAGTTCCGTTTAGTGGGACAGTTACACAACCATTAACAGAAGCTTACACTGCGGTTTTTGACGTGGACGGGAAGCAAACAAGTGTGACAGTCGGCGCGAATGAATTAATTAAAGAACCAACGGCCCCGACGAAAGAAGGTTACACATTCACAGGCTGGTATGATGCAAAAACTGGCGGGAATAAATGGGATTTCGGCGTGGATAAAATGCCCGCAGAAAATATCACGTTGTATGCTCAGTTCACAATTAATAGCTATACTGCCTCATTTGACAATGATGGTAAATTAACGACTCAAAAAGTCACTTATCAAAGTCTATTAGAAGAACCAGCAGCGCCAACGAAAACAGGTTATACGTTCAAAGGTTGGTATGATGCTAAAACGGGTGGAACTAAATGGGATTTTGCTACTGGTAAAATGCCGGCGGGAAATATTACACTATATGCCCAATTTACTAAAAATGATAGCCCAAATCCAAATGATCCAACCCCTAATACCCCAACAGGAAATGGTGATGGTACAAGCAATCCAAGCAATTCAGGAGGCAATACCACACTTCCAACAGCTGGTGACGAAAATACCATGCTTCCGATTTTTATCGGGGTTTTCTTGCTAGGAACAGCAACGCTAATTCTCCGCAAAACAATCAAAGTGAAATAACAATAAAAACAGCTGAGGTTTATAGTTTCTTTATAGACTTCAGTTGTTTTTGTTAATAGGGAAATACATCTAAATGTCACAATTAATCATTAACGGGTCTAATTTTAGTGATTGAACGAAATTTGATTAAGTTATAATTAAATAATTCAGCTATGAGTACATACACAGTCCTAAGAAATTGAATAATTTTATAAAGGAGATAAGTTAATGAAAAGAAACAAAACAGCATTACGTATCTTAGTAACTCTGGCTGTAGTAATGGCAATTAGCTTTTGGGTAGGGACGAGCTCAAAAGAAGTACAAGCAGCAGAGATTGGACAACCAACGCCTATCAATGAAATTTTTACAGATGAGAATTTAGCAAACGCAATAAAAACAACCTTAAGTAAACCTAGTACTGCATCTGCTGTTTCACAAGTGGAGTTGGATTCTGTACGTGATGTAACGGCAGAAAGTAGTAATATAGCTTCTTTGGAAGGAGTACAGTATTTAAATAATTTAGATACATTAGTTTTAAATAATAATAAAATAACTGATTTAAATCCACTTGCAGGATTAACTAAATTAAGTATTCTAGAAGCAAGTAATAATCAACTAAGTGATATAAGTGCACTTTCCAATGTGACAAATTTGCACCAATTAAGATTAGACGGAAATCAAATAAAACAGTTAAATGGAGTTAGTAATTTAATCAATCTTGAGACTATTGAACTAAGCAATAATCAAATAACTGCTATAAGCCCGGTTTCAGGTTTAAAAAACTTAGTTGGTCTTGGAATAGATAATAATAAAATCAGTGATTTAAGCCCAATTTCTGGTTTATCAAAGTTAAATCATTTAACTGCAGACAGTAACCAAATAAGTGATTTGCGTCCTCTATCAAACTTAGCTGCTATGGAAGTTATGCGACTAGATGGAAATCAAATTAGCGATGTAACTCCAATTGCGAATTTGGCTAATTTAAACTATGTATTTTTAGCTGAAAATCAAATCAGTGATATTAGTTCTTTACAACCGCTTTTTAATTCACCTAATTTTTTTGGTATTACTTTAGACAATCAAAAAATAACCAGTGAACCAGTATTGTATCAACAAGAGCTTGTGGTCCCTAATAACATTAAAGATGAAATGGGAGCTTTAATCGCACCAGCTACAATTAGCGATAATGGTGTGTATGCAAGCCCGAATATTAATTGGAATTTACCTAATTATACTAATCAAGTAAGTTACACTTTTAATAAACAATTAGCATATGGTTCTTTTAGTGGTACAGTGACCCAACCACTTCACAATGCTTACACAGCGACATTTGACGTAGATGGAGTGAAAACAAATGAAGCAGTGGAAGAAACGAAATTGCTTCAAGAACCAATAGCACCAACCAAAGAAGGCTACACTTTCACAGGCTGGTATGATGCGAAAACTGGCGGAAATAAATGGGATTTTGCGACAGATAAAATGCCAGCAGAGGACATCACATTATACGCGCAGTTTACGATTAATAGTTACACAGCCACATTTGATATTGATGGTAAATTAACGACTCAAAAAGTCACTTATCAAAGCTTGCTAGAAGAACCAGTAGCGCCAACGAAGGATGGCTATACGTTCACAGGTTGGTATGATGCTAAAACGGGTGGAACTAAATGGGATTTTGCGACAGGGAAAATGCCAGCGGGAAATATAACACTATACGCCCAGTTCACTAAAAATGACAACCCGAATCCCGATGATCCAACTACCAATACCCCAACAGGAAATGGTGATGGTACAAGTAACCCAAGTAATTCAGGAGGCAATACCACACTTCCAACAGCTGGTGACGAAAATACCATGCTTCCGATTTTTATCGGGGTTTTCTTGCTAGGAACAGCGACGCTAATTCTCCGCAAAACAATCAAAGTAAAATAACAACAAAAATAGCTGAGGTCTATAGTTTTTCTATAGGCTTCAGCTTTTTTTATTAGTAGATAAATTCATCTAAACGTCACAACTAAATCGTTAACAAGTCTAATTTTAGTGATTAAACGAAATCCTACTACGCTATAATATAGTGACTTAACTACGAGAACATACAAATTTCTAAAAAGCAGAATTACTTTATAAAGGAGATAGTTTAATGAAAAGAAACAAAACAGCATTAAGAATCTTAGTCACTTTAGCTGTAGTATTGGCAATTACTTTTTGGGTAGGGATGAGCTCAAAAGAAGTACAAGCAGCGGTGATTGAACACCCAACCCCTATTAACGAAATTTTTACTGATCCAGTGCTTACTGATAATGTAAAAACACTGCTCGGAAAAGCGGATGTAACAGACGAAGTTACGCAAACCGACTTAGATAGTGTAACTCATTTATCAGCAAAATCAGCAGGAATAACAACAATAGAAGGATTGCAGTATCTAACTAATTTATCGGAATTAGAATTAATAGATAATCAAGTAACCGATTTAAATCCTCTTAAAAATTTAACGAAAATAACAGAACTTAGATTATCTGGAAATCCGTTAAAAGATGTGAGCGCGCTTGCTGGATTAAAAAATCTAAAAACGATGGATCTTATTTATACAGATATTACGGATGTGACACCACTTGCAGGACTTTCCAATTTACAGGTGTTAAATTTAGATATCAATCAAATAACTGATATAACTCCACTTGCTGGACTATCTAATTTACAATTTTTATCGTTCGGAAGTACTCAAGTAAGTGATTTGACGCCACTTGCTAATTTATCTAAACTAACCACACTAAACGCTATGAATAGTAAAGTAAGCGATGTTTCTCCACTTACTGGTTTATCTAATCTCACAGAAGTTTATTTGGAAGAGAATCAAATTAGTGATGTGAGTCCGCTTGCAAAATTACCCAACTTATCTATTGTTACTTTAACGAATCAAACAATCACCAACCAACCCGTATTTTATCAAAATAAACCTATCGTTCCTAATGTAGTAACTGGCCTTTCTGGTGAGCTTATTGCACCGGATACTATTAGCGACAATGGAACATACACTAGTCCCAATTTAACGTGGGATTTAAACAGCTTCATTAATAGTGTTAGTTACACATTTAACCAATCAGTCACTTTCAAAAATACAACGGCTCCTTTTAGTGGAACAGTTACACAACCATTAACAGAAGTTTACGCTGTAGTTTTTGATGTGGACGGAGAGCAAACAAGTGCGATGGTAGGTGTGAATGAATTAATTAACGAACCAACTGCTCCAGCCAAGGAAGGTTATATATTCGATGGATGGTATGACGCAAAAACAGACGGGAATAAATGGGACTTTGGGATAGATAAAATGCCTGCTAGTGATATAACTTTATATGCTAAGTTCACTGAGAACGAAGAACCAAATGCTAGTAGTCCAATTAATGTGGAACCAAATGACAATAATTCAGACAATGCAGAACCAAATGCTAGTAGTTCAATTAATGTACAAGAAAATGGAACTAACGAAGGAATAAATAATCTGAACAGTTCAGGTGAAGATAAAGTCAACATCAAGTTACCGATTACTGGGGATGAATTGAATGTGCTTCCTATTTTTGTAGGAGCAGTTCTTATCGGAATTGGCTTAGTTTTATTCCGCAAAAAACGTCAAACAAAATAAACCAATCAATGGCTGGGCTTCTGTAAATCATGCAGAGGCTAAGCCATTTTTTAGTTGGTGATTTATAAGAAGGAGTTTGCCTTTATAGAGAACGGGAAAACATAGAGTGGAATTCATAGAAAGAGGGCGTGAAATATGGACCAACAAAAAAAGATTCAAATTTTAAAGGACATGGTAAATATTGATTCGACTAATGGGCATGAAGAACAAGTTGCGAACTATTTGCAAAAGTTGTTAGCTGAACACGGTATTGAGTCCGAAAAGGTACAATACGACGTAGACAGAGCTAGCCTAGTAAGCGAAATTGGTTCCAGTAACGAGAAGGTTTTGGCATTTTCAGGGCATATGGATGTAGTTGATGCGGGTGATGTATCTAAGTGGAAGTTCCCACCTTTTGAAGCGACAGAGCATGAAGGGAAACTATACGGACGCGGCGCAACGGATATGAAGTCAGGTCTAGCGGCGATGGTTATTGCAATGATTGAACTTCATGAAGAAAAACAAAAACTAAACGGCAAGATCAGATTATTAGCAACAGTTGGGGAAGAAATCGGTGAACTTGGAGCAGAACAACTAACACAAAAAGGTTACGCAGATGATTTAGATGGTTTAATCATCGGTGAACCGAGCGGACACAGAATCGTTTATGCGCATAAAGGTTCCATTAATTATACCGTTAAATCCACTGGTAAAAATGCCCATAGTTCGATGCCAGAGTATGGTGTGAATGCAATTGATAATTTGATACTATTTTACAATGAAATAGAAAAATACGTTGCTTCCATCCATGCCACAAATGAAATACTTGGCGATTTTATTCATAATGTCACGGTGATTAATGGCGGAAATCAAGTCAATAGTATTCCGGAAAAAGCAGAACTACAAGGTAATATTCGTTCCATACCAGAAGTTGATAACGAGACTTTGAAGCGACGTATTGTTGAAATTGTGAATGAGTTAAATAAAAAAGAACATGTGAAGTTAGAGTTACTGTTCGATTATGATAAACAGCCTGTATTTAGCGATAGGAATTCAAGCTTAGTGAATGTCGCACGTGATGTTGCGAAAGGTATTATTAAAGAAGAGATACCCTTACTTGGAATTTCTGGAACAACAGATGCAGCTGAATTTACCAAAGCGAAGAAACAATTCCCAGTGATTATTTTTGGACCAGGAAACGAAACCCCTCACCAAGTAAACGAAAATGTTTCAATTGACAATTATTTAGAAATGATTGATGTATACAAACGGATTGCCATTGAGTATTTATCGTGATGAAACTTTAACTTTACTTATTTCCCGCTATAAAATAAGTAATTAAACAAAAGCCTAGTATTTGTTTATAAACAGGTGCTAGACTTTTTTTCTTGCATTTTATACAGTTTAGGACTAAACTGATGATATCAAGAGGAGGGAACAAACATGGTAAAAAAAGAAGAAAGGCTAGGGGTTTTGCTTTGGTTTCGATTTAGTCGTTTTTATAATCGAAATATGAAGCTGACCAATCAGAATTTGCGAGCAGCAGGGATTTCAACGGCGCAGTTTGATTGCATTGCCCAAATTGGCTTAGACAAAGAGATTACACAGCAACAACTTGCCGAAAAATTAGTCGTAACAAAGGGAAATGTCACCCAACTCCTCGCAAAATTAGAGCAATTAGGTTATATTACGCGAACAAAAACAGGACGCGAGAAGCATATTACCCTCACAGAAAAAGGTCAAGCATGTTACCGAGAAAATGTCCCAAAACAAGAAGCTTTTCAGCAAGCTCAATTTGATAAATTAACAAGAGACGAACAAAAAGAACTACTTAAGCTATTAAAAAAATTAGGAGAGTGATTATTTATGAAATTAACGGGAATTCATCACGTATCTATTTTTACAGCGAATGCACGAGCTAACTTTGACTTTTATACAAAAATAATGGGACTACGACTAGTGAAAAAATCGGTTAACCAAGACGATCCTTATACGTACCACCTATACTATGGTGATGAAATTGGCTCGCCGGGGACAGCGCTAACTTTCTTTGAAGTTCCGAATATGGCTAAAAACCACCCATCACGCAATGCGATTTCCGGACTCAGCTTACGTGTGCCAAGCGATGAAGCCTTGCACTACTGGGATAAAAGACTCGATGAACATCGCATTTTTCACAGCAAACCAATTGACCAATTCGGGCGCAAAATTATTCGTTTAAAAGACACAGATGGCTTGCCTGTCAATTTGATTTCTGATGAAACAAGCACACAAGTAACCGAGGTGACCCCTTGGGAAGATAGCCCGGTTCCAGCAGAATACGCGATTCGCGGACTTGGTCCAGTGCGCTTTTCCGTTTTCAAAAAAGAAAAAACAGACCGCCTTTTGACGAAAATATTAGGCTTCGAACGGATTGGCGCCTATGAAGATGATGATAAATTAGTTACAGTATTCAAAACTGGCAACGTTGGGCTTGGCGGCGAAGTGCACGTGGAGTCGCGACCTGATTTAGAACAAGGAAATCTAGGCGCTGGCGGAATTCATCATGTGGCGTTTCGTGTACCGACAGATGGCGACTTAATTGGCTGGACAGAAATGATACAAGACCTTGGCTACAAAAATTCAGGTTATGTGGATCGGTTTTATTTCCATTCTCTTTACTTCCGTGAAAGTAATGGTATTTTAATCGAACTCGCAACCGACGAACCAGGTTTCCAAACAGATTTCACGAAAGAGCATGGAACCTATGTAGATTTACCGCCACACTTAGAAGAACGTCGCGAAGATATTTTGGCACATTTAAAACCGCTGGATACAGACAAATAAACAAGAAAACCTTGAAAATATGCCCATTCATGATACAATTTTAGAAGAATGTGTAATTAGGAGGCAGGATTTTGGCAGAAGGTTTACGTACAATTTATTTTGTAAGACATGGTAAGACGGAATGGAATATGACTGGACAAATGCAAGGATGGGGCGATTCTCCGCTAGTTGCAGAAGGTATTGACGGGGCAAAAGCAGTTGGCGAAGTATTAAAAGACATGCAGATTGATGCCGTTTATACGAGTACTAGTAAACGCACGCAAGATACCGCGGCTTATATTCTCGGTGACCGCGAAATCGAAATTCGACCTCTGGAAGAACTAAAAGAAATGGGTTTTGGAACATGGGAAGGCATTAGAGTAACGGAAATTGACGAAAAACACCCAGAAGAACGCGCAAAAATTCTCCATAGTCCAGAAACCTACAAAGCAGAAGTAAATGGTGGCGAAACCTATTATGAGCTTGCAGAACGACTACTAGAAGGCGTCGAAAAAATTATTGCAGACAATCCAAATGGTAATATTCTCGTCGTTTCTCACGGCATGTCGCTCACGTTATTATTATACTTGCTGCAAGGCGGAACTATTGAAGATCACCGCAAAGAAGCACCAAGAATTTTGAACACAAGTATTAGCATCGTAGAATACCAAAACGGCGAATTTTCTCTTAAAAAAATCAATGAAATCGGTCATTTAGACTTAAAATAAGTAGAATCTTGGGCATATCTCATTGAAGGTGTGTCCTAGATTTATACATAAGAGAGAGCTAGAAAAAGGGAGAAAACATACATATGAAAAGAATTGTCAAAATTTTTCTACATTATTTATTAGGAATTTTAGGAATTATTTTAATCAGCTGTGTTCCCGCTATATTTAGCAAAGTGACTTCATGGTCATCAAGCACGTACTGGGAGGCGCTTAAGTCAATTTTTACAGCGATTTTCCACCCAACCAAATGGGAAATTAGTTACCAAGGAAGCGCAGAAGTTTTTCATGTGTCGTTGGCAGATTTTATCACCGGACCATATTTCTACTCCATGAAAATTATCGTAGCGAGCTTGGTAATTTCAGCGCTCATTGCCTATTTGCTAGTAATTGCGACATTTCGCGGGCCAAAATGGTTGCGCCGAGGCTTAAGCGGATTCCTATCGATACTTCAAGCGTTTCCAGATTTTTCCTTTATTTTCCTTATTCAAATGGCCGTCGTCTACATATATCAACAAACCGGCGTGTTCACCTTGAACTTCTACAGCTTAAACGGCGAGCAAATTTATGCAGCACCAATCGTCTGCTTGTCCATCATACCAACTGTGCTCTTTTACAAAATGATGATGCTCCTTATGGAAAATGAATGGCAAGCTGACTACATCCAACTGGCTCGCGGGAAAGGCTTAACCGATAGAGCGATACTACTTCGCCACGCCACACCCAATATGATGCAAAGCTTGTTTTACCAATCCAAAACCATCGTTTGGTTTATTTTAAGCGCCTACCTGGTTGTAGAATTTTTATTCGGTATCGAAGGCGTGCTCTACTACTTACTAGCGGGATTTAGCCCATTAAATATTTTCCTAGTATTAGCACTCGTGTTCACCCCATTTTACTTCTTTTACACACTAATAGACCTTTGGATTAGCCGCGGAAAAAATACCGAGAGCGCAAATGTGACCCGAATACCGCTGCACTGGAATAGTTTCCAAAAAACCTTTACGGAAAAAGTAAACCTTAAAAGCAAATGGCGAAACATTGTAGTAACGACCGGGCAGCTCCTAAAACGACCATCTTTCAGCATTCCGCTGGTCACACTTAGCATCTTACTAATCGCAAGCCTTATTTACGGGCTTATGGGAGACAAAATCAACTCGCTTAAATTTATCAGTGATGCGACCGGACGAGTAACCGCTATGGCGCCCTTCAAACCAAATGCACAAGTATGGCTAGGCACCGACCAAGCCGGAAACTCCATTCTCGACCAATTACTAGTTGGAATCAAATACACACTACTTATAGCTGTCGTCATCGCAACGCTACGTGTCGTGATTGGTTACCTTTTGGCAGTACCGCTCGCGTTTTTCAGCAAACCGCGCACACGCAATTTCGTCCAAAGCATAGCGGACGGAATGCATTATCTGCCACTGTCATTACTTGTCTTTATTATCATGGTCAACGAATTCATCAGCTATTCTGGCGTTTTCGAAACAAACCTATTTACACGCATAACCTTCCAAATTTTAATCATGGTTGTTATCGTTTTACCAATTACAACCAACCGAATCAGCAGCGAAATTTCCCAAGTATTGAAAAAAGAATTCGTCCTGAGCGCGCTCGTGTTTGGCGGAAATGCTCGCTGGATTTTAACCAAACATATCAACCCACAAATCTGGTCGAAATTAATTTTGATTTGGATTGAACAGCTCATTCAAACCTTGCAGATGTTCGTGCATTTAGCTATCTTTGGAATTTTCATCGGTGGGGCGATTATGGGCGCCGATGACGGCATGCTGAACCCCGTCATTCCCGAATTATCTGGTCTTATCGCAAATGCTAAATTTGTATTCGCCAACCACCAATTCTGGATAATTTTACCGCCATTAGTTGTATTTATGATTCTAATTCTTTGTTTCCAAATGATGGCAAATTCGCTTTTAAAACGAGAAGAAGACAGCAAAAAAGCCTAGTTCTTTTAAAGAACTAGGCTTTTTCAAATTCCTCTATAGATTTATCTAACCATAACTCATACCATTCAAGAAAGCCTAAACGTTCTTCATTCCCAAAGTAAAAATCAGGATAGACACCATTGTCATTATTTCTGTCATCCACCCAAATTTCTCCGTAAGAAGGGCCGTTTACAACTAGGTTAATGGACACGCCGCAACCAAAGTTAGCAATGCGCAGAAGTCCAAATACTTCTTTATCAGAAAAGCAAAGTTCTTGCCAAGCATCATAAGCTTCATCGGACATTCCTTCTTTATAACCCGGCCCATTCCAGTCATCTGTATGTGGAAAAGGCTTGCTCAGCGTTTGCACACCATACTTTTCAGCCTTGTAATCAAGAGAAGAACAAAGTCCGTCCACTAGAGTTTCTAAACCATAGTAAGGACCCATTCCACCATCACCAATCTGTTCCAAAAATGCGCGATAACCTTGTGGTAAAGCAATTTGATGCTCATTTTCAAACGCAGCAATAGTTTGATTAGACAAAGGCTGATTGAGTTTATAGGCATGGCTTTCTGAACCAAATAAATTCAAATCAACATCTTTTTCTTTTAAAGTAGTGATTTTTGCTTGGATTCTAGCTAGCTGACTTTGATATTCAGCCATATTTTATAAGTCTGCTCCATTAGTCTCAATCACTTGTTTATACCAGTAATAACTTTTCTTCGGAATACGTGTCATTGGCGCATCATCTTCCACGTCGCGGTCAACATAAACAAAACCGTAACGTTTTTGGTAGCCGTTTAACCAGCTTAGAAGGTCTGTGAAGCTCCAAGTACAATAGCCTAACATATCAACCCCGTCACTGATTGCATCGCGGATAGCAGTTGCGTGCGCGCTCAGGTAGTCAATACGGTAGTCATCGTTTACTTCGCCATCTACTAATTTATCAAATTCGCCTAAACCATTTTCCGTAATTAAAATTGGTAAAGCATAGCGGCTGTTAATACGACGAAGCGCAATTTGTAAGCCTTTAGGATCGATTGTCCAGTCCCAGTTCGTTGTTTTTACAAAAGGATTAACGACTTTTTTGTAAACACCAGGGACACCAGTTTCTTTTGTGCTGCCTTTTTTACCAGTGAAGTTCATTTCGTTGTTTTGACCAACGCCATCAAGCGGGTTGTAAGCAACAGTTGCGGATTGATAGTAGTTCACGCCCATGAAATCTGGTTTTGCAGACGCAAGTAGTTCCATATCGCCATCTTCAATAACTGGCGCAATATCGTTTTCTTCTAAATATTTCCAAACAGCTTTCGGATAACGACCAAAAGCATACATATCCATCCAGAAATAACTATTTAATTCTTCTGCATCATCCGCAGCTTGAACGTTTTTAGGATCTGTGTCGATTGGATAATGTGGTGTGTAAGCAAAACTTGGTCCAATTTTCCCATCAGGAACGATTTCGTGGAAAGCTTTGATAACACTAGCATTAGCTAAGTTCGCAATGTGGTTTACTGCGTACATTCTTTTTGGATCGCTAACTTTTGGTGGGTGAAGCGCTTGACCATAACCCATACCAACAAAGATATTTTGCTCGTTCAAGGACACCCAATATTTAACGCGGTCGCCGTAACGTTTGAAAAGTGTTGTGGAATAATTTGTGAAATCTTCAATAACTTGGCGAGATTCCCAGCCACCGTACTCATCAAATAATGCTTGTGGGATATCCCAGTGATACAACGTTACAAGCGGTTCGATGTCATATTTAAGCAACTCATCAATTAAGTTATCATAAAATTTCAATCCAGCTTCATTCACTTCGCCTTTACCATTTGGGAAAATACGAGTCCAAGCGATAGAGAAACGGTAAGCTTTTAGGCCAGCGTCTGCCATTAGTTTTACGTCTTCTTTATAACGGTGATAATGGTCAACAGCTACATCGCCATTTGTACCTTTGAAAGTAGTTCCAGGAATGCGGACATATTCGTCCCAAACTGATTTACCTTTGCCGTCTGCGTCCCATGCGCCTTCGATTTGATAAGCTGCGGATGCAGAACCCCATAAGAAATCTTTCGGGAATGGTGAACGTTTTTGATGTTCCATTAATATAACCTCCATTAAAGCGATTTTTATTAAAAAACTCTACTAATATATTTTAAAGTATATTCTTTTAAAAAGATAGTTAAAAAACGCAGATTCGAATAGGAATCTGCGTTTTTGTTTTATTTATCCAGTACAAATTTTTGAATTGCTTTTGCTACACCACTATCATTGTTCGATGCAGTCGTATAGTCAGCTAATTGCTTAATTCTTTCCGGAGCATTGCCCATCGCAATACCAAGTCCAGCAAATTCAAGCATCGTAACGTCATTTTCTTGGTCGCCAATGCAGATAACTTCGCTTTGCTTAATGCCAAGTTTTTCGGAAAGTTCTTTGACCGCGTTACCTTTACTAGCGTCACGATTTAGAATTTCCAAATAGAAAGGCGTGCTACGAACTAAATGATATTTTTCGCGGAATGATTCCGGAATTTTCGCAATACCAACTTCTAGCTCAGGGGCTTCTTCAATAAACATTGCTTTCGACATAATAAAATCTTCCGGCACGTTTTCGATTTCTTTATAAATCAGTTGGCTACCAGTAAGATAAGCTTCGACAATCGTGTATTTGCCGATTTCTCGGTTCGGCGTATAAAGCGCTTTGTCATCAAAGAAATGCATGTGCAAATTGCTATCTAAACTCACTTGATAAATTTCTTTTAAATCGTCAATGCCAAGTGTTAAGTGAGAAATAACTTCTTTTGTAAATGTATCTTGAACAAATGCGCCGTTAAAACTAATAACGTAATCGCCTTCCTCACGTAGTTCAAGTTCAGTTAAATAATTTTCTACACCAACAAGCGGACGTCCAGTACAAAGAACCACTTTTACGCCTTTTAGTTTTGCTTGGCGAATGGCTTCTTTTACTTCATCCGTAACCTTATGATCATCTGTCAGTAGGGTTCCATCAATATCAATCGCGATTAATTTATACAATATACTAGCTCCTTTTCCATCATAAACTCATTCTAGTATAGCATAAACTAAGACAGATTTGCGGCTAACTATTGAAACAACAAGGAATTTATGGCATGATTGACTTGGAAACTTGATAAAGAAAAGAGTGAAATAATGAAACGTAATTATCATGTGAAATTTTTAAATGAAAAAGATGTTGAACTTGCAGAAGCTGTTTGCGCGGCATCCGAAGATTATTATTTAATCGAACAAGATAAGCCTGCATCGAAAAGTGATGCATTAAAAATTATCACAGAAATTCCAGACGGGAAAACACGATTCGATAAATTCGTGCTAGCAGTGCTGGATGAAAATGAAAAACCAATCGGCTTAGTAGATATTGTTTCTGACTATCCGAGAAAAGGTCGCTGGTTTATCGGGTTACTTCTTTTAACGCCAGATGCTCGTCATAACGGCCTTGGGAAAGTACTTCATCAAACGATCAAAGAGTGGGCGAATGACGGCGGGGCAGATTCATTAGCCTTAGGAGTTTTAGCTGAGAATGAAAAAGGCCGTGGATTCTTTGAATACCTTGGCTACACGAAAGAAGAAACCAAACAAGCTAGCTATGGTGGTAAAGAACAAGAAGTTAGTATTTTCACTTTAGCGATTAAATAAAAAAAGGATGCAGCTCATAAGACTGCATCCTTTTTCTTAGTTTATGCTATTATTTTTTTCTAAAAGAGCTTCCATGTTAATACGCCACTGTAGTTTTACTTTTGAAATAATCCCGGCCTCTTTTAATTCTTTAAGTTGAGAATAGAAGAAGGCTTTCGACAGAGTACAGTAGTTTTTAATGACCGTCGTACTAATGGATTTAGGTAGTACTGCGACGCCGTCTTCCACTGGGATATCAAGGATTTTGACAAGCATTTCAAATACAAAAGCCAATTGATCTTTTTTATCGCGATATTGTAAAAGTGATTTGTAGTAACCATGTTTGGCGATAGTTCTCATAATAGTGTATTGAAAGCTAAAGTTTTCAGGGAAGAGAGAGAGCGAGTATTCGATATCTTTCTTCTTGTAGATAATCAATTCGCACTCAGTTAGTGTTTGATACGTTAAAACAAGGGATGAATTATCGAAAATCGTATAATATCCCATGAAAAAATTAGATGTGAAAATAGAATAAATTTTATCATTGTCGAAATCAATATATCCGGCTAATATACCAGATTTAAGTAAATACACACAATCCCGATTTTCAGTAACTAAATCATTTAGAATGGTATGTTCCGGTATTGTGATGCTGTTAGATTTTAAATTGTATTGTTCCATCATTGCAACAAACTCTTTGTGATTAAATGGATAGGCCATTTTTTACTTCGTCTCCTTCAGATTCAGTTGTACTAATACAAATACATTGTATCATCGTAAAAGTTTACCTAAGTACTAAAAATAGACTACGAGAGAATCTCTTTTTTATGAAAATACCCTTTTTTAGCCAATGTAACCGCAATATTTTTGCCATATTTGAGTTATTTCTAACTCAAAAAGGTTAACCAATACGCATATTTAGAAAAAGCCAATAATAAAGATGAGACTTTATTATTGGCTTTTTCGTATAATCATAAATTATTTTCCGATAGAATAAGAGGAGCCGTTGCCTGTTACAACGACGGTTTTATTACGATCTGTTCGATAAACTTTCGCCTTTGCTTTTTTCAATGTGTTAACGGTTTGTGAAGTGGGGTGCCCATATCCATTTTTACCAACGCTAATAATGGCGTATTTTGGTTTAACAACATTGACGAATGCTTTGCTTGTTGCAGCTTTGGAACCTTGCGTACTTACTTTTAGCACGTCAGCTCGTAAGGTTTTCTTTGCCTTAATCATATCGTTTTCTGCTTTTGTTTGCGCATCTCCTGTGAAAAGGAAGGTGTTTTTCTTATATGCGACGTGGAGAACAGCACTCCAGTTGTTTCGATCTGTTTTTCCGTAAGTTTTAACAGGACCAACAAACTGAGCATTTACTCCTTTGACAGGGAGTTTTACGCCTGCTTTTGCGGTTTTAATGGTTAGTTTCTTCTTTTTCGCCGTATTCACAAAATTTTTGTAAGCGGCCGTTGTGTTTGTGGATTTTGGTGCATAAAGGTTTTTTACCTTGATATTATTCATGACTTCTGGTAATCCACCAATGTTATCTGCGTCTGAATGAGAAGCAATCATTATCTCAATATCTTTTACTTTTAATTTTTTTAAATAATTTACAACAGTTTTCCCTTTACCTTTGTTACCTGCATCAATTAAAATATCTTCTCCACTAGGTGCTTTGATATAAATGGCGTCTCCTTGACCAACATCAATAAAATGCACTTTTATAGTTGGTGCAGCAGCTTCAACTTGCATAGAACTTGGTACGGAAAGCCCCGCAATTAAAGCAAAAACTAATAATACGTTTAAAATCCCTTTTTTCATCCCTTTTCCTCTTCTCTTATGAAATGAATTCTTTTAGAAATTTGTAAACCCCATCTGCTTCATTCGTGTCAGTAAGATGATTTGCTGCTGCTTTGACATTATCGCTTGCATTTGCCATCGCAACACCAGTTCCAGCATATTGTAGCATGCCGATATCATTTTCGCCATCACCAAAAGTAATAATTCTTTCGCGTGGAATATTGTAATGCTTTCCAAGCGCTTCAACGGCTGTTTTTTTATCAGAATTAGCTGGAAGTATTTCTAAATTATTATGGTGTGAAGAAAGGACTCTAATACCATTCGCTTCATTTAGAGCAGCGCGAACTTCGGTTAGTTTTGAGGCATCCTCTTCCGCAACGACAATAGCATTTAAAAATTGATGCATGTTTTCATCAAAAACACCTTTTTCATTAATAGAAACGAGCGAAAAACTATTGTGTCCTGTATCTAAGCGACTTTTATCAGCAAGATTTTGGAAGAAAGCAGGTGGTTCTTTTGTATAGAAAAGTGTATTGGTAGAGAAGAAAAAAAGTGGTAAATCGAAGTCGCTCATAATATCGTAAGTGGAGCGAATTGCCTTCTCTTCTAAAGTAGTTTTAAGCAGTTGTTCATCGCGAATAGCCGCGTAGGATCCGTTTGAGGCAATAACATGACCGGAACTACTTACTTGGAAGCCAACTTCACGAGCAGAGCGATACATCCGTCCTGTAGAAATAGAAAAAATATGGCCATCTTTTTCTAAGGTTTGGATTAAATCACGCGTTTTTTTAGAGACAGTTTGATCTTGGCGCAGTAGTGTGCCATCAATATCGGAACAAATCAAATACTTTTTAGTCAAATAAAATCATCCTTTTTAGTTAATAACTTAAGTATACCATGTGCGAATCGGAATAGTTATATATGATACAATAGTTTTTATCGAGTTCTAAAATAATTTTTTGGAGGAGTTCCATGATGGGAAATTTAAACTGGGCAATTCTTGGACCAGGTTCGATTGCACACGAATTTGCAGAAGGTATGCGAGGAATGAACCGCGAAATTTATGCGGTAGGAGCACGGAGTTTAGAGAAAGGGCAAGCATTCGCAAGTCAATACGGAATAGAAAATGTATACGATGACTTTGACAAAATGCTTGCTGATCCGGCGATAGATGTAGTTTATATCGCTACACCACATTCTAACCACTACGAATTCATCATGAAAAGTTTACATAATGGCAAACACGTTTTAGCTGAAAAAGCGATAACTGTAAGCAGCAAAGAACTTAATGAAATCAATGTGCTAGCCAAAGAGAAAGGCTTAATCGTTAAAGAAGCAATGACCATATTCCATATGCCGCTTTATAAAAAGTTACGAGAAATTGTGGAATCTGGAGCAATTGGTAAATTGAAAATTATTCAAGTTGCTTTTGGAAGTGCCAAAGAAAAAGATCCGAAAAACCGTTTTTATAATATGGATTTGGCGGGTGGAGCATTACTTGATATTGGCACGTATGCCCTTAGTTTTGCTCGGTATTTTTTAAGTGAAACGCCAGATGAAGTATTAACGACGATGAAGAAATTCGAAACAGGTGTGGACGAACAGTCCGGAATTTTACTCAAAAATAACGAAGAGGAACTAGCTGTTGTATCGCTATCTTTCCGTGCTAAAATGCCAAAACGAGGCGTCATTGCTTGTGAAGAAGGATTTATCACTGTAGATGAATACCCGCGTGCCAGCCGAGCAACTGTTACACACACGGCAACTGGAAAAGTAGAAGAAATTGAGGTTGGCGAAACAAGTAAAGCTTTAGAATATGAAATTACAGCCATGGAAGAGAGCATCGCGACAGGAGAAAACATGACTTATCAGTTAACAAATGATGTTATCGCGATTATGAGCGATGTTAGAACACAGTGGGGAATTAAATTTCCTTTTGAAAAATAAGAAAAACCCGCCGAGCTTGGCGGGTTTTTCTACAAATATTAATCAGTTAAATTATCTTCTGTTTCTGGGTCGAAGAAATGAGATTTAGACATTTCGAATGCTAAAGTCAGTACTTCGTTTGGTTGGTGTTCCGAGCGAGCATCAACACGTGCTACGAATTCATGTGTACCAACACGGCTGTGAAGCATAAATTCAGCACCGGTAAGTTCCGCAACAATTGTCGTTGCTTTGAACGTATAACCAGGGTTTGCTTCAATAACGATTGGCTCATCATGAATATCTTCCGGACGAATACCGAAAACGATATTTTTACCATCGAAGCCTCTATCTTTAAGAAGTTTTAATTTGCCTTCTGGAACTTCAATAGTGAAATCATCACCGATAAAGTTAGAACCTTCTAAACGACCTTTGAAGAAGTTCATTGCTGGGCTTCCAATAAAGCCGGCTACGAACATATTTACTGGGTGATCGTAAACTTGTTTTGGTGAACCAACTTGTTGGATAACACCGTCTTTCATGATAACGATACGAGTTGCCATTGTCATCGCTTCTGTTTGGTCATGGGTAACGTAAATCATTGTCGTATCTAATTGTTGGTGAAGTTTTGTGATTTCCGCACGCATTTGCACACGTAATTTCGCATCCAAGTTGGAAAGTGGTTCATCCATTAGGAAGACTTTTGCGTCACGAACGATTGCACGACCTAAAGCAACACGTTGACGTTGACCACCGGAAAGTGCACTTGGTTTACGTTTTAAGTATTCAGTTAAGCCAAGAATATTTGCTGCATGCTCCACACGTTTTTTAATGTCGTCTTTAGGCATTTTACGCAGTTTTAAACCGAATGCCATATTATCATATACAGTCATATGTGGATATAATGCGTAGTTTTGGAATACCATTGCGATGTCACGGTCTTTTGGCGCAACATTGTTCATTACTTTACCATCAATAGATAGTTCGCCTTTTGAAATTTCTTCTAGTCCAGCAATCATACGCAAAGTTGTAGATTTACCACAACCAGATGGTCCTACAAAAACGATGAATTCTTTGTCATCGATTTCTAAATTAAAGTCAGAAACTGCAGTTACTTTGTTATCATAAATTTTATAAATATGTTCTAGTGATAATTGTGCCAACTTTCTTCGCCTCTTTCTATTTTTTAACTTGTGTTCATTGTATATGAAAACGCTTTACAAAAACTATGGCAATTTGCACAAAGAAAAAAATCATCTGTTGGGCAACTTGCATAAGTATCAAAAAAGTAAAAAGAAGTAAAGGGACAAAAGACCTTTTATGTGAAAGATTTTTCACAGCGCTTAATTCTTTAGTCCCAAATCCGAAAATTCCTCAGATATCATTACAAAAAAACTTCATCTTGTGTTATATTATTAAGGCAGACACAATATATAGTTAGTGGGGGATTATCATGTACGTGGAACAACTTAATGAACAAATGGTAATAAAAAGGGACGGCCGTAAAGCAAGCTTTGATTTAATTAAAATTCGTAATGCCGTTGAAGCATCTATGAAAGCAATTAATTTAGAGGACGAGACTTTCTTAGAAGAGATTTTGCTTGAGGTTGTAAGTGAATTACCTAACAAGGCAGATATGACCATCGATGAAATCCAGCATTGCGTCGAAAATACCTTAATGAAATCGACGTATCCTGATGTAGCGAGGGCTTACATAGAGTACCGCCATGATCGCGACCATGAGCGTGAAAACATCACAGATATGCACAAAAGCGTAGAAAAGCTACTACAAAAAGACAAAACAGTAGTAAACGAAAATGCCAACAAAGACGCGACTGTCTTTAATACGCAACGCGATTTGACAGCAGGAGCCGTAGCCAAAAGTTACGCATTAAAATACATGCTACCAAAACACGTATCTAACGCTCATTTAAAAGGGGAAATTCACTTTCACGATTTAGACTACAGCCCATACCATGCAATGACCAACTGTTGTTTAATCGACATCGAAGGAATGTTATCAAAAGGATTTACGATTGGTAATGCCAACGTAGAAAGCCCGAAATCTATCCAAACAGCTACAGCACAAATTGCTCAAATAATTGCAAACGTGGCTAGTTCGCAGTACGGCGGCTGTTCGGTTGACCGCATTGATGAAGTTTTATCCGTTTACGCGCGTTTGAACTTTGAAAAACACAAAAAAGATGCGACTGAATGGGTCGTTCCAGAAAAACAAGAGGGCTATGCAGCGGAGAAAACACGCAAAGATATTTACGATGCGATGCAAAGCTTAGAATACGAAATCAACACATTATATACAAGTAACGGCCAAACACCGTTCGTAACACTAGGATTTGGTCTTGGTGAAGATTGGTTTGCCCGTGAAATTCAAAAAGCCATCCTAAAAGTACGTATTGGCGGGGTTGGTAAAGACAAACACACGGCCATTTTCCCGAAATTAGTATTTTCGATTCGTCGTGGAACTAATTTAAATGCAGAAGATCCGAACTATGACATCAAACAATTGGCGTTGGAATGCTCTTCTAAACGGATGTATCCAGATGTACTCAACTACGATTCACTCGTTCGCTTAACAGGTGATTTCAAAGTACCAATGGGCTGTCGTTCATTCTTACCAGCTTGGGAAAACGAAAACGGCGAACACGTGAACGCGGGAAGAAACAACCTTGGAGTTGTAACGCTTAATATTCCACGTATCGCTATCCAAAGTGGTGGGGACAAAGAGCGATTCTGGGAAATTTTCCACGAACGTATGAAAACAGTTAAAGATGCGCTACTTTTCCGTTTAAACCGTGTACGTCAAGCACGCCCAGAAAATGCACCAATTTTATATAAATACGGAGCATTTGGCAAACGACTACAAGATGGCGAAAATGTCGATCAACTTTTCAATAAAGAACGTTCTACTATTTCTATCGGCTATATCGGTCTTTATGAAGCAGCGACTGTATTTTACGGCGGTGAATGGGAAGGCGACAAAGAAGCGAAAAACTTCACGCTTGATATTGTGAAAGAATTAAAAGCCTATGCGGACAATTGGAAAGATGAATATGGCTACTGGTTTAGCGTATATTCGACTCCAAGTGAAAGCTTAACTGACCGTTTTAACCGTTTAGACAAAGAAAAATATGGTGTAATTAAAGACATCACAGATAAAGACTACTACCAAAACTCTTTCCACTATGATGTTCGTAAAAAAATTACCCCATTTGAAAAAATTGATTTTGAAAAAGATTATCCAGAATTTTGCTCTGGCGGATTCATTCATTATTGTGAGTATCCAAAAATGGTTCACAATACGAAAGCACTTGAGGCTGTATGGGATTACTCTTATGATCGCGTAGCTTATCTTGGTACAAATACACCAATCGATAAATGTTACGAATGTGATTTTGAAGGTGAATTTGTTCCTACAGAAGAAGGCTTCAAATGCCCAAGCTGTGGCAACACCGACCCCGAAAAAGCAGATGTTGTAAAACGTACGTGTGGCTATTTAGGCAACCCAATGAAACGTCCAATGGTTCATGGACGTCACGTAGAAATTAGCAATCGCGTGAAACATATGGAGAACTTAGGTGAATAATCCAAAACCGTGTGAATGGAAGTCGAATGAATTATCCAGAGGGTATATCGCTGACTATAAAGCATTCAATTTTGTCGATGGAGAGGGCGTTCGGTGCAGTTTATATGTATCTGGATGCCCTTTCCACTGCGAAGGCTGCTACAACAAAGCCGCGCAATCATTTAAATACGGCAAACCTTACACAAAAGAACTAGAAGACGATATCCTAAAAGACATCGGCCATGAAAGCGTCCAAGGCCTCACTTTACTTGGCGGAGAACCATTTCTAAACACCGCCACATGCCTATCTGTCGTAAAACGAATCCGTGCGACATACGGCGAAACAAAAGATATCTGGTCATGGACAGGCTACACTTGGGACGAAATGATGCAAGAAACCGCCGACAAACTAGAACTTCTATCCTTAATAGATGTCCTAGTAGACGGCCGCTTCGAACAAAAACTATTCGACCCCAACCTAGCATTCCGCGGTTCCAGCAACCAAAGAATTATTGATGTGCAGAAATCACTTGCTGCTGGTGAAGTGGTTTTGTATGAGTTGTGAAAGAAGCCCTCTGTGATGGAGGGCTTTTTTTATTAATAACTACTCCAGTAAAGAAGTAAAGTGGAAAATTGTACGAAAAAAATGATATCTGATTAGTTTTTAATTTATAGTTTCACAAAACGATCACAAAATGAGAATGCTTCCGATGGTATAATAAAAATAATTATAGGAATCAAATTCAATTAAATAGTGCGAAAAATCCGAAAAAACAAGTTAACTTACTTTAGTTTTAGAGAGGAGAGTAATATTTTGGTGGATATTAGCGTTAATATACATAATCTAAAAAAGAAATACGGGGACAAAATTATAATAAATAATTTGAGTATTATGATCAATTTCAATTCTAAATTAACTTTAGTGATGGGTGCAAATGGTTCTGGGAAATCAACTTTAGCAAAAATGATAGCTGGAATTATTTTACCTGATGAAGGGACATTACAACTTTCAAATCAACTTGATTTTTCAAAGTGGACAAAGAGGAATACTTATTATTTATCAAATACAGAGCGTGGTATGTTTTATAAGCTAAATGGTAGACAAAACATTGAATATTTAACTTCACTAAAAGGTACTAGTAAAAAACATGTATTAGAAAAACTCCCTGAGTATTGCCAGAAATTAAATTGTACAGATATTTTAGAAATGCCTGCAGAGAAGTTATCTACAGGTCAAAAAAAGAAAGTTTTCATATTATCGGCGCTATGCTCAAATTGTAAGTTATTATTGTTAGATGAACCTACAAATGGGTTAGATGAAGAGAGCTTTTATTCTTTTATTGAAATTCTAGAAAGTTTAAGGCTGGAGAATGGAAAAAAAATTATTCTAATTTCTCACGATAAAAGATTTATGGATATACCGCATATAGAGAGAATAATCTTTGAAAAAAATGGTGAGATTTATTGGGAAGGGTGTTAGTACAATGGATTATCTTAATGCTTGTATAGGTACACTTAAAGCGAATATTCTTATTCTATTTAAGTATAAGAAAAACCTAGTATCAGAATTAATCATGTTTACTGGAGTATATCTTGCAATATTAATGCTAAATGATAGCAGTGCAGTAACTAAGTTTTATAATGCCTCTGTAGCTGAAGGACCTATTCTTTTATTAATTGGTTATATGTTTTGGGCATTTTCAGACATGGCATTATCAAATACCGCTAATTGGATTAGCACAGATGCGAAGGTAGGGTTGCTAGAACCTAAAGTTCAAAGTATATTACCGTATCCAGTACAGTCTTTTTTATTACTTTTAGTTAGTATCTTAGAGACGCTTATAATTCTTTTGGTGGTGGTCAGCATTTCCATTTTTATAGGCAAGGTAAGTTTACTACAAATTCCATTCATTTTTTTATCCGTTATTATTCTTTTACCATCTGTTATTGGAATGTTTGGGATGGGCTTAATATTTGGGGGCTTTGCGATTAAAGAGAAGAGTCTGGGTAATTTTGTCAATTTGTTTGCAGGAGCCTTAATTATTTTTTCCAATACGTTAATAGTAGGTCTTCCAAAAATCATTTACATCATACCATTTACTTCTGGAGTGGATTTTACAAGTAATCTGTATGTTTCAGGGGAAATGGATTTAAGTCTATTAGGTATAAATTTATTTATAAACGCAATTTGGCTTATTGTTGGCCTACTTTTCTTTAATTATTCTTTGAAAAAAGAAAAATCAGTTGGTAGTTTCGATACTTTTTAAAATAAACAATTAACTAAACTCGTCAAACATGCTCCAAAGTCAATTTTACATTACCACCATAAAGAATTATAATGAAAACGAGAAATTCCTTCAAAACACCACGAAACCACAGAACGGAAGTGTTAACTATCAACGGAAATTTTACTACAAATGAAAAAAATCAGCGGACATTTTTATTCCCGATGAAAGGGTTTAAGCGGCTTGTATTAGGAATGATTGTTATGACGATGATTTTCACGCTATTAACGTATCTAGTTCCGAACCCGGACAAAATCACCATTCCGAAATCAGTCGAGCTGATTAATGATATAAGAATCGTTGCATTCCTTAGCATTTGCGTATGGATGTTGTTAAGAATTGAGTATATTTTCCGTACGAAAAAACCTTGGAAATATGGGTTAGAGTATAGTATTTATTTTCATTTAGTACCTTGTCTAATAGCAATTTCAACGATATTTTTTGTATGGATTGCCTCGATTACTTTACTTGATAGTAATTATTTATTTTTTATATTGTTCCATAGCTACGAGTGTTATGGTGGTATTATCATGCACTTTTTATTTTGTTTTTAAAAAGGATAAAATGAATATAAAAGGTTTTTTCATTACGCCTGCGGTTGGCTTTATACTGAACCTATATGCAGGAATTGTCGTAGGCATGATGCTAAACGATCTGTGGGGAAGTGTGTTGCATGAAGGTCTGCGTGGGGGCGCTCTAATTGGCGTGTTTGTCGCTTCCATGGCGCTACCTAATATATTTATAGGCGCGCTGCCTGTTGTTATTTGTAATTTATATGCATGGATTACGGGGAAGGATATCAACCTTGAAGAACGATATAAAAATGCGGATAATATTGATCCGAGTAAAAACTATCCGCCGAATTTTGGGTTGAAAAAGAAATAAAAAATATAGTGCGCTCCAAAAATTAGATTTTGGGGCGCACTATAGTATAAACACGGTCACGAATACTATTCATCCTCTTGAAGTTCAGCCAAGCAATAATCTTGTATTTCTTTTGACATAGAATTAACTTCGATTTGTTCCTCAGCTATTACCTTGTCAATAAAGTCGCGGGCTTCTAAAAGTGTGCAACCTGACATATTCATTAGTTCCTTCATAAAAGGTAAATAGTGTTTTTTAGCAAACTCCGCTCTATATTTTTCTACAGTAACTTCAATAGTTCCTAGTTTATACAACGTTTTTTTACTCCTCTATAAACATAAAATAAACAGCTAATTCCTGATTATAATTTAAAACAGGGTGGCTTTTTTTAATCAACAAATTGTCTAGCTTTCACATAATCGTACAATTCCTTATTTCTAACAACCCATTCTTTCCCTTTTTTCCAAATCTTACCGTGCTCTTTTAAAAGGGTTAATTGTTTGTAAAAACTGCTTTTCGATAGATTGCTATAAGCAGCGATAGTACTAGTTCGCATTTCTTTCGGTAAGATAACACTATCTTTTTCATAGAGTGTTCCGTGTAATTTGCCCATATTAGAAAAAGAAAGCTCTAATTTATCAGAAGAACTAGTCTCGGCGAAAAGACTTTTGAAGAACGCGTGGCGAGCCAGGTCGCGCATAATGAAAAATTGAAAACCAAAATTCTCTGGAAACATGGAAAGAAAGTACTCTAAATCTTTAAAAGAATATTTGTAAATAGTGCATGGTGAAATGGTTGTGAACAGAAACTCATCTACATTTCCCTGAAATAAACTATAGTAATTTACAAAAGAACCTTTACCTAAGACGGTATAGATACTGTTTGATTGCGGATTCATGGAAATAGAAACAAAGCCTTCAACAATTAAATAGACATGATTATTTCTTTGCGAGGCAGTATCTACTAAATCTGTATGTTTTGGAACTTTTAATTTTTCATATTTAATATTGCCTTCATGAGAAAGCCGAACAAATTCTTGATAATTAAATAGTGCATCCATTATTAGCAGCCCCTTTACTTTTTTGTTAACTATAATACATAATATCAAAATTAACAAAAAATTAATCTATATTAATTATACCAAATTGCCACTTTATTGCTGATAATATGTACATTTAATGAGAAAAGATGCAAAAATATTATTTTGCATCTTTTAGCTATTTAGTAAAGCTCAGGACGTCGATCAGTGAAGACAGGAATGATTCCTCGTGTTTCAGCAACTAGATTTAAGTCAATTTCCGCATAAATATTTCCTTCTTCTTCACCACCATGAACGACAATGTTACCAAGTGGATCAATCACAAGCGAGTGTCCATTGAAGTGATTATTAGGATCATCGCCAACACGATTGACGGCAACGACGAAGGCTTGATTTTCAATAGCGCGCGCAATAAGCAGTTGTTCCCATTGAGTAACTCTTTCAGCAGGCCACTGCGCAGAAACAAAAATGACTTCTGAGCCTTCTGAAGTATGTTTACGAATCCATTCTGGAAATCTAATATCATAACAAATGAAACCAGCGCAAGAAACGCCATCCAGTCGAAATAGATTTTTATCATTTCCAGCTTCTAAATAAAGATGTTCATTCATAAGCTGAAATAAGTGAACCTTCTTATATGAAGAAAGTAGTCCGCCATATTTGTCGAAAGCATACATTGTATTAGAAAATTTGGTTCCTTCCGAAATAGAAACCGAGCCACCGATAATTGCGATTTGGTGCTTTTCAGAAAGTGTTGCTAAAAATTCTTTCGTTCTCTCCCCATTTAAATCAGCAACCCCAGCTAATTCATTTAAAGCATAACCTGTATTCCACATTTCTGGTAAAACTGCGATATCTGCCCCATTTTTTGCAGCTTCAACTATAGCTTTTTCAATCCGTGCATAGTTTGCATCAGGATATTTAAAAACTACATCAGTTTGACATAATGCCAACTTCCACATGTTCTTCGCTCCCTTTTTCTTTTAAAAATAACACAAGCTTGGTGGCGAGTCCATATTGGAACACTTCGCACCAAGCTCTAAGTAGTGAATTAATCTTTTTTAAGACGTCTAGATAAGAAATTTCCGAATGATTGTAGTGCTTGAACCATAATAATTAAAATGATGATGGTTGTATACATGACTGTCGGCTCAAAACGTTGGAAACCATATTGGTATGCAATTGTTCCGAGTCCGCCAGCACCAACTAGTCCAGCCATTGCAGTCGCACCGATAAGTCCGATTGTTGCGATAGTTAAACCAAGAACGATACCAGACCGAGCTTCGCGAATAACCACACTCCAGATGATTTTCGGTGTAGAAATCCCCATTGCTTGATAAGCTTCCACAACTCCACGATCCACTTCCAAAAGGGCAGACTCCATTAAACGGGCGATATAAGGTGCCGTAAATACGACAAGTGGCATAATCACACCTTGAATCCCAATAGTAGTCCCAACAACAAACCGTGTTACGGGAATCATTAAGAATAACAAAATAATAAACGGTAACGAACGTAAAATATTAATAACCCAGTTTAAAATACTATAGGCAACCAGGTTTTCTGATTGACCACCTTTACGCGTTAATGTTAAAAATACGCCAAGTGGTAAACCAATCGCAAGTGAAATCACGAGTGTAATCCCAGTCATCGTCAGCGTTTCTAGAAATCCTTGCCAAAGTATCGGGCCCCATTCTTCAAAAAACAAACTCATAGTAACTCGACCTCCTCAACAACGACTCCAGATTCTTTTAAATAAGAAATAGCTTTACTGTATTCAACTTCGTCCCCTTTTAAATGAACAAGTAGTTTTCCAAGTGTTCCGTTTTTCAAATGATCAATTCCACCAGCTAAAATACTTGGAAGAACGTCGAATTTGCGTGATACAAGAGCGAGCGCAGGTTCATCCGCTTCGTCCCCAATAAAATGAAGAGAAACCAATTTCCCAGTCGCAACATATTTTTCAAGCAAATCTTGCGGAATGTCAAAACTAGCTTCCGACCCAACAAAACGCTTGGTTGTCGCGTGTTTTGCTTTTGTAAAAATATCAAGAACGGTACCTTGTTCCACTAAATGACCATTTTCCATTACAGCAACCCGGTCACAAATACGTTGAATGACATCAAGTTCATGTGTAATTAAGAAAATCGTAATGCCGAGTTCCGCATTAATTTTAAGTAACAGTTGCAAAATTGCTTCTGTTGTTTCAGGGTCCAAGGCGCTTGTTGCTTCATCGCTTAAGAGAATTTCTGGTTCATGCGCAAGAGCACGAGCAATCGCGACACGTTGTTTTTGACCGCCAGAAAGTTGGCTTGGATAGTTGTTTCGCTTATCCTCTAGGCCAACGATCGACAAGTATTTATTCACGCGCGTTTCGATTTCGTTTTTTGGAACGCCTTCTAATTTTAATGGCTTGGCAATGTTATCATAGACAGTTGCTGTTTTCAGTAGGTTATATCCTTGGAAAATCATGCCGATTTTCCGACGAGCGACACGAAGTTCTTTGCTTGATAGGGTAGATAAGTTCTTCCCATCAATCACAACTTGGCCAGCATCTGGACGTTCAAGCAAGTTGATGCAACGAACAAGGGTACTTTTCCCGGCGCCACTGTAACCAACGACACCGAAAATTTCTCCTTTTTCGACTGTAATAGAAACATTTTTGACGGCTTCTACGGTTTTTCCATTTACATTAAATGATTTTGAAACTTGATGTAATTCGATCAAAATAAAACAACTCCCTAGAATGCAGGTACTACAGACCCATTAAATTCTTTTTCAATAAATGCTTTTACTTCATCTGAATGGTAATATTTTTCTAAAGTTTTTACGACTTCATCGTCTTTGTTGGCACTACGAACAACGAAAACATTTGGATATGGATTGTCTTTTGTAGGTTCGTGGTAAATGGCATCTTTATTAATAGAAAGTCCAGCGCCCATTGCAAAGTTAGTATTGATAGCTGCGGCTGCGACTTCATCTAATTGTGCAGGGATTTGAGAAGCTTCAAGTTCAACGATTTCAAGGTCAAGCGGGTTTTCAGCAATGTCTTTTTTCGTTGCTTTTTCTTCCACGCCATCTTTTAATTTAATAACGCCAGCATCTTCAAATAGTTTTAAACCACGGTATTCGTTACTTGGATCGTTTGGAACGGCAATTTTGTCGCCTTTTTTAAGATTTTTTAAGTCTTTAATATCGTTGGAGTAAATACCCATTGGGAAAGCTACTGTTTTAAAAGCAACATCTAATTTGTAGCCTTTATCTTTCTTTTGTTGCTCTAAAAATGGGATTGTTTGGTAGTTATTCGCATCCAAATCACCATCGTTTAAAGCTGTATTTGGTGTATTATAATCATCAAATGTTTTGATTTTGATTTCAAGACCGTCTTTTTTCGCTAATTTTTGAACTTCTTCAGCGATTTGTTGGTGAGGTCCTGCAGTTGTTCCAATGGTGATTTTTTCTGTGCTCAAGGCTTTATCGTCACTGCCTCCTCCACATGCTGCTAATCCTAAAACAAGGCTTGATGCAAGTAAAATTCCTAACCCTTTTGTTAATTTTTTCATCTTTTTTCCTCCCTAGTATGTTGTGTGATTATCCAGATTTATTCATGAAAGCAATAAAAAAACTTCTCTATTTTAGAATAGAGAAGTGGAAAGTCGAACATATCCAGCTCCTCTTATCTACCAAAACGGAATACACCATTTTGCTGGAATTAGCACCTTCACTTTACGCTTAAATAAAGTTAGGTTGCCGGGCTTCATCGGGCCAGTCCCTCTGCCGCTCTCGATAAGAGAAAATATTTTAGAAAAACCTGTTAGTTAAAAATATACGCATATTAGCTTAATTTGTCAATGCTTTTTTAAGTTTAAAAAAAATCATACTGGACAAATACTTCAGAAAACTTTACTATTTTAATCAATGAAACTTGAAAAGGACGGGTGCCAAATGAAAATTTCCAAACGCTTGCAAAATTTACCAGATCAGTTTTTTTCTAGCCTTGTTGAAAAAGTTGGAAAAAAGGTGGCAGAAGGGCATGATGTCATTAACTTAGGACAAGGAAACCCAGACCAGCCAACACCCAAACATATTGTGGAAGCGATGAAAACAGCTTCAGAAAAACCACTTAACCACAAATATTCTTTGTTTCGTGGAAAACAGGAGCTTAAACAAGCCGCGGCTGATTTTTATGCGCGTGAATATAATGTAACGATTGATCCAAACACAGAAGTAGCCATTTTATTTGGGACAAAAACTGGTTTGGTGGAGTTGCCGATGTGTTTAATGGACCCAGGTGATACGATGCTTTTACCTGATCCGGGCTACCCTGATTATTTGTCAGGAGTAGTGTTAGGTGAAGTTCAATTTGAAAAAATGCCGCTTATTGCCGCAAATAATTTTTTACCAGATTTCACTAAAATTCCAGAAGACATAGCCGAAAAAACTGAATTAATGTATTTAAATTACCCTAATAATCCAACTGGCGCAGTAGCAACGGCAGATTTCTTTGAAGATACAGTCGCTTTTGCCAAGAATCATAATATCGTTGTTGCGCACGATTTCGCATATGGAGGTATTGGCTTTGACGGTAAAAAACCAATTAGTTTTTTAGAAACGAACGGTGCGAAAGAAGTTGGAATTGAACTTTATACACTTTCGAAAACGTATAATATGGCTGGGTGGCGCGTTGGTTTTGCAGTGGGGAACAGCGAAGTTATCGAAGCAATTAATCTTATTCAAGATCATATGTATGTAAGTCTTTTTCCAGGAATTCAAGATGCTGCAATAGAAGCTTTAACAGGAGATCAGACTTGTGTGCGAGAATTAACTGCACGGTATGAAAATCGTAGGGATGCCTTTATTTCTGCTTGTAGGGAGATCGGTTGGGAGGCAGTTGCGCCGGCTGGTTCGTTCTTTGCTTGGATGCCAGTCCCTGAAGACTTTACAAGTAGCGAATTTGCTGATTATCTGCTAGAAGAGGTGAGTGTTGCCGTTGCGGATGGTAGTGGTTTTGGGGAGTTTGGTGAAGGTTACGTCCGCGTAGGTCTTTTAATGGATGAAGAGCGCTTGGAAGAAGCAGTAACGCGAGTTTCCAAATTGCATTTGTTCGATAAAGTTACACAGCAGTAGCCAATTTATCCAATTTTAAGAGAAAATCGCTTGTAATAATTCAGATAATTAATGGGATGTGTTATAATTGGATAGTAAGTCTATTCTTAGCATGTTGTTTTATGAAGGCAGGCCAGAATTTAAAGTATTTAGTGAGATTTTTACGCATTAAATAAAAAGTATCTGTCCCGGTTAAAGCCGGCGAAATCCAGGAATGAGAGGACTGTAAAAAAATGGCAGAAAAGAAAATTCTTGTAGTAGATGACGAAAAACCGATTGCGGATATAGTTAAGTTTAATCTAAATAAAGAAGGCTTTGATGTATATTGCGCCTATGATGGCGATGAAGCGTTAGAACTTGTAGAAGAAGTTCAGCCAGATTTGATTTTACTGGATATTATGCTTCCAGGTCGTGATGGTATTGAGGTATGTCGTGAAGTTCGTAAAAAATATGATATGCCAATAATTATGGTAACAGCGAAAGACTCCGAAATTGATAAAGTTATCGGACTGGAACTTGGTGCGGATGACTATGTAACGAAGCCATTCAGTAACCGTGAATTAATCGCTCGTGTGAAAGCCAACTTGCGCCGTCACAGCCAAGTAAGCTCAAGCACAGCCGAGGAAGAAGAAAACAGCGAACTAGAAATCGGTTCTCTTATTATTCATCCAGACGCATATGTGGCCTCTAAACGTGGAGAAACAATCGAACTTACGCATCGTGAATTCGAATTACTACACTATTTAGCAAAACATATGGGACAAGTTATGACACGGGAACATTTACTCCAAACTGTTTGGGGCTACGACTACTTCGGCGATGTTCGTACGGTGGATGTTACCGTTCGTCGTTTACGTGAAAAAATTGAAGATAATCCAAGTCACCCAGCATGGTTAGTAACTAGACGCGGAGTTGGTTATTATTTACGCAATCCTGAACAAGAATAAATAACAAGAAGTGGTTTCCGAAGTGAAAAAAATTCGGTGACCACTTTTTTTGGGTATTTTCGCTTACTTAGTTACTATTTTTATAAATAAATCGACCCAATTAACAGGGAAAACAATACGTCTACCCCATAACATATGGTATACTAATTTAAATATATTACCCCGAATAGGAGTAGAACGACTTATGCATAAAATGAGATTTTTTCAGTCCGTACAATTTAAGTTAGTTATTATGTATTTGCTACTAATTATCGTTGCAATGCAAGTAATCGGCGCGTATTTTGTACGTGAACTGGAAGGACAACTGGAGAAAAATTTTCAAGATTCTATTACAAATAGTATTACCTTGCTGGATTATAATGCTAGAGAAGAAATTATTAAAAATAGCGACAACTCCGTCAAGTTACAAAATGATATTAGAGAACTCTTAGTCGACTATTCGCGTGCAAGCAGCAACTTAATCGAAGTAAGAATAGTAGATGACAAAGGAAAAATTCTCGGAACATCGAATTTAAATAACCAAGGAATTGTTGGCCAAAAAAGCAACGATCCACTTGTAAAACGAACATTATCACTTGGAACGACTTCCGAGGACAAAATCTATAAAGATGAATCAAATAAAAATAACCGCGTTTGGGTGAATGTATCCTCCATCAAAAATAAAGGCCAAGTGATAGGGGCTATTTATCTTGTCGCTGATATTGAAAGCGTATATAAACAGGTAGATGATATTACCAATATTTTCATCACAGGTACTTTGATTGCGATGATTATTACAGCCGTCCTTGGAATTCTATTATCGCGAACCATTACTAAACCGATTGTCGAAATGAAACGTCAAGCTTATGCGATGGCTCGCGGGAACTATAGCCGCAAAGTTAAAGTATATGGTGTCGATGAAATTGGGGAACTGGCCGATTCTTTTAATACGTTAACGAAACGAGTCCAAGAAGCCCAAGCAATGACTGAAGGGGAACGACGCAAATTATCTTCAGTACTCGCATATATGACAGATGGCGTAATTGCAACCGACCGCCGCGGGAAAGTAATTCTCATTAATACGCCCGCAGAAAAAATGCTCCGCGTGAAACATGAAAGTGCGAATGGACGCTCGATTATTGATGTTTTAGACATCGGGGACACGTACCAGTTCGAAGATTTAATGGAAGTGGATGGTTCGTTAACAATGGACCGTAGTACTCTCGACAAACCTTACGTGCTTCGTGCCAATTTCTCGGTTATTCAAAGAGAAACTGGCTTTAACAATGGGGTTATCGCGGTACTTCACGATATTACAGATCAAGAAAAAGTGGACCAAGAACGTCGCGACTTCGTATCCAATGTATCACATGAACTAAGAACCCCACTTACCAGTATGCATAGCTATTTAGAAGCATTAAGCGATGGCGCGTGGGAAGATAAAGAAATCGCTCCACGTTTCCTTGAAGTAACGCAAAATGAGACCGAGCGAATGATTCGTCTCGTTAATGACCTGCTCAAACTTTCCAGAATGGACGGCGGCAGGGAACAACTAGAAAAAAGTTTCGTGAACTTTACAGACTTCTTTAACCATATTATTGACCGTTTTGAAATGATGAAAAAAGAAACAATCATGTTCAAACGCCATATTCCAAGAGAACCAGTCATCATCGAAATTGATGAAGATAAAGTAATGCAAGTGCTTGATAATATTATTTCTAACGCCAATAAATATTCACCAGATGGTGGCCGCATTTCGTTCTATCTGAAAAAATTTGAAGATGAAATTGAAGTGAGCATTGCCGATGAAGGTTTAGGCGTACCAGACGAAGATTTAGCAAATGTATTCGACCGATTCTTCCGCGTAGACAAAGCGCGCTCGCGAGAAATGGGAGGAACAGGGTTAGGACTCGCTATTGCTCGAGAAGTTATCGAAGCACATGGCGGTCGAATTTGGGCCGAACGTAATAAGAATAAAGGAACCATAATTAAATTCACCCTGCCATACAGTGACTTACCGGAGGATGATTGGGAATGATGAAAAAAACAGGATTTCGCTCATTTATACTAACCATTTTAGTCGTACTCAGTATTGTCCTAAGCTACTTTATTTGGAAGGGACAACCTGATTACGAAGCAATTAACGTAAAAGAAGTTGAAAAAACAACCATTGACAAGACAATGACAACCTCGCAAGTATTCAAACCATACAAACTAGCTGTAAACGCAAATGAAAATAATTACCAAAGTTTAGATGCTGATTTATTAAACGAACTAATGGCGCAAGGTAAAGCCTTTAGTTTCTCGGAAGTAGTATTAGCTAGTAAAAAAAGTAGTGAAGACTATGAGAAATTAATCCATAAAAATGGAACTATCGAGATTATTTTCCCCAATAATATTCCGTTCTCTATCTTTGCTCAAATTTTTCAAGTAGAAGGGGAAGGGCTTGAGTCAGCGTTCTTTAATCGAATTGTTTTTGATATTAACAAAACGGATACAGGGCTACATTCGGTTTATTTCACAAATGACGATCAAGAAAATATTTACCAAAGTTCTTTGCAAAATAAAGACATTGATAAAATCGAAAAAATTGTTAAAAAGAATGAAAGCAAGCTGACTCAAAATGATAAGCTAATTTCAAACAAACGCAATCTTTTCCTAAGCTCTGAAAAAACGAAACTAAATCGCAAAAAATATATCATCGATTCGCTTGAAATTAATTTATTCACGTCCGCACTATTCCAAGATTCTGGTACTGTTAAAAGTGAAGGAAACACATACACAGATGGTTCAAGTGTCATTGAAATGGATACAGATAATAAAGTATTAGAGTATGTAAATCCATCACAAGAACGTACTAATCCAGAAGACCTCAGCAGTGTTAAACGAGCTGGACTTATTCAAGATAGTTTTAACTTTGTGAACGACCATGCTGGCTGGACTGGTGACGGCGCTTACTATTTCACAGGTTATGCCGCGGAAAGTGCGACGACTAATTTCAGTTTATTCATCGATAATTTACAAGTGTACAATGAGAATGGTATGGCGGATATTTCTGTAACAGAAGGACTTGAAGCTGTTTATAAGTACATGAGGCCATTTTTCCGTTTAGATACAGATGTTCCGGGAGAGAAAAAAGAAGTTACGTTACCATCATCTTATTCTGTCTATAGTGCTCTTGCCCAAAATCCTAACGTTAAAGCAGAAGAAATTGAAGATATTGTTCCTGGTTATCATATGACTAGGAGCGAATCTTCAGGCATGAATCGTCTTGTGACATTAGAGCCGACATGGCTGTATAAGTATCATGACAAATGGTTCATCTTCCAACCAGACGCAGAAAAGGCGGGTGAATAAAAATGGATTGGCGTAAAACACAAATGATTTTTATTGTGACTCTCCTCATTCTTAACGTCTTTTTAGCAGTAATATTTTTCAACAAGCAACTATCAGATGACCCAGATACACTCGGAAATGAAACGCTAGAAGAACGATTAAAAGCAGATAATATCTCTCATCCTGATTTATCGACCAAACCTACTAGCGGCTCTATCTTCACTACAGAGCGAGCAGCTTTTACAACAAAAGATGTGAGCGATCTTACAGGGCAAGCCATTACGCTTAAAGATAACAATAAACAAATCTATTCTGTCCTACAAACTCCAGTAAAAGCTGGCAAAAAAGGTAGTAACCCAGAATTTCAAAAATTTATGGAATCGGATGTTTATCGCGGGGAATCCTATCAATTTTGGAATTATGACAAAGATGCTCGGACGCTTACTTTTAATCAATTAATTAATAATAATATGGTTCTATTTGATGAAGCGGGACAAATTACTTTTTATTTAGATCAAGATGACCGAGTGATCTCATACGAGCAAACTTGGATGTCCAAGCAAGATGATTTAAAAGATAAAACCAATTTAATGTCCGCAACAGATGCATTAGAAGCGGTATATCAGCACGGAGAATTGAAGCAAGACAGCGACGTGGTTTCTGCAACATTTGGCTATTACACGACAGTACAGCTACCCTCTGGAAATGTATACTTCCCCGTTTGGTGTTTTGAAGTAAAACATTCGGGCGAAACTAACTACGTCCTCGTAAATGCCAAAGACGAACAAGTAATTAATCAATCAGAAAACAAATCAACAACTGAACCTGGTGCAGAATTATCAAGCCGCCAAAAAGCTAAATAAAAAATGAGTCAACCTAATTATTATGAAAAATTAGGTTGGCTTTTTCAAACGATAGGGCATGCAATTTTGCCGAATTAGCGTTACAATGAAAGATATATAAGCCTTTAGGGGGATTAAAAATGTTCGCAAATAAAATTTTAACGGAAAAAGATACGGACCAAATCCGATTTAGTATATTAGCCAGTGGAAGCTCAGGGAATGCCACACTTGTCGAAACCGGAGACCAAAAAATTCTGATCGATTGTGGTTTGAGTGGAAAGAAAATGGAAGGACTATTCGCGCAAGTTGGTCGTGATATGAACGATTTAGACGCGATTCTAATTACTCACGAACATTCAGATCATATTAAAGGTCTTGGTGTGCTTGCTCGTAAATACAAACTCCCTATTTATGCTAACGCGAAAACGTGGAAAGCCATGGATAATATGATTGGCGAAGTCTCTTCAGATCAAAAATTCCAATTTGATATGGAAACAGTAAAAACCTTTGGTAGTATGCAAGTGGAATCTTTTGGAGTCTCTCATGATGCAATTGAGCCGATGTTTTACATATTTCATAAAGGGAATAAAAAATTTGTAATGATAACGGACACTGGTTATGTAAGCGACCGAATGAAAGGTCATATTGCGGGGGCTGATGCTTATCTTTTTGAAAGTAATCATGATGTAGAAATGCTTCGAATGGGACGCTATCCGTGGAATGTGAAACGCAGAATTCTAGGTGATGAAGGTCACGTGAGCAATGAGGACGCTGCAATAGCAATGAGTGAAGTTATTACCGATCAAACAAAACGAATTTATTTGGGACACCTTAGTAAAGACAACAATATGAAAGAACTTGCGAGAATGAGCGTAACACAAACACTTATGGCAGAAGGTATTGATGTTGGGGGCAAACTAGAAATTTTTGACACAGACCCTGATAATGCTACATCTATCTTTACTATTTAAGTTTCACCGTTTTTTTAAAGCTTTTTCATCGTTTTTTCATATTTGGGGTTTATTATGGAAGTATATAAATGCGAAATTTGCAGAGAGGAAGGAAGACATGGACGAGAAAGAAAAGAATTTAAATGAAAACAGCGAGAATGAAAGCACGCCGAAAAGAGAGGTCGAGGATACTTTACATACACCGGAGAGCGCGCAACCAGTCCAAGAAACTCCTATTGTAGAAGGCGTGACCCCAGAAGGGGAGAAATTTGCCGGAGCGACAGAAGATGCAGCCGAGGCGAGTTCTACAAATGCATTTTTTGAAGAAGCAAGTAATAAAGAATCAGAACCTGCTAGACCGGCTCCAGGGCCAAGACGCGCTGGTACAACTGGTGGCGGGGCAGTCCCACCTACTAATAGAGTGAATAATGGCGGAAGTGGTAACGGGAATGGTGAACCACCGAAACGCGGCAAACACTTTATTGGTTACTTTTTAACAGCACTTATTGGTGTTATTATCGGAGGACTTATTATTTTCTTTGTCGCTTGGGATAATGGCGATAACGCAGATACAACTTCAAACTCAAATAATAAAGCTACCAAAGTAGAAAAAGTTTCGGTAGATACAACATCAGATGTAACAAAAGCAGTAGACAAAGTGCAAGATGCGGTGGTCAGTGTACTAAATTACCAATCATCTTCATCCCTTGATGGAACAACGACTTCTGAACAAGAAGCTTCATCAGGATCTGGTGTTATTTATAAAAAGGCAAATGGAAAAGCCTACATCGTAACAAATAATCACGTTGTTGCTGATGCAAATAAATTAGAAGTAACTTTTACAAACGGTAAAAAATCCGAAGCAAAATTACTCGGAACAGACGAATGGAACGATTTAGCTGTTCTTGAAATTGATGATAAAAATGTTACTACAGTCGCTGCATTCGGCGATTCAGATTCATTAAAACTTGGTGAACCAGCAATTGCAATTGGTAGCCCACTAGGAACGGAATTTTCCGGTTCTGTAACACAAGGTATTATTTCTGGTCTAAACCGTGCAGTACCAGTTGATACAAATGGCGACGGAACAGAAGACTGGGAAGCAGATGTTATCCAAACAGATGCAGCAATCAATCCAGGTAACAGTGGTGGAGCTTTAATTAACATTGAAGGCCAAGTAATCGGTATCAACTCAATGAAAATTTCGATGGAAAACGTAGAAGGTATTAGCTTTGCAATTCCAAGTAACACAGTAGAACCAATCATCGAACAACTAGAAACAAAAGGCGAAGTAGAACGTCCATCTCTAGGTGTATCCTTACGTGACGTTGATACAATTCCAGAAACACAACAAAAAAATATCTTGAAATTACCTGATAGCGTAGATTACGGCGCAATGGTACAACAAGTAGTATCCGGTTCTGCAGCAGACAAAGCAGGCTTGAAACAATACGATGTTATTGTTGAACTAAACGGCCAAAAAGTAACAAACTCCATGACATTACGCAAAATTCTATACGGTAACGACGTGAAAATTGGCGATAAAGTCAAAGTAAAATACTATCGTGACGGTAAAGAAAAATCCACAGATATTAAATTAGAAGCAGCAAAAACAACTACATGATAACAAAAAGCCATTCTCTTGAAAAAGAGGGTGGCTTTTTTCTGTGGAAAACTTGTGGATAGCGATTTTTTTCGGATATAGATATGGTAGAGAACAAGAATTCTCCTACTAAATATAGAACTAGTTTGTGGATATGTGGATAACTTCTGTGGATAACCTGTGTGTAAGCAGTGAATATCTTGTGGAAAAGAACAATTTTGATAATTTAATCAATAAACACAGATTTATTTTTGAAAAAAACACATTTTTTGCGAAAATATAGGTCAAAAAAGAAAAATGTGGATAGAAAGCCATTTATCCACATTTTTACTTTTTATAAGCTGGATATGTGACAAGGAAAATAACTTTACATAGAAATTCGATTCGCGAGATTGATTGTAGGAGAAGGGGTTCCGCTGTTTGGTGGAGTTTAAGTTTTGAATAGTTAGAGGACGATTTTACCTGTGGATAAGCTGTGGATAGTGAAATTTGGCTATCATATATATTGTGGAGAATATACGTTCGGACACAAAATAGAGAAGCAGCTTGTGGATATGTGGATAATTTTTGGGGATAACTTGTGTATAAGGGCGGGATAACCTGTGGAATAACTTTTTATGGAAAGCTGCTATTATTTTATTTTGACTAGTGCAATGAGGGATTTTTGATGTATGATAAAAGTATTAAAAAAGATAAGGGTGGCATAAATGAATATCCAAATTGTAACGGTCGGGAAATTAAAAGAAAAATATTTAGTACAAGGAATCGCCGAATATTTAAAACGACTTAGCGCCTACGCGAAAGTGACGATTGTTGAAGTTCCGGATGAAAAAGCCCCGGAAGTATTGAGTGACGCGGAAATGAAGCAAGTGAAGGATAAAGAGGGTGTGCGGATTTTAGCGAAGATTCCGGATGATGCCCATGTGATAGCGCTGGCGATTGATGGGAAAATGAAGTCGAGCGAGGAATTTGCGGCGGATTTGGATAAGCTGGCGACGTATGGTAAAAGTAAGGTGACGTTTGTGATTGGTGGATCGCTGGGGCTTAGTGAGGCAGTGTTGAAGCGGAGTAATGAGCGGATTTCGTTTGGTAGGTTGACGTTGCCGCACCAGTTGATGAGATTGGTGCTGGTGGAGCAGGTTTATCGGGCGTTTCGGATTGTTCGTGGGGAGCCTTATCATAAGTAGGGGTGTTTTTTTGCTTATTAACAAAAAGTATAGAAAATAGATATGCTCTTTGGTAAAAATTAAATAGACACAAAGTTAATGACTTGTTAAAAAAAGAGCGAACAGCATGTCGATTAATAGTAATTCTACTATTGCCAGTGGGATTTCAGCCTCATTTAGTCAATCAGCTAGTGCATTAAATAGAATATCCGTTTCTGTCAGCTCTAGACAAATCAATGTGGCTGGTAATAGCATTGCGATTGAAAATTTTTCAATCTCTCAATCTAGTCTAAAAGGTGTCTCTAACTGACGTAATGACCTCTAGTGGGAAGTTGATGTTGCAGTTTCTTGTCAGCTTTAGTGAATTTGAGCGAAATCAAATTTCAGAAAATGTTCAAATGACTATGACCTAATTGGTACGAGATCAAAAGCGCTATGCAGGGGGATGACGATTTGGTTATGTTAGTGTTGTTGATAATGATGGAAAAATTACTCATTGAGCCTAAAGAAGCGGAACTAGTTCAGTTGATTTATTCAAAATACTTGAGTGGTCAATGGTATCGTTCGATTGCAAATGAATTAAATAAAAGGGGCTATCAGCCTATTAAAGGCACCCTTTTTTCAACTACTACCATTAAAGATATTTTGCATAATAAAATCTATGCTGGGTATTTAAAATATGCTCATTACGTTGATTGGCATACGAAACGAAGAAAAGGGAAAAACTCCCACCCGATTATTGTAAAAGGAGACCACGAACCAATTATTGATGAACATACCTATCAGGCGGTTCAGGAGCGTTTGGAATTAGAGAGTAGGCACCCAAATTGTAATCATACAGGCGAAAATGCTCTGACAGGATTACTTCGATGTCCAGAATGTGAGCACCAATGGCAGCAAATAATGTGATCAATCGACTAAAGGATGGAACCAAAAAACGTATTCGGTATTATTCCTGTTTTCAATTTCGAAATAAAGGAGCGAGTGTTTGCCATGCGAATTCAATCCGAGCAGATCAAGCAGAACAGTTTGTGGCTGAAAGGTTGAAGGAAACCGTTCAACACCCACAAATTATAAAAGAAGTTAATTCAAGCACTTAATCAGGAAATGGAGGAGCAGCGCCTCCCATTGTCGGAAGAGCTAAAGGTTATACAGGCTCAAAAACAAGAAACAATCGTAAAAAATGAGAAATTAACGTTATTGTTAGAAGAAAACCCAGAATTGTTAGACTCGTTAAAAGAACGTTTAGAAGAACTGCATACATTACTACGAGAAAAACAGATTCGAGAAAATGAGCTCTTAACCATTTTAAGTTATCAAGGTAAGAAAATAGAGGTAGACAACGTGACTGACATTGTTATTGACATTGATAAACTAGTAAGCAATCAAGAAAAGCAACAGATAAAACAGCTATACAGAACGTTTATTCAAAAGATTAACTTTACGCCAGATACTAAAGACCGCTTACAATTGACGATGTATTTTGACCAATCCATTATTGATCAACTTAACAAGCATTATAGAGAAACCGTATCCCATTCAGAGGATACGGTTCTTTTTGCCTTAACAACAACCTTTCGATTCAACTGTATAGGAGCAATGATGAATCGCATTAAATGTGATCGTCCTCGTAACAATCCCCTAACGGTTCATAATCGCTAGGGGAACTGTTATGGAGTTGCGTAACGAAGTAAGCATAACGTTATCAGCATACTAAATAGAAAAAATACAATGATAAATTACTGAAGAAGTCTTGATATTTTTGTAGAGAAGTATTTTATCTAAATATTAATTTATCAAACTATTCTATTGTTGCTAGTTCGTTCATCAAGACAAGTAATAGCCAATCACGTAGGTCAGATAAGTATTGGTTATTACGAGTATTGAAGGATACCTGTTCCATCATCGGTTTCACAATAGAGTTAAATTCTGTTAGTATTTCTTTGGAAGGAAGGTATATTTCTTTATCTTTAACTAATGCTTTCTGTAGGTGTTTTAACCCGGTACCTTGAAAGAATTTCTGATTTAATTCAGGTCTTATTGCATCAAGGAATAGATAGAGATAGTCTGTAAAATCATTTTTAGCTGAAATGCACCATGTATCAGTGGAATATGCGGCTTTACCAATATAGAATTTGACATCGGCATTTCCACCAGTATTAAGATAAATATTTCTATCTTTGACAAGATAATTATCCCATTCATAAATTGTTTCACCACTTGTAAAAAATGGATAATCGCCGCGAGCCTCTCTTGCTTCACCAACTTGGATGTTGGACTTACTGTTTTCCAGAAGTATATCTGAAATCTTTGCATTCTCATGTTTTCCAAAAAAAGAATGCATGTAAATTGCCTTAGCCATGTCTAATAAATTAGTATTTATCTTTGTATTGATTCTAATTTTATATTCAACCGATGAAATAGTTGATAAAATCTTTTGTTGAGTAGATAAATCTGGAAATTTAATAGGAACATTTTTTAATATTTCAGTATTCAAATTTGGCATATTTGAACCGACAGCATTTAAGACTAGCCATTTTTTCACGAAAGGTGTACTTAAAATCAAAGAAATAAATTCTGGTAAAACATGTTCGCTTGTGAATCGTACGAGAAAACATCCAGTTCCGCAGAGTTCACCTTCCTCAGATTCTGTGATAAATGCATGTTTTTCAACATCACCTCGACGAGCAAAAACAATATCGTTTTTTAATACTTTGTATCGCCTTAGAGTCGTTGCAAACTCCTCAGAAATGTAAGAAATCTTCTCATAATTAACTTGTCTAGAACCTATATTTTGAGGCATTATAACTGCAACTCCAGAGTCAACATAATCTGACTTGTGAAGTTGGGTTCCGAATGGGCCAGTGATTATTTTTGCTACCTCACCTAGAGAAGTAGAAATCCATTTACTCATATTTCACCTTTTTCAATTGTTCTAAAATATCTGTTTGTAGTTTGTTATCCTCTAAAAAAAGAGATTGTAAAGTGCATTGAAATTTCTTCATTTGATTATTAAATTCTTCCTGTGTAAGCTCAACATATTCAATTTTCACATCGAAATATTGGCTGGCAGATAATGAATATTTTTTCTCTTTAATTTCGTTATAAGTAACAGTAACAGAAAAATCATCTCGTGCTTCTTGCATCTGAAAAGCTTGGATAATTTGTTTTTCATCTTCTGAACTTAGTAATGTTTTTTGACTTTTTCCGTCTTTAACTTTAGTTCCTAATTTACTTGCATCAACCAGAACTACTTTAGCATCGTCAGTATTATTAGTTTTGTCAATAAAAATTACACTGACATTTGTACCAGTCGTCGCAAATATGTTAGAAGGCATGCTAACAACCCCCTTTAACCATCTATTATCAATCAAATGTTTCCGGATTTTTTTTTCAATTCCTGATTGAGCTGTAATAAACCCTGTCGGGACGACCACTGCTGCTTTACCTGTATTGTTAAGACTATAGATGATATGTTGTATGAATAACAGATAAATAGCCATCTTATCTTTAGCAGAGTTTGGAATATTAGGAACACCAGCAAAAAATCGCTCAGTAAATTCAGGTAATGTTGTTATTTGTTCTCGCCATTCTGAAAAATCTAGTTTGAAAGGTGGATTAGATACTATATAATCCATTTTCTTATCAGCATGTCTATTTTCAATAATTGTATTACCTTGAACAATATTATTAATTGAATGGCTCAAATTATTTAAAATTAAGTTCAATCTAAGTAAGTTTGATGACTTCTGAGAGATATCTTGAGAATAAATAGATACCTTATCTGTCCCGATTTTACTTGCGACATTCATCAAAAGTGTTCCTGATCCAGCACTTGGATCATATGCTTTAACTGATTTTGGTTCGTCGTCACCGATCAAAATTTCCGACATGATCTTAGCAACTGAATGTGGCGTATAGTATTCGGCATATTTTCCTCCACCATCTTTGTTATAATCTTTAATCATATATTCGAAAATAGTTGAGAAAAAATCGAACCCTTGATCAAAAATGACCTCATCAAATTTAACCAACGCTAGTTTAGCTATGATTTGCTTAGCAACATCATTCCGCATACTACTGTCACGAACGATATCATTGATAAGCCGTTCTTCAAATAAACGAATATCAGAATTTCCAGCGGTATGGACCGAAAAAATCGAATTATTTTCCACAGCGATATCATTCAACGTATCATCAAAAGTTTTAGCAAAGTCATCCTCGTTCTGATGTTTATACAAGTCTTCAATTAAATGGCGTGGATGTAAATGTGCCGCATTAGTTCCTAACTCAAAATCAAGTAACATTGTATATTCGTCTTCACTAAGACTAGCTAATTTTTCATAATCATAATTTGGGTGTAATTTTTTTATTTCAAATAAAAACTTATCATTTAAAAACTTATATAAAAATGACTGTGTAACCAGATTGTATTCACCTGCTTCGCCACCTAATCCTGCATTAGCGGATATTGCTTTTAAGTCATCAACTAATTGCTTAACAATCGTTGTGTATGATTCATTCATTAGTTACAGTGCTCCTTCAAATTCATTAATATATTCTTTTGTCGCTAGACTAGATATCTTTACTAAAATTTGTGGTGAAACATTTATTTTACCGTTCAGATTACGCCATGTTTCACCAACAATTTCTTTGGTTTTGCTTTCAAAAAATTTGTCATTATCAAGGATGTTTTCGTTATTAACGATAACTTTATCAATACCTTCTTTTGCTCCTTTCAAAACATTGTATAATCCTATATTGTCACTAGGTTTTCTTAAGTTAAGACGTTTTGCAACACGAGCATATTTATGATCACCAGAAAAGTTAGCTGCAAGTTGCCTATTTTTACGATTCAATTCACCAATTTGACGAAGTATTTTCTTATATTCTTCATCCATTGTTTTGATAAACTGCCAATCATTATTTTCAGACATATTTTGCTTCATCATAATCCGCTTGAATTCTTCTAAAAGTGAGATATATTCGGGGTCCTTTTTATCCCAATTTTCTTTTAGACCACTGGCTACCTTCTTTTTCGTTTCTTGCAAGTCGTTAGCGGCCAACTGAAGTTCGGCTTCACCGGTTTTCACAAAGATGAAATCAGCATCATCCATTACCAAATTTAATAACTCTTCACCAGAAGTATCATCTGCATTTTCTAGCTGATTTAGAGTAGAAATTCGTTGTATCAACATAGTTAGCATTTTAGATACTAGTGTTAAGTCAATTCTCTGTAGTATTTCATTGTGCCCTAATAGACGAGCTAGTTGAAAATTATCTTTAATAGTTATCAATGCCATGCGTAATTCATTCAACGTTTTACGATCAGTAATATCCGATATGGTTTGACTAAAAACCTCCAAATTGTCGGTAGGGTAGTCAATCAACACGCTATCCGCCTCATCTAATTTTTGGTTGATTTCATCGGTTGATACGAATAGACTTCCGAAAATATTTTTAGCATCTTCTCCAGTAATACCTGTGTCGTATTCCCTTGTTAGCTCCTCAAGATATGCTTGATTTGTTTTATCGAATTCATGTGATATATCAGCAAAATCAACGACGTATCCTTGCTTATAATCACGATATGGACGATTGACCCGTGTTAAGGTTTGCAGTAAATTATGAGCTTTAATTTTCCGTCCTAGGTATAGTTTTTTTAGTCGAGGAGCATTAAATCCTGTGAGTAACATAGAATATACAAATAAGAAATCAACACTTCCTGATTTAAATGTCTTAACCTTTCTTTTATTTTCTTCTTGATCGTGTAAGACTAACTCAGCTGTATATCCATAAGTTGCAGCGTATTTTTCATTAAATTGTTTGAATAATTCTTTAGCCTGTTCAGAAGAACTTGCCACGATCATAGCTCCTATAGATTCATCACCCTGAGCAATACGAAACCTTTTAAGGTCGGTTAGGATATATTTAAGCATAGGATCAACAAACTTAGGATGGGCATAGATCATTTTCTTATTTAGAGCCCCTTGTTGAACCTGTATTTCTTGAAGTTTTGAGTGTAATTCTGCTTTATATTGAGTTTCAATATCTTCACGAATCAAACGCAAAGTGAATCCATCTGCAATGGAATCATTGTAATAATACTTATGAATATACTCTCCAAAAATATTACGAGTAGTCTTTAAATCTGCATTTTCAAGAACTTCTTCACCAGAAGAATCAAATTTTTTAGGAGCGATTAGTGGTGTTCCTGTCAGTGCGATTTTAATTGAGTCTTTATCAGCGTTGTAAAGATTAGCTAAGTAAGATCCTTTAGGATTATATGAACGGTGTGCTTCATCAATGAAGTAAATATTTTGTTCACGTAATTCATAACCAGATTTATTGATGAAACTGGTTTCGTTTTTAAATTTTTGTATATTTACTACTGCAACATCATGTGTGAATGGCTGACTCAATTCGTAAGAGGAAGATATTTTCTTCACAGTTAATCCACGCTTCATAAATTCTTCGGCTGCCTGGTCAGCCAAATCTAATCGATCCACAACAAAATAGAAGTGAGGAATAATATCTTTCTTTTGATAAACATCTTTAAGATATCTAATATTGTGATACGCTAGTGCAGTTTTACCAGATCCTTGAGTATGCCAAATAACGCCCTTCTTAATCCCTTCTTCTAATTTATTTTCAATGGCTTTAGTTGCAAAAAATTGAGGATAACGCATCACATGTTTTTGGATATCTAATGAACCATTAGATTTATCAAATTCGTTAACATAAACTAAACCATATTGGATAAAGAATAAGATTCGCTCTTTCGTTAAAAGTGACGATAAAATTTTATTGGTAGGTGTCGTACTTTCCAAATTAGTTTGGAATTCTCGACTGTTTTTAAGGATTTGTTTGTTCAAGTCTTTTAAAATACAATCAACTTTTATATCATCAAGTGGAGTAACATTAAATACTGAAGCTTCTTGTTCCTTAAAAGAGTTAAACATCAAGTTACTTAAATTAGGTGTTGTATAATATGCCCCTTGTAATTGTCCTAATGTGGAATCATAAGGCATGTTATCACTAAAAATCATTAGTTGAGTGATATTGTTGAAACGACGAAATGCTTTCTTTTTGAGACGAGTTATCGTTCTTTTAGACTCTGACTTAATTCCTGTAAGTCCATCACGTATTACGTTTGGCTGTTTAACTTCTACAAATACGAGGGGTAATCCATTAATAAAAATGGTGATGTCTGGTCGAAATTTTTCATCATCACGTTCATGTTCTACTTCTGCAGCAATTTGCCACACATTTTTATTTGGCTGGATAAAATCAATTAATTTGTGTTCTCCATTTGTAAGCCGCTCATAGAAAGAGCGACCTAAATCATCTTGATCAAGCTCTGATTTTATATTTTTAAATTCATTTTCAAAATCTGCTTCAGGATTAAATCTAGTAAATTGACTCTTGAAAACATCTGTTATAATCCCCGTGTCTTCATCAATATTTAAGTTTTTCAAAGAAAGATACTCATAACTTAAACGTGTTAGATGCGCCATTGCAGGAATCTGAACACGGGTAAGTTCATGAAATTTCTTATTCGCTGTCATAATATAACCCCAATCAAACGTTATTTTCCGAAAATTACTACCATTATTATGATGAATATGTTTTATTTAGTCCTGTTTCAATAGGTTCCATATAAGTCTATTTTAGAGCAAAATGGAACAAAAAGATAGTTTGTTAACATGGATAGATACTAATTGAAAATAAACAATTTCAAAAGCAGATAATTTTTTTCGTGATTATTGTAATAAGACTAAGAAATTGATATTTCATGTTATCAAAATAATATCCAAAATAGGTAGATATATTTTTTAGCAATATTTATGATGCAACATTAGTACATTTATGTTATAACGGTTTTGAAATACTATAAATTATTAAGTGAGGTATGCTGTTATGAATATAACAATGTATACCGAGGAAACAGCTAGCAGTTGGAAATGGTTTTTCAGTCCTGAAACACAAGAAGATATAGAATTTGCTATTCATGTATAGAAGGGGTATGTCGAAAATGATTTACTTTGTTATGTTACTACTGACGTAGGTTTTTTAACCTTTAAAGCAACAAATGGAAAAACTATTAAACGAATGTTTAAAAACAAGTCTGGGTTGCTATGGGTATTTGGCATTAAGATTACAAATGGAATTTATATTACTCTACTACACTATGCTAAATCATTATAAAACTGCTAGCCGACTAGTCGGCCAAGATTGAAATTCATACTTCATTCCAATCTCTATATTTTATAGTCGTTCAAAACAATTATGATATTTGATTTAGGAGATGTAATTTATGACTAGTGAAAAAAATAGTAAGTTTTAAAGATGCTACATTAAGGATCCCCAATTTTAGCATGAGGACTCAGATTAGAATTGCTGGAGAGATTCATAAAGCACGAAGTGATTTAGGCATAAGCCAATCTGATTGTCAAAAATGAGTGGAATTCCTCAAAAAACGATTTCTTGAATTGAAACGGGAGTATCTGTACCAAATTTCAAAACGGTTATTTCGCTTGTTGAGGCACTAAAAAAGGAAGTGGTATTCAACTTGATTTAGGTTAATTGAACCTACTATATTCAAAAAATCATAATTAGGAAAGAACTTGGGACGTAAGTCCCAAACTCTTTTTTAATTCCTAAACTGTTAGTTTTGCTACTGGTTGAAGAATGAAACATATAATGAGGATATTGCTACTATAAAAGAAAGCTGATATTAAGAAGAAGTAATGATTAGAAAAAGGTAATAATGTTTTTCAAGATTATTAGTTAATAAAAAATTCACCAAATATCATTCACTTCCGATACGCAGAGCCTTATCATAAATGAAGTAAATCGGATGAATGCGCTATTTCATCCGATTTTTCTTTTGTTCATAAATTCGCGAGTTTCTATCAGGAAAAGGGTAATCAATATCTAAAGCTTCTCGGGTAATTTGCTGAAATCCTTGTTTTTCATAAAAATAATGCGAGCGTTTTTCATTTTCAGGTGTATCCAAAATAATCCGAGAAAAATCATTCGCGGTGTAGTGTGTATAAAAAACATCAAATAATTGCTGACCAAGACGCACTGGATTCCCTCTGAATTCGGGATAAGTGAAGAATTTTTTTAGAATAGCTGTTTCTTTATCAAATGGTAAGAGTGCAATCGAGCCAACTACTTTATTATCGTGCAGAGCAATCCAAAATTGACCGCCTTGCTTTTGATAATAATCTTCAATTTCAAAAATATCTGCTTGCTCAGCCATTTTAATATCTAGATTTGCTTCGATGTTTTGGCAGTAGTTGATTAAGTCGGTTAGTTCCGCTAAATGTTTTGGATTGTTTGCATAGTGTTTAATTTCCATTAGTTACCCAACTTTCTTTTTATTGTATTAAGTAATATTTGACTTATTTCTTAGTACAATTTATACTACATCAAAAATACAGTTCTGAATAACGAAAAAAATCGAATGTATGATTCGGTTTTTTTGAACTATTGGAAAGGCAGGGAAATGCTAATGGACTTGAAAAATTTACTGACCTTTAAGACGATTTTAGAAACGGGAAGTTTTCAAGAAGCTGCTCGAAAATTAAATTATGCTCAATCCACTGTAACTACACAAATCCAGCAATTAGAACAAGAGCTTCAAGTTAAATTATTTGATAAAATTGGTCGGAAAATGCTTTTGACATCTGCAGGTAGCGATTTGTTGCCTTCTGTGAATCAGATACTTGAAACATACAACACCATGAAAAACTATTCAAATAATGCGGAGTTAAAAGGTGAATTACGGATTGCCGTCCCCGAAAGTATACTCACATACCAAATGCAGTCCATTTTAAAGGAATTCCATGAAAAAGCTCCCAATGTAAAATTGTATTTAAAAACGTTAAATTGCTTTGAAATTCCGTACGAGGTTGAAAATGGTTTGGTTGATTTAGGTATTTATTACGATGTTGATGAAAAAAGTAATCAGATTACGAAAAGTAAATTGGGGTCGCACGCTATTTCTATAATTGCGAGTGCTCAAAAAGAGATAGAGTCCATAAATTTTTTTAATGAAAATAAAGAATTTGATGTCTCTTTTTTATCGAATGATGTGAATAGTATTTATCAAAAACATTTTGAAGCGATGGTTAAAGAGCGGAATATCACCCTTAACCACCGAATCGAAGCAGGGAGTATTGAATCGATTAAACGATGCGTGATTAATAATTTAGGTATTGCTGTTTTTCCGAATTTTGTGTTTGAGGAGGAGCTTGGAAAAGGGCTGATACGCAAGGTCCCAAGTCCTTTGGATAGTCAGGAAATAGCAACGGTTTATAGTTATCATGGAAAAAGATGGATGTCGCCGAATTTGACATATTTTATTGAGTTGTTGGAAACGAGAAAAGGGGAGTTCTGACAAATTTGTTTGGAAATCAGTTATAATAATTAAGTAGATTTTTAACCCATAATCCCACACAAAATTAAGTTTTAGGAGTGTGAAAAATGAAATTTCTAAAAAAACACGGCTTTTACTTCTTACTACTCGCTGTTCTAAGTGATTTCCTAACACCCTACATACTCGGAATCTTTTACCCAGAATTAAACCAAATGACGCGGGTTATGAGTGTGTTTGGGGATGTGGCTAGTCCGGTGCGGGGAGCGTTTTTGGTTTGGTCGGTGGTGTCTGGGGTGTTCTTTGTGCTCGCTTTGCCGGCGATTTATCAGAGCGTTGTTAAAACTTCGCGGACTTTGGCGATTTTGCTTGCTTCTGCGATTGGTTTGTATGGGATTGGCGATTGTATTTTTACGGGGTTGTTTAGTATTGATACGGAGCAGGCGAGCTGGACGTTTTCGACTTGGGTGCATAATATTGGCTCGGGGCTTGGTTATGCGGGATTTTTGATTTTTCCGTTGTTTCTGGTCATTCTTTACCGGAAAACTGGCGATAAATCCCGCAGCAATGTCTACTTAGTTTTACTCATTGTTAGTTTGCTGTCGGCTGGTGTTTATGGGCTTGCGCGGATTCCTGCTGTGAATGACTTGCCAGTTTTAGATAAAATTGGTTTTTGTCAGCGGATTAGTTTCTTTTTTAATTATTTACCGATTGTTATTTTTGGAATTGATCGGATTAGAAAACCCTAGATTGTTTAAGAATCTAGGGTTTTTTGTTCGCAAAGTTCGATAAATTGCTGGAAATCTTCTTGTTTTGCTAGTTTTTTGACGAAGCTGCGTTCGTTTAAGATGGTTACGAGTTGACCGAATAATTCTTCAAAAGAGTTGTCGCGTTCTTCTTTCATAGTGAGCAGGAGGACGAGTTTGACGCGATTTCCGCCCCAGTCGATTGGTTTATCAAGTGAGCATACGGCGACGGCATTTTTTTTCGCGCTTCGCTGGATGGCATGCGGGATGGCGTAGTAGTTGCCGTAACAGGTGCTCGATAATTGTTCGCGCTCGAATACTTTTGCTACGTAATCGGGGTCGCAGTAGTCAAATGCAGTTAATTGCTCGCAAAGAAAGGTGATGGTTTCTTCTTTTGATTTGAAGTTTTGTTTTGGAAAGAACAGTTCTTTTTTGAAAAATTTTCTGGAAATCGAATCGGCTTTGGGCTTAGTTTCTAAAATGTGCTTGATCTTCTGTAAATCTGCTTCTGTTAAAAGTAAATCGTAATGATAGACCGGGATGTCGGTTGTTAAGTTTAATGGTTCGGCGGTGATAATTAAATGGATTTCTTTGTCTAGGATGAATTGCTTGATGTCGAAAATTGACTGAGAAACGAGTAAATCAATCGAAAAATCTGGTATTTTCTTTAGTTGGTTATGAACCAAGCGTTGGCTGCCCGCGCCGTACGGGGAAACTAGGAGGATTTTTCGCTTTTTGCCGTGGTTGATTGTTTCCGAAGCGGACAGAAAATGCAGCGCGATATAGGCGATTTCGTCATCTGGGAAAGTAATCGCGAGCTCTTTTTGGATAAAGGCAGAGGCATAAACACTGACGTTGTAGATAAATGGAAACTTGTTTTTTAATTCTTCGGTGAGCGGGTTCGTTAAATATTGCTTATGATTGGCTCTTTTGTAAAGGGCTGAAATGTGGGCCACTAGATAGGTGGCTATTTTTTCGTCAGCTGAAAAGTCGATATGGAAGTTTTGATCCACTGCTTCAAGGAGCCGAGTGACAACGCTGCCAAAAACTTGCGCGTCAATGGTGGAAGTTGTCGTTAGTTTGCCGGAATAAAGCCGGGCGATATAGCTTAGTTCCTGGGTTGGGATATTGATTTGTAGTTCATTTTCTAACGTTTCTGCTAGATGCGCTGCCATTTCAAGGCTAGTTTTATCTTGCTCGAGTAAAGCGGTTCGCTCTATATAGCTGCCCATACTGATTCGCTCAATTAAAACAGCAATATGCAAGATGAACGAAATCGTCGAGAAATCATTCATGAAAAATTCGTGCTTTTTGTGGTAGGCAATAATGAGCTCGGAAAGTTGTTTTAGATTGCAGTAATCAAAGTAATCGGCGTACTTATCAAGGCTTAATTGATGGTTTTCGATTTCTTGATTGAGGAACAGGTTGAAGATGCGTCGTTTTTCTTCTTCACCGCCCTCGGTTAGTAGTTCGTTGTTTTTTCGAATAATACAAAGCGACTCATCTTTTTCAGCGATAACGATGTTAAGCTCTTTAATAATACGAGCTAACGTCGATTCACTAATAAAAAATTGATCCGCTAAATCATAGAAATTAGTATGATCTTGTTCGATAATATGGCGTAATAATTCAAAATGTAGATTTTCGTTATTTTTGGTTAGATTCATTTGTGAAAGCTGCTCGTTTGGCATTAGAAAATAGCCTTTTCCAGCTTTTGATGCGATGATTGTGGAACTAAATGACTGGTTAATTTGCATAATGTCATTTCGCACAGTTTTGGAAGAAACGCCTAACATTTCTGAAAGTGCTTTTGCTGTTACTGTCTTTTGGCTGTCGTTAAGCTTTTCTAACAATGAACGTTGCCTTTCTGAAATAGTCATTATATCCCCCCTAATTCTCCCTTAACCTATTGTTATTATACAACACCAAATAGAGAAAGAGACGAGTTTTTTTGTCCCAATCTCTATTTAAGTGACTATTAATTAGCAGCGATGTTTTCTTCTTCGGCTTCTTTTTCTAAAGCGACGAGATTTTTCTCATAAACTTTTAGGAATGGATAGTACATTAGGCCGTTTAAGAAAATCAGGATGAATACGAGAACGATGGCTCGCCAGTCCATGGTAGATAGAAATGCTCCAATTGGTGCGGGCATTTGCCAGGAGAAGACGGCGAACGTTTTTCCGACAATCCCGAAATACATACAAAGATAGGTGATGACGCCATTGAATACGGATGTGAAAATGAACGGGAAGAAGAAAATCGGATTCAGCATTAGTGGTGTTCCGAAAATGAGCGGCTCAGAAATTCCGAATATGGAAGGTAAGAAGCCGACTTTCCCGACGGTGCTTAGTTGTTTGGACTTGGACCGCATCATTAAAAAGGCAAGTGCGAGAACGGAACCAGAACCACCGATGATAACGAAATACGTCCAGAATGGTGTCGTGAAAATATTCGTCAAATCTTGTCCAGCCATTTTTTCAGCGGCGTTGATTGAAAGGTTTCCGTCACGAATTGGGCCTAGAATTCCGGCAAGTGCGGCATCGTGTACACCGAAGAACCAGAATAGGTGAACTAGGAAAATACTTAGAATCGTGAATGGTAAGCTATCGGCTGCTTTGAAGCTCGGCGCCATTTTTTCATATAAGAATTGGATGGCTGTTGTGTCTAGTAGGTTGAAAATGATAAAGATAATCGAGAAAAAGGTCATTAAAATGATACCAGGAACTAAAGCTGCGAATGTCTCGGATAGGGAAGCTGGAACGCTATCGGGCATGGTTATTCGACCGACATTTTTCTTGCGCATCCAGTGATAGCCTTCTACGGTAACGATGGCGACGAATATCGAAAGTAGTATTCCGCGTCCATCAAGGAAACTGATGTCTACTTCTTTGCCGTCCCAGCCCATTTTGATTGGATTAAGTACGAGCATAAAGAAACCGGCGATAGAAAACATGAGTGGGCGTAAGAAATCTTCGTGGTAGTGTTTGCATAAATAATACGTGATACCGACGCAAATATATAACGACATGGCGCCAAGTGTGATTCCGCTAATCCAGTTTAGGATTAAATCATATTTTTCAGCAAAGTTAGCCCAGCCAAGCAGGAACCCATTTTGCGTATCATCTGTTACTGGAGCCGCTTTCAAAATAATCGGAATTGAACCAAACAATGTAATTGGCAGCATGGACATAAAGGCATCTCTGGTTGCTTTCAAATGGCGTTGCTGACTAAGTTTGTTAGCCAGCGGGGAAATATATTGATCCATTTTTTCGCTAATGGTATTAAATCGCATGTTTTTATCCTCCTATTAATTTCTGGATGTCTTCGTAAACCCCTTTTCCGTCCATGATGCCGTATTTTACTGGTGAAATGGCATGGACTGGGACGCTGACGGCCTGTTTTATTTGTGGCATAAGGAAACGGATTTGAGGCCCGATAAGAACGAGGTCGACGCCGTCCAAATAATCGGTATACTCGGATTCGCTATAAGCAGTGACGTTTAATGTGTTGCCAGAAGCGGCTTCGATTTTTTTCGCAAGCATTCCTGTAGACATACCAGCATTACAAACTAACATGATATTTTTCATTTTCCTGCTCCTTTTTTTAAAATTCTCTTCGTTTGATGAGTTTTCCCTGACTTTCAATCATTTCTTTGAACCAGTAGTAGGAAGCTTTTGGTTTTCTGATTTGGTTGTTTTCGAAATCAACTGCCACAAGTCCGTAACGCTTTTCAACACCATTTTTCCAAGAATAAAGGTCGAACGGGGACCAAGCGTAGTAGCCACGAACGTCACAACCAGCATCGATTGCGTTGAAAATGGCGTTAATATGGTCGTTCATAAAGGCGATTCGGTAGGCATCATCTACTTGTGGCACCGAAACGTCTTCGCGAACACCAATGCCGTTTTCCGTCACATAAAGTGGTAATTGATAGCGTTCGTAAGCTTCGATTAAGCCATCTTGTAAGCCTTTTGGATAAATTTCTGTGTCCCATTCGGTCGTTTCGTTGGCGGGATCTTTCACTTGTTCGAACCAGTTTTTGATGAGAACTTTACTTTCGCCTTTTTTACCGCTGTGGTTGAATTGTAGCTGGGTTTCGCCACCGGTGTATGGTTTAACAAGCGTGCGCGAATAGTAATTTAAGCCGATGAAGTCGACAGTGTTTTGTTTAATTGTTTGTAGTTCGTCTGTTTTCATAAAGCTGATGTCGTGCGATTTTGCTAGTTCGGCAATGAGATCGACCGGAAATTCGCCAAGTGCGGCTGTGTCGAGAATCCAGTTGTTGCAGTAGTTATCAGCGTAGCGCATCGCGATTTTCGTTTCGATACTTTCATCGATACCGTTCACCGGCGTGTAGCTGTGAACAATACCAATTTGCCCTGGATAGCCACCTTCTTTAAAAACTTTGACGCCTAAAGCACTCGCGTACATCACATTATAAGCGGCAATCATCGTTTTTTGTGTATCTTGATAGCCGGGCGGGTAGTTGCCGATTTTATATCCGTTAGCAACAAACCATTTTGGCTCGTTAAAAGTGGTCCAATTCGTGATTTTATCGCCAAAATGGTCATAACAAACCTTGGCATAATGCTCAAATGCAGCACAAACGTCGTGATCCAACCAGCCACCAGTTTCTTCCCAATATTGCGGCAAATCCCAATGATAAAGTGTCACAAACGGCTCAATATCATATTTTTTACACGTATCTAGCAAGTTTTGATAAAATTCGATCCCTTTTAAGTTGATGTCACCTTGCCTATTTTTAATAATTCGCGGCCAAGATAAGGAAAAACGATAGGAATTTTGCCCGCCTTCTTTCATCATCCGAATGTCTTCCTCGTAGCGATGGTAGTGATCGCTCGCCACATCGCCATTCTCAAGACCTGCTTCGTGCAAGTAGTAGTCCCACATCGATTCGGCCTTGCCATCCACATCCCAAGCACCTTCACATTGATAAGAGGCCGTTGCACCTCCCCATAAAAAGTTATTATTCATTAGATAAACTCCATTTCCATTGATAAATTTCTCCCAGTTCCCGAATCATTTCCACGGCAATATCCGTAGAAGACAAGTGACCTTCCGCATGAACCAGCAGTAAATCCACCTCTCTCATTCGGTTCTCTGAAGATAGTTTTCGTAAAAGTTCCGCGTGCGCTCGGTGCGCCAGTTTAATCTCATCTTTCGCTTCAGTAATTTTCTGCGTGAAAGCTTCGATGTTTTGCAGTTTTACTTCTTTCAGTGCCTCAAAAGCACAACTTTTCGCATTCCCGGCGTGTAAGATGATTGCCATGGAATCGAGTTCTGTTGTTAGTTCGTTGCTATCTGTCACGTAAAGACCTCCTTTTGATTTGTCTTTACTATAGCTGGAAAAATGGGGGAGGTGAAATTATTATTTGCCACTTTGGAAGTGGAAATTGGTTTTGGTTTGGAATTTAAAGGTTACTAGGATATGATGATAGTTAGAGAGAAAATATTACATAGGAGATGAATAGATGATGAAAAAAACAGTACACGGATGGGAAATAATATCTAGTTTAGACGTACGAGTATACCAAGATGAAGCTGGCGGGGTTGCGATTTTAGTAGACAGAGATAATTTTGGGGATCAAGTGCCAGTGCTATTGAATTTTGGTGATGATGGAGTAGATATAAAAGCTCTTTCGCATTTAACAAAAAGTGTTCGAGTTTCGCTGGATAAGAAGGTGCGGATTGAATGGCATGATGAGTATTTTGAAGAGAGAACGCAAGCAATGGAGTGCATCGAGGTGGAACGGGATTAACCGTTAATTATATACAAAAAAAGGAGAGCAACGAGATGAGCAAAAAGTTAGTAAGTATTATTTTCTTAGGGATTTGTTTTTTGTTAGTGGGTTGTGGTAAAGAGGTTGTTGATAGTAAGTATACCGGAAAATGGAAGTTGGAATCGTCGGGGATTGGTATGAGCGATGGATCAAATTACAAGGAAACGGATGCAGCGGGTAAAGTTAGTCTTGACTTGGACATTGATGCAGAGGGAAATGTAAAAGAATTGTATATTGATGATGCAGTTGCTATAACTAATTCTTATAAATTAAAGAAAAAAGGTGACGATGAATATCAATATGATGGTACATTAATTAGCAAAAAAGTATACAGTTATGAAACTGAAAGTGATAAAGAGAATGTAGAAACAATGCTAAAATTTCTTAAATCCAAGGATAATGTCAAAATAACCAAAAATGAACAAAAAGGGGATGAATATCACATAGAAGTCAAAGCGGATGAAAAGGATTTCGTATTCTCTTTAGAAATGCAAAGTGGAAAATTAATTTTCAAAAAAGTCGATACTAAAGAGAAAGTTTTGATTAAGGAAACCTACAAGAAAAATTAAATTATTAGAAGCGAGGAGCGGAAGTCCGTTGTAACCACCTGTTTTTAAAAATTTATTTGTGAAGACTATTCTTTCGAGGGTTCTTGGGAGGATAGTTTTTTTGTTGAACAAGCATTTTTTATAGTTAAATTCACAACAAATCTACATTCTTAGGTATAATGTATACGAGAAGATGAAAATACATTATATAAAAAGGATGTTTGTGATGAACTTAGTGGCATTATTAAAATACATGCAAGAAAACTATGGGGAGCAAAGAACCAATTATCCAATGGCTGGGAATGAAGTCGCAAAAAAATTTAAGCAAGGTGTTAAAACAGCCTTTGAAACCACCTTATTAGGAGAAGATTACGAAATATCTGCATCCATTGGTACAGGCGGTTGGGCAAATGTCCCTTGGATAGCTGTGCATGATAAAGAAATTAGCACAAGTGTACAAGAGGGAGTTAATCTAGTTTATTTGTTTACAAACGATTACCAAGGTGTTTATTTATCTTTAAATCAAGGATATACATATGTAAATAAAAATTATAAAAATACTAAATTATCTTTAGGGAAGATTGCTCGTTTTTGGCAAGAAAATTTATCCACGTTAAAATCTGAAAATAGTTTTACAATTGACCCAATTAACCTCGGCCGGGAGGAATCTCGTTATACTGATCTTGTGAAAGGTTATGAATCTTGTAATATTTACAGTAAATATTATGATATTAAGGATTTAGGAGAAACTGATAATGATTTATTATTACAAGATTTGCTGCAAATGCTTACTGTTTTTAAAGAATTAAAAGGTCATTTAATGTTGGATGACAAAAAAGGTATAGAAGCTACAATTGATTTCATAATTAATAATGGAACTTTCAATGAATTAAGCGAAAAAGCAAAATCAGAGAAAATCGTTGAAATAGAAAAAAAGCGCAAATTAGTTTTAGGTAAAGAAGAAACGCATTCAAGAAATTCGGTAGTTAAGGAAGAAAAAGTACCTTATATCACCAAAAGAGATTATGCGAAAGAAGCTATCAGAAATACAGAAAAAGGATTGCAAGGAGAGTATTTGGTAATTAATTATGAAAGAGAAAGGTTAATGAAGAATACTATTACAAAATCTTATGCAGATAAAATCACTCATGTTGCTGAAAGTGGTGATGGGCATGGATATGATATTATTTCCTATGACATAAATCCAGATGCGCCAAATGAAGTAATAGAGATTTATATTGAAGTTAAAACAACAACTGGAAATAGAGATGCTCCATTTTATTTATCAGATAATGAATTAAATGTTGCGAGAATAAAAGGTGAGCTTTATAAAATTTATCGGGTATATGATTATAATACAGTGCCAAAACTGAAGATTATTAATAATTTATTCGATGAGACCCTAGAAATAAAACCAATCAATTATATCGTAAAAGGAGTGAACCAAAATGACAAACACACTAAAAACCAGCTACCAAAAAACACCTTATAAACTAGGCGGAAATGGCCCGCGCAATGTGGGTGTTTTAACAGAAGCACTTCAAAATATAGATGATAATTTAGAAAGCGATATTTACGGAAACGGTGCAGTTATTGAAGACTTTGAAACAAAAATCGCGAAAATTCTCGGGAAACAATCTGCGGTATTTTTCCCAAGTGGGACGATGGCACAACAAATCGCGTTAAGGATTTGGGCTGACCGGAAAGAGAATCGGCGCGTAGCATATCATCCGCTCTCTCATTTGGAGATTCATGAGCAAGATGGGCTAAAAGAATTGCAGCAAATCACGCCACTATTACTTGGTACAGCGAATCGGCTTTTGACAATTGACGATATTAAAAGTCTTCGCGAGCCAGTTTCTAGTGTGCTTATCGAACTTCCTCAACGAGAAATTGGTGGGCAACTACCTGCTTTTGAAGAGCTTGAGAAGATTTCGGAGTATTGCCATGAACAGGGTATTTCGTTGCATCTGGACGGGGCGCGGTTATGGGAAATTACGCCGTTTTATCAGAAGTCTGCGGAAGAAATTTGTGCGCTGTTTGATAGTGTGTATGTGTCGTTTTATAAAGGGATTGGCGGGATTGCTGGGGCGATTTTGGCTGGGAATGATGATTTTGTGCAAGAGGCGAAAATCTGGAAACGACGGTATGGCGGGGATTTGATTAGTCTGTATCCATATATTTTGTCCGCGGATTATTATTTTGAAAAACGGATTGGGAAAATGGCGGAGTATTTTGAAGCGGCGAAAGGATTGGCTGAGCGATTTAATTCGTGTTCGGGCGTGAAGACTGTGCCGGAAGTGCCGGTTTCTAATATGTTTCATGTTTATTTTGAGAATTCGGCTGATGAGATTGGGGCGATTTTGACGAAGATTCAGGATGAAACTGGCGTTGGGATTTCGGGGTATTTGCAGGAGAAATCAGCGGATGTTTGTGCGTTTGAGGTTTCGGTTGGGGATGCGTTTGCGGAGATATCGGAGGGAGATTTAGAATTAGTTTTTGAATGTTTGGAGAAGGAACTTAGACTATAAATTTGGATATGAAAAGACAAGCTATTTTCTATAGTAGCTTGTCTTTTTTTAGTATGGATTATATTTTATTTCGAGTGATTACTTGATCTTCATAAGATTTTAGTTCAGATAGGATTTCATCAATTGACCTAACTTTTTCTCGAGGTGTTTCTAAGGATGTCTCTTCTTTTTCTATAATTTCATCATAACCATTTCTAGGCTCTTTAAACATTTTATCTAGTTCTTCAGAGCAACTAAATATTTTGACGTCTTTACCTGCAGTAAAACTCAGGTTTTTATCATTATTTATGTATCCATCAATACTTATGCCAATAGGATTAAATTCTTCATTGGTGAAAGTAACTGTATTAAAGTCTGGAATATTGTATTTAAGATATATTGTGATTTTTTCTTTTTGGTCATTAAAAAAAGCTTGGTCTTTTTTTTCTTGTTCTTGATGCTTCATATAAAGGTAACCTCCTAGTATAGATAATATTGTGACAATTAGCACAATAACTAGTATAATAATTTTAGTTCGTTTTGACATAAAAGACCTCCAGAGATGAAAGGATGATTGATTTGGCTACTAAAAAAGCTTTCACTGATGAAGAATACTTCAAGCTTTCCGAGGCTGTTTATCAAGATGGCACATTAAATAGTAAAAAAATTAACATTGAACTAAGTGATAGAACAAAAAGTAATTGGAAATTAGTATCAAAATTGAATGATAGGGCCACTGATACACAAGCTTTTGCAGTTGTTCCAGAAGAAAAAGGAAAAGATGGTAGAATCTCTTACAACTATAATAACATGGTTTTTGTTTATCGAGGAACAAAAGAGTCAAAAGATTTCGGTAGCGATATTACAAATGTATTTGCAGGTACAAATACAAGAACTAGCTTAGATAGAAAATCAAAAAATCCTTTTCAAGTATCTGAAAAATGGACAAAAGAGGTCCTAAAAGAATTCAATCCTAAAAATCCTACTTCTACTGGTCATAGTTTAGGTGGTGCGCTCTCGCATTATAATTCTATTTTGCATGATTTTAATGCAACTACATATGCTGCTCCCAATATTTATCAATTACTACCTGAAGATAAGCAAAAGAAAGTTCGTGAAGGCTTTTATAATAAGTCGATTACTGATTTTACGCATGATGACGACATGATTGGAACTTTTGACCAGTTTGGTTCACCTATCATAGGCTCCCAATATATAGCGGAACGAAATAAAGTAGAAGTTGGAGTCAAAGGAGTTTTTGGAGCTATTCCAGGGCACTACAATGAAACATTTGAAGGCTGTTTTTCTAGCGACGGGACGATGAAGTTAAAAGTAGATGTAGATGCTATTATTAGGTATGCTCAGGACATTGACAGGATTATTCATTCACTGCAAACGAGTAATGATGACTTAGCGAACATTGAAAAAGATCTACAGTTAGATTCCAAGAAAATACAAAATCAATTAGAGGATGAAATAGGGATTGGAGGAGCATATAGTGAATTGTCTACTTGGGATATAGACGATGTTTTAACAGAACTATGTACAAAATATAAAAATGGTGTTTATTGCTTTTATAACCCGGATGAGTTTGAAAGATATTATGAAATGAATCATCATACGTGTAAACTATTGAAAAATTTTCAAATAGAACTTATTGATGCAGCCCAGTCTTTTCGAGAAACAGATACATATTTAGGAGAATGGATTTCTAATAATAATTAAAGGGAGTGATTAACTATGTATGGCAATACTTATCAACGTGAATATGCCCGTGCAATGGGTGATACAGCATATGATACGAGCTATCAACTTAAAATTATTGAACGAGAACTCAAGAAAAAAGATTTAACTGAAGGAGAACGTTCGAATTTACTTGGAGCAGAAAGCATTTTGAAAAAACAAGTGCAATTAAAAGTTTTAAATCAAGATGCAAAAAAATTAGTAGAGAAACTAACTCAGCAAACTAGAGAAGAAATGAATATGATTCAAATAGAAAATGAAAAAATTGGAGATGAACTAAAATTTATTCAAGATAAATTAGCGGATGCATTTGAATCCAGAACTGCAAAAGCTGTTCAAAGTTGGATGAGGAATATTCGAGAAGAAGAATTGGAAGAGCAAAAAGAGGTTCTTGTTATTTGTAAAGAAAGTATCAGAATAGATTAATATAGCGACGAAAATTAAATGAAGTCTAGTCTTGTGGGCCAATACATGAAATTGTGTTGGTTTTTTGCATATTCAAAAGTTGATTTTTAGCTTATTTATGTATTATTTCACTTAATTTGACAAAAAGTATGTTTTTATATCTTTTTGATGCTATTTTTAATGGTCAAATGTAAATAATTAGTCACATTTAGAATCATTATTTCTACTATAATAGAACTAAGAAGATAAATTTAAAATAAAGAATTTATGGGGGATGGACGTATGAGCATTATTAATAGTAATTTTAGAAGTTTAGGGTCATACATAATGGAGAATGTATACAAAATACCGGATTATCAAAGGGAATACTCTTGGGAAGAAACTGAATTAGAAGACTTATGGATGGATTTAGGTCAAATCATAAATGGTGAAACTGAAAGTCATTTTTTTGGTCAAATTGTAATACATATAGATAAAAAAGTAGATGAAAAGCTTATTATTGATGGGCAACAAAGAACAAGTACGACGGTTATTTTGTTAGCGGCAATGAGAGATTTATTTATAAAAATACATGATTGTGGTTGGGAAGATGCGCGTTTTGATGCTGAGGATATTACTACGAAATTTATTGGAAGATACACTCAAACTAGAGATGAACGTAAATTAATACTTGGTGAGAATGATAAAGATTATTTTTCAAATAGAATTCAATTTATGACACCAGAAACAAAAAAGCTGGAGAAGTTAACTAAATCACAAAAAAGAATAGACTTTGCTTATGACTACTTTTATAAAAAATTAGAAAAATCTATGGATTCGGTTGAAACTTTAGAGAATAAATATGCAGTTCTGAAAGAGTGTTTTAGTACTTTTACAGAAAAATGCACTGTTATGTTTGTAGAGACAGATGATATAAATGAAGCTTTTATTATTTTTGAAACATTGAATGCTAGAGGAAGAGATTTAGAAACAGCGGATTTGTTGAAGAATCATTTGTTTAGAGTTGCGAATAAGAAAATTGATGTTGTAAAAGAAGAATGGAAACAAATGCTAGAATTTCTTGGGAAGATTGATACTACTAAATATATCCGGCATTTTTGGAATTCCCAAAATTCATTTATTAGAGAAAAAGATTTGTATAAAGTAATAAGGAAAAAAATAACAACACCGTTAGAAGCTAATAATTTTATGAAAGATTTACTTAAATTATCTGAAGTATATAGTGGCATGGTTAACCCTGCCGAAGATAATTTCTTTGATGCCAATATTCAAAGAGTGTTAGCTGATATCAATATACTTGGAGCCAAATCATTTTATCCTATTATTTTAGCGATGGTAAAGAAAGGCTATGATTTTAAAGAGATATACGAAGTTCTTTCATGCATCGAAGTTTTAGTGGTAAGGAATTTCGTGGTGTCAGGTTTAGTAGCAAATAAATATGAAATAGAGTTTTCAAAAATTGCTTTTAGAATTTATCAAGAAGATATTGAAGATTTCACCGAGATTATGAGCTTATTACGGAAAAATATTGTAGCAGATAGTGATTTTTTACATAATTTTTCCAGTTTTGAGATTAAAAATAAGCCTAGTATAAGATACATTTTGAAAAAAATTAATGATAGTTACTCGAAGGAACTTACTGTGTTAGATGATAATAATAAAGTTCATATTGAACATATAATGCCTGTAAAAGCGACTGATTGGGACATTATCAAAGAAGATCATGGTGAGTATTTATGGAAGCTGGGCAATCTTACTTTACTTGGTGGGGAATATAATAAAAAATCTACCAATAAAATATTTAATGAGAAAAAAGAAGTATATGAGTATTCGCAAGTACAGTTGACGAAAGAATTGTTAGATTATGAAAATTGGACTATAGAAACAATTCAAGAACGGCAAAAAAACTTAGCCGAGGTTGCAGTTAATATTTGGAAGGTTTAATGTGGTTAATAGGATATTATATGTGTTAGGAGATGGAAAACAGCATTGGAATTATCAATAAACATTCTAAATATTATTGGAATACTATTAGAAATAGGTGTTTCAGTATACATTATTTTCTCAGAAAAAAATAAGAGTAAAAAACTAAATAATGAAGCTGAAAATGAATTCGTTCAGCAAGCAAATAATATTGTAACTAATACGCAAGGAGATAATGCAGCGTTTAATTTTACTCATGTTCAGATGCAATCAAAATATCAAGAAAAAACTTATCAAGAAATATTAAGTGATCTACAAGAGAAAAAAGAAAATAAGCAAAAACTTAAACACGAAAAAGATTTTTTGTTATTAAGAAAAGTTGTTAATATAGTATGTTTGGGAATAGGTGCTTTTTGGGCTTTTTACTTTTACGATATAATGAAAGTGACGTCTTTTGACACATATCTATTAAATATATTGTTTCAAACGATTTTTACATTGGCAACTTTTATTTTGGTTTTTTCAATTTCAAATTTTGTTAGATTATTTTTAATTCATTTTAAAGATTATAATTATAGGGTTTTACGGAAAATCCAATTATTTTTAACAACCTTTTTTTCGATGATAGGAGCTACTGCTTGGCTATATTTTGACTGGAGAGTGAATTTTAGACCACTATTTAACATGTATACTGAAAGTTCGTACTATACTTTAGGTATAATAATGTTTGGGTTAATGTATTACTTATTTCACCAACTAGCACAAAATTTCTTGTTAAATAATATTTGGATGCCTAAAAAAGCAGTTAAAATAGTATTAGTATCTTTAATATTTTGTTTAGTAGCATCTACTTGTTTATTTATTTATATGTATTATAGATATAATAATATTTGATTTAGCATATACTTGTAGAATATGAAAGGAGCTCACCCATGCCAAAACTAATCATCGATGCAGACGATTTCGGTCTATCCAAAGCCATCAACCACGGCATCATCGAAAGCTACAAAACCGGCATCACCACATCTACCTTACTCATGCCGAACCTAGAAACTGCCGAGCACGCAATCGCTCTCGCAAAAGACCACCCAGACCTATTCATCGGGCAACACACAAACTTTCTACTCGGAAAACCATGCGCGGACCCGGCGGAAATTCCGTCACTTGTCGACGAAAACGGTGAATTCCATCGTTCTAAATACTACCGGTCTAACCCAGAACTGAAATTCCAATACGAAGATGTGCGCACGGAAACCATCGCTCAAATGGAACGGTTTAAAGAGCTAACTGGTCACTACCCAGAGCACATCGACTGCCACTCAATCGGTGATGAAACGGTTGACCAAGCTTTCTTTGATATTGCGCGTGAGTTCGGGATTCACACCACTTTAAAATACAGCGGTGATAAAAAATGGTCAGATCAGGAAGGTTATTTACCAATTACTAAACTATTGGAATCGGGCGCACTTCCATACACAAACGGCGGTGTCTCGGTTGAGAACTTCCTTAACGATGATTTCGGATTATTAAAATTGGCACCAAACGAAATCGCTGAGATGCATTTTGATGTCGGTTTTTTGGATCAATTTGTGCTGGATAATTCTTCTTATACGTTGATGCGGTGCCGCGAGCTTGCGACGATTTGTGACGCTCGGGTGCGGGATTGGCTTCTTGAAAATGGGTTTGAGCTTATTACATTTGGGGATTTACAGCGGTAAAACTCTATGTTATGATGAACGCAACTTAATAAGAAAAACTAGGGGGGCCGATTCTGGCTGAGATAGGAAGGTAATGCTTTCTGACCCTTTGAACCTGTTTGTTAGTGCAAGCGTAGGGAAGTGAATGTGAAAGTGACCGGAAAATTTATCGCGGCTGCTGTTTCTTTGCTTATGCTAAGGGACAGTGGGCGCTTTTTTTATTGTTCAAAAGGAGGAGTTTGAGTGTTTGTTCACGGTTTTCAAGAAGAAGTAGGGGATTTATGGCAAGAAACGTTGCAGCATCCATTTGTGCGGAGTTTGGCGGATGGGACGCTTGAGAAGGAGGCGTTTTACTATTATTTGTTACAAGATGATTATTATTTGTCGCATTTTGAGAAGGTGATTGAGAAGAGTGTGGAGCAGGCTGGGACGGCGGAACTTGCTACGGAAATGAGGGAAGTACAGGTGCGGCTTCAGCAGTCGGAATTGTTGATGCGCGAACAGTTTTATCCGCGGGTTGGGCTAACGGAGCGTGATTTTTCCGAGCGAAAACCGGCGCCAACTGCTTATCATTATACTTCTCACCTTTATCGGATGGCGGATTTTGGAAGTTTTGGGGTGACGATTGCGGCGCTTTTGCCGTGTTATGCGCTTTATGCGGATATAGGAAAAATGTACGAAGGGGCGCGGAGTTCGGAGCCATTTTATCAAGAGTTGTTGGAGAGTTATGTGGATGGAAATTATCAACAAGTGGTGTTGCAGCAGAAGCGGTTGGTGGAACAGGCGGCAAATATGGCGGATGCGCGGGAACTTGCCCTGATGAAACAGGCTTTTCAAATTAGTGTGGAAATGGAATGGGCGTTTTTTGAGATGGCTTATAAAAAACAAAATTGGCGTGGGAGTGTGAATTATGTTTGATTTTATGACGTTGGAAAAGGTGCAAGAAAAAGGGCCGTTGGTACATAATATTACGAATATCGTGGTCGCGAATGATTCGGCGAACGGGTTACTGGCGATTGGAGCATCACCGATTATGGCTTCTGCGAAAGAGGAAATGGATGAACTTGCGAAAATGGCGGATGTGCTCGTGATTAATATTGGGACGCTAGATGGTGAACTTGTTACAGCGATGAAAATTGCTGGGCGTGCGGCAAATGTTGCGGGGACGCCGGTTGTGCTTGATCCGGTCGGTGTTGGCGCGACTTCATATCGTCGTAAAGTGGTGCAAGAATTATTGGCAGAAATTCAGTTTGCGGCGATTCGTGGAAATGCGGGAGAGCTTGCGGCGATTGCTGGTGAAGCATGGGAAGCGAAAGGCGTGGATGCGGGTGTTGGTTCGGCGGATGTGCTGAGCATTGCTGAAAAAGTGGCGAATGAATGGAGCACGGTTGTTATTATTAGTGGCGAAGTAGATGTGATTTCGGACGGAACGCGTTTTGCAAAAGTGGCTAATGGTAGCGCACTGCTTCCAAGAATTACTGGTTCTGGTTGTTTGCTCAGTGCTGTTTGCGGTAGTTTTATTGCCGTTCAGGATGATGCTTTTCGAGCTAGTGTCGAAGCGTGCGCGAGTTATGCGGTGGCTTCTGAATATGCGGAAATGGAGTTAGAAAGGAAACTTCCTGGCTCTTTTCGACCATTATTTTTGGATGCGCTGGCTAGTTGGTCGGTCGAAAAAACTCGTGCCAAAGCAAAAATCCAAGAAAGTGGGGAACACAAATGATTTTCCCACAAGTGTTAACGATAGCTGGTTCAGATTCAGGTGGTGGCGCGGGGATACAAGCGGATATCAAGACATTTCAAGAGCGCAGAACATTTGGCATGTCTGTGATCACGGCGATTACGGCGCAAAACACACTAGGGGTAAAAGCGGTGCATAAAATCCCGGTAGAAATGATTCGCGAACAGTGCGATGCGATTGCAGAGGATTTTCAAGTGAGCGCCGTGAAAACGGGCATGCTTGCGGATGCAGAAATTATCCGGGAAGTGGCGCGGAATATACGTTTGCACAACTTCCCAAATATCGTTATTGATCCCGTGATGATTGCAAAAGGTGGAACTGCTTTACTTGAAAACGAGGCGACACAAGTGTTGAAAGATGAGCTTTTGCCACTTGGTACGATAATTACGCCGAACATTCCAGAAGCCGAAGAAATTCTAGGCGAAAAAATCACAACCAAGGCAGAAATTGAACAAGCTGCTAAGAAAATTTTTGATTTAGGTGTAAAAGCGGTCGTTATTAAAGGTGGGCATAGCGAAATGAGTGAAGCGGCTGATTTTTACTATGATGGCGAAACGACAAAATGGCTGACGAGCGAGCGCTTTGATACGCCACATACGCACGGGACGGGTTGCACTTTTTCGGCATGTATTGCAGCTGAACTTGCGAAAGGCAATTCGCTTTTGGATAGTGTTGTAGTTGCGAAAGAATTTATCACAAGTGCGATTAAATATCCGCTTGGAATTGGTCACGGTCATGGTCCAACCAACCATTTTGCTTACCGATTGGAGGATGGGAAATGAGAGCTGAACTAGCTGTATATTTTATCGCTGGAACGCAAGATATTGTCCGCGGAACGTTGCCAAGTGTGCTAGAAGAAGCACTAAAAGCCGGAATTACGTGTTTCCAATATCGCGAAAAAGGAGCTGGCTCACTCCAAACTGCCTCCGAAAGAAAAGAAATGGCGCTAGAATTCCAAAAATTATGCGCAAAATACCAAGTTCCCTTCATTATTAACGATGATGTCGCTTTAGCCCTCGAAATCGGCGCGGACGGTATCCATGTCGGGCAAACCGACGAAGCAATTCGCCAAGTTATCGCGAGTTGCTCCGGCAAAATGAAAATCGGTCTTTCGGTTCATTCAGTTAGTGAAGCAAAAGAAGCTGAACGACTTGGCGCGGTGGATTACATCGGTGTAGGGCCCATTTTTCCCACGATTTCAAAAGCGGATGCAGAACCAGTGAGTGGAACGGCAATCTTAGAAGAAATTCGCCGGGCTGGAATCACAATACCTATTGTCGGAATCGGCGGGATTAATGAAACAAATTCAGCTGAGGTTCTTGCAGCAGGTGCGGACGGAGTATCGGTCATTTCAGCGATTACTCGGTCGGAAGATTGCCAATCAGTTATCAAACAATTAAAAAACCCAGGCTCTCCCTCCTAAAAAGGCAAACCTGGGTTTCTCATTTTTATAAATCTTCACCATTGGTCGCAATAACGTTCTTGTACCAATCAAAACTTTTCTTCTTATAACGATTTAGCGAACCTGTGCCGTCGTTGTTGCGATCGACATAGATAAAGCCATAACGTTTTTTCATTTCAGCAGTGGAGGCACTTACTAGGTCAATACAGCCCCATGAAGTGTAACCCATCAGCTCAACGCCATCTTTAATCGCTTCTTTCACTTGCGATAAATGAGCGCTCAAATAATTAATACGATAGTCGTCATTTACTGTGTAGTTGCCGTTTTCGTCTTTTTCTAGTTGATCGATAGCGCCAAGACCGTTTTCTACGATGAAAAGTGGTTTTTGGTATCTATCCCAGAATTCGTTTAGGACAACGCGTAAGCCTTGAGGATCGATTTGCCAGCCCCATTCGGATGCTTCTAGGTAAGGGTTTTGCACGCCGCCTAGGATGTTTCCTGCGCCAGCTTTGCGTTTCGACTCGTCAGCTGTTTCAGTTGTGCTCATGTAATAGCTGAAAGAAATGAAATCTACTGTGTTTTTAAGGATTTCTAGGTCTTCTTCTGTTACGTCTAATTCAATATTGTTTTCTCTGAAATAGCGTTTCATGTAGCCAGGATAAGTTCCGCGGACATGAACATCGGAGAAGAAGTAGTTTTTGCGCTCTGCTTCCATAACAGCGATAATATCATCTGGGTTGGAAGTTAGCGGATAAGTTGGCATTGCTAGAACCATGCAGCCGATTTGTGCTTCGGGCATGATTTCGTGACCAATTTTTGTAGCCAGCGCGCTCGCCACAAGTTCGTGGTGGACAGCTTGGTATAGGTCTTTTTGAGATAATTTATCTGGGCTTGTAGAAATACCGCCGCTCATGAATGGTGCATGTAAAATCGAGTTGATTTCATTGAATGTTAGCCAATATTTTACTTTGCCTTTGTAGCGATTAAATACGGTGCGGACATAGTTTTCATAGAAGTCGATCATTTTTCTATTTACCCAGCCGTCGTAAGTTTTCGATAAGTGAAGTGGTGTTTCATAGTGAGATAAAGTGATTAGTGGTTCGATATTATGTGCTAGAAGTTCATCGAATAAATCATCGTAAAATTGTAGTCCTGCTTCGTTTGGCTCAGTTTCGTCACCATTTGGGAAGATACGGGACCAAGCGATGGAAGTACGGAAAACCTTGAAGCCCATTTCAGCAAAAAGTTTCACGTCATCTTTGTAGCGATGATAGAAGTCGATTCCTTCTAATTTTAAGTTATCTGGTGTTGGACCGTCAGTAATGTGACCGAATCCGCCTTTTGGAGTAACATCTTGAACGGAAAGTCCTTTTCCATCGACGTTGTAAGCGCCTTCGAATTGGTTTGCAGCAGCAGCTCCACCCCATAAAAAGTCGGCCGGAAATCCTGTATTTGTATGCATGTTAAAAACTCCTTTTCTACATTTTAAAGTATCTATGAAAAAAACCAAATACTTTTCTAAATACATGCAAAAAAACATGGTACTTAGAAAAATATTTGGTTATGCCCGGCTTACGTCGGTAACATTCCGATTTATAGTTAAAATATATCAAAAATAAGGAAGATAGTCAATGGAATAAGTAAAGCACTCTTATGGTTTGCGAAGGGAATAAGAGGGAAATAAGTAGAATGAACAATTAAATAGGAACGTTAAAAAGTTTAGAGGAGGAGTCATCGTGGGATCAGCTTTTTCAGCTATTTTGTCACCGGCAGTGGGGATTTTGATTAGCCCATTTCCAATTGTAGGACTTATTTTGATTTTACTTAGTAACAAGGCTCGAATTAACAGTATTTTTTATACGGTAGGTTGGATTGTTGGGAATATAGCTATTTTCTTTATTGGGTTATTCTTAATGAGTTCGGCGGTTAGTTCGTCCGGAGATCAGTCAACCTTGGTCAAAGTGGTACTTATTGTGCTAGGGGCTTTACTTATACTTCTCGGCGCACATGATTTCACAAAACGTCCAAAAAACGGGGAGAAGGCTGCAACGCCAAAATGGTTTGAAAAAATGAGCAATATTAAACCGGGAGGCGCGATGATTTTTGCGTTTGTGCTTTCGGCAGTGAATCCAAAAAATATGTTGCTTTCACTTACAGCAGGAGTGAGCGTTGGGGCGCTGAATTTATCCGGTGGGCAAGAAACAACGGCGACGATTATTTTTGGCATTATCGCTTGTTGTTCAATTTATGTCCCTACCATTGCTTTTTTATTGGCTGGGAGTAAACTTAACAACGTATTAGATAGCACTCGTAAATGGCTTATCCAAAACAATTCCGTGATTATGGCTGTGTTGTTCTTATTTATCGGTCTTAGTGTCATTAGTAAAGCATTCTAAAGCATGAAAAAGCTATTAGTTCTCTAACTAGTAGCTTTTTTGATTTCTAGCACAACTTGTTCACATTTTGCGTTGTGATAGTTCACACAATGTCTACAGACGAGGAAAATGATCTATGCTAATATGGCTATACTTGTCCGTTTAAAGTGGATAAGAATACATAAAACAAAAAGGATGGGTTACATGTTTGACAAACTGATGGGAAAAGCTGCTATTGTTACCGAATCTTCTTATGGTATTGAACGTTTTTTAGATGAAGACGAACAAATTATTCAAATTTTTAAATTTATAAGAGATGAAGTTATTATTACTTCAAAAGGGATTTTTAACATTGATGCACAAGGTATCACTGGGAAGAAAGTAGAATATAAATTCTTTCCGAAAAAGGCTCTAAAGTATGTTTCTATTGAGACAGCAGGTACTTTAGACCGTGACTTTGATTTGAAAATTGGTGTTGATGGAAACACAGTTGTAACGCAAAATACATCCTTTTCGGCTCCAATCGCATTAAAAGTCCATAAAAATGATACTGAAATGGGATTTGCACTTTATAAAATGATTAAAGGAATGCTATAAATTTTAACATACTAAAAAGAGAAGACGGATTTCGTCTTCTCTTTTATTATTTCCAGTCTAAATTAGCTGTAACAGGAAAATGATCGGAAGCTGAGAAACCATCCACTTCGTCTACAATAGTTTCGTAAGTACATACCTGGAATTCTTTAGAAACGAAGATGTAGTCAATCTTTTCTAGCTCATTTATAGGGCGGAGTGGGCGGAAGTCGTGAAAACTTCCGATGGGTCCTTTTGCACGTTTTTGAGAGATTAGTTGTGCATCTTGGTATTTTTTTGTTATGAAGTTATAAGTCGGTGTATCAGGCTCGGTGTTAAAATCGCCTAATATAATCACGGGTGAATTTTCTGCAATGGTGGCAGCTTTTTTTAGTAAAAGCTGGCTTGCAAATAGACGAGCTTCCTCAGAGATGTGATCCAAATGAGTGTTAAAAATATAGAACTGTTTTCCGTCCAAATCGGCGAATTTCCCCCAAACACAAATTCGCGGAAACATGGCTGTTGAGTGAATAGAAGGAACATCAGGCGTTTCGGAAAGCCAAAAATGACCTTCTTGCAACAAGGTAAAACGAGTAGAATTGTAAAAAACTGCAGTAAATTCTCCCTTTTCAAAACCGTCATCTCGTCCTACCCCAAAATAATCCCAATCCAGCATCGCTTTCATGTCGAGCATTTGCGGCAGAAGAGGTTCCTCCACACCCATGAAATCCCATTGATATTTATCAAGTAATGATTTTGTTAGTGTTTTACGCAATTCCCAGCTCTTTTTCCGCTCAGAAGTATCATCAAAACGAATGTTAAAAGTAGTTACACTGAACATTTTTCCACATCCTTTTTTTATTTAAAAGTTTTACAAAGAGAGTTTAGCATATTTATGAAAACGTTTCACCGATTTGGGTTTTATGTAGTATATATTCTACATTTTTTCCTGAAAAGTAAAACCATTGTATTGTTGTAAAAAGGGAGTGTCACTATGTTGCGAAAAGGTCGATGGTTGCTCATATTATTACTATTGATAGTATTAGTGGCATTATCAGCATGCGAGGACAGCGGGAATGGAGATGTTTCGGGTGTGCCGGCTAAAAGGGAAAAACAGCATTTTCCTCCAAATGATACGAAAAAAGGATGGATAGAACTTCTTGCCACGGATGGAATTTCAAGTCAAGGTGATCTGCCTTGTGTTTATGAAGAGGCGGAATCTGTAGAAAAATTGGAAATTCATATGAAAGAGTTGAGTACGGCAAGCCTAACCTATATTTACATTGACGGCTATATCGTACAAATGGAACAAGGCGGCGACGAACTTTCTTTTCAAATTCAATTAAGTAAAACGGAATTGAGAAAAGGAATCCATGAATTAGCCGTTGTGCAATATCAAGAAAATAACCCTGAAACAAAAAAAGTGGAGTTTTTAAAACGTGCTAAATATGAAGTGAAACAAATAAAAAACGACTAATAATAAACACTTCAGAACCATATTTTTAAAAAGAATGTGAAAAATGACATTCTTTTTTTGTGCTATTAATACTTAAAAAAGGAAGATGACGATATTGTAAGTAGCTTTTCGCCTTTAAAAGAATTAAACTACTAGTGTTTAGGGTATATATTTTAAGAACAATGATTCCTAAATTGTTTGGAGTAGAGAAATTAAAGCATAGACACAGATACTGCATTCCGACTTTTTGAAATGGAAGAACTTAATTAGGGGGATATCATATGGGTTCATATGGCGAATTGATTCGGGAAATACGGCTATCTAAAGGTTTGACTCAAAAAGAGGTATACACAGGAATTATATCTAGGTCTTATGCGATTGGATTTGAAAAAGGAAAACATGAGATTACTTTGAGTTTGTTTGAAGAGATTTTAAAGCGGATCATGGTTCCTTTAGATGAATTCTTTTTTATTTACAGAGACTTTTCTTCGACAGAGGATGATAGTTTTTGGATTGATTTCGTCGAGCTATCAGGTAAAAATGATGTTGTAGGGATGCAGGCGTTGCTAGATAAAATAACTTTAGAGCGAACGGAGCAGACAGAAGTTAGAAAAGCGATACTTCATACGAGAATTCAAACTATTAATCATTATTTGCGTACGAATGTGTTTGATGAATCAAACATTTCCGATGAATATAAAAAAATTATTCATGACTATCTTTGGAAAATGCAGACGTGGACTTTAGAAGAGGTTCGTATTTTTGCGAACAGTGTAGCTTTTTTTGAGGAAGAGGTGCAAATTCACTTTTATCAAATTATGTTGAAAGCTTATGAAAAATATCGTTACTATGATAGGGGAAGAATGCTATTTTGCCATCTGTTTGCTAACCTGATAGATGAACTCATCATACATAATAAAATCAATTATGCGAATCTAGTACTCGAAAAATTAAAAGAAGCATCTGAAACAAATGGTAGTTTTAACAGTGCTTTTTATCGAATAGTAGCCAATTATTATCAAGGTGCAATTTGGATGAAAGAAGGCGAAGTGGAAAAGGGCTATCGCCAAGCCAAAAGAGCCATTCAAACATGGAAAGAACTGCGTTATGAAGCAATAGCAGATTTGTATAGCGTGGTATTAAAACAATTTTTAGAAAAAGAAAATATCCAAGTAGAAGATTAACTATCCGAAAATTTTCTATTTAAAAACACTAAAATGGAGTCGTTTTAGTGTTTTTTTGTTTGTGGTAAAGAGGTTTTATGTACTATATATAGCACTATTTACAGAGAGAAAACAAAGGAATGTAAAATAAAGGCAAGAATTGAGCTAAGTGGAGGTCTTCGGATGATAAGTTATGGTGAGCTGATTCGGCAAATAAGGCAGTCTAAAAAAATCTCCCAAAAAGAAGTGTACACAGGGGTTATTAGTAAATCTTATGCAATTGAATTTGAAAAGGGGACACATGCAATATCAAGCCTATTACTAGAGAAAATTGTCGCTAAGTTAATGGTGAGTATGGAGGAATTTTTCTTAATGTATCATCAAGAGGAGTTGCCGGAGAAGGAAGATTTTTGGGAAGCTTACGAGCGGACATGTAAAACGAATGAAGCCAATGCTTGGGAATCCCTTTACCAAAAAATATCGTTAGAAAAAGGGAAAGTTAATCAAGTGAAAAGCGCGGCGATAAAACTGGAGTTAGATCATATAAAAGGCAAACAAGTGGTGGACAAAAAAGCAGTTCAAATTTTGGAGAATTATTTGATTGAAGCGGTTTTTTGGACATTGCAGGATATCTTTTTATTTACGCGGATGATGCACTATTTGCCACTGAAAAGCCGAGTACCGTTCTATTATAAATTGTTAAACACGCTGGATAGATACCGTCATTTTGAACGAGGAAGAAGCATTTTACAATCGGCGCTGGCTAGTATCATGGATGATTTTATAGAGAGAAATGAAATAGAGCATATGGAGCTAATGATAAAAAGCTTAGAGAAAATTAGTGAGGACTGTGATGGTACTTATTTCAAAATTCTTTGTATGTATTATCGTGGAATTGTGCGGTGGGGAGAAGGCGAAGAGCGCGAAGGTGGCGAAGAAATCGAGCAGGCAGTAGCTATTTTGCGGGCATTAGGTTATGAGAATAAAGCGATAGAGTATGAAACCATGTACCGAGAATTTGCGAGGAAAAACAATGATATAAAAATGATGGAATGAAAGCTAAAAAGGACTATTCTTTTTGGTTTTCTTTTTTTGAGTAGTATATATGCGACATTAGAAATTTTTAAGACTCCGCATAGTATTATATAGACTGAAGTACGGCTTAAAGCCACATTGACAGTGAAGGGAGGGGCTTTGGCAAAGAAACTAAATGCCAACTGACACTGCAAATTTAGCGTTAAAAGGAGGAAGATTGTTATTTTAAAGAAAATATTTATTGCATTAATTGCGCTTGTAGTTATTATCAATACAGTTAGTTTTACGACTGTTTCTGCAAGCACACCTACATGGTTAGAACAAACCATGAATAGTAATGAACCATTTATAAAAGAGATTGAAAAAGAAACTGGTAAAACGAGAGCGAATATTACACAGACAGATTTAGAAGCTATAACCGCCTTGCGAGTAACAGGGGCAAGTGATATTCCGACTAATATCGATATGTTAACTCATTTAACTACGTTAGAAGTTAAAAATGGAACATTATCTTCTGTATCTAACTCAGTGGGGAATTTAAAAGAGCTAAAAATCTTAGTTCTGAATGATAATAATTTAAGCACCTTTCCAACGATTGTTTTCCAACTACCTAAGTTAGAAGAATTACAAGTTTCTGGGGGAACAATAGAAGAAATCCCTGCAACAATAACAAATATGGCAAGTCATTTGAAATTCTTAGGGATAGTAAATAACCATTTAGTGAAGGTTCCAGACGCAATTTTCACTACGAACTGGACAAATGCAACTGGGGGAGACTTAGACTTAATGGCTGCAGGGAATCAGATTGTAACCAATATTCCTGCCAACTATATAAGTCAGTTTAATAATGGGAATAACCTATTAGAATTTTACGATAACAACTATCAAAAACAAGACCAACTAACTACGACACCTGGATATACCATTGATGTACCTGTTGGGACTGATTTTAATCAATTAACACCAGACAAAACGAAACTCGCACTAACATCTGGACGAACTATACTCGCGCAACACGAATTCGAGTATTATGATGATGGTTCAAGTTCACTAATCCACAATGGCGTGGCAGCAGCACCGGGTCAAGCGACCATTTTCATCAAAAGCAAGTTTTCCACGCAATCGAACAAATTTGCCAGAACACAAGTTACAGTAAACATCGCTGCGCTAAACGGCGGACCTATTACTGTGAAACATGAAGATACAAAAGGGCAAGAACTTGCACCACCTGTCATTTTAAATGGTAAAGACGGGGATCCTTATACAACGACACAAAAAACTTTCCCTGGCTATACTTTAGTTGCAACACCAGCCAATCAAAACGGTGCATTTACCATGAACCCGGCTACAGTCAACTATGTATACAGCGCAAATGATTATAAACTAACATCTACTTTCAAAGATGCCCAAGGTCAAGAACTGAAAGCGCCAGTTGTGGATACAAAAGATTACCATATCCAAGACAACTATACTACAACAGCAGCAACCATTCCGGGCTATTCTTTAGTTTCCACACCTGCTAATCAGAACGGAACTTTTGGAGCTGGGAATGTCACGGTTAATTATGTATACAAAAAAGACGATTATACACTTACTTCCACTTACAAAGATACGAATGGTCAAGAACTAAAAGCACCAGTGGTAGATGCGACAACGTATCATTATCAAGACACGTATACAACAACAGCCGCAGTTTTCCCAGGTTATACGTTAGTAGCAACACCAACCAACGCTACTGGGACATTTGGTTCGTCAAACATCACGGTTCATTACGTATATCAAGCAAACGGCTATCAATTAACTTCTACATTTAAAGATCAACAAGGGAAGACGATCTCACCAGATGATGTCGATACTAAAACATACCACGTGAACGATCCTTATACAACAACTGCCAAAACGATCCCGGGTTACACATTAGTGACGACCCCTACAAACAACCAAGGTAATTTTGGAACAAGCGATATTACGGTTGATTATGTTTACAAAGCAGAAGATTATACATTAACTTCGACTTACAAAGATGCACAAGGTAAAGAATTAAAACAACCCGTTGTAGATAGTAAAAAATATCATATTCAAGACAACTATTCTACAAGTGCAGCAACCATTCCGGGCTATACGCTAGTAGCGACACCTGCGAACGAAACAGGAACCTTCCATACAAGCGATGTCACGGTTAATTATGTGTATAAATTAACAGACTTAAAATTAACTTCGACATATAAAGATGCGCAAGGAACGGAGTTAAAAGCACCCGTTGTGGATAGCAAAACGTATCATATTCAAGATAACTATGCTACAACTGCAGCCGTGATTCCTGGCTACACATTAGTCGCAACACCAGCGAATCAATCAGGTACTTTTGGTAGTACGGATATTCAAGTGAATTATGTGTACCAAGCAGTTGCTTATAAACTAACTTCGACGTATAAAGACCAACAAGGGAACGATTTAGCTTTACCAAAAGTAGATACAAAAACGTACCATATTCAGGATGGTTATACGACGAGTGATATTGCTATTCCTGGTTATACATTAGTCGCGGCTCCAACGAATCAAACAGGTACATTTGGCGCGAGTGATGTAACCGTGAATTATGTCTACAAAGCCAATGACTACACACTAACTTCAACATATAAAGATGCGCAAGGTAAGGAATTAAAAACGCCAGTCATAGACAGTCAAAAATATCACATTAGAGACACTTATACTACGACAGGAGCTACTATTCCAGGTTACACATTAGTCGCAGCACCAGCGAATCAATCCGGTACATTTGGTGCGGCGAATGTAACAGTCAATTATGTGTACCAAGCAGATGATTACACATTAACTTCGACCTACAAAGATGCAAACGGCAAAGAATTAAAAGCGCCAGTTGTAGACAGCAAAACTTACCATACAAAAGATAACTATTCTACTAGCGCAGCAACCATTCCAGGCTACACACTAGTGGCAGCACCAGCAAATCAAACAGGTACATTTAATACGAGCAATGTGACAGTCAATTATGTTTACAAAGCGAATGAATATACCTTAACTTCCACTTTCAAAAATGTACAAGGAACAGAACTAAAACCAGCTATCGTGAAAAAAGGATTTATTATTAAGGATGGCTATGCGACTAGTGGCGTAACAATTCCGGGCTATACATTAGTGGCGACACCATCGAACAAAAAAGGAACATTTGGTGCTAGTAATGTAACAGTTAATTATGTATATAAAGCGAATGGTTATGCATTAATCACAACATATAAAGACACACAAGGTAAAGACTTAAAACCACTAGCCATTGATACAAAAACATACAATATTAACGACCCATACACTGCAACAGCGCTGAACATCCCAGGTTACACATTAACAACTACACCAGCCAATGAAAAAGGGGTATTTGGCGCAAGTGATGAAACAGTTAATTACGTATATAAAGCAAATGATTATACGTTAACAACTACCTACAAAGACGCAAACGGCAAAGAACTACAAGCACCTAAAGTAGACGCGAAAACTTACCATATCCAAGACACATACAAAACAACTGCAGCAGTCATTCCTGGATATACATTAGTTGCAACACCTAAGAATGACCAAGGTACTTTTGGAGCGAACAATGTAACTGTGAATTACGTGTACCAAACAAATGATTACACGCTAACTTCAACATTTAAAGACACACAAGGAAATGAATTAAAAGCAGCAGAAGTAGACGCGCAAAAATACCATATTCATGACACTTACACATCGAAAGCAGCTGTCATTCCGGGTTACACTTTAGAAAAAACACCAACGAACGAAACGGGTACTTTCAATGCAAATGATATTCAAGTGAATTATGTGTATAAAGCAAATGATTATCAACTTACTTCTACTTTTAAAGATCAACAAGGCAACGAAATAGCATTACCAACAGTTGATGCAAAAACTTATCACATTCATGAGGCTTATACAACGAAAGCTCGCTTAATTCCAGGATATAGCCTAGTAGCTGCACCAAAGAACCAAATAGGTGCTTTTGGAACAAGTGACGTAACAGTCAATTATGTGTATAAAAAAGATGCTATTATCAAACCTATTACTCCAGCGAAACCAACTATTCTTACAATAAAAACACCTGCAAGCAAAGTAATTAAGACTAAAGTAGTTAAGCAAACTCTTCCTAAAACAGGGGATGACGATGCTGGACTATTAAACCTACTAAGACTTATAGGACTCGTTTTAATTTTAGGCGTATTTTTGGCAGTCGGAAGTAAAAAATTAAGATAAGCATAACGTAGATTAAAACACCGCCGCAGATTGTTGTGGTGGTGTTTTAACTAATATATCCGACATTAGAAATACCCATTTTGGAAAAGATGTATGATTTTTATTGTAAAGAATTTCACAAAGGAAGAGGCGATTCTTTGTTAGAGAAAAAGTATCAAATCCATTTACAAAACCATTACGATGCAACGAGTAGACAAGTGCAAAAGAAAGAAATAAAAGTCTTAAAAAAACGCAAAAATTTATTAATTGGGGAAATTTTCCCATATCAAATTTGTTTAGAAAGCACGATGGAATATTCAAGATTTATGTTGTGGTTTGAAAAAGAAGTCCAAAAAATCGTGAAAGAACTTTGGAATCAACATTTTATTATCAAATTAACATTATCCCAATTGCATTTCCGCGAAACCATTCTCTTTTTAGAGCATTTAAAAGATTTTAGTAAACGGATAACGATTGAATTTATCGGTGAAGACACACCAGAAATTAAAAAACACTTCTCCGTCCAAGAACAAGAAGCTTTTTTTATAGGGAAACTAAGAATGTTGAAAAAATGGAAATTCATTATTTCTAAACATATCGAAGGCTGCTCAGTGGAACAAACCCTTGCTTTTACCCCGTGTCTACATGAAATAAAATACACGATGAGCCAGCAAGCACGAATGGAAGAAAACATTATCGATTTACACATATTCATCGATTTTTGGGAATACTGGGCTTCGCATAAGAAACTGAAATTTGTAGTCGAGGTGAAGGAGGAAGATTTTATTACGAAGTCTTTGATGCATAAAAAGGTCCACGTACAGTTTGAGAATGCATAGCGGATGAAGTGGACCCGAGAGTTTACTATTAATTAATAATGTTAAGCTATAGAAAAAGGGGGAAATCATTTTTTCTATAGCTTTTTGATTGTACATTTTTTGCTAATAAGTAATCTACGTTATCAACCTGTAAAGTAGATATAGAAAAAACCTTATCACGAATGATAAGGTTTTTAATCACTATTAGACTGTTTTTTTCTTTCGTTTAATGAAAAATAGAATACCGAAGCTTAAACAAACAATTCCAGCTAATGACAAACTTAAGCTAGTAATATCACCTGTTTTTGGCAACTGCTTTTCGACTACTTTCACAGGTTGTTTGTCCGTACTTTTCCCACTGTTAACATCTGTACCATCTTTATCGTTTCCCGGACTTTGCTCGTCGTTAACATCTGTATCATCTTTATCTTTTGGTGGAGTAGGAGCGACAGGATTATCTTCACTTGGTTCTGCTGTCACATATACAATGACGTCTTTCGTAACATCTGATCCTGCAACGCTTAGAGTTACAACGTATTTACCAGGTGTTTGGAAGTCTACTACGTCAGCGAAATTGCTAGTGATGGTTTCTGTTGCTGGAGTTACGCTTGCATGGATATCTGCAAGGAAGGCTGGTTCTGTTTTTGTAGTGCCTTCTTTGTAACTGATCTCGTCATCACTAGAAATACTGATAGTTTCTTTGCCAGTATATGGCACAGTAACTCTTCCGGAAAATCTACCATAATCTTCATTTTCAAAGGTGTAACTTACTTCACCGTTATCTGGTAAATTTTCCCACCTAATCGTTCTAGTAGCTGCATCATAAATTCCGCCGTTATCTGGTTTGATGATGGAAACAATATTACCATCCTTATCTAACAGGTCTGTCGGAACAGCGTATACAAGTGTATTATTTTGTGTGGTTTGGGTTGGACTTACTAATGTTTGATCCATTGCTTGGTAATCATCATTATCGTCAGTAAAATAATCTGGTAAAAAACTAATATCTTTTAACTGGTTATTATTACATCTTACATTCAATATCGTATCTCCAACCGCTAGACTCGTTAGTTGATTATTATTACAAAATAAACGTAATAAATTTACGTTTTTGCTAACATCTAAATCCGTAAGTTGATTGTCATCGCAATATAAAATCTCTAAAGCTAGATTTTGGGTAGTATCTAAATTCGTTAGTTGATTGTTTTCACAAGATAACTCTTTTAAAGATAAAGCTTGATCAATATCTATATTTTTTAACTCATTGTTATCACAAGCCAAATTTTCTAGCGCTTGATTTTGGCTAACGTCTAAATTGGTTAACTGGTTATCAGAACAAACCAAAGTGCCTAAATTCGGATTTTGGCTAACATCTAAATCTGTAAGTTGATTTTTAGTACAGCCAAGATTTGTTAAAGCTGGATTTTTACTAACATCTAAATTGGTTAACTGATTAACATCACAAGCCAAATAACGTAAAGCGGAGTTTTTACTAACATCTAGCTTTGTTAACTGATTTCTAGGGCAATACAAATACTCTAAAGCTGTATTTTGGCTAACATCTAGTTGTGTTAACTCATTGTTTTCACAAGTCAATTCTTCTAAAGCAAGATTTTTACTAACATCTAAATTCGCTAACGGGTTGTTAGAGCAAGTCAATTCTTTTAGATTTAGATTCTTACTGACATCTATACTTTTTAGTTGATTATCCTCAAGATTAAGTACCTCTAATCCAGTCAAAAATTCTATTCCAGTGCTATCTTCTATATCTTGGCTGCGTGCGTCTAGTTTAGTTATTTTAGCTAATTCCTCCACAGTTACAGATTCATCCGCGTTTTTGTTCATTGTTTCTGCTACCTCTTTAGCTAAATTATCATCTGGGAAGTAGTCATTATAAGTTTTGGTTCCTGCTTGGACAAGTTGATTTTTCAGGTTGTTATTCGGTGTTTTTTCTTTCGGTGTTTCTTTTAAATCTGTTTTTAGTAATTGATTTTCGGTTTTCATTTCATTTGCGGTTGTGCTCTCTGCTTTTACCATTGGTATCGGTAAGCTGCTTGTTACGGTGGCACTTAATACAATTATTGTTAAAATTTTGGACAGTTTCATATTTAGTTACTCCTTCAGCTGCTATTGTCTTTAGCCCATTCAGTTATATTCAAACAAAGTATATATTAGCATGTGAAGATTAGATTTTATATAGAAATCGCAAAAAAAGTATAAAACAACGGTTAATTAGTGTCGAAATTGTTACGAGTTAGGTTGGATTCTAATTTTTGAACAATACTTAAAATAGCAAATTCGTGGATAAGTGGCTCTATATCTTTGTTTTAATCGTTTTTTGATATTAAAAATCAATCGGAAGATTTGTCTCTGTGGAGTATAATTTTATAAATGATAGATAAGAATTTCACTTATTTCTATATGAACAAGTTATAATAATAGTATAAATTTGTTGTGATGTTGCATATACTTGATTTTTGCGTACTCATTTAAGACGAATAAAAGGTCGAAAAACTTCTTCTTCATGTACTTGATCAACAAGTAGAAATCATAAAAAACATGATATAATTTGAAGACTATCTAGCAAAGGAGTTCCCTATTGTGATTTATTATATTTGTGCATTATATACATTCATTAGTGCGTTAGTCAGTTTTGGCTTTTCTTTGGATGCACTTTTAAAATCTAGAAAAGTAAATGGTGATGCATTAATAAATGCAAAATATGCGGTATCAAGAAGTTTATCATTACTTATAGTTGCATTAGGATTGTTTATATTCAAGTCAGATGCTTTCTTAGTCGCATTATCTTTAGTAATGATTGGAGCACAACTTTTTGACGGGATTATCGGAATAAAAATAAGTACTTTTAAAACAGTTGGTCCACTTTTAACTGCGGTAGGGAATGTGATTATGTTAATATTATTCCTAACAATCTGATGCTTCGTGCTGTGCGGTTGTTTTAATTGGCAGTAAATGACGTGGTAGCTACAAACCAAAATATAGTAGGCATCATTACTTCATACAATTATTTTTTATAACTCTACAAATTAGCTTTTACAGATTGTGTAAAATGATACCTGAAACGTAAAGAAGAGAAGATGATGATTCGTCTTCTTTTTTTTGAGCTTATTTTGCTTATCAATTTAACAAAAAATTGATAAGTTTTTTGTCTATTATTTCCTCAAAGACAAAGGATAGTCTAATAATATAACTTCCTCTGTAAGTTAATAAGCGAAACCGAAAAATAGACACATTTTCCGGGTGGTTTAGTACTTATTCGGACTATCTAACTATTTCTAACATCATATAATTAGTAGAGTGATTTTTTATTCAAATAAATTAAAAGATAGAATAGAGGGAAAGTCTTGAAAAAGAAATTTAGTATAGTTATTATCAGTGTATTGTTACTTGGTTATTTAGCGCCTTTTGATACTTTGTTAGTAGGTGCAGATGAAACAACGGTTTCTGAAGATACAGCAGTTAAAACGGCAGAAGCAGATAGTGCTACTGAAGGCATAGAAAGCGAAACAAGTTCAGATGATGAAACGGCAGAAGAGCCAAAAGAAGCAAAAGAGGCAGAAGCAAGCAAAGAAACGACAGAAAAAGAGGAAAAAGCGAAAACGGAAGAACCGGCTTCTAATATTAAAACGGAGATTAATACAGATAAAAGCCAGCTGAAACAAACTAGCTTAAAAGCAGCGGTGCCAGCAGGAAGTACATATAATTCTTTGTTTCCAGACGACAATCTTGCTAAAAAATTAGCTGTGATTATCACAGGAAATGCGGCTGCAACAGGTAATGAATCAGTGGATAGTGCAGCTCTTTTAGCAATAAGCCAACTTGATTTGAGTGGGGAAACGGGCAATGACCCAACGGATATTTCCAATATTGAAGGATTACAATATTTAGAGAATTTAACAAGCCTGAATTTAAGTGAGAATAATATATCCGACTTAGCTCCACTTAAAGATTTGGTAAACCTGGTTTCACTTAACCTTTCTTCCAATCGAACATTAGTAAATCTTTCAGGGGTGGAGGATTTAGTTAATTTGCAAGAACTTAATGTCTCTGCAAATAAGGCGTTAGAAGATATTTCACAAGTTGCATCGTTGCCAGTGTTAAAAGAAATTAGCGCGCAAGGCTGTAATATTAAAACCTTGGAATTAAAGAATCCGGCTGGTGCTGTTTTGCCAGAACTAGAAACATTTTATTTGCAAGAAAATGATTTAACCAACTTAACTTCATTAGCGAAACTTCCAAAATTAAAAAATCTCTATATTAAAGGGAATGCTTCTTTAAAAAGTTTAGAGACATTGAACGGGGCGACGAAGCTCCAATTGATTGATGCGAGTAACTGTACCGATTTAGAAACGCTTGGAGATATTAGCGGGCTTTCGGAACTCGAAATGATTCAATTAAGTGGTTGTAGTAAACTGAAAGAAATCACAAGCTTGAAGAACTTGCCTAATCTGGTGAATATTACGGCGGATAGCTGTGCAATTGAAGATTTAGGAACACTGAATAATTTACCAAAATTACAGACATTAGTTCTTTCAGACAATGAAAATTTAACCAATATTACTGCAATTACCGATTTACCACAATTAAAAACATTAACTTTGGATGGCTGTGGAATTACATCTATTGGAACGCTTGATAACCTTCCTAAATTAGAAAAATTAGATCTTAAGGAAAATCAAATAACTAGTATAAGTGAAATAACCGACTTACCGCGATTAAGCTATTTAGATGTAAGTGTAAATAATCTTACAACCATAGGGGACTTGAAAAAATTACCTCTATTAGAATGGCTGAATGTTAGTTCGAATAGATTATCAGATGTGAGTACACTAACAAATTTCCCGAGTTTAAATTATATTAATATATCAAATAATGTCATTAGAACAGTCGGTAAAATGACTGAATTACCTTCGCTTAAGGAATTTTACGCTCAAAATAACAGTATATCAGATATTTCGATGATTCACGATATGCCGAATTTAAGAAAAGTGGATGCGAGTAACAACCTAATTACAAATATAGGTACCTTTGATAATTTACCAAAATTGCAAAGTCTAGATGTGCATTCAAATAGAATTACAAGTACATCAGTTATACATGATTTACCAAGCTTGGAGACGTTTAATGCGCAAGCTAATTTGATTACCAATATTGGTACGATGGATAATTTACCAGATATAACCTATGTAAACTTATCTTTCAACAGAATACCGTCGCTTGCTCCAATTGGTGACCTACCCAATTTAGAAACATTAATAGTATCAGATAATAATTCTTATTTAAGAAGCCTAGGAACGATGGACGGTGTTCCTAAACTGAGAATTTTAGATTTACAAAACAATTACCTTAATTACACTGGAACAGAAGGAAACCTAAGTTCATTAAGTGATTTAACAAATCTAACGGAATTAAATTTGCGAAATAATGTTTATATTGATGATATAAGTGGACTTTCCACGCTATCAAGACTGATCTACTTGAATTTAGATTCCAATAAAATTGAAGATATTTCTGCATTGTCTAATTTAACGAATCTTCAAGAGTTAACACTTGAAAACAACAAGATTGAAAACATTTCAGCACTTAGTGATTTGGAAAATTTAAACAAGCTAGTTGTATCAAAAAATAAAATTATTGATATTAGTCCTGTCGCTAATATGGTTAATCGAGGGGCAATTGTAACTGCGAGTAATCAAACATATACATTGCCAACTGTATTATCATATCAAAGCTCGTTTACCATAGATAATCCGGTTATTTGGTATGACGGCACACTACTAGCGCCATCATCCATAGGAAACTCTGGTAATTACAAGGACGGGAAAATAACTTGGACTAATATGACCGCTACGTCTAGTTCCACTTTATTTAACTTTAATAGGTTAAAAGACGGTTTAACCTTCTCAGGAACAGTCACCCAACCTTATAAATCTGCAGCCAAAGTAACTGCAGATGCAGAGCAAACTTATACAATTGGTGATACTATTTCAGAGGAGCAGTTTTTAAAAGATGTTAATGCAAAATCATCAGACGGGGCACCTGTTACAAGTGATTTTGCTACAGTGGTGGATTTAAACACTTTTGGCGAATATGAAGTTACTTTAACTTCCGAAAAAGATGGAATCCAAGGGGATAGTTGCAAAGTAATTGTCAAAGTTCTTCACGGAGCGCCTGTCATTTCGGCAGACCAAACAATTAGTTATGATAAACATGCAACTATTACAGAGAAACAATTTTTAGAAGATATTCATGCCAGCACAGACTTGGATACAGCTATTACAACCAATTTTAGTACAGCAGTTAACTTGAATAAAGGCGGAGATTATACAGTTGCACTAAACTCTGAAAATGAGGACGGCGTGAAAGCTGAAACGGTTTATGTCACTGTTACTGTAAATAAAGACCCAGCGCCGATTATAAGTGCTAAGACAGAAATCACGTATGATAAATTCTCGAAAAAAACCGAAGCGGCGTTCTTAGATGATATAGACGCAGATACAAATGATGGCTCTATAGTAACTTCTAATTTTGCTACAGCAGTTAATTTAGATAAAGCTGGTGATTATACTGTTACACTGAATTCTATTAATAGTGATGGTGTAGCGGGCACGCCAACAGCGATTATTGTGCATGTGGAAAAAGAGAAAATAGCAACAATTAGCACAAATACGGCACAACAATATGAAAAATATGCGAAGATTAATGAAACGCAATTTCTAAAAGATGTCCATGCTAGTATTAACGCGAGCCCAACAACCGCAGTTTTGGAAAGTGATTTTGAAACAGTAGTTAAACTAGACGTCCCAGGAACGTACACAGTAACGATTACTGCTACAAATGAAGATGGCGGAGTATCGGCACCTAAAGAAGTTTCTGTCATAGTAAGGAAAATTCCAGCACCAGAGATCACTGCAGATAAGGAAATAACTTATCCGAAATTTGATGAAGTAAGTGAAGCAGAATTTTTAAATGATATTCATGCAACTATTAGTGACAAAAATGTAGCGATTACAAGTAACTTCAGCACAGATGTGAATTTAAATAAAGCTGGCGATTACACAGTAATATTAAATGCTACGAATGAAGACGGCGTAAAGGCTACGCCGGTTGAAGTAATTGTGCATGTTCAACAAGGAGAACGTCCTGTTATAACAGCCGATGCAACTATTTCCTATGACAAGTTCGCTAACATAACGGAAGCGAAGTTCTTAGAAGATATTCATGCAACAAGTAGTGATGGTCAAAGCTCTACTGTAATCACCTCTAATTTCCAGACCGCGACAAACTTCAAAACAGCCATGAGCTACACAGTTACGCTTAATGCTGTAAATGAAGACGGCATTAGCGCAGAACCAGTAGCAGTGACCGTTACAATAAATAAAGAACCAGCCGCGGCGTTAAAAGCTGATGCAGAAGTAAGCTATGCGAAAAATGAAGCTGTAACCGAATCCGATTTCTTCAAAGATGTTCATTTAGAAGGAACGGAAGCGCCAAGTACAGCCAAAGCAACAAGTAATTTTGATTCCGTAGTAGATAGAAGTAAAACAGGAGATTATACTGTTACGATAAATGCTACAAACGAAGATGGGGCTGTTTCTACACCAATTGAAGTAATTGTTCATATTGAAGCAGAAAGTGCACCAGTAATTACAGCGAATGCAGAAGTAAAATATAACAAACATGAACAAACAGACGAAAGAAGATTTTTATATGATAGTGAAGCAAAAATCGATGAAGCTAATGTGGAAATTAAAACCGATTTTGCAGAAAAAGTAGATATTAATAAAGTTGGAACTTATACTGTCACACTGACTGCTACGAATGAAGATGGCCAAGCTGCCAATCCAGTAGAAGTGAGCGTCATTGTTAGTGATGCCGCTGCTGAAAAAGTAAATGTGAAATATGTAGATGAAAATGGATCAGAAATTAGTGCAGCGGAGACCTTAACTGGTAATTTAGATGAAACATTTTCTATTGATGCGAAATCTATAGCTGGATACAAATGTGATGCGACTTTAAGCGGTGTATTTTCAACAGTTGAGCAGACAGTTGTGTTCCATTATAAAGCAATCAAGCCTGGTGTTGTAACGATTAAATACGAAGATACGAATGGAAAAGCAGTTGCCGAAGATAAACAAATCACTGGCGAAGTAGGGGATGATTTTGAAGCTGAGGCGCAAACGGTGAGTGGTTATTCATGCCGAGCAATTACAAGCGGTAAGATAACAGAAGAACCGCAAACTATTACTTTCACATACAGTACAGCAACTCCTTCAAAAAAATCAGGCGAAATAACAGTTCAGTATGTAGATGAGTCAGGTAAGAAATTAGCTGATTCTAAAAAGGTTACAGGGAACATTGATGATAGTTATAGTGTAGAAGCAAAAGCAATTGAAGGCTATAGCGTAGTTGGCGATGATTCTGCTAAAGGTGTTTTTACCGAAAAATCGCAAACAGTTACTTTTAAATACAAAAAAAATACACAAGTTAGTAAAGATGACCCTAAAGTTAAAGGGAAAACAAATCAACCATCAAGTACTGATACGAAGCTAAAAGTAGACAATAATTCGTTGCCTGCAACCGGAGATACTGAAAATATGATATTAGCAGTTTTAATCGGTTTTAATATGCTAATTGTTGCTAGTATATTCCTTTTTAGAAAACCAAAAACGAACCAATAAATGGATAAACTTTAAATAATAGAAGCCTTATAGAATTCATTAAATAATGATATTTTATAAGGCTTTTATTAATTATCGAACCAAATCCAACAGGAATTAATGAGGAAAAGCTTCCTTCTAATTTCTAATGTGAACTATAAAAGGTTCATGAAACGCACACAAACAATTTGTTTTTAAATGTTATAATAATATGGAAGCTTATGAAGAAGGGAGCAGGAAGATGATGAATAAAATGATTATTTATTCAAGTCAATACGGCACCAGTAAACAATATGCAACAGAGCTTAGTCAGAAGAAAGCTATTCCAATGTATTCTGTGGAATCTATTCCTGAATCAATCGTTGAAGCCGATGAAATCATTTATGTTGGTTCAATCTATATGGGAAAAGTACTTGGATTTGATAAGTTTTCTAAAAAGTATAAAACTTTGTCGAGTAAATTAATCGTTATTTCAGCTGGAATGTATGATCCAACACGCAAGGATAATACGGATAACATCGAATTAACGGTCAAAGAAAACCTTCAAAAAACTAATTTTTTATTAAAAGATATATTTTGTTTAAAAGGAAAACTAGATACACAGCAACTCCGCTTGAAACATAAAATATTAGTCAATGCTTTGTATAAAAGCGCGAAAAGAAAAAAAGAGAGTGACTTAAATGATAATGAAAGAGATATAGTTCGTGCTTATGAAGACGATTCGCAGATTGATTTGAATAAGTTAGATGGTGTTTTAGATAGATTGTAACTGACAACCATAAGTAAAATAGCCAAAAAGCCTGTCATTAAAGAGAGGCTTTTTGGTATTAGCTTAGTTAGAAAATCAATTGTTAAATTTTTTACATAAAAAGCCTATTTTAAGCTGTTTTTCATTGAATTGTTTCACAGAATGCTCACAAAAGAGATGTGCTACCGGTGCTATAATGAGGGGGAAGGATATACATAGAGAGGAAGCATGCAGATGAGAGAAATAAAAGTCGATGAAAGGACCTTCCAACAACACGCAACCAAATTGGCAAGTGAAAGTACCGGAAGTTATTTACCACTGAAAAACGGGAATATGGCATACTCTAGAGCTAATTCGATTGATCAATTACGTTCGGCATTGATTGAGTTGGTGGATGTCGTGGAAGATTTCCAACATGTGACCAAAAAAGATGCGAGCCGGCTTAAGAAAATGGGTATTGCTTATGCTAAACAAGACCAGTTGATGGGACAAAAAATCAATCAGTTGGAGGTGCGTTAAATGGATAGCGCACATAGTCAGCTTGAACAACAACTCCAACAAATTAAAAAAGCGAAAATAACGGCAGAATCAGATGTTGACCAAACGAGAAGAAAACAAAATGAACAAGATTGGCTAGAAGAGGACAGCAACCAATTAACACAAGAAAAACGGGTGTTATTAGACTTTTTACGCAGTGGCTGGCAAGGCGAAGAAGCCAGTGGTTTTCATCGTTATTTAGAAGAGCAACAACACGAAGAATCTCAGGCTTGGAGGCGTGATCTCCAGGATAAACGAACCGATTTAGATAAGGAATTACAAGAAAATAAGGACAAGCTCCACACACTAGAAACCAAACAAGCCACCTTGCAAAAGGAGTGGAGCAAGTGAGCCGGATAGATATTGCGGAATTGAATGACTTTCTCCACGGTTTGCGAAGTAGTAATGCGGAAGCCAAAGCGATGATTAGAAAAATTAAAGAAGCAGCGATGGATTATGCCCAAGACAATAGTTTAAAAGGGGAAGCAGTTAGTACCTCCAAACGGTATTTTTCTAGCACCTATAAAAGTATTTGCCAGAGCATCATCGAAGCCTTGGATGAAAGTGAGGAGCGGCTCGCGCAATATATTCGCGAGTTCGGGAGTCAAGTGGATAGTTCGCCTTCCGCTAGAATTGATGCAGAAATCTTGCAAGAAGCGATGGCTAGGGTTAGCCAGTTGCAGCGAAAAGAAGAAGATTTGCACCGGCAATTGACGGCACCGAACACGAAGCCGGATATGCAACAGGTCTATGCAGTGAAATCAAGAAGTGTCCACACACAATTACTGAAAGCCATCGAACAAGAGAATATCCTAGAAAAATATTTGGCTTTTGAACAAAGTCATGGCCAGTTTTTTAATGCATTAGCCGAACTCATTCAAGCGACTGGACGCGCGGTGCAAGAGTTGCTACATCATGTGACTTTTAACGATAAAACAGGCACTTACGCTGTGCCGAAAAGTGCGGCAAACAGCTTGTTGCTTATGAAAAAAGCGCTGGATAACGCACGAACAGAAAATGACAAAGACCCCTTTCCGAAAGCTTTTGAAGATTACACCGTGTTAGCTTATACTTATGTCAATGATCAAGGTGAAACCGTGACGATGTGGTTACTTGAAAAAGATGGAAAACGGGTAGAAAACAAGGAATTACAAGATTTCTTAGAAAAACATGGTCAGGAATTAGACCCACTTCTTTATACAAACCTTTCCGGAGAAGAACTCGAACGAAAAGTGAATGATTCTTGGAAAGAGGGTATCAACTATTTAAATGGTCAAAAAGTATCTGGAGTTTCTGGAGCCACACTAAGATCATCCGCTTATGTGGCTAGTATGAAAGATTGGACAGATGATGCTGGGTTAACGGATATGGCAATGAGTTTGGGGTTTGGGATTGCAGCAGCTAGAAATAAGCCAATTATGCCTAAAAAAGCCAATGGGGCTAATTTCGGAAACACAGAAAAATTAAAATCTCATTTTTCCAACCATGGCGGAGAATTTGGTAAAGTTTTCTCTAGTGCTGATGAATACCTGGCAGGGGCTAATGATGTTATAAAGAACGGAATAAAAGTTCAGTATAATTATAAAGGTGAGGTTAGAACAGGCTATGTTAGGTTTATGAAAAACAGCAGTCTAACTAATTCTAAAGGTGTCCCGATAAAGAGTTATGCTAAATTTGAGTTCGTTGGGACTAATAATTTAGGTGAAATTACCACTTATCATGTTGAAAGTGGTAAAACGTTTTGGAAAATGATGAATAATGGGGAAAATATCTCTGTTATCAATCCAATTAAGTAGGAGGAATTTATGGATAATTTAGTAGCAGTAAATAAAATTGATTCTCTTGTTGAAGAGAAGGTAGAACTTTTGATTAATAATCAAAAAGTAGTTGCTTTTAATGTCTCGCCTCAAGAATTAGAGATAGGCGAAGAATATAAAGCAGAAATAGATATATTTACTAATGATTTTTTAGAAATTACAGAACAGAAAAATGAACAAATAAAAAGGATTGAGCACCTTAACAATTTTAGTTACATGCTTTGGGGGGAGTTATTAGAGGATAACGTATTGGATGTAGGTTTTTTCATTACAAGTGACTTATTGGAAGACTATGAACATTTAGTAGGGCATTATATATCTTTTGAAGTAGACAGGTTGCAGATATACTGCGAATCATAAAATTTGGTGAATTCTTTAATCAATAGATTTAATTGTCAAAAGGGAATTTCTATAATTGCATAAATATTAGAAACTGTTAATATCAAATATTGGAAGAGAATTATTATGACAAAAAAGAACAACTATACTTTTTATTAAATGGACTGGATAATGGAGAAATAGAGATTAATACATTTATAAATCAGTTTATAAAAATTTTTGATTTAGAAATAGATTATGATGAATTATACAAGGAAGAATACACAATTTTAGGGAAGGTGTCTGATATGGCAGCTAGATTCTCTGATAATGAAGAAGATTTGAAATTACCTAATGTTTACTACAGTGAAAAGCAAATTAGAGAAGAAGTGACTCGTTCTTTAGAAGCTCTAGCTTGAATCATAATTAAAACAGGATAGCTTTGAAGAGTTGAGTTACACCTACCCCAATAACAGAAGAAATTGAATGTAAATACAATTGATTACATAGCAGCTTCTTTTCGAGCGTAAATTGTTAGATGGAGTTTTGCAAAATCGTTTGGAACAGGGAAAAGAAGGCATATGCAAAGATACTTCATTCACATTTTGAAATAAAAAAACTTAGGAAGGAGAAAATCATATGGTTTCACGTAAACAATTAATCCATAAAACTCAACTTTCTAAAACAAAAAAACAAACCCTAAAAGTAACCATAGATCGCCCTATAGGTTATGTCGACAAATTCGGCAACGTCTATCCGCTGAATTATGGGTTTGTGGAAGGTGTCATTGGTGGTGACGGGGAAGAGCAAGATGTTTATATTTTATCGATAGAGATTTCTGAGCCAATTGAAATGTTTCAAGGAGATTTAATTGCGGTGATTACTCGGAATGATGATGTGGAAGATAAATGGGTTGTCGCACCGCCAAATGAGAATTTCAGCATAGAGGAAATAAGAGAGAAAGTCCATTTTATCGAGCAATATTTCGATTCAGAAATTAAATTGATTTAGGTGAAAATGAACCATACAACCACCAAAAAGGAGGCGGAAAATAATGGAAGAAAGATTTGAAAAAGTATATACACAAGGGAAACTCAATATCATGGAAATTTGGGTTGATAAAGAAACAGGCGTACAATATGTTTACCATTTGGTTGGCTATGCGGGTGGAATGTCGCCGCTCTTGGATGCAGATGGGAAACCACTGCTTGCTGATTTATCTAAGCTTAATGACGCTGAGTAAAACGATAAGTTGATTTATGGTACTTTTACAAGCCAGACAAATAAAAACAGGAATTCTCTATTTGGATGTAGAGGATTCCTGTTTTTTACAGTTCATTTTAATTGCTTGGAAATTGATTGATCACATTTAAAGTGTTCATTCCGCCCCAAAAGCCTTTTGAAAGAGCGATTTTCTCTATCTCTTTTAATACGTTTGCTTCCTCAGGATTTAAATGGATTTTTTCGACGAAGCATAAGGTATGGATATTTTGAAAGACAGAACGAGCTTCTAATTCGACTGTTTGAGAGGCTTTTCTGACTCTGATGGTAGCTGTAGTTAAAATTTCTTGTAGTCGGGACGAATTTTGGTTATTTAAAGAAGTATCTGACTCAAGTAAATTCTTCAATTCCTCGAATAAGTCAATAAGCGCTTCTGGAGTATTCTTTTTCATTAAAACGCACCTCTTTTAATAAAGTATCTTACTATAGAATACTCCTTTTTGATAATTGAATCCACCTACAACTGTTTCAACGCAAGCTCCGTCAAATTCTCCACAGTAAATCCAAATCGCTCTGCCAGCTCGTCTCCCGGGCCAGACATTCCGAATGAATCAATCGCGAGGATTTCACCTGAGTCACCGAGGTATTTATGCCAGCCGTACGATGCGCCCATTTCGGCGGCGAAGCGTTTTTTCACTGCTTTTGGCAAAATGGACTCTTTGTATTCGGGGCTTTGTTTGTCGAATAAATCAAAGCTTGGCATGCTGACAACGCGTGCGCCGAAGCCTTTTTTAGCGAGATTATCTCTGACAGCTGTCATTAGGTGCACTTCGGATCCGGAAGCGAGTAGGATGATATCTAGCTTGTCCAGCGGGGAATCGGCTAAGATGTAGGCACCTTTTGCAAGTCCGGTTTTCGCTTTTGCTGCGCTGTTTGGTAAAATTGGCAGGTTTTGGCGGCTGAGGACTAGCATGGTTGGTTGTTCTTTTTGAGTAAAGGCAAAGCGGTATGCTTCGACGGTTTCGTTGCCGTCAGCTGGTCGGATTACGTGAAGTCCCGGCATGGCGCGGAAGGATGCGAGATGCTCGATTGGTTCGTGTGTTGGACCGTCTTCACCAACCGCGATGGAATCATGGGTCATAATGAAGGTGGATGGAATGCCCATTAAGGCTGCCGAACGAATCGCGGAACGTAGATAATCCGAGAATACGAAGAATGTCGCGCCGAAAGCTTGAACTCCGCCGTGAAGCGTCATTCCGTTGACTGCTGCTCCCATCGCAAATTCGCGGACGCCGAATGAGATATTCTTAGCGGCATAGTTACCGGGAGCAAATCGTTCGCTAGCTTTTAAATGGGTTTTATTGGAGGAAGCTAAATCAGCCGCACCACCAAATAAGTTAGGCAGTTTTTTCTCCAATTCTTGTAGAACAATTCCTGATACTTCACGAGTTGCAACAGGTTTGTCCGCATTTTCATCGAAGACAGGAAGTTCTGCATCCCAATCCGTATCCAAATTATCATCCATTAATTGTTGCAAACTTTCTGCGAGTGCTGGATATTTTTGTTTGTAAGCATTGAATGTCCGGAGCCAGCTGCTTTCACTCGCGCGACCTTTGGAATGATAAAATTCTTTTTGGTTTTCGACGGTTTTCGGTAATTCAAAAGGTGGCATTTGCCAGTCGTAAGCTTCTTTTGCAAGCTTGAGTTCCTTTTCACCAAGTGGGGATCCGTGAGCCGCCGATTTTCCGGCTTTTCCAGGGCTACCATAACCAATCACTGTCTTCACTTCAATCAAAGTTGGGCGGGATTTTTCCGTTTTTGCAAGATGGATTGCTGCATCAAGCGCATCTAAGTCGTTTCCGTCGTCCACACGTAGCGTTTGCCAACCAGCAGCTCGGAATCTGAGTTCGATGTCTTCTGAAAATGACTCGTTTAAATCACCATCCAGTGAGATATCATTCGAATCATATAAAACAACTAATTTTCCCAGTTTTAAATGGCCGGCAAGGGATGCGGCTTCATAGGAAATACCTTCCATCAAGCAGCCGTCTCCGCATAGCACGTAGGTGTTATGATCGACAACAGGGAATTCAGGTTGGTTAAATTTGGCACCAAGGTGAGCCTCGGCCATTGCCATCCCAACTCCCATTGCGAAACCTTGACCAAGCGGACCAGTAGTTGCATCCACACCAACCGTATGACCAAATTCAGGATGACCGGGCGTTTTACTGCCAGTTTGGCGGAAGTTTTTCAGCTCGCTCATTGGTAAATCATAACCAAATAGATGGAGCAAACTATAAAGCATTGCCGAACCGTGACCAGCTGACAGAACGAAGCGATCGCGGTTAAACCAAGTTGGATGTTCTGGATTGAATTTTAAATGATTTTTCCAGAGTGAGAAAGCCATTGGTGCGGCTCCCATCGGTAAACCGGGATGTCCGGAGTTCGCTTTTTCAATCATATCCATTGATAATACACGAATCGAGTTAACCATTTGTTCATCAATTCTGCTCATATTAATTGCCTTCTTTCTGACTGAACGCTTCCCAATCTTTTAAAAATCCTTCAATACCTTTATCAGTCAAAGGATGAGACCAAAGTTTCGGGAAAAGGCTTCCTGGGATAGTCGCGATGTGTGCTCCGGCTTCAGCGGCTTCTTCTAAGTGCCCGATGTGACGGATGCTTGCTGAAATGATTTCTGCTTTTAGACCATAATTATCAAGCACTTTTTTCAAGTTTTTAATTAAAATCATTCCGTCTGTACCAATATCATCTAGTCTTCCTAAGAACGGGCTAATATAAGTCGCGCCAGCTTTTGCAGCCATTAATCCTTGGGAAACAGTGAAAATAAGCGTAACATTTGTTTTAATGCCTTCAGCTGTGAGGGTATGGACTGCTTTTAAACCTTCTTCCGTCATAGGAATTTTTACTACTACATTTGGCGCCCATTTTGCTAGAATTCGAGCTTCTTCTACCATTTTGTCTGCTTCGAGGCCGATAACTTCTGCGCTAACCGGGCCGTCTACGATAGAACAAATTTCTTTGATTACTTCTTCAAATGGTCGACCTTCTTTTGCGATGATGGTTGGGTTGGTTGTTACACCGTCCACTAAACCAAGTTCGCTAATTCGTTTTATTTCCGATATGCTTGCTGTGTCCAAGAAAAATTTCATTATTTACTCGCTCCATTCTCTCAGCTGAACTTTAAAGCTGAATACTTTATTTAATCGTATAACCGCCGTCGATAATTAGGTTTTCACCAGTAATAAGGCTCGCTGCGTCGCTTACTAAAAAGAGGGCGCATGCGGCAACTTCTTCTGGATAACCAAATCTCCCGGCTGGAATTAATTTTTTCATATCTTCGCCGACTTGACCTGCCCAAGCTTTTTTGCCAAGTTCCGTCAAGATAACAGTTGGGGAAATCGCATTAACATTAATGTTGTAAGGCGCCCATTCCATTGCTAATACTTGGGTCATAGAAACAATCGCTGCTTTACTAGCACAGTAGGCAACGTGTTTATCAAGTGCGATGACAGAAGCTTGAGAGGCCATATTAACGATTTTTCCGCCGCCAGTTGCAATCATTTCGCGACCGATAATTTGTGCCATTAGGAACGAACCTTTTAAGTTAAGCTCCATTGTTTTATCCCAGTATTCTTCTGGTAAATCTTCTGCTTTTTCGAGAAGTGCGACACCAGCTGAATTGGCTAAAATATCGATTTTTGGATAGACTTTTTTGATTTCGGCAACGACTTTTTCGATGTTTTCTTTCTTAGTGATATCGACTTGGAGTGCGAGTGTTCTTGATGGGTTGATTTTTGCTGCGACATCTTTTACATCTTCTTTAATATCAAGTAAGACAACATAAGCGCCCTTTTCGGAAAAAAGTTCTGCCATTGCTTTACCAATCCCGCTTGCTGCCCCAGTTACCACGGCTACTTTGTCTGTAATGTTAAAATCTTTATCAAAGCCTTTAAAAGTCATTTTTCATTACCTCCAATAAATTTTTATCTATTTTTTTGGTCGATTTCTTCCATTAAATCTACTTTTGCTTGGGAGCGTCCGCCCGAAAAGTCACTATCAAGCCATGTATCAAGTAGAGATACGGCGAGGGATGGCCCAATTACTAGGGCGCCCATGGTCATAATATGTGCGTCGTTACTTTTTCTTGCGCGTTCTGCTGAATAAGAATCATGAATTTGTGCTGCTCGAATCCCGTGAATTTTGTTTGCTGTAATGGCCATTCCAATACCTGTACCGCAAATGAGAATCCCCCGGTCGTAATCATTATTTTTCACTTCTAGCGCTACTTTTTCGGCAATGCTTGGATAAAGTACTTTTTCATCTTCAAAACTGCCGAAATCAGTAAACTCGATATTTTTCTCCTTTAAACGTGTGATCAGGGTTTGTTTTAGTTCGTAACCCATTTCGTCACAACCAATTGCGATTTTCATACTATCTCATCCTTTCGTTTTGCTAACAATAGAAACAATGTCGGCAAAATTTTGCGGTTTATGGCCAAATCTTCCGACGAATAAACCATCGACATTTTTTTGACGGACAATTTCTGCGGCGTTTTCTTTGCTGACCGAGCCGCCGTAAATAATTCTTACGAGCGTTTCATCACCGCCTAGTTCGCGAATAATTTCACGCAAAGCTTGATGAGCGCTTTCGATGTAGTCTGTGTCAGCGGAATTTGCCTTGCCAATTGCCCATTCCGGTTCATAAGCCAGAACGACATTTTTAAATTGTGTTACTTGAATAGTGTCAAATAGCGCTTCGATTTGCTTTTTAAGCGCATTTTTTAATTCGTTCGTATCATTTGCGCGAATGCCTTCACCCACACATACTACAGGAGTGATTTTTTCATCCAGCGCGAGTTTGATTTTCTTTGCTATCTCACTAGTTTTCTCATGAAAAAGGTTTTTGCGTTCTGCGTGACCAATTTCGACATAGTTCGCGCTTAGATCAATGATTGATTCTACCGAAAATTCACCAGTTAGCGGGCCGGATTTCTCCGGCGCCATATTTTGTGGACCAAAACCAAATGATGTCCCCGCTAAAAGGTTGGCAGTCGTTTCGAGTGTGCCCATAGAAGGAAAGATAAACGTATCCACATCAGAAAAATTTCCAAGAAGAGGGATAGTCGCTTCTAACCATTCAGATGTCTGAGCCCGAGTATTGATATAGTTTTTCATATTAATTCCAACTAAGGGTTTACGCATAAATCAGACCGCCTTTTTTAAATTTTCTAAAATGATATTCATTAACATCCAAGACGATTCAGAGCCAGGATCAAGATGTCCTATTGCTCGTTCGCCAAGTCTTAGTGCGCGACCTTTCTTAGCAATAAGTGGGATAGTAGACTGAGCGCCAGCATGCATAGCATCTACAAATGTGGAAAAAGTTTCGATTGGCTCCGCATTTGCATCACGATTTTGAAGCACTTCCACGCCGGGCAAAAATGCGTCCATCATCGTTTTATCACCAAGTTCGGCTTTTCCGCGATGTTGAACCGCAGCGGCCCCATTTATAATCATGCCGCAAAGCTCGTCGAAGTTAACCTCCGTTTTCCCAGGAATATCAGCGCCACATTTCATAAAGAAACTGCCGTAAAGTGGGCCAGATGCGCCACCAACTTTTCCAAGGAGAATCATTCCGGATTTTTTAAGCAACGTTGCAATATCGGGAGAAACAGCTAGTAATTCATCTAATTGTTTATTCACTTCACGAAAGCCGATGCTGAGATTGATTCCGTGGTCGCCGTCTCCAATATCCGAGTCCAGTCCGGTTAAGTAATCACGTTCTTTTTCAATTAGCGCTCCCATGTCCTGTAAAACGTGGCCGAAAAAAGCGCTATCCATAACTAATTCGCTCATTTTTATTCCTCCAGTAGTAATTTAGTCCACTTTGAAATATGGTGTGTCACAAGGTGTATCTAAAAGGTCTTTCAGTTCATCGTCTAAACGAACCAGTGTAATCGACATACCAATCATATCCATCGAAGTCGCGTAGTTCCCAACAAGTGGGTTATGAATATGCACGCCTTTTTCTTTCAAAATTTCATCCACACGGCGATAACAAATGTATTGATCCATCACTGGTAAACCACCAAGTCCATTAATAAGTACATGTACTTCTTCGTCACTAGTTAATTTCATTTCTTCTATAAGATAGCCCATGATTTGGTCGACTACTTTATCAGCTGGTTCGATGGAAGTACGTTTGATACCAGGCTCACCGTGAATCCCCATGCCAACTTCCATTTCGCCTTCTTTCATTTCGAAAATAGCTTTACCGGTTACAGGAAGGGTAGAAGAAGAAAGCGCCACACCCATCGAGAACGTATTAGCATTTGCTTTTTCAGCAGCTTGTTTTACCGCATCTAGGTCAAGTCCTTTTGCTGCTGCAGACGCCGCTGCTTTAAATACGATTAAGTCACCAGCCACACCACGACGATCTTCTACCTTTTCTGCTGAATAAATATCATCTGTTACAAGCACTGTTTCAACGCGAATGCCGTCGTCCGCAGCCATTTCAGCGCCCATATCAAAGTTCATTACATCGCCAGCATAGTTCCCGTACATATATAGACAACCTTTGCCACTATCAACAGCTTTTACCGCGTTATAACAAGGTTCTGGAGAAGGGGATGTATTAATGTTACCGACTACCGCCGCATCCGCGAAATCCTTCCCTACATAACCAAGGAAAAGTGGCTCATGACCAGAACCGCCACCAACAATAATCCGGACACGAGGTTCTTCGCTCATTTGTTTGCTTACGATTACTCGCTTATCATTTTCTGCAAAATCTACGTATTTCCCTTGTGCCGCAACATAACCAGCTAACATTTCTTCTACTGCTTCATACCCATCATTCACTAAACGTCTCATTTTTCTTCCTCCTTCATATTTTTATAAGAATAGTGATAGTAAAAATCCGCCAACCACGCCGCCAACAACAGCTGCTGCCAAATTGACTATCGATTTAGAAAATTTACCGCCTGTTAAAAGGGAAGCTGTGAATACACCAATACCAGCTGCAACCGCCATGTCTACCCAAACTGTTCCAGATTGATAGATCATTGATTTTGGAATACCATGATTAATTGTCCAAACTGTCCCAACAATAAATGCTGCTGCCATCCAACCTCCGATAGCGCCCCATTCATCAACCATTTTCCCCCACATCATTCGAATAGCAAAAGGGAATAAAAAGCCACCTGCAATCGTTGCTAATGCAATACCAATGCTCATTATTTACACTCCTTTTTAGACTAATTGATTTTCGTTTAAACGCTCTTCTTCTTTTATATTCATGCCAGGTTCTGTTTTTTCTTGTTTTGCTTCTTGTTTTTTTGCCATATCTTTTTCAATTGCTGCTGCCACGATTCCAGCTAGAACTGCTCCAATCGCAACAAGACCAATCGTTGGAAGCGAACTTACTAATTCGCCACCACCTTGCATAAAGACATCACGCATAATTCCGCAAATCCCAATTCCGACAGCCATATCAACAAACGCTGCGTCTTCATCATTTTCGATTAAACCAACATAGTGATTCATAAACCACATTGGACCGATAATAATGAAAGCTGCCAAATAACCTCCAAAAATACCATAATTCTCGGCAAGTGGAGTCCAAACACTCATAACAATCATACCTGCGATACAAAAACCAATCATTCCTCTAAAGAATTTCATAATAAACTCCTTTCGAAAATAGTATTGTCATGTAAAAATGAATTTACATAGTTCCCAGTTACAAAATTGCGTTTTATTACGTTTTTAATGCACATTTGTGAGTTCTTGTAAGATAGCTTCTTTGGATGGATTAACGAGAGATTGAACAGCAGCAGTAAATGCGCCTTCAACTAATGGGGCATCAATTATCGTTGTTTTTTCAAGTAAGTCAGTGTCTAATAATTCGAGTGCTGTTTCGGCACTTAAGATAGCGCTTCCAATATCGCAAAAAATATATATATGTTCTGAATTAGTGCAAGTCGCGATATTATCGGCTATCATGATTGCGTTTGTCCCAAGACGTCCGTCACCAGTTCCGCCAGAAGAAATAATATGTACTGTATCTCCAACCATTTCGACAATCATTTCCTGGAGGCCTTCTGTGATTTTTTGACTGTGAGATACTAAAACAATACTTATCATTTGGTTGCTCCTTTCTGTTTTAAATTGTGTTTATTTGCTATTTACATCCTAACATACTTGTTTTTTATTGTAAAGTGTTATCTTTTGTTGTGTTTTATAAAATATATTTGTGTTTTGTTATTTTTTTGGGTAATATGTATATACATAAAGAAATCAATGATAGGTAAAAGGAGGGCGAGCAGATGTTTCCATTTGAAAGACAAAACAAAATAATTCATCTACTAGACCAAAATAGCAAAATAACTGTACCAGAATTAAGTCGTATCTTGGATGTCTCGATTAGTACCATCCGAAATGATTTATCTTCATTAGAAGAAAGCGGGATGATTAAAAAAGTACACGGGGGTGCGGTACTTTTAAAAAGCGAAGAAAAATTTACTAATTTTAACGATCGAATTATTCGTAATATCGAAGAAAAAGAAGCGATTGCGAAAGAAGCGGCGACTTTAGTGAAAAATAACCAAACAATTATCCTTGATGCCAGCTCTACAGCACTTGCGCTTGCAAAAGAATTACATGGATTTTCAAGGCTGACTGTCATTACAAGTGGACTCTACACAGCAATCGAACTAAAAGACAACCCGAATATTAGCGTCATTTTAACAGGCGGTATTGTAACAACGAATTCTTTCACGTTGGAAGGTATTCTTGGCGCAAATTTAATTGAAAATATTCACGCCGATTTATGTTTTATGTCAGCGAAAGGTTTTACAATGGAAGAAGGCTTAACTGATTTCAACATTTATGAAACAGAACTAAAACGACTTCTTGCTAAACGAACCAACAAATTGATCGCACTTCTGGACCATACAAAAATGGGCGTAATTTCCACTGCGAGCATCACCTCGGCAGAAAATATTGATTTACTTATTACAGATAACAAAATAAATAAAGCTTTATATAAAAAATTCCAAGATGCGGGACTTCCGGTCAAAGTGGCAGAATAAAATAGAAAATAAACTCTTTGAGCGAAAAGTGGTTCAAAGAGCTTTTTTGATAGGAGAAATGAGTATGGATTATGTTATAACAACCGAATTGCCTAGTGCAGAGGAGTTTGTTCAACTTCGAGTGGACGCTGGACTTAGTTTTCGAGCTATTGAGGCATCAAGAAAGGCACTTTTAAAAAGTGTATATTTTGTAGGATTACGTTCAAAAGAAAATGGTAAACTGATTGGAATGGGGCGACTCGTTGGTGACGGTATTATGTTTATTGTTTCTGATATTGCAGTTTTTCCGTCATTTCAAGGTAAAGGCTTTGGAAAGGTAATCATGACACATATTAAAGATTATATTGAAGCAAACCTTGATAAAACTGCGTGTGTAACACTTCTCGCCGATGTTCCAGCTGATGGGCTCTACAAACAATTTGGCTTTCGGGAATCTGCGCCAGCTTCTATTGGGATGATTTATCAAGTAGGAAATTAAAAACAAGCCATCTGCAATAATGCGGATGGCTTGTTTTTATATTATTTATTTCTTTAATTCTCGTTCCATTTGTAAACGTTGTACTTTCATTGTTGCGGTACGAGGAATTTCATCATATTTCATCACCATTGGTTCGTTCATATGTGGTAAGTCAGAAACAGCTTTCCACCATGCATCCCAATTCATTTCGCCGTCGTTATGAACAGCGATAATTGGTTGAGGGCTACCATTTTCACCACGGATAATGACAACTTCATCTAAGAAAGTAAGCGTATCAAGCAGTTTATCTTCAATTGCGAGTGTACTATCAATTGTTTCTACTAAATCGACTTGACGATCTTGCAAGAATAATCGGCCTTTTTCATCTTTCATACCATAATCGCCGCTATCCCACCAAGGACCGTACACATTCTCTTCAAAACGAGCTTCTTCTTTGTAATAAGTAAGTGCGCGACCTTTGGAAAGCATTTGAATATTACCACTAACTCCAGCCGGAACAGGATTACCATCTTGGTCCACAATCCGAACTTCTGTTAAACCGGGAACACCAATCCCCATATCACGCGCATTTAGTGTTTCAATTGATTGAAGCGTATGACCACGTAAAATCATCGGACCACATTCACTTTGACCATAAATTTGTAAGAAAAGTGGTTTTTTATATTCAGACGTACGAAGGAAAACCGCCATTGTTTCTTTGTTAATTGCATCAAATGTTGAATGATAAAATTTGATGCTTTGGAATACGTCTGGTTTTTCGCGAGCAAGGGATGCCCATTGAACAAAATGGTTTGGATGCGTTTCGAGTACGTACGGTTTATATTCACGTAGTACTTTTTCGACGTTCGCTTTCGACGGATTGGCAATTGGGAGAAGCGGGAAACCAAGCGACATCAAGGACGAAACACCAATATTAAAACGAGAATGAACTGGTGAGATGTGGAAAGCTACAAGCCCTCTTGGTTTAATGAAATTAAGAATACGGCGTTGGTATTTTGTTCTCCAACCCATCGAATTCGCGGAGTGGGCGATTAATTTTGGTACGCCGGTTGTTCCGGAAGTATGTGTCATGTAAGCAATCATGTCTTTTGGCAATTCTTCTTGTTCGCATGTGTAGCCGTCTAGTGGTGCTTTAAATAATTGTTCAGCATTGATCAATCTTGAGTCTGGCAAATTGTTTAACTGATGACTTTTATCAGAAGTCTCAGAATCAAAAAGTAACCAAGGTTGGTCAAGACGATTAACGAAAATATCAATAGTGGATGCTGGAAGATGAGGGGACACCATGATTGGTACCGCACCAATATAAGAAATCGCAACTGCTAAAATATAAGAATCGAATTTGGCAGATTTATACACGATTACTTTTTCTTCTTTGCGAACTCCGAATTTATGTAGGTGAGCTGCTTTTTGGATAATAGCCTCTTCGCATTTTTTGTAAGTAGTGTGAAGGCCTAATTCAGGAAAAGTAACAAGCTCTTCATCAAAATGGATAGGCATTTCTGGATAGCGTTCAGCAGATTTTTTGAAATTGGTATAGAGATTAAGTGGTTCGTACTTTTTTATCGTCATATGGCGATGCTCCTTTAATATTTGATGTTGTTATTATATCACTTTGTCGAAATAATGAGGAGTAGTTATGGAAAACATTTATGCCATTGTAAAAAAATCTGTAAATTGCTTTTTTTCTTACTTTGGAAAATTCCGCTGATGCCCTGTAAAGATATCTCAATTAATGATATAATATGTTAATATAATCACAAACTATTGGTCTAGGGAAAAATTTTCGAAAAAGTGGAGGTACAAAAATGAAAAAAAGGTTAGCTACAACTATCATCATGCTACTATCGCTTGCATTAATTATCGCAGGTTGTGGCAATAACGACACAAGTAAAAGCGACACGGCGAAGACAAAAGAAAAAGAAAAAACAGAAGTAACATCGGGAGCATCAAAAACTAGCTATACAGATCCATCTGAATTAAAAGATAAATACGATATCGTTATTGTTGGTGCAGGTGGGGCAGGAATGTCCGCAGCACTGGAAGCGAAAGCGAAAGGTATGAATCCAGTAATTCTTGAAAAAATGCCACTTGCAGGCGGAAACACGATGAAAGCCTCTTCTGGTATGAACGCATCTGAAACTAAATTCCAAAAAGAAGAAGGAATTAATGATAGCAACGATAAATTTTACGAAGAAACATTAAAAGGTGGTCACGGAACAAACGATAAAGCAATGCTTCGTTTTTTCGTAGACAATTCCGCCAGCGCGATTGACTGGTTGGATTCCATGGACATTAAATTAAACAACTTAACAATAACAGGCGGAATGAGCGAAAAACGTACGCACCGTCCTGAAGATGGTTCAGCTGTTGGTAAATACTTAGTAGATGGTTTACTAAAAAATGTTCAAGAACAAAAAATTCCAGTTTTCGTTAATGCAGACGTAAAAGAAATTACGCAAAAAGACGGCAAAGTAACTGGTGTGAAAGTAAAATTAAACAATAAAGACGAAAAAACAATTAGCTCGGATGCAGTAGTTGTAACAACTGGTGGCTACGGAGCTAATAAAGATATGATTGAAAAAGAACGTCCAGACTTAAAAGGATATGTAACAACGAACCAAGAAGGAAGTACTGGCGACGGTATTAAAATGATTGAAAAACTTGGTGGAACAACAGTGGATATGGATCAAATCCAAGTTCACCCAACTGTTCAACAAGATAAATCTTACCTTATCGGTGAAGCCGTTCGTGGTGAAGGTGCGATTTTAGTTTCTCAAGAAGGAAAACGTTTCGGAAACGAATTAGACACACGTGATAACGTTACAGCTTCCATCAACAAATTACCAGAAAAGTCCGCGTACCTAGTATTTGATTCAGGCGTGAAAGACCGCGTTAAAGCTATCGCGCAATATGAAGAAATGGGCTTTGTTGAAGAAGGCAAAACAATTGATGAATTAGCTGGCAAAATCAATGTACCAAAAGAAGAGTTAACTAAAACATTAGATACTTGGAATGCAAGCGTGAAAAACAAAAAAGACGAAGCATTCGGCAGAACTACTGCAATGGATAATGATTTATCTAAAGCACCATATTACGCAATCAAAATCGGCCCAGGAATTCATTACACAATGGGTGGCGTAAAAATCAATACAAATACAGAAGTTTTAGACAAAGACGGTAAACCAATCACTGGCCTATTTGCTGCGGGAGAAGTAACTGGTGGCTTGCACGGGGAAAACCGTATTGGCGGAAACTCTGTCGCTGAAATTATTATTTTCGGACGTCAAGCTGGCGACAAATCAGCAGAATTTGTAAAAGCACAGTAAGAACCCATACACCATAGTGATGTGATTACTAGAAAATAAAAACTTGCTAAGACGCTCTAAATAGACGTTTTAGCAAGTTTTTTTATTGGCTAAGTACAGCGCTAGTGTAGTACTATGAATAGGAGATAATACTAATTTTAAATTATTAGTATTTTAAATAAGGAGGAAATAATATGTTGAAAATGGGTTTTATCGGGAATGGGAAAAGCACGAATAGATACCATTTACCGTTTATTTTAGAGCGAGATAATATTGAAGTGAAAACGATTTATAATCGAAATCCCAAAACAGCCACTTGGGACAAAATTGAAGGTGTTCACTATACAACAGACTTAGACGAGCTGTTAAAAGACCCAGAAATCCAGTTAATTACCATCTCTACAACACAAAGCTCTCATTTTGACTATGCCAAAATGGTGTTAGAAAATGGTAAAAATGTGCTTGTTGAAAAGCCATTTATGATGACATACGCAGAAGCTAAAGAAATATTTGAGCTAGCTAAAGAACGAGGGTTACTTGTTCAATGCTACCAAAATCGTCGTTTTGATTCTGATTTCCTTACTGCGCAAAAAGTGATCGAAAGTGGAAAATTGGGTGAACTTTTGGAAGTGGAAATGCATTATGATTATTTCCGTCCAGAAATCCCAGAATCCGTCCATGAATTTAAATTCTACGATAGCTATCTATATGGTCATGGCTGCCATACAATCGACCAAGTACTATCTTACTTCGGTAAACCGGACAACATTCATTATGACGTGCGCCAACTGCTCGGTGAAGGACGAATGAACGATTATTTCGACCTTGATTTATATTATGGTGTAACAAAAGTTTCTGTAAAATCAAGCTACTTCCGTATAAAAGCCCGTCCAAGCTTTGTCCTATACGGCAAAAAAGGCATGTTTACAAAAGAAACAAAAGACCGCCAAGAAGAACATTTAAAACTCTTTTATATGCCAAGCAATCCAGACTTTGGAATCGATTTACCAGAGCATTACGGAACGCTTACCTATGTGGATGACGCGGGAGTTTGGCATGAGGAGAAAGTAATCTCTGAGGTTGGAGACTATGGCCGCGTTTATGATGGTTTGTATGAAGCGATTGTTAATGGGAAGCCTAAACAAGTGACAGATGAAGAAACCTTGTTACAAATGGAGATTTTGGAAAAAGGTGTCGAAGCTTGTAAATAAAGAATAATTGTCCGCCGGAGCAATCTTGCGGGCTTTTTTTTGGATGAAAATGATTGATTTCGTTCAAATAAACAACCAAAACAACCGTAAAAATGAACTTTTTGCATAATACACCCATAATATTGAATGAACTCGTTCAGCATGATATAGTGTAATCAAACAAGTGAAGCGCTTACTTTGTTGAGAGAGGATGTGGATTATGAACATATCGAATTTAATTAATGAAGACCGAATTATTTTTGATAATCGTATTCAAACAAAACAATTATTATTTGAAAAAGTGGCGGAAGTACTAGTTAAAGAAGGTTCTATAACTAATTCGAAAAAATTTATCCGTGACTTATATAATCGAGAAGAAGAAACTTCCACTGGAATTGAGGCGGGTTTTGGCATTCCTCATGCAAAAAGTAAATACGTAAAAGAACCATTGATTGTTTTTGTTCATTCTGGTATTATAATTGATTATTTTGGACTAGATGATTCACCTATTGAATGTAGTTTTATAATTGGCGTCCCGAAAAAAGCAACAGATGTTCATTTGCAAATCCTAAGTGAATTGTCCAGGAAGTTAATGAACGATGAATTTCGTGAAAAATTAAAAAATTCAAAAAATGAAAATGAGATTAAAACAATTTTATCGAACTAAGGAGGCGTTTCACATGAAAATAGTTGGTGTTACTGCTTGTCCCACTGGTATTGCTCATACGTATATGTCTGCTGAAAAATTAACTATAACAGCAGAAGCTCTAGGTTACGAAGTGAAAATCGAGACACAAGGTGCTAAAGTTGAAAATGTTTTAACGAAGGAAGACATCGCCACTGCTGATTATGTCATTTTAGCAGTAGATAAAGAAATCGATACATCAAGGTTTGCTGGAAAGAAAATTAAAAAAGTATCCACTTCCAGAGCAATTAAAGAGGCTGATGTGGTTATTGATGAAACTGTTTCAGGTAAAGGATTAATCAGTTTGGAGGCAAAAAGTTCGGATGTAAGCTCTGAACAACCTTCAAAAGCAAGTTTATATAATCACTTTATGAATGGTGTTAACTATATGTTGCCATTTGTCATAGCTGGTGGGATTTTAATCGCCATTAGTTTTGCTTTTGGGATTGATGCATCAAACCCTGACTCTGACTCGTATAACGCACTTGCAGCTGCATTTTCTAAAATTGGTGGGGATACTGCTTTCGGGTTAATGGTTCCAGCGCTTGCAGCAGGGATAGCGGTTTCTGTGGCTGGTCGAGCAGGATTTGCGCCTGGTCTTGTCGCGGGAACACTGGCAACTGTTGGTGGATCAGGATTTCTAGGCGGTATGATTGGTGGTATTTTGGCTGGTTATGTGGCACATTTCTTTGCTAATAAAGTCAATGTCACTAAATCACTTGCTTCGATTTATCAGTTAATTGTTGTACCGCTTTTAGGAATTACGATTGTTGGTTTGGCAATGGTATTTATCATTGATACACCAATCGCTTGGGTTTTAAACGCGCTCACAGGTTGGTTAAATGGTCTTGGTGAGACATCCGGTGTCGTATTTGGACTACTAATCGGTGTCATGATGGCAGCAGATATGGGAGGTCCAATTAATAAATCTATTTCAACCTTTTCAATTGGGTTAATGTCAGCTGGCGTAACCGCACCGATTGCGGCTTGTATGGCGGCCGGAATGGTTCCACCACTTGGACTAGCACTCGCAACACTATTATTCAAAAACAAATTTACAAAAGAAGAAAAAACAGCGGGGAATTCTTGTTGGGTGTTAGGTGCATCTTATATTACTGAAGGAGCAATTCCTTTCGCAGTTGCTGATCCGCTCCGGGTTATCCCGAGTTTGATGTTAGGTTCTGCAACAGCTGCTGCAATTTCGATGGGAGCTGGTGTAACTTCGATGGCGCCTCACGGTGGAATTTGGGTGATGTTCATTCCAAATGTAATTAACCATCTATTTATCTACTTACTAGCAATTGCAGCTGGTACAGTCGTGACAGCGATTTCTGTTGGACTATTAAAAACCCCATTAAATAAGCGAAAAAATAAAGAGGAGATGATATAATGTTATATACAATGAAAGATCTTTTAGCAGTAGGAAAAGAACATCAATTTGCGGTACCAGCATTTAATATCTGTAGTTTTGATATGTTAAAGGCGATAATGGAAGAAGTGGAGGCTAATAATGCTCCTGTAATTCTAGAAATTCATCCAGATGAAATAGAATATCTCGGTGATAACTTTGTTGCAACGGTAAGAGAATACGCATATAGAAGTAAGGTACCGGTCGTTATTCATATGGACCACGGTGGAACAATTAAAGATGTGATGCGGGCTATTAGAAATGGCTATACTTCTGTCATGATTGACGCTTCTAGAGCCAGTTATGAAGAGAACGTTGCGTTAACTACACAAGTGGTTGAACTTGCGCATAAAGTCGGAGTTTCTGTTGAAGCGGAACTTGGGACAATTGGAAATAATGGTTCAGCGGAAGGCGGCGCAGACACCATCATTTATACAGACCCAGACCAAGCGGAAGATTTCGTTAGTAGGACAGGCATTGATACGTTAGCAGTAGCTATTGGAACGGCACATGGTTTATACCCTAAAGATAAAAAACCAGAACTGAATATGCCCCTTTTAAAAGAATTAAATAAACGTTTGGATATTCCGTTTGTACTTCACGGAGGTTCGGGAAACCCAGATAAAGAAGTCAGTGAATCTGTACAGTATGGTGTTAGAAAAGTAAATCTTAGTTCGGATCTGAAAAGTGTGTTTTTTGAAGAAGTTCGCCGAGTTTTAGTGGACAATCCTGCGATGTATGAACCAAATCAAGTTTATCCATCAGCTAATGAAAAAGTTAAAGATGTTGTAAGACATAAATTAGACATTTTAAATACTATTGGCCAAGCAGATAAATACTAATAAGAAGGGTAGAAGCGCTAGTTATAGTGCTTTTGCCCTTTAAGGAGTGGAGGAACATGTTAAGCACAGCGAAGGAACGGCAACTAAAAATCGTTAATCGGCTAAAAGTGGAACAATTTATGCGGATTATTGATTTAGTGGAGTTTGTCAACTACAGCGAAGCCACTGTCAAACGGGATTTAGTAGAATTAGAAAAAGAAGGACTTGTGAGACGAACAAGAGGCGGCGCAATGATTATCGATAATAAAAAAATCGATTTGCCTTATTTAATGAAAATGAATGAGAGAAGTAATGAAACGAGTAAAATAAGAATTGCCGATATTGCAAAATCACTTATTCGCGATGATATGGTGATTTTCTTAGACTCGAGCTCAACCTCACTGCATTTAATCGACGTTTTAAGTAAATTTGATGGCCTGCAAATTATTACAAACGGCGTCATGACAGCTTCGATGCTGTCAGAATTTACAAATGCAAGAGTTAGTATTTTAGGGGGCTCGATTTTAACGAAGCGATATACGGTGAACGGCGCAAAAGCATATAATGATGCCTTAACTTATAATGCGGATATTGCTTTTGTTTCATGTCGCGGGATTGACTATGACAAAGGTGCAACGGAAACACATGAAGGTGAAGCGCTCATCAAACAAGCTTTCAGGCGCCAATCAAGTTCGCTCGTTTTACTTGTTACAGAAGAAAAAGTAGGACACAAGTTTATGCACCAAAGCTTAGCATGTCATGATATTGACTATTTAATTACGGATTTCAAACTGGACCCCGATGTAGAGGAACAGTTCAAAACCCATCAAATCACTTGTTTGTATTAGATTTTATACTTAAATAGGCAAAAATAATTGCAAGTATTAAAAACAAAACAGGTACTACTAATAAACTCCCGAAAAAATGGATGTCGTTAAAATCTTGGCTATCAAATAGTGATAATAATATGACATTTTTTTGAATGACATTTAAAACTTGTAAGCCCATAAAACATAGCATACTAAGTATTAATGAAACGAAACTAAAAATTTTGTACATGTTGTACCTCCCTTTTATAATGTTGAATCTAATATAACATGATATATTGAATTTTAAAATAAATGTACAGGTAATTTGAAAAGCTCGAAATCCAATTGATTTCGAGCTTTTAGTATAAATAATTCATTTTAGACATTGTTCATTTCCTTATCCATTCGCCGGACAGTAAGCCCAGACACAACAATACTAATCTCATACAGCCCAATTAGCGGGATGGTAATCATCAAATGCGATAAAATTTCTGGCGGGGCGATGAATGCTGCGATAATCAATAAGCAAAAATAGGCATATTTTCGCGAGTGTCGCATGCCGTTTGGTGTTATCAGCGACAATCTCGTTAGTAGCATAATCACCATTGGAAGCTCAAATAACACACCAAACGAAAGCACGATTTGTAGCAAAAATTGAAAATAAGTCGCGAGGCCAATCGTTGTTTCAACACCAAGTTCGGCCGCGAACTGGAACATAAATTTTAAAATAAAAGGAAAAGTGATTAAATAAGAAAAAACAACACCGAACAAAAAAAGCAAAAATGTAATCGGAATATAGCGCAAAGTAATTCGTTGTTCGGATGCATGCAAACCCGGTTTCACGAAGGCCCATAATTGATATAAAATAACTGGAAATACTAAGACGAGTCCAATAACAAACGCCATTTCGATATAGATTTGAAAAGCATCCGTCACTTTAAAAACGTGTAAAATCACTTCTTTTGGCAAATCATCTTTTTGGAGAAATAAAATTAACGGCTTGGAAACGAAAAGCCCCACAAAGAAAGCGAGAAAAAAGGATAGCAGGATGATTAATAATCTGGTTCGCAATTCTTTCAGGTGTCCAGTGAGGCTCATGGAAACTTCGGTCACGGGCGCAGATCTTCTTTTTTGGTTTCTTCTTTGGAATCATCCATCATGCCTTTGGTCGCATTTTTGAATTCGCGAAGAGTATCTCCAGCAGCTCTACCAAGTTCTGGCAGTTTTTTTGGTCCAAAAATCACAAGGGCGGCTCCGACAATTAAAGCAATACTTCCTGGTCCGATCATTTCGATTTCCTCCATTCTTTAAATGAAAATGATAATCATTATCAGTTAATTCTAAATCGAAACCTATCGGATGTCAATCTGTTTTTCTATTAACGTTAACTTAAGCGCTTCGTGATTACTTCTTTACCACGAATAAAGATCGCTTCATGGTTACTAATAGGATATATTTGTGACTTACCAGCATATTCAGTCACTATTTTTTGCGTTATTTCTTTGAAAGGCGTGTTATTGTAGTGTGGAAGTGTAGAGAAATCGACTAAGTTTAAGGCGTCATAGTTGGTTAAATTCACGGCTTTTTTGGTGCTATCCATTGTTTGGATGTACGCTATATTAGGTGAAGTGATAACTGCTCCAGCTGACTCGCCAATGTATAATTTGCCTGCCGCAATTTCCTCTAAAATTAATTTATCCGCACCAGTTCGTTTTAATTCCTGCAACAAAAAGAAAGTATTACCTCCAGTTACATAAATAAAATCATTTTTTCGGAGTTTCGTCGTAATCTCACCTAAGCTTTCCGTAGCTATATCAAGTTCTTCCACTAATAACCCAAGACTCTCTAATGCTTTTTTACCAGCCTCTACATAGAAAGTGACTTCTTCGACTGTGCTAGCGGTCGGGATAAAAGTAACGGTTTTTCCTTGCAGATTGCTTTCAAATTCAGTAAATAATGGCACAACATCTTTAAAAGACGAGGTTAAAAATAAGTTTTTCATCATTCGTAGCTCCTTTGGTTTAGTTTCTAATTATAGTATAATACTTAAAGGTATCAATTAGTGACACCTTTTAATCTGAAAAAAGAAAAGAGATGGCGATGAAAAAATCAGAACGATTAAATGATATGATGCTGTTTTTAAATGATAAAAATGTGTTTCAATTAAGCGATATAATGACGAAATATGATATTTCTCGAAGTACGGCGATTCGAGATGTAAAGTCTTTGGAAGAAATAGGCATGCCGATATATTCGGAACGGGGACGAAATGGTCATTATCAGGTGCTTCGTAATCGGCTACTCTCGCCCATTGTCTTTAATATCGATGAGGTATTTGCGCTCTATTTTTCGATGCTTACCTTAAAAGCCTATGAAACAACACCTTTTCATTTAAGCGTGGAAAAATTAAAAACGAAATTTGAACGTTGTCTTTCAGCTGAAAAAATCGAAATGCTTCGAAAAACAGAAGAAGTATTTAGTCTTGGCTATATAAAGCATAATAATCAGTGTGAATTTCTAGATGTAATTTTGCAGTTTACGATGGAAGAAAAAGTGTGTCAGATTAATTATGATAAAAAAGGGATAGAAAAAACATATGTTGTTCAATTTTATAATATATCTTCCGCGTATGGGCAATGGTATGTGACGAGTTATAACTTCGAGACGAAACGGATGCAGGTATTCCGCTGTGATAGAATTCTTGAGCTAGAAGAAAATCATGCTTTTGAAGCTAAAAAACTGACGGATTTAAAAAGCGAGACCGATTATTTATACAAGAAAAAAGATGCAATTAACTTTGAAGTGGAAATTGCTTCCAACGGTGTTGACTTATTTTTTAAAGAAAATTATCCATCGATGAAATTGAATCAAGAACAAGGAAGGAATGTTATTCGCGGATTTTATAATAGAGGAGAAGAACCATTTATTATTAATTATTTGCTAGGTTTTGGTGATAAAATAAACATGGTTCAGCCAGATTCTTTGAAAGAAATGCTTTTAAATGAATTGAAATCTTTACAGAATCATTTACAAAAATTGTCGTGAAAAAACTTCGATTCCATTATCGGAGTTTATTTATTTGGGTGAGAACATTAAAAAATTTATTGACTTTTTTGAACTTGGAGAATATGATAATGATAATCATTTTCAATTAGAAAGGAGGATGAATGGAATATGAGTCATCGGCTTTTAGGTCGAGTTATGTTGCTATTAGGTGCATTAGGGGTGATTTTGACTATGAGTTTTAGTTATGTAGCTGCTGCTGAGAAGCCGAATATTGATAAACCTGTCAAAGGATTAGAGCAAACCGAAAAGGCTATTGTAGCTGATGATTATAATAAAGCCAAAGATGCTTTTCAAGAAGATAAATTATGGTGGTCAGAAAATAAACAAGTTGTTAAAGAAAAATCGTACGACTTGGCCGGCCAGATAGATCGGCAAATTGCTGAAATATCGCTTGGGATTTTAAATAATGATAAACAGCAAGCGATGGATGGGATTACTTCACTTCATAATTTGCTCAAGACCTATCAAGATGGTACATATACGGATAATGAAGGAAATACCAATATTACTTTATCAAGCTACATTGCTAAACTAACTGCGACGAAAAAACTGGTAGATGAGAAAGAATGGGCAAAAGCGGCGACACAAATTCAAGATTTAAAAACAGAATGGCTCGCGGTGGAAGGTGATGTGGTCAGTCAATCGCAAGCGGCTTACGACAATACCGAGCGCGATTTAATGTTGCTTGATGCTTATATTAATGACCCTGCAAAACAAGCCAAAACAGCGGACGTTCTGGACGGAATGACAGATGAGCTAAAGCCTTTTACGGATGTAACTTACACCTGGTTTGATGCTGCCTTAATCCCGTTTCGCGAAGGACTGGAGGCACTTTTGATTATCGCGACGCTCCTTACATATACAAAAAGAACGAAAACACCCACGGCGAAAAGATGGATTATCGGCGGAACGGCAGCTGGTTTGGTAGTAAGTTTGGCGCTTGGCATGGTCGTGGCGTTTTGGTTATCGGCGCTTGCCTTTGGAGATAATAACAATTTGATTAACGGTTGGGCTGGGCTGATTGCAAGTATTATGATGCTTTACGTCAGCTACTGGTTACACCGAAATTCGGATATTACTCGTTGGAATAATTACATGGAAGGTAAAAGTAACCAGGCACTTTCGAATGGGAAAATGATTTCTTTTGCCTTTTTAGCGTTTTTAGCGATTTTGAGGGAAGGTTTAGAAACAGTTGTCTTCTTAATTGGTATGGTTGGGCGGATGTCGAATTTTGAATTATTGATGGGGATTCTGGCGGGGCTTGGCGTGTTATTAATCATCGCTTTTGTAATGTTGCGATATAGCGTACATATTCCTGTGAAGCCATTCTTTATGATTTCGAGCGCAATCGTGTTTTATCTGTGCTTTAAATTTATGGGATCAGGAATTCATAGCCTGCAACTTGCTGGGGTCATTCCAACATCGGTGGAAGATTACTTGCCATCCATTCCGGCGCTAAGCATTTACCCATCATGGTATAGCTTTTTGCCACAACTATTACTCGTTATTTTTGGATTAATTATTTTAATAAAACAACAAATTAAAAAAAGAGCTGATTCTAAAAAGGAATTGGCACAAGGGGGCAAATTATGAAAAAATTGATTATTGTTATGTTGACTATTTTCACGGCGGTGTTGGTTGTTGGATGTAGTGGGACGGCGGACAAGGCGGAAACAAAAAAGGAAACAACGAAAGAAAGTAAGCAAGCAAACGCGGTCAAAAAAGAAGTAAAAGAAATGAAATCCAACTTGGAAAACGTGAAGAAAGCCATTTCCGATAAAGATAAAAGCGCACTTCAATCTAGTGCTGCAGATTTACATAAACATTGGCTAGAGTTTGAAAATAATGTCCGCGATTTGTATCCATTACAATATACGGACGTCGAAAAATATGAAACACCTATTTTCTATGAATCAAAAAATGATAACCCGAATTTTGATACGTTAAATGACAACGCGACTGGACTTGACGGAGCATTAGATACACTTGAAAAGGCCAAAGAGACCAAAGCGAAAACTTCTGAAGTGCTGGATAAAGCTGTAGATAACTATTCTAAATACGTGACGGAGCAAGTAGATGAATTCGTTGCTCAAACTGAAATTTTCACAAATGCTGTAAAATCGGGTGATATCGAAAAAGCAAAAGCTGCCTATGTTTCACCACGTCTGAATTACGAACGCATTGAGCCGATTGCCGAAAGTTTTGGCGACTTAGATCCAAAAATCGATGCTCGGATTAACGATGTGGAAAACGAAGCGGACTGGACTGGTTTCCACGTCATTGAACGCGCGCTTTGGGAAAAGAAATCGCTCGAAGGCATGGATGTTTATGCGGATAAACTTTTAACAGATGCAAAGGCACTTCAAGCAGAAGTGAAAAACTTGAAACTAGAGCCAAAACCAATGGTCGCAGGTGCGATGGAATTACTAAATGAAGCCGCAACAACTAAAATTACTGGGGAAGAAGAAGCTTACTCGCACACTGATTTAGATGATTTAAATGCGAATGTGGAAGGTTCGAAAGTAGTTTATCAAGCAATCATCCCAGCTTTAAATGCACAAGATAAAAAATTAGCTGACCAAATTGATGCAGCTTTCAACAAAATGGAAGACACATTAGCTAACTACAAAAACGGGGACTCATTCGTACTCTATACAACGTTAACGAAAGACCAAATTCGCGACATTAGTGACCAATTGAGCCACCTTTCCGAATTAATGGCCCAAACAGGGAAAATTTTCTAAGCATAGGAAGGAAAACGATGACAGATAAGAAGAGCGAAAATCAGACGGAAAAGACAGAAACCAAGGAAAATAAAGGAATGACTCGGCGCGAAATGCTGAAACTTTCTGCTGTAGCTGGGACCGGGATTGCTGTTGGTGCAACTGGTCTTGGCACGATTTTAAATGTGGTGGATCATGTGGATAAGGCGCTCACTCCGAAAGAAAAAGCGGAGACAGGCGTGCCGTTTTATGCGACGAATCAAGCGGGAATTATTACTGCGCAGCAAACCTATTGTTATATCGCCAGCTTTGATATTCAAACAGAATCGCGGCAAATTTTGCAAGATTTGTTTGTGAAATGGACAAAATTTGCTGATTTGACGACGAGCGGTGGTGTTTTGCGCGATGTAGATAATGATATGTTACCGCCGAACGACACTGGAGAAGCGGATGGGTTAGGCATTTCTAATTTCACCGTAACACTTGGTTATGGCCCGACTTTTTTTGAAAAAGATGGCAAAGACCGGTTCGGTGTTAAGGCGAAAAAGCCGAAGTATCTGGAAAAAATTCCACATATGGCGCATGATAGCTTGGATGAGGCTTATTCTGATGGTGATTTATGCATCCAAGTGTGCGCCGATGACCAACAAGTCGCTTTCCACGGAATTCGTAATTTCATTCGGTTAGCGAGCGGCGTCGCAGTTGTTCGCTGGATTGAAGAAGGTTTTCTCAGCGCACCAAAAAACGAAACACCGCGCAATCTGTTTGGTTTTAAAGACGGAACGGCAAACGTTGACCACGATTCAAACAAAGGTTATGAAGATGTCGTTTGGGCGGAAAATGACGAACCAGAATGGATGCGAAACGGCAGCTACCTGGGCTATCGCAAAATCCAAATGCTCATCGAAATTTGGGACCGCTCATCCTTACTTGACCAAGAAGACACATTTGGTCGAAAAAAAGCATCCGGCGCCCCGTATCACAAAAAACATGAGCACGATAAAGTCGATCCGAGCAAACTGCCAGCTGATTCTCATGTGCGCCTAGCCAAAGACACGAAGCAACAAATGCACCGCCGCGCTTATTCATATACAAATGGCATTGATAAAAGCACGGGAACGATTGACGCTGGATTACTATTCATTTGTTTCACCCAAAATCCAGCCAAACAGTTCTTGCCAATGTTAAGTATCATGGGGAAAATGGATAAATTAAACGAATACACCGTCCCAATTGGCAGCGCGATGTTTGCTTGCCAAGGCGGACTTGCTCCCGGAGAAATTTTTGGAGAAAAACTACTTTAGTCTAAGGCTCGCGAGCCTTAGACTTTTTTTGTATAATGAAAGCAAGTCAATGATTAGAGGGAGCCGATTTTAGTGGAAGAATGGGATTTGCTAAATGAGAATCGTGAATTAACCGGGAAAACACATATCCGCGGTGAAAAACTAGCGCCCGGAGAACTTCATTTGGTCATTCACGTATGTATTTTTAACGAAAAAGGGCAACTTTTAATCCAAAAGCGCCAAAAAGATAAAGAAGGTTGGCCGAATTATTGGGATCTTTCTGCGGCTGGATCTGCGCTAAAAGGCGAAACTAGCCAGCAAGCTGCTGAAAGAGAAGTGCAAGAAGAGTTAGGCATTATGATTGATTTAAGTGGAACACGCGCCAAATTCAGTTATCATTTTGAAGAGGGCTTTGATGATTATTGGTTTATTACAAAAGACGTGCAACTAAGCGATTTAACATTACAGAAAGAAGAAGTTGCCGACGCCCGTTTTGTCACCAAAGAAGAGTTAGAAGCATTAAGAAGTTCAGGCGAATTCATTCCTTACTTCTTTTTAAACCAGCTATTTAACCTGAAAAACGCTACAACAATCCACTTTTAACGAATATAACTAAATTTCCACTTAACAAATTCGTTTCCTACACTTATAATAGTACAGAGACATGAGAAAAACTCCAATTAGAAAGCGAGTGGTAATATGGGCCGTAAATGGGCAAATATTAAAGAGAAAAAAGCGTCAAAAGATAAAACAAATAGTCGTATCTATGCGAAATTTGGAATTGAAATATATGTAGCGGCTAAATCAGGCGACCCAGATCCACATTCCAACCAAAAATTACGTTTTGTTATTGAACGTGCAAAAACATACAATGTGCCAAAACATATTATTGACCGCGCAATCGAAAAAGCGAAAGGCACTGGCGATGAAACTTATTCAGAACTGCGCTATGAAGGCTTTGGTCCAAATGGTTCGATGATTATTGTAGACGCACTGACAAATAATGTGAATCGTACGGCATCCGATGTTCGCGCAGCTTATAGCAAAAATGGTGGTAACATGGGCGTAAGTGGATCAGTTGCTTATATGTTTGATAATACAGCTATTTTTGGCGTTGAAGGAAAAGATGCGGACGAGCTATTAGAACTTTTAATGGAAGCGGATATTGATGTTCGTGACATTTTAGACGAAGATGGCCAAGCAATTATTTATGCAGAACCAGAAGATTTCCATAAAGTACAAGAGGGCTTGAAAGCGGCTGGAATTGAAGAATTTACAGTAGCGGAAATCGAAATGATCCCTCAAAATGATATTCAATTATCAGGCGAGGACTTAGAGAAATTCGAAAGACTAATTGATGCTTTAGAAGATCTAGAAGACGTGCAAAAAGTATATCATAACGTCGAATTAGAAGATTAACATCCAACTATTACAACAATCGGAGGAATTGATAAAATGTCAAAATTACCAAATTGCCCAGAATGTAACTCAGAATATGCCTACGAAGATCGCGGCTTATTAATCTGCCCAGAATGCGGACATGAGTGGAGCGCAGCGGCAGAAGAAGCTAGCGAAGAAAAAGTGTTCAAAGACGCAAATGGCAACGTACTAACAGATGGCGATTCTGTAACAGTCATCAAAGATTTAAAAGTAAAAGGCGCATCCAACCCAATCAAAATGGGAACAAAAGTAAAAAACATCCGCCTAGTTGACGGCGACCATGATATTGATTGCAAAGTTGATGGCTTTGGTCCGATGAAATTAAAATCAGAATTTGTTAAGAAGATATAAAAAAACAGCGATTCTCTACTTCAGAGAGTCGCTGTTTTTATTAATTCTGCACAAAAACCGTTTCAAACACAAACGATTCATACGTATGGCGCGTAATCGAATATTCGAACACTCGACCGTCTTCCAAATGCGCTAATTTTTCAATTTCCATCATAAAAGTAGGTTCTTCTAAATCAAGGAGCTTGCTATCCTCTTGATTCGATTTATCCCCGCGTACCCAAACATGCGCACTCTGCATCTTAAGTTTCAAGTCATCCCGAATGTAATTATAAATTGAGTCCTCTAAATGACGCGGCTCTAAACCCGGAATAATCGCAAGTGGCATATAAGTATGTTCGATGGAATAGGCTTTATGGCCAACTTCTCTCATCCGAATAATTCGGTAAATATAATCATCCTGCATCTCTAATTTTTCTGCGACTTCTTTCGATGGTTTTTCAATAGAAAATAAAATAACTTTGGATTTAATGTTGTCTTTTCCAAATGTATTTACGAGTCCGGACATTGGGCCTAGTGCGAATTCTCCGCCGTTAGTAGAATGAGATTTCACGAAAGTACCAGCGCCACGTCGTCTAATAACCATACCTTCTTGCACGAGCATATCCAGCGCTTTTTTGACAGTAAGTTTGCTGCAATCATAAACGCGTGCCAGACTATCCCCGTCAGGCAATTTCTCGTTAATTTCGTATTTGTTTTGGTTGATTTTATCACGGATATCTATGTATATTTCCATGTATTTAGCCATTCCCGACATTTTATTGGCTCCTTTACTGATGTAATAAGCATAGTATAACATATACTTTTGCAAAAAGGTATCCCTATAACTAAAAGTATATATCTTTTTATAAAAGTATTGTTTTTTAAATAAATGTATGCTATATTTATTTTGACAAAAGGGAGGCCATAAAAAATGAAAGAATTATTAACGTTTCCAAAAGATTTTTGGTGGGGCTCTGCGTGGTCTGCTGAACAAGCAGAAGGTCGCGGTGACACTGGTAAGGCAAAAACTGTTTGGGAGCATTGGTTTGAAACAGAACCGAATCGCTTTTACGAAGGCGTAGGTTCAGAAATTACAACAGATCATTTTAATCGGTATAAAGAAGACGTACAGTGGATGAAGAAAACAGGACAAAATTCGTTCCGGATTTCGATTTCATGGGGGCGAATGTTTCCAGATGATGGTGTTGGCGAAGTGAACCAGAAAGCTATTGCGTTTTATCGTGATTTACTTACTGAAATGAATGAAAACGGTGTCAAACCATTCGCGAACTTATATCATTTCGATATGCCTGTTGCACTTCAAGACGCTGGTGGCTGGGAATCAAGAGAAGTTGTGGATGCCTATGTTCATTTTGCAGATACTTGTTTTAAAGAATTCGGCGATTTAGTTTATCACTGGTTTACATTTAACGAACCACTTGGCCCGATTCTTGGCGGCTATTTAGAAGATTTCCATTATCCGAATCAAATTGACTTCAAACGAGGCGCGCAAGCTGGTTTTAACACGATTTTGGCTCATGCATTAGCAATTAAAGCATTCAAAAAATTAAACTTATCGTCGAAAATTGGCGTTATTTTAAACCTTAGCCCAACGTATCCACGGAGCCAAAACGAATACGATTTAGAAGCAGCCGAAATCTGTGATGCTTTTTATACGAGAAGTTTCTTGGATCCGATGGTTAAAGGAACTTTCCCAGAAAAATTAGTTGAAATCATGCGTGAATATGATCAAATGCCGGAATATACGGAAGAAGATTTGACGATTATTAAAGAAAATACGGCGCAAATTCTTGGTTTGAACTACTATGAACCAAGGCGCGTGAAAGCTCGTTTAACGGCAATTAATGAAAAAAGTCCGTTTTTACCAGATTGGTTTTTTGAACCGCATAATATGCCAGGTAAACGCATGAATATTTACCGCGGTTGGGAAATTTATGAACGTGGGATTTATGATTTATGTATTGATATTCGTGATAATTACGGTAACATCGAATCATTTATTTCTGAAAATGGTATGGGTGTAGCAAATGAAGAACGTTTCTTAAATGAAGAAGGGCAAATTCAGGATGATTACCGTATCCAATTTGTTAAAGATCATTTGGCATATGTACATCAAGCGATTGCAGAAGGTTGCGATATTAAAGGGTACCACTTATGGACGTTTATTGATTGTTGGTCTTGGATTAATGCATATAAAAACCGTTACGGACTCGTTTCACTTGATGTTGAAACTGGCAAACGCACCATGAAGAAAAGTGGCGAATTTTATAAAAAAATGAGCGATATGAACGGTTTTGAATATGAAACAAGCAAACTAGTTGGGACGAAAAGGGAGGAAACAACTAATGGCTGAAACGAAAAAGAAGTCGATTGTTAATGGATTTATTAATGTAGCACAACGTCTAGGCGGACAAATTCATTTGCGCTCATTGCGTGATGCTTTTGCGAGTATTATGCCGTTCATGATTTTAGCTGGTTTTGTTACACTGATTAACTATGTTATTTTAGAACCGACTGGCTTTATGGGCAAAATTGTTAACCCAGATACACTTAGAACTTGGCAAGAGATTGGTATTTCAATCGGAAATGGTACGTTGAGTGTTATTACGCTTTTAGTCACTGTAGCGATTTCGTATCATTTATGTTTGAACCGCGGCTATAAAAACGTCATTGCTCCAATTCTTGTCGCTTTATCTTCTTTTATTGTTGTAACACCGATTGCGATGACGTTCCTTCCAGAAGGCGCATCAAAATCAATCGAAGTACCGAACGTTATCCCAGTTAGTTATACTGGTGCGTCAGGTATGTTCGTCGGTATTATCGTTGGTTTAATTGCAACCGATTTATTCATTAAATTATCGAAAAACAAACGCATGCAAATCAATTTAACAGGAAATATTCCACCGGCAGTTATTAAATCATTTAACGTGTTAATTCCGATTATGATTACGGTTATTATTTTCTCAGTTATGTCATTTGCCGTTAATCAAATTTTCAGCATGGACTTTAACACACTTGTGACAACGATTATCACAAAACCACTTAGCTACGTGACTACAAGTCTTCCAGGATTCTTGCTGATTACTTCTATCGCTAACTTATTCTTCGGTTTAGGGATTCACCAAGCAGTTATTTCTGGTCCGTTATTAGATCCATTTTTACTGCAAAATATGCAAGAAAACATGGTAGCCTACGCTAATCATCAAGAAATTCCGCATATTATTAACATGGCTTTCAAAGATACATTTGCGGTTATGGGTGGCTCCGGAAACACGATTGGCTTATTAATTGCCATTTTCATCTTTGGGAAACGAAAAGATTACAAAGATATCTCGAAACTATCTGCGGCACCATCACTATTTAACATTAGCGAGCCAATTATCTTTGGTCTACCGATTGTGTTCAACCCTTTACTTATTATCCCGTTCGTATTAGCGCCAATTTTCTCCTTAACAACAGCGTATTATGCGACAGCAGCAGGTTGGATTAATCACGTAGTCGTACAGACCCCGTGGACAACACCGCCGATTATTTCAGGTTTCTTAGCAACTGGTGGAGACTGGCGCGCGTCCGTTTTACAAGTAATTATCATTGTTGTGACGGTCTTTATCTATCTGCCATTCCTACGCATGGATGAAAAAGTTGCTTTTGCTACAGCTCAAAAATCAGACGCAAAATAAGGAAGGATGTTTAACCAATGAAAAATATTTTATTAGTATGTAACGCGGGTATGTCCACAAGTTTCTTAGTAGAAAAAATGAAAGCAGCAGGCGCGGAACAAGGTGTTGAAGCAAATATCTGGGCTGTATCTGACGCTGAATTACACGAAAACTGGGAAAAAGCAGATGTCATTTTGCTTGGACCACAAGTTGGTTATTTAAAAGGAAATACAGAAAAGGTAGTTGGCGGAAAAATTCCTGTCGAAGTAATTAATATGCTAGACTACGGCCGTGTAAACGGAGCGGCAGTGCTTGAAAGAGCAATCGAATTAATCGGTTAAAAAAGTAAGGGAGTGTGGCTTATAGTCGCACTCCTTTTTTATCGGCCAAGAAAGTGTTATAATGTGTGAAAAGGAGCGGAATTATTATGAAATATGTAAAATCACAAATGAAAGAGCTTGTAAAAGATAGCGTAGACTTGCAAGAACGCCTTCAAAAGCTAATGAAAGAAATGGACTTAGAAAAAACTTTCGCTTTAAAAGCACTTTATCATTCAGAAGTAGCTGACGGTGGCGCATACCAAACAGCGTATCAAGATTTGGATTATAAATATAAAGATTAACATCAAATGGCTCTGCTAAACAATTAGCAGAGCCATTTTTAGATATATTTTCCTTGGATTTCCTTTAAGTAGTCAATAAAATTATCGTAAAAGTCATCACGGTTTTGAATGGTTACATGCGTTCCAAGTTGGAGCAAAAAGCGGTACCCAGCCTCATGGTCAGGAAGCGTCACTTTTGCCAGAAAATGCGCGTCATCTTGCTGCGAAATTTCGACTAGGTCAAAGCGTTCGATGATTTGCTCGCGGGCAATTTTGTCGACAATCAAACTAACTTCATGCATCAAAAACATTGGTCTGTCGGGCGGTGCGCCAAATGGTTTTACAGTAAAAGGACGTACTTCAAAAGTTTCTTCTAGTGTTTTCAGTTCGACAATCCGCGACATTTTAAACGTCCGAAAATCGCTACGCTCTAAGCTGTAACCTTGCAAATACCAATAACGATTCCTAAACAGGAGGTGATAAGGCTCCGTTTTACGAACGGTTTGGTTGCCCGTTCGATCAATATAGCTGAGTTCCACGAGTTGATGTTTTTTAATCGCTAAATACAAACTTTCGACTTTAGTATTTAATTCGTTTTTCATGGATAAATTGGAGAAATCGAGCGAAATGGAACTTTTAGGTGGTTCGCTTGAATGGTCGAGCATATTTTTCATTTTTTGCAGCGTTTTCTTGGTTTCGGCGGAAGAAAGTAACTGCTCCATCCCGTCCAAACTGGCGATAATCGCGGTTAAATCATCTGCTGTCAGAAGCTTTTTATCGACTTTGTAGGTTGGCATAATACCGATGCCGCCCTTTGTTCCAGCAATTGTGTAAATCGGGATATTCGCCATCGCGAGTGTGTCAATGTCGCGGAAAATAGTACGTTTGGAAACCTCAAACATTGTAGCCATTTCAGAAGCACTGACTAGCTCGCGTTGGAGGAGCAGCATAATAATTCCGATGAGTCGCTCGATTTTCATTTTTTTCTCCTTTGTTTTGGAATGATGACAGACAGTTGTCATCATTCGCGTGTTATAGTTACATCATATCAAAGTTAAGTAACTTTTTGGAGGGAAATATTATGGCATTTGAAATCGTTGAATTAAAAAAAGAAACATTTACAGGAAACAAAGTAGAAATCCCTGAATTTGATCCACAAAAAGGCTTTGGCCCAATGAGCGAAATTAAAGAAGCAGCCTACACAAAATTTGCAAAAAACGAAAAAGATTACGTTGGCATTAACGCAAGTCTTGACGGCTTACAATATTACATCGTAGCAAGTGCGAACGGCGAAAACGGCGACACTACTTTCGATATTCCAGAAGGCAAATACGCAAAATTCGTAACAAGCGAAACAGATCGCCCAGCACTTGATGGCTTCATCGGCGCATCTTACGGCGAAGTAGGCCAAAGCGATACGGTTGGTATTGCGGGATCGTTTAATTTGGAAGATCTTAGAGAAGCTGAGTTTACGCTTTATATTCCGGTAGTTAGTAAGTAATTTGAGGGACCTCTTTCGGTGGAGAGGGGTCTTTTTTTGTGCTCATAATTAAAAAAGTTTGAAAATGCACTAATTAGTTCTGTATTTGACTACGGTTTTACACAGAGGTTCACAAAACGCTCACAAAAGGGAAGCAGTGCTAGTGCTATAATGGAAGGGTGGAAAACTACAAATAAAAGCAAGATAATCTTCACCTTAAAAATAGGAGTGACGATAGATTGAGAAAACTTGATTTCAGCTACAATAATGCTAATTATAATGCAGAATTTTTAATGAAAATATTAACCACTTTAAAAGATATTACCAAAGTTGAGCAGTTCACTATCGAAATAATAGATGCAGTTCCAAATGATCAAGAGCAATTCAAGGAAGAAAAAGGACTATTTAGCAAAGAAGTTTTTGATTTTAATAATTTAGTAAAAGAATCACATGGCATAAAAATAGATTTTAAAGAAATAACAAATATTTTGAAACAATGTAGAACAGTTTGGGAACTTAGTATGTTGGTTGTTACATCTGAGAATGAATTAAATGATAGTGGAAAAGTCTTATGTGAATTGGAGCTTATAGAGGGAGATTTGTTTGCAATTCTTTATAGTGAAGACTTTAATATTGATTTATTTTTAGAAAAATTTAGCACTGATGAAATTACTATAGAGGGCTAAATAGGAGAGGAAGTTAAATGTTTAAAATTATTGAATCAAAAATAAAGTCTCAAGGACAATTGTCTTATTTCAAAGATTCACATGAGTTTATATCAGAACCAAGAATTAATTCTGATACAACTATTTTAGTAGGTTATATATACATCGGTTTTGATTCCGAATATAACGAATCAACACAAATTTGGGGATTTCGCCATGATTTTAATTGGAAAACGAGTAAGTTGACGCCTCCTAAATTTATACAAGGAAAGATTATTTTGAATGAAGATTATATAAATCCTGGCGAAAGTAAAAGAATAGGTGCAGCAAATTCGTGGGAAACTATTTATGATGAAAGTAGTGGGTGGCTTAGATTTGGAGGAGTAAATAATTCGGTTGAAACCAGTTATGTAGAATTTTTCCCTAATACTATAATGGGAATTGATGAAAATGGCGATATCACGGAGTTGTGGTTGTGCCCCACTTTGAAATAACTAAGTGGATAAAGTAGGTGAAATACTTTCTATTTATCCAACACAAAAGCTTGAAAAAATATTATAAGGATGATAAAGAAAAAATGCTTATACTAGGAGATAAAACAAAGAAAATGTTGAATGAATTATAAAGTATAAACGGAGAAATAATATGAATAGATATAAAATTCTAGGTGAATACAAAGACTGGTGCGAGATTTATAAAGATGGAACCCTTATTCATAATGGTTCATCTCTAGGGATTGTAAGCCAAGTAGAGTCTGAACTTTGTTTAAGTCTAAATTATGGATCAAATAAACATTTCTATTCGATATTGAAAAAATGTGGTGATTTTATAGTAGCTGTCCCTAAGAAAGTAGAATTTTTAAAAGCTGAGTACAAATATGAACCTATTATTTTTAATAAACAAGAATTTGATGAATTTATTGATTGTATTTATGTTGATAAAAATTTGATTTCTAGTGTACCTCAAATAAGTAAGGAAGATCTTTTGAATATATGGTTCGTATCAAATCCGCAGCATAAAACCTATATCAATGAAATGGAAATGCAAGAAAATATTGTTAATAATATATTATTCTTTTCTGATGATGAGTATGATATATCTTGTCTGAAAAATACTATTAATAAACCTGATTTGTCAGTACATCCAATAGACAGTAATTATGAAGTTATCACGATTTATATGGATGGAGATGCAGGAATGTACGATTGGGATGGCATAGTAATTATAGATAATAACGCTTATTTAAAAATTGATACACATTATTATATAAATTAAATGCAAGAATTCAAGTTGTTAAACTAGCGTATATTAGCAGTGAATCTTTTGATGATAACTGAGATTTATATCGTTCTATAAATGGTCCTAAAGATGCTCAAGTTCGAAATTATAGCAGATTAAGTTCTGAGTATTTTAAAACTAAGCCACTATTAAGAATATTAACCTCCTTATCCATTATTTAGTAAGTAGATGGAATGATAAATAAAAAATAGGAGTGATTTTTATGATCAATGAACTTCAAAAGAAAATTGATGAAATAAATTACTGGGATTTACTAGTATTAGACATTCAAAGTAAATATTTTGGTGATGAAGTATATATTTATATAGAAAAAGATGAGGAGATTTGTTGGAAGCTATCATTTACTTCCTGCTATAAAGTTTCCTATGAGACCGATGCAAAATGGCGTGGAGATTTCAAAGTTAGAAATACAGGGCCGAAATCAGGCTATTATGCTCAAGACATTTCGTTAAATAGATATGCGGAAAATGAAGACTTTATTGAATGTTCTTTTGATGCATCAATTATGACAATGAATATTATTTGTAAGGAAATCATTGTAGAAGAAGTAAGTGTCATAGAAAATTCGTTTTTTTGGAAAAATTATTAAAATAAAGTTCAGAGTTTGTGAATATAAAAAGAAGCCCCATTCCATCAAATGGGGCTTCCTTCATCACATAAACTATACCAACCTCACCAAAACCCCAACATCCGCACAATACCCCAAACACCCACCAGCCATGTCCTTCGACGTAACCAACCAATCAAATTCCGCCAACTCCCCGTACGTAAGCAAAGCCGACTTATCCACCTTTGTATGATCCACCAGCAAAAATTTCTCCGTCGCTTTTTCCATCATATGGCGCTTAATCTCATACTCCAAAATATCCGAGTTCATCACCCCGTGCGTAGTCGAAAGCGCAGTCGCAGCCATGAATGCTTTCGTAATATTATATTTCTCAAAAAATCCCCAGTTCTCCACGCCAACAAATGATTTAGTACTCGATTTAAACGTCGAGCCAATAACAATCAATTTCACATTATCCATTTCACTCGCAAAATTAATCACGTCTAGGCTGTTCGTAATAATAGTAATCTCCTTATCCGTTGGCAGAGCGGCAGCGAGACAGCTAGTCGTTGTGCCAGAATCAATAAAAATCAAATCATTCTCTTCAATAAAATCAGCCGCCGCTTTTCCGATAAGCTGTTTTTCTGTGTGATTTTCTGTATCGCGATTTTCGAACGGCCGAATTTCTTCGGGATTATTATAAACAGAAACGACACCACCATAGACTTTTTGGATGGTGTTTTTTTGGAGAAGTTTGGCAATGTCTCGGCGAACGGTATTTTTGGAAACGTTGAATTGTTCGCATAAATCATCGAGGCTAATACTGCCTTTTTCGTGAATTAAATTCTCAATCGCTTGAATGCGTTGTACTTTCATTTTAAATTCATCCTTTGGCAAAATTATTTTAATTACACTATTTATAACACATGCTCAAAAGGTAATCAACTATGATTTTTTATGGTGAAGTTAGTGACAAAAATTAAATTGACTCTTCAATTTTATTGGCTTAATATGGGGGTATAAATCGATTGATGGTTAACTTATGAGTAATTTTAAGTGGAGGGATTATTTATGGCAGATGTACGGAAATTAAAGAATTATATTAACGGTGAGTGGGTCGAGAGTAAGACGGATAAATACGAAGATGTCATCAACCCAGCGACGGGTGAAGTGCTGTGCCAAGTGCCGATATCGACACGCGCAGAATTAGATCAGGCCGCTGTCATTGCAGAACAAGCTTTTGAAAAATGGAGCCAAGTTGCTGTGCCAAGACGCGCGCGAGTATTATTCGGATTCCAACAGTTACTCATTCAACATAAAGAAGAACTAGCAAGATTAATTACACTTGAAAATGGTAAAAATTTATCCGAAGCACGCGGTGAAGTGCAACGCGGAATAGAAAATGTCGAATTCGCAGCCGGAGCACCAACGCTGATGATGGGTGATTCGCTTGCTTCGATTGCAACGGACGTGGAAGCGGCTAATTATCGCTATCCGGTCGGAGTTGTTGGTGGAATTGCGCCATTTAACTTTCCGATGATGGTTCCTTGTTGGATGTTCCCAATGGCCATCGCGCTTGGTAACTCGTTTATTTTAAAACCATCTGAAAGAACGCCGCTTTTGATGGAGAAATTGGTGGAATTATTTTCTGAAGCGGGTCTTCCAAAAGGTGTATTCAATGTAGTGTACGGTGCGCATGATGTGGTTAATGGGATTTTAGAAAACGAAATAATTAAAGCGGTTTCTTTTGTTGGTTCTAAGCCAGTTGGCGAATATGTATACAAAACTGGGAGCGCGAATTTGAAACGTGTGCAGGCTTTGACGGGCGCGAAAAACCATACAATTGTGCTTAATGATGCGGATTTAGAAGATACAGTCACGAATGTTATTTCAGCGGCATTTGGGTCAGCTGGCGAACGTTGCATGGCGTGCGCGGTTGTCACTGTGGAAGAAGGAATCGCAGACGAGTTTTTAGAGGCACTTCGGACAGCGGCACAAAATGTGAAAATTGGAAACGGGCTAGACGATGGTGTTTTCCTAGGTCCGGTAATTCGCGAAGAAAATCAAAAACGCACGATTGCTTATATTGAAAAAGGCATAGAAGAAGGCGCGAAATTAACGGTAGATGGCCGGGAGACTGGACTTTCTGAAGGCCATTTTGTTGGACCGACAATTTTGGAAGACGTTACGACGGATATGACAATTTGGAAAGACGAGATTTTCGCACCAGTTTTATCCGTGATTCGTGTGAAAAATCTCCAAGAAGCAGTTCGGGTGGCGAATCAATCTGAATTTGCGAATGGCGCTTGTATTTTCACAAATAATGCCAAAGCAATTCGCTACTTTAGAGAAAAAATTGATGCTGGAATGCTTGGTGTGAATTTGGGCGTACCTGCTCCAATGGCGTTTTTCCCGTTTTCTGGTTGGAAATCATCCTTTTATGGAACGCTTCATGCAAACGGCAAAGACAGCGTAGATTTTTACACACATAAAAAAGTAGTTACTGCGAGATATTCATTAAAAGGTTACGAAGAATAGGAGGGCGCGAACATGGGCAAACTGTTACGAAAACCATTAAATGAAAGAATAGCGCCTGGCGTTACGCTTGTTCAAGATATTAACCAAGGAAACTCGCCGCTAAGTTACGTTGGATTTCGGTTGATTGAATTGGAAAAAGATGCCGTTTATCAAGAAACGTTGGATGGGCTTGAATGTTGTATTGTCGCGCTTACTGGGAAAATTTCGGTGAGTGAGGGTGACCATGTTTTTTCGGAAATCGGCACAAGAGCGAACGTTTTTGAAAAAATTCCGACTGATAGCGTGTTTATTTCCGGTGGGCGGGCGTTTCAAGTGAAGGCAGACTCTGAAAAAGCTCGTGTGGCGCTTTGCTATTCACCGGCTGATCGGGATTTACCGACAATGCTTATTAAAGCAAGTGATAATTCGATTGAGCAGCGCGGAAAATATCAAAATAAACGACTGGTACATAACATTTTGCCAGATGTGAGTGAGGTTGCGAGTAGTTTGTTGGTGGTGGAAGTGTATACGGATGGCGGGAATTTTTCTAGCTATCCGCCGCATAAACATGACCGCGATAATTTGCCAGCAGAGTCACTTTTGGAAGAAAGTTATTATCATGAAATTAATCCTGAGCAAGGTTTTATTTTTCAGCGTGTCTATACGGATGACCGTGCGCTTGATGAAACGATGGCTGTGGAGCATCAAAATGCAGTTATCGTTCCAGAAGGCTATCATCCTGTTGGGGTTCCAGACGGATATGATTCATACTATTTGAACGTAATGGCAGGGCCGAAGCGGGTTTGGAAGTTCCATAACGATCCGGATCACGAATGGATTTTAGAGCGAGACTAAGAGGAGGACTTGGAGCATGAATCTTAAAAAACATAGTGAACGAAAATTTGATTTAATCACCGTAGGGCGCGCGTGCATTGATTTGAACGCGGTCGAATACAACAGGCCAATGGAAGAAACGATGACATTTTCGAAATATGTAGGTGGATCGCCAGCGAATATCGCTATAGGGACTGCTAAACTGGGCTTAAAAGTCGGTTTTATCGGTAAAATTTCAGATGATCAACATGGTCGTTTTATTGAAAAATATATGCGTGATTTAGCGATAAATACGGATGGAATGGTGAAAGATACAGAAGGTCGTAAAGTGGGCTTGGCATTTACGGAGATTAAAAGTCCGGATGAATGTAGTATCTTGATGTACCGCGAAAATGTGGCTGATTTATATTTAACACCGGAAGAAATTTCAGAAGACTATATCAAAGAAGCGCTCGTGCTGCTCGTTTCTGGTACAGCCTTGGCGCAAAGTCCGTCGCGGGAAGCTGTTTTAAAAGCAGTCAGTTTAGCTCAGAAAAATGATGTGGTCGTTGCTTTTGAACTGGATTATCGCCCTTATACGTGGAAAAACACCGAAGAAACAGCGGTTTATTATTCACTTGTCGCGAAACAGGCGGATGTGATTATTGGAACGCGTGACGAATTCGATATGATGGAAAACCAAGTCGGTGGCAAAAATGAAGCGACAAAAGCATATCTTTTCCAACATCAAGCAAAAATTGTCGTGATTAAGCATGGCGTGGAAGGCTCGTTCGCATATACAAAAGCGGGCGAAACATTCCAAGCACAAGCATATAAAACAAAAGTACTTAAAACATTTGGCGCAGGGGATTCCTATGCATCGGCATTCTTATACGGTTTGTTTAGCGATGAAAGTATCGAAACAGCCCTTAAATACGGAAGTGCGGCGGCTTCGATTGTGGTTAGCAAGCATAGCTCTTCGGATGCGATGCCAACTGCCAACGAAATTAAAGCGCTCATCGCGCAAGCTGAGTAGGAGGGGATTATGGTGACTGAAAAAACAATTCGACTAACTACCGCGCAAGCTCTGGTGAAATTTTTAAATCAGCAGTATATTGAAGTGGACGGGGAAATGGCGCCGTTTGTGGACGGGATTTTCACGGTGTTTGGCCATGGAAATGTGGTTGGAATTGGCCAAGCGTTAGAAGAAGACCCGGGTCATTTAAATGTGTATCAAGGGAAAAATGAACAAGGCATGGCGCACGCGGCAATCGCCTACGCAAAACAAAAAAATCGCAAGCGCATTTACGCGTGTTCCGCATCAGCAGGACCAGGTTCCGCCAACCTAATAACAGCAGCTGGCACCGCACTTGCGAACAATTTACCAGTATTATTCCTGCCAGCCGATACATTCGCAACCAGACAGCCCGACCCAGTCTTACAACAATTAGAGCATGAGTCGAGCACGGCAATTACAACCAATGATGGCTTCCAAGCAGTCTCCAGATATTTTGACCGCGTGCAGCGACCCGAACAACTCATGAGCGCCCTGATTCGAGCTTTCGAAGTAATGACCAACCCAGCGAGCGCCGGCCCAGCTACAATTTGCATCGCGCAAGACACAGAAGGAGAAGCGTTCGATTATCCAGTCGAATTTTTCCAAAAACGAATTCACTATCTTAATCGGCAAATTCCAACGAAGCGCGAGCTAACCGAAGCGGCGCGACTCATCCAAGCTAGCAAAACCCCGGTTATCATCGTCGGCGGTGGCGCCCGCTATTCAGATGCTCGCGAAGAATTAATCACTCTTTCCGAGCAAAGCAACATTCCGCTCGTCGAAACGCACGCCGGAAAATCAACCGTTGAGTTTGACTTCAAAAACAACCTAGGTGGCACTGGAATCCTCGGCACGCTAGCTGCCAATAAAGCTATCCGTGACGCCGATTTGGTCATCGGAATTGGCACGCGCTACACCGATTTCACAACCAGTTCCAAAACTGCATTTGGCCCAGCAACCAAATTTATCAATATCAACGTCAGCCGCATGCAAACATACAAACTAGACGCTTTCCAAGTTGTCGGCGACGCCAAAGCTACCCTAGCCGAACTTGCGCCACTTTTAAAAGGCTATCAAACCCAATTTGGCGACAGGATTGCTGCATACAAAGCAGAGTGGCTCGCAGAAAGAACGCGACTACAAAACACGAAATTCAACCGAGAAGCTTTCACACCAGAAATCAAAGACCAATTCGACCAAGCAACCCTAAACGAATACGCCGACAGCTTGCAAACCGAGTTCACGCAAACCGAAGCGCTCATCACGATTAATGACACCGTGGCACCAGATAGTATCGTCGTTTGTTCCGCCGGTTCACTTCCAGGCGACCTGCAACGACTTTGGAATCCAGCCATACCAAACACCTATCACCTAGAATATGGCTATTCCTGCATGGGCTACGAAATAAACGGAGCCCTCGGTGCAAAAATGGCCGCAACAAACAACCAAGAAGTTTACTCCATCGTTGGCGATGGCAGTTTCTGCATGTCGCACTCAGAACTACTAACATCCCTACAATACGGCAAAAAAATCAACATCATGCTCTTCGATAATTCCGGATTCGGCTGCATTAACAACCTCCAAATGGCAAACGGCAGCGACAGTTTCTTCTGCGAATTCCGCGATAGCGACAACCAGATTATGCAAGTCGATTACGCCAAAATTGCAGAAGGGTACGGCGCAAAAGTCTATAGAGCCAACACCAAAGAAGATCTAATCAGCGCACTGGAAGACGCAAAAAAACAAACCAAAACAACTTTAATCGATATGAAAGTATTACCAAAAACTATGTCAGAAGGCTATCTTAACTGGTGGAATGTGGGAGTTTCCGAAGTTTCAAACAAAGAAAGTATCAAGCAGGCATACGAAGAAAAACAAACAAACCTGAAAAATGCCCGACTATATTAAGCAAAACAAAAACAAGTCCATCACAGGACTTGTTTTTGTTTGGACACTTCAATAGCCACGCCTTGCATCGCGCCAGTTTTTCTTTATAATAAAAAGTAACTGTAAGATTACTTTTTTTAGGAGGAAATAATATGGAAGTTTTTGCAGAATATTTAGCTGAAATTGAAAATCCGGATCACCGCGCGAGAACACAAGAAGTTTTAACATGGGTGGCGGAAACTTTTCCAGACTTAAAGCCAGAAATTAAATGGAATACACCAATGTTTACAAATAATGGCACATTCATAATCGGCTTCTCTATTGCAAAACAGCATATGAGCGTTTCCCCAGAAGTGGCTGGAATCGAACGTTTCGAAGCAGACATTAAAGAAGCGGGCTATAGTCATACGAAAGGAATTTTCCGAATTACGTGGGCTAAATCAGTTGACTATGACCTATTAGCAAAAATTATCAAGTTTAATATTCAAGATAAAGCAAATTATACTAGTTTTTGGCGTGTTTAAGTGATTTTTAGTTACTTTGTCGCGTAGTAAATCCAGATTTTTTATGCCATAATTAATAAGCTAAAATGTATTTTTATAAAAGAGTGGTGTGAAATGCGTATTTTTTGTGGGATTATGTCCATCCAAGCAGGTTTTATTGGTGCTCTTGCTGAAATACTAAGTCCGGACAGTAAAAAAAATAACTTATTCATGATACCGGAAGATCTTGCGGCATCATCAGGCTATTTAATGTCGCTTGCGATGGTTTTAGCAGGAATTCTAATAATTTGTGCTTATCGAAATGATTTTCTAATATTCATGGCACTAATTTTATGGCTCTTTGGACTTATTTTTGGGCTCATTTTCACCCCGAGTTATTCGGGTTTTTATTTCCGCCCAATCGTATGTTTAATAAGCTTTTTAATGGGCCTATTTATTTTTACAGATTACACAAGGCACCAAGACACAGGCGAGGAAAGGTGAGCGAATTGCTCATCTTTTTTTATTTAAACTCGGGCTGGTCGAGACACTCTAAACTGCAAACCGAGATCCACCAGCGCACAAACCCAAATACTCACAAAACTGACAAATAACGGCAAATTAATATACAAATTAACAAAAAACAGCCCCACCAGAAGTAACAATAACAACGCATCTTTCCAAAAAGAAAACGTCACCTCGGCCTTTTTATGCGCGGCAAAAACAAATTGCTTCGAGATGAAAAACACAGCTACAGAACTAAACAACAGCAACAGCAACACATCTCGCTGTAAATGCCCCTCAAATAGCAAATGCAAATTCACAGCAAGCAGCATTACCGAAACAATAATAAAGAAATGCCCGTAAATCAAAAACTGCCCGTGCGTCACTTTATGATGATCAACAATTTTCTCAAAGCTATAAAAATACGATGCCCAGAGCGTACAAATAATTAGAAAGCCGAGCAACGTATAACAAATTGTGTACAAATCAAGGGTATGACCAACTAAAATAGTAGTAATCGCAACGATGCTTTCGCCAAATGTAATAATAACAAACAATCCAAAACGTTCCGCAAGATGCGGGAAATCAACCGGCACTTTGCGTAATGTTTTATCAAAAAATAACGGTAAAATAATATCAACAGCAATCCCAAGATACATAACTAAATAACGCGCAAACCCTTCAAAAAACACCGAAGTCGCAGTTGTCAAAACACCAAGCAAAAAAACACTCCCAAGAAGTAACGCCACTTTCTGCGCATTTCCCGTCAATTGCTTACTAATAACAAAATACTGAATAACCGTAATGAATCGAATCCCCAAATATCCAATTAAAAAAGTGTAGTACGTATTTGAAAACGTTAAATCAAAACTTGCTGTCATCAAAATTAAGAAAAACATCTGTGATAACATATAAAGCTCAGGCCATTTTATTTTCTCACCGAAGCGATTGAAAAACATCGTCTGCCCAACCCACGCCCAAAACATCGGCGTGACCATCAATAAATACTCACCAAAATAAGCAGCTGTTTTATCCGGATGGTTATCAACGCTAAGTAACAGATGTGTCGTCGAAGCAACAGCAGTTACGAATATTAAATCAAAAAATAGTTCTAACCAAGTAACTTTTCTTTCTGTCACGATTTCACCCCATTATCATTTCTTTTTTAAATTATACCACGTGAATTGTCCTACCTTTTGACAGTTGCTTGAGGTGAAAAGTATAATGGAAGGACAAAATCATGGAACTACTGAGACGGGAGAATTAAAAATGGTAAAAACATGGGAAGAATTTTTAAAACAAGAAGCAAAACAGCCTTATTTTATAGAATTAATGGAAGCAGTCAAGGATGCGAGAGCAAAGGGTAATGTGTATCCGTCAGAGGAAGATATGTTTTCGTGTTTCCGCTTATGTCCGTATAATCAAGTGAAAGTCGTTATTTTAGGGCAAGATCCGTATCACGGTCCTGGGCAAGCGCATGGCTTAAGCTTCTCCGTACAAAAAGACGTACGAATTCCACCTAGTCTTCGAAATATTTATAAAGAATTAAAGACAGACTTAGATATCGAACCAGCAGACCACGGCTATCTTGCTAAATGGGCAGAGCAAGGCGTACTACTTATGAACACGAGTTGGAGCGTTGAGGAAGGGAAAGCTGGCAGCCACAAAAAACTAGGCTGGGCAACGTTCACAGATCACGTTTTAGAAGAACTGAATAATTACGACAAACCACTCGTATTTATTTTATGGGGAAATCATGCTATAAAAGCCGCAAGTGGCATTACAAACCCGCAACATCTAATTATTAAAGGAGTACACCCATCACCGCTTGCCGCGAGTCGAGGCTTTTTTGGAAGCAAACCATTTTCGAAAACGAATGCGTTTCTTGAAGAACATGAAAGAAAACCAATTGATTGGGACTTGAACGAACAGTAAAAATCACGTTATTCCAAAATTTTATTTCTTCTATTATAAAGTTTTCTACAAAAGTGAAAAAATTTACATAATTCTTGCTAAAAGCTTTTTACATAAGGTTTCATTCATGTTATGGTTATTATAGGAGAAAGTAAAATTTAAAAAAGTTCCTAAAGAAGGTGACTAGTTTGAAGCATAATTTTACAGAAGATGACTTTGTTTATGGAGAATCATGGGGACTCGTGCATCGGGGGGTTTTAGAGGACAAAGAAGTAGAAAGAATGAAAGCGCTACGAGACAAAGTAGTAGGTAAAAAAGGTGTAGCACAAACGACACTTAAGCCAATTGGCAGTGTCAGAATAGACGGAGAGGTCTATGAAGCTCGCTTAAAAACAGGTTATTTGGAAGTTGGAAAACCAATAATTGCAGTAGGTATCGATTTTGGATACGTACTAGTCAATGAAGATATACAGGAGGGAGAAAAATGACAATGATTGGACCAATTATTATCGCAGTATTGATTATCATCTTTTTAATCGTATTTTTCACTTTAGTACCAGTGGGGTTATGGATTAGTGCATTATCCGCACGTGTACCAGTTGGACTAGGAACTTTAATCGGAATGAGATTACGCCGGGTTGTACCTTCTCGCGTTGTAAAACCGTTAATTAAAGCAGTAAAAGCAGGACTTGATTTAGAAGTAAACCAACTTGAAAGTCACTATTTAGCAGGTGGGGACGTGGATAACACAGTAGATGCGTTAATCGCAGCACACCGAGCAAATATTGAATTAGATTTCAGCCGTGCAGCAGCCATTGACCTTGCTGGACGTGACGTACTTGAAGCAGTACAAACTTCCGTAACACCAAAAGTTATTCGTACACCTGAATTTACTGGTGTAGCGCAAAACGGGGTAGAAGTAAAAGTTATTACACAAATTACCGTACAATCCAATATTGAACGTATCGTCGGTGGTGCTGGTGAAGATACAGTTATCGCTCGTGTCGGTGAAGCCGTAGTTTCTACAGTCGGTGAAACGAGAGAACATACAGATGTACTCGAAAATCCAAACAGCATTTCGAAAAAAGTCCAAGAACAAGGACTTGGAGACGGAACAGCTTATACTATTTTATCCATTGATATCGCCGAAATGCGTATCGGTGACAACATTAAAGCAAAACTAGACATCGAAAAAGCCAACGCGGACATGGAAGTTGCTCAAGCAGCTGCATCGAAACGTAAAGCAGAAGCGATTGCACTAGAACAAGAAAACAGAGCAGCGGTTGTAGCCGCTGAAGCAGAAGTACCACGTGCGCTATCTCGCGCTTTAGAAGAAGGTAACCTAGGCGTAATGGATTACTACAAAATGGAAAATGTACAATCAGATACAGCTATGCGCGAATCGATTGCACACGAAGACGAAAAATAAACCTTGATCTTTTGCAAGAAAGAAGGTGTTTTCAATGGATTTAAGTGATTTTCTAAATAGTGGATGGGAAAGCGTCCTAGTTGTCCTTGGTATTGTTGGTGTCATTATAAATTTCCTTAGCAAGGCCGGTAAAGGCACAGAAGAGGAAAATAAGAAAGCGCCACAACCTAGACCAAATTTGCGCTCAATGCACCAAGCGAGCCGCACACAAACCACTAAAAAACCAGAAAAACGCAAAGTATCTCAAGGAACGTTCACACAAAATAAAGAACAAGACAAAGTAATTGCTGAACAAAAAGCAGCACAACAAAAAATGCTAAGAGAAATCCGCCGAGAATCGGATGTGGCTAAAGGGAAAAATATCATTAAAAGCACTAGTAGTCACCAGAAAAAAGCCCGTAAATTACGTGGCAGATTACAAGAAGCGATAATTACGAAAGAAATCCTTGATAAGCCCGTTTCTTTACGGAAAAATCATCTATAAAAGCAAACCCAAGAACTAGTTTCTTGGGTTTTTTGTTTCTGTGTCAGAACTGTTACATAATAACGTCAAGTTTTAAAATGACTGTATTACAACTGTAACATTGACCTGATATGCTGTGTGTATATAAAAAAGGGGTGCGTGGATTGAATATAATAGCAACGAGAAGAAAGATTTTTTTTGCGTTTATAGCTTTAATGATTTCTTTTTCAGTACTATTTTTGCCAACAACCAACGCATCAGCAGCTACTACATATAAAATGACGACAACGGCTGATGTAAATGTTCGCGCAGCAGACAACACCAAAGGTAAAGTCATCGGTTTTTACAAAAAGGGTACAACGGTTACTTTCACTGCTAAAACAAAAAATAATTGGTATAAAACAACATATAAAGGGAAAGTTGGTTATGTTTCAGGTAAATGTGTGACTACATATAAAGCACCTGTTGCAACAACTCAAAGTTTTACCGCATTAAATAACGAAGCAAGAAAACACATTGGCAAACGCTACAAAATTGGCGCTACTGGCCCAAGCTGTTTTGATTGTTCAGGTTACACACAATATGTATACTCTAAAGGAGTTAAAAAATCAATTCCTCGTACAGCGAAGCAACAGTATGCCTCTGCTAAGAAAATTAAAGCTAAAGAACTAAAAAAAGGTGATTTGATTTTCTTTAATTATGGTAAGGGTGTTGCACATGTTGGGATTTATGTTGGAAACGGCAAAATGCTTAATGCGCAAAATAACGGCGTAAAATATGACACAATCACATCTGGCTATTGGAAAAAATATATTGCTGGATATGGCCGAGTAGCAAATTTAAAATAATTTAGCTGAGCGTCACTTTTTAGTGATGCTTTTTTGTATGAAGGAGGAGTTAGGAATGCAATATAAAATAAAAGAAATGCCTCTGGAAGAACTAGAACCTAAAGTAGTAGAGGGGCTTTTGGAACATAAAGAAAGATTAGGTTATAACATTCCAAAAAAAGACACAGAGTATATTGACTTTGCGGCTTTAAGTGAGGTAGGGGAAATGGTTGGAGGAGTTACAGCGAAAATCAGCTATGGAGAATTACATGTGTCTCTTCTTTCTGTTGATCCAAGCACACAAGGATCGGGCGTGGGGACAGAATTGATGGCCCAAATAGAAAGATATGGTAGAGCGAATAGCTGCCACCATATCTCCTTAACAACATTTAGTTACCAAGCCCCAGAATTTTATAGAAAATGTGGTTTTACTGAGCTTGGACGTGTGAAAGATTTTCCTATAAAAGGAGAAGAAAAGTATTTCTTTATTAAATATTTATAGAATTACATCGAACTATTTTTCTTTGCAGCAGCTTGAACTGCATTGATAACAGCGGAACGGAAACCATCATTTTCTAGTGATTTCACTGCTTCAATTGTAGTTCCGCCGGGAGAAGTAACCATATCTTTAAGTTTACCTGGATGTTCGCCAGTTTCCAGAACCGTTTTTGCGGCACCTAGCACAGCTTGTGCGGCGAATTTATATGCTTTATCGCGAGGCATGCCACTTAGCACTGCGCCGTCTGCTAAAGCTTCTATGAACATATAAACATAGGCTGGTGAAGAGCCGCTGACGCCAATAACCGCATCCATCAAATTTTCGGAAACGACTTCTGCTTCTCCAAAGCTAGTAAAAATAGCTGTCACTTCTTTAAGTTCTTCGGATGTTACATTCGTATTTGGTGAAACGGATGACATTGCTTCGCCGACAAGCGCTGGTGTATTTGGCATCACTCGAACAATTTTTGTTTTTGCTGAAGTGAGTTCTTCTAAATCTTGGATAGTTACGCCAGCCGCTACAGAAATAATGATTTTATCAGGTGTAAGCTTCTCTTTTACCGACGTTAAAATTTCTGGTATAGTATAAGGTTTCACCGCTAAAATAATAATATCTGCTTGTTCTACGAGTTTCTCGGTATCGGTTGTTATTTGTAAGCCAGTAAATTCCGCTTCAAGTGGTTTTAATTTTTCGAGATTCCGACCACCAACAATGATTTCTTCTCTTTTCACTAAATTCGCTTGTGCTAAACCTCGAATCATTGCAGTTCCCATATTTCCTGCGCCAATAAAGCCGATTCTATTCATTCTATTCGCCCCTAACAAAATTCTTTTTTTCTATTATCTCATGTTACACGGCTTTGTCCAGTTTTTCCAAGTTGCGATAGTAAACAAACTGTGCGAAAATGAAAGCAAATTGGCGGGAGGGATTTAGATGAACGAGGCAATCGAACGACGAGATGATGATATGACTATAGTTAGTTTCGAAGTAGAAATTAGTGCACCAATTCAGGAAGTTTTTGCTTTATTAACGACAAACACCGGACTGGCGAAATGGTTTAATGAACTGGAAGTAGGCGAACTCGGAGCAGATGGCTATCTTCTTTTCGTCATGACACCCGAAGAAAAAATAACCATGCCAATTCGTGCATTCGAACCTAACCAAAAACTTGCTTTCGAATGGGACCAAGATGAAGTTGCCTTTGAACTAAATAAAATCACCGCAAATAAAACAAGGTTGACTTTCACAGAACAACTTACGACTATTACCGAACACAGTCCAAGAGATATTTCCGGTTGGCATATTTGCTTGAAGAAATTACAAGCGAGCGCAGAAGGGAAGATATACGATTTCAACAAAACGGAGTTCAAAACGCTCTTCGCCAAGTATCAAAAAGAACTAAATATTGAGAAATAAATCTTTTAGAAAAGCCGTAAATGAAGCCAAGAAAGCTTTGTTTATGGCTTTTTTTTGTATGAATTAATCTTTTTCCACTTTAACTGGAAATTCCTTATGTTCAAAAAAGTAATCGGTTTCATTAGAATGTAATTGTAAGCAAGGCATTGAAAAAATACGGGGTGACGAAATGATAGTATCAGAAGAACAATTATTTTTAAATCAGCATCTAAGCACAAAAGAAGAAGTGCTAGCTTTTATTGCAGACAAGGCGGCTGAAATCGGTATCACGACGAATTCGGCACAAGTGGAGCGTGACTTATGGGCACGCGAAAAAGAATACGCAACAGCAGTACAACAATTAATCGCCATTCCACATGCGAAAACGGAGGCAATATTGGAAGCGAAACTGCTTTTCATTCGTCTCGTTGAACCGATTGATTGGGAGTCAAAAGAAGGCTTTAAGGCACAAGCCATTTTTGCAATATTAGTTCCAGCAAGTGAAGCCAGCCAGCAGCATCTGAAAATTTTATCCAGTGTGGCTGTGAATTTACTAGAAGAAGCTTTTCAAGAACAAATTTTAACGATTAAAACGGAACACGAACTGATGGATTACTTGAAAGATAATTTGGAAGGAGAATTGATATGAAAGTTGTAGGAGTTACGTCATGTATCGCAGGACTTGCGCACACACCAATGGCAGCAAAGGCATTAGAAAAAGCGGGAGTAAAATTAGGCCACGATGTCAAAATTGAACAACAAGGAGCAATGGGAACAATCGATGAAATCACGCCGGCTGAAGTAAGCGCGGCAGATGTAGTTATTATCGCGGCGGATAAAGTGATTGACGGGGAAGATCGTTTCAAAGGAAAACCAGTCGTTCGTGTGAAAATTGGTCAATGTGTTGCGAACGGGGAAGCGGTGTTAAGTAAAGTTGTTGCAGCAATTGAAGCACGCAAACAAAAGGAGGCTAATTAAGTCATGAAAGGGAAATTAAACGAAGCAAAAGACCATTTAATGTCGGGAATATCGTATGCACTACCGGTCATTATTGCAGGGTCACTTGTTGTAGCGGTTGCAAAATTAATTGGGATTATCGGCGGGGTTACAAATCTAGATGCTTACGCTGATGCAAGCGGATTTTATCATTACGTTTACTTATTTCAAAATGTAGGTTGGGCGGCAATTGGCTTACTTAACTTAGTACTCGCTGGATATATTGCTTATTCGATTGCTGGAAAACCGGCGCTTGCTGCTGGTTTTGTCGGTGGGGTCTTGGCTACAAGTACAAATGCTGGTTTCTTAGGTGCTGTGGTCGCTGGTTTCTTCGCCGGTTGGTTAACAAACTGGGTGAAAAAACATGTTCGTATCACTGGACCAGCTGCTAGTTCTTTACCGCTAATTATTTTGCCACTTATCACGGTTGGTGCCACGGGGATACTGATGTCACTTATTCTCGGCGGACCGCTTGGCTGGTTAAACCAAACGTTACTTGATTGGGTAACAGAAATGTGTAAAAACGATACAAATGTTATTATTCTAGCACTTATTTTAGGAGCAATGATTGGATTTGACCTTGGTGGACCTGTAAATAAAGCTGCTTGGATGGCTGGGAATGCGCTATTTATGAGTGGGATTTATCTACCTTCGATCATGATTAACGTCGCAATTTGTATTCCGCCACTAGGTTACGGAATCGCAACACTTTTACGCAAAAAGAATTATTCTACTACATTCAAAGAAGCTGGAAATGGCGCGCTAATCATGGGACTAATTGGGGTCACGGAAGGTGCGATTCCATTTACACTGCGTAGCCCTGGTAAATTAATTCCGCTAAATGTAATTGCCTGCGCGATTGGTAGTGCTGTAACAATGGGACTTGGCGCTTATGTGAAAATGCCGCCGATTGGTGGAATGTACGGTTTCTTCACTATTGGTAACGGCTGGGCTTACTTGGTTGGTGGTCTAGTTGGCGCATTTATTATCGGAATTTGTGCGAACTTATTCGTCAATTTCACAGAAGAAGAAACAGCTGCTGCAGATGATGCTGTGGATGATATCGATATTAGTTTTGATGAAATAGAGATTAAATAATAGTTGGAGGATTTAATGAAAATGGCTAAAACGAAAGTACACGTAATTCCGCATTCGCACTGGGATAGAGAATGGTATTTCACTTCAAGCCGTTCAACAATCTATTTAGTGAAGCATTTAAAAGAAGTAATTGAAACATTGGAAGCGAAAGACGATTACCATTTTTACTTAATGGATGCCCAAAGCTCTTTAATAGAAGATTATTTACGCTACTGCCCGGAAGATAAAACTAGATTAGAAAAACTGATTACTGAAAAACGCCTTATTACCGGACCTTGGTATACACAAACGGACCAATTAGTGATTTCACAAGAATCAATTGTTAGAAACTTGTTATATGGTACGAGAATTGCACGCGAAATGGGACATAGCATGGCTGTCGGTTATGTCCCGGATGCGTTCGGACAAGGCGGGAACATGCCACAAATTTATAAAGAATTTGGAATTTCAAAGTTTCTGTTTTGGCGCGGAGTTGCCGATAATCGTTTAAAACAAACCGAATTTATCTGGCGCGGTGATGATGGGACGGAAATGCTAGCAGAACAAATTCCGTTTGGCTATTACTACGGCGCGAACATTCCGGAAAACGAAGCCGAACTTAAAACCTATTTGGATGATCAAATTGGTGCTCTGGAAGAGAAGGCCTCAACGCGAAATGTCTATTTCCCAAATGGCTTAGACCAAGCGCCAGTTAGGAAAAATTTGCCAGAATTAGTTGCGAAATTCAATGAAATAGATAGCACGCGGGAATACCAAATCGCATCACCAGAAACATTTTTCGCGGATTTAGAAAAAGATGTGACCGATTTGCCAGTCATTGCTGGTGAACTAACAGAAGGAAAACATAGTCGGCTGCACAAATCGATTTTCTCTACTCGAGCTGATTTAAAACAAGCAAACAATGAAATCGAAAACTTTTTAAGTAATGTATTAGAGCCGGTTCTTTCCATCAGCTACTCACTTGGAAATCGCTATCCGCATAATGAACTCGCAGAAATTTGGAAGCTGATGTTTGAAAATGCTGCACATGATAGCATTGGCGGCTGTAATAGTGATACGACTAACCGCGACGTCAAACATCGTTACAAATTGGCTTCGGATTTAGCGACCAATTTACTCGATTTAAACATGCGCCTAATCAGCGAAAAAATCGAACAAAAACAACCGTTCCAATTTACCGTTTTCAACCCACTTCCATACGAAAAAAGTGGCGTTATCAAAATGACTGCGTACATTCCAGAAGACAATTTCACAGTAGAAGATACGCAAGGAAACACGCTTGAATACACAATTCTAGAAAAAACAGACCTAACCGAATACGTCTTGAATCAACATATCGATCTAAACCCAAGCAGACCCGTTTATTTACCAGAAAAAGTCTTTTTAGCAACGATGCTAGTAAACGTAAATAACCTGCCAGCGCTAGGATATGACACCATCTACTTTAATTTAGAAAAAGAAACAGCAGAGCAAGAACCGACACAATCCGCCGCGACAAAAATCGAAAACGAATTTTATGAAATCCAGTTAGCAGCCAATAATTCACTAACGATTCATGATAAAAAAGCGGGCAGAACCTACACCGATCAAATGATTTTTGTGGAAAATGGCGATGATGGCGATTCGTACAACTATTCTCCGCCACGGAAAGACCTTGTAATTTCATCGAAAGAAGCGGTAGTGGAAAGCGTAGAGTCTAGCATATCAAGCGTCAACCAAGCATTAACTATTTCCTTCAAGTTAAATGTACCGTATAATTTAGAAGAACGTGCAAATGGTGAAAAAAATAACGAAATGATTATCAAAACTGTAATTTCTTTACGTAAAAACGAAGAACTCATTCGTTTCGATGTACAAATTGCTAACCAAGTATTGAGTCATCGTTTATGCGTGACTTTTGCAACCGAAATTGCTAGTAAATTCTCGACAGCTGACCAATTATTCGCGCCAATCAAGCGTCCGGTTCGTCTTCCGGAAATGGATGTATGGGAAGCAGAAGAATGGCAAGAAGCGCCAATTTCGATTGAAGCAATGCAAAGTTTTGTCAGCTTACACGATGAGTCACACGGGATTGCTGTAATGACAGAAGGCGTGCGCGAATACGAAATCATTGGCGAAAATTACGATACGATTTCGCTAACCTTATTCCGCACATTTAGCCATATGGGTAAAACCGATTTACTCTATCGTCCAGGTCGGGCTTCCGGTGAATCAATCGTTGCGACACCAGACGCGCAACTACTTGGCGAAATCAACGCAACATTCGCGCTAACTTTATTCGAAAGCTCTTTTGACGAAGCGGAAATCGCGAAAAAAGCAAAAGAATACTTATCGAACCCACCAGTTTACCAAATGTCTGATTTCCTAAACGGCCGCTTGATTTATGTTTACCGCGACGAAGAAAAAACGCTGGATGCAACATATAGCTTGGAACTTCCGACAATAGACGGAGCGATTATTAGTGCAGTGAAAAAAGCCGAAGACAGCGATGCCTTCATTACGCGCTTTTTCAATCCATATTTACAAAAAGAAATTACGATTCCAGAAATTTTCCAAGGCAAAGAACGCCACTTGGATGAAAGCAAGTCAAACGAGAAACAAACGATATTAAAACATGCCAAAGTCCAAAGCTATTTATTTGAAAAATAACGATTAACTACCTAAAAAAGGAGCTGCTAATAATGGGATATTTCGCTTATAAACGTTTGGAAACACTATATGGCATGCTCCTTGATGCGGGTAGCCATTTATCAGCTCAGAAACTCAGCCAAGATTTACATATTTCCGAACGTACGATACGAACGGACATTGCTAAACTAACTGAATTTCTCGAAAGTCACGGGGCAACCATAACGCTTACTCGGGGTGCGGGTTACAAAATCGAAATCCTTGATCCGACCGTTTTTCAAGCTTTTCAGGCCGAAAAAAATAAACCGAAAAACGCTGATTATTTTGACTTAGATAATCCCGAAGAACGCGTGAAATATGAGATTTTCTTGCTGCTATCAAGCGCCGACTATATTAAATTGGAAGACTTGGCGGATACGATTTTTGCTAGCCGTGCCACCATTTCCAATGATATGAAGCAAGTTAGGAAGGTTATTGCGTCTTATGATTTAACGCTCGTCTCGAAACCAGGTAGCGGCGTGAAAATTGTCGGCGATGAAGAAAAAATGCGCTACGCCCTAACCGCGTTAATTGCTTCCAAAAACGCCCCAGAATCTTACTTAGAATCATTTTTCGAATGGCATAAACAAAAAGATAAACTGCAAAAATTAATGACAGCCGTGACCGATTATTTTTTTGCGACCAACATTCGTTTCACAGACGAAGCGCTTCAAAATTTACTTTTACATATGATGATTTTAGTGGAACGAATTGAATTCGGGCATACGTTGGAACAGTTTGAATTAACGGACGTTAGTGAAGAAGAAATCCTGATTGCAGCTAAACTGGCAACTATTTTAGAATCACTTTTCGAAATAGAGATTGCGGACGCAGACAAAAATTATTTACTTCTCCAAATCGCTAGCAAACGAATCCTGAACGTAGAAGATAAAGAAATTAGCGAATTTGATGATTATGCGTATATCGAAGGCTTGTTGAACCGCATTGAGTCACATTACTTTTATCATTTACAAGATGACATGCAGCTGAAAAAGGATCTTGTTGCCCATATTCATTCCATGTTATATCGCGTGAAATACCATATGACCGTCAAAAACCCAATGACGGAGCACATCAAGCGCTATTATCCGTTAGCTTACGAAATCACGCTCGACGCAGTAGAATCGCTAAAAAAAGACTATCCATATGACATTAATCAAAATGAATTAGCCTATTTAGCGCTTCATATCGGGGCATCTTTAGAGCGAAATTATCAAATCTCTTACTATCGGCATAAATCGGCTTTAATCGTCTGTGGGTCAGGTTTTGGAACGGCGCGAATTGTGGAAGCAAAAGTGAAGTCGGCAGTGAGCAATCTCGACATTACAAAAGTTGTTTCGATTCAAGAATATAACCGTTTTATTCATATTGAAGAAGATATCATTCTTTCCACCGTTAGAATACCTGAGAAAAATAAGCCGGTCATCAAAATCAGCAACATCCCAACCAATGAAGAATTAAAAATGCTTGGTGCCATTATTCAAGAACAAACCGATCCTAACCGCGGCTTTCTATCGAATTTCTTCACGGCCGATTTTTTTGAAAGAAGCAGTATGACAAACAAAACAGCAATTTTAGAAGAAATGGTTGACTCATTGCGCCAACAAAATATTGTTGGCGAAGGCTTCTTGCAATCGGTTCTTGAACGTGAAAAACTAGGCTCAACGGTACTCGGAACCGGAATAGCAATCCCACATCCACTCGGACTAATGGCCAAAGAAACAAAAATCGTTATTCGGATATTAGATAAACCAATCAAATGGGATCAAAAACAATCCGTTCGCGCCGTATTTTTACTATGTATTAGCAAAAATGATTATGAAGAAGCCATTAATATTTATGAATTGCTAGTAGAATTAGTACGCGAAGAATATGGTGAGAAGCTTTCAAGGCTTTCCGATTTTAATGCATTCACTGCTTTAGCAAATGATATTTTGAAGAAAAAATAAAGGCTACCTCCTTTTTAGGAAGTAGCCTTTTCGTGAATTTTTCGTGAATTTTACCATTTTTCGTTTAGTGAAAGTTTATTTCATGGTACACTATAAGAATAATAACTAAATATATGGAGGATTTAATGAACAGACAAACAGAATTTACATTACTTATTGTGGGAGCTTCGTTAAGCATTTTAACTTTTCTAGGTGCTATGTTGTATACCATTATTTTTGGACTTAATACGCTAATGGTGGCTGATACTTTTGGTTATTATAGTAGCTCAGAAGAAACGATTTTACTTGGGATAATTACTTTCTTTTCAGTAGTTGCTGCGTTTTTTGCACTAGGATCAGCGGTTTTTGGTTTTATCGGTGCATTTAAAGTCAAAAGTGACGGGCCAAAAGTAAAAACATTAGGCGTTTGTTTTATCGTTTTGGGTGGATTACAAGTATTCACTATTCACGGAATTTTATTTTTGATTGCAGGAATTTTAACAATTACAAAAAAAGAATACAAAACAAATTCTAAAGAAGATGAGGGGACAAAATGGGAATGATAGCGTTCTTACCAATATTTTTTATTTTTGCGATGTTTTTAGGACTAGCAGCAAAAGCCCTTTTAGCAATTTGGATTTATAAAGATGCTGAACAACGCGGAATGAATGCAGTTCTTTGGTGTCTGTTAATGGTTTTCATCAATGTCATTATTATTCTTGTTATTTACCTGATCGTACGTAATAAAGGGGAAGTCATGAAGCAAAATTTAGGACTACTAATTAGTGGTATTGGTATTGCGGTACTAAATACATTAATGGCGATTATTGCTTTTATTTTTATAATCTCTTTTGCAGTTAGTGATGGTGGAATGCATAATATGATGGACGGTTATAACTATGATTATGATGACGGGTATGAGTACGATATGGATAATTTTGAAGATTTTTAATAACACCGACGAGAATCTGCTACCTAATATAGGAGCAGATTCTTTTTATATTTGTATAAAAGGGGTATAGACAATAAAAAAGTGAATCTCGACAAGGGGAACTGCTGAATGGATACGGTTATTTTAATAACGGTTATTATCGTTATAGTGGGGTTAGCGTTTGATTTTATAAATGGGTTTCATGATATTGCGAATGCGGTTGCCACGAGCATTTCAACTAGAGCTTTAAAACCGCGAGTAGCAATTGGTATTGCGGCAGTTATGAATTTCCTGGGAGCCATTTCGTTTACAGGGGTAGCTGAATCGCTCACCAAAAGCATTGTAGATCCATTTTCGCTTAATAATGGGGAATTTGTCGTTTTATGTGGCTTAATAGCGGCAGTGATTTGGAATTTAATGACTTGGCTTGTTGGAATGCCTAGTAGTTCATCGCATGCGCTTATCGGTGCGATAGCTGGGGCTTCCATCGCATCAGCCAGTAGTTTTAGCGTGCTTAATTGGTCAGGATTTACAACTATTATTATTGCACTCATTATCTCACCAATTATCGGTTTTACAGTCGGTTATTTGATTTATTCGCTCTTTAAGCATCTTTTTCACGACAAAAAGCTTGGGAAAATGAATCGGCGCTTTCGTTTTATCCAAATTGGAACTGCTGCAGCCCAAGCATATTCACACGGCACAAATGATGCGCAAAAAACGATGGGGATTATTACGCTTGCTTTAGTTGCGAGTGGACTTTTGAAAGAGTCAGCCGGTATTCCATTTTGGGTGCAAGTAAGTTGTGCAGCATCGATGGCGATTGGGTCATCTGTTGGCGGTTATCGAATCATTAAAACAGTAGGAACAAAAATCATGAAAATAACCCCAGTTACTGGTGTTGCATCTGATTTAAGCTCTCTTTCCGTAATCATGACAGCTACTTTGATTCATTTGCCAGTCAGCACTACGCAAGTTATTGACAGCTCGATTATGGGTGTCGGAACAGCTAATCATAAAAAAGAAGTCAATTGGCGTACGGGGAAAAATATGGTTGTAACTTGGTTTATTACGTTACCACTAGCTGGACTTTTGGCAGCAGTGGTATACTGGATATCAGCAGCTATTTTTTTATAATAAGGAGGATTTTAAATGAAGATTGAACATGTAGCATTATGGACAACTAATTTAGAACAAATGAAACAATTTTATGTTACTTATTTTGGTGCAACTGCCAATGATTTATATGAAAATAAAACAAAAGGCTTCACTTCTTACTTTCTTACGTTTGAAGACGGCGCGAGACTTGAAATTATGAGTCGGACGGATGTAACAGGAAAAACAACTGGGGAAAACTTAGGATGGGCGCACATTGCTATTTCAACAGGAACAAAAGAAGCAGTAGATGAGCTAACTGAAAAACTAAGACAAGATGGTTTTGCAATTGCAGGTGAACCAAGAATGACAGGAGACGGATACTACGAAAGTGTTGTGCTAGACCCAGAAGGTAATCGAATCGAAATTACATGGTAGTATTGATTTGCTAGGAACTTATTTATCATGTAATATACGGAGTACATACTACAAATGAGGTGAATTTTATGGATATCGTAACTAATAAAATTGTCGTAGAAAAGTATAATTTCGAAACAATCGTGGAAGAAAATGAGCAATTCGAAAACAAAATTGAATTAGAGGTCCATGAAGTAGAGCCAGTCAATGGAAATGTGGAACTTATGTCAAAAGGGAAAATTTTTAAAATAACGATTCCTTTTTTATTAGTCCTTGAAAATTTCCGGATTGACGGTAGAATCAGCCGTATTATTCAATTAAAAGACTTTTTTGGAGATTTTTCCGATTTAGAAGCTGTAGATGTTGAAGGCTTATCCAATCCGCTAATTGACTACATCAAACGCTTAACCTATGATGTAACAGAAATCGCGTTTGATGAACCGGGAGTTAGCTTGGATTTTAACGCTAATCATAATAGCTAGTTAGGAGAGAAAATGCGTCAATATATGAAAATGGTACGTCCGTTTGATTTTGTAATTATCATTTTACTGATCTTGGGTTCGTTTTTACCACTAATATTATTTTCTGTCGCTGAAGCAAAACATGTGGGCGATGATGTCGTAGCGATTATTTCACAAGATGGCAAAGTAATTCGGGAAATCCCGCTAACTGGTCATAAAGGCAATGAGCAGTTTACGATTAAAGGAAAAGGCGCACAATATAATTTGATGGAAGTAGATGGCGAACGGATTCGAATAAAAGAAGACAACAGCCCAGATCAAGTAGGCGTCAAAATGGGTTGGAAATCCAAAGCCGGTGACACCATTGTTTGTTTACCACATAAAGTTTTCGTAGAGATAAAATCGACAAACAAAAAAAGCAAAGACCCCGATACAGATTTAATTGTGCCGAATTAAAACACACTAAGTGATTAGTGTGTTTTTTTGTTTGAACAACTAATTTAAAAATTATTGTCAAATTTATGTCACATGTTTTCATTGTCGCTGCTTATGTATCTAAGAAACAAAAATAAGAAGCGGAAATTCGCATATTAAAATTAGACAACTACTTCAAAGTAAGGTGTTACAATCAATAAGCTATAATAATGATTCTAATTAAGCTTAATGAAAGGAAAGACTAATATGAAATCTAAAAATAATTATTTCAAACAAATCATCACCATAATGACCGTCGTGAGCCTTTTAATTATGGTGTTAGGTATTCAAGGTAATAATGATGTTAAAGCAGCGACACAGGTCGCGCCACCAGCATCAATTAATCAAATTTTTCCTGATGCAGATTTAGCGGAGGGAATACGAGCGGAACTTCAAAAATCAAGTGTCACAGATGTAGTAACGAAAGAAGAATTAGAAAGCATTTCGCAACTGTCGGTATACGCGAAAAAAATAGCTTCTATTGAAGGGCTTGAGTATTTAACCAATTTGAAATTTTTAAATCTTAATGGAAACCAAATTACAGATCTCAGCCCATTAAGCAATTTAACAAAACTAACGGAAATTTATATTGGTGATAATAAAATTTCTGATATTAGTCCGCTTCAAAACCTAACTAATGTAACTGACTTATATCTAGTAGATAATGATATTAGTGATTTAAGGCCATTAGCTAATTTAACCCAAATGTATAGTTTGCGTTTGGGAGGTAATTCGAATATTAGTGATTTAAACCCAGTGCGAAATATGACGCGTTTGAATAATTTAGAAGTAACAGGGTCTATATTAAAAGATTTGACGCCGCTAGCCGATGTAACCAGCCTAACTCGTTTAACATTGAGTGACAATCAAATTGAAGATTTAAGTCCACTAGCTGGCTTGACAAAATTGGACAATATAGCAGCATATTCGAATAAAATCACTGATATTACTCCTGTGACCAATTTAACAAGACTCCAGTATTTGGATTTAGGTAGTAATGAAATCACTGATTTAAGTCCTGTGGCTAATCTGCAAAAATTAACCTCGCTACATCTTGCAAACAACCAGATTACTAATATTAGTATGCTTGAAGATTTAACAAATTTAACTTCGTTGGGTTTACAAAACAATAAAATTAGTGATATATCCGTTTTGAAAAATCTAACCCATGTGACTTATTTGCAGTTGGGGTATAACCAAATAGTGGATGTGAAAATAATCGGAGGACTAACTAATTTAACAAGTTTGCAGTTAACACAAAACCATATTACTGACATAAGTCCTTTAGCCAACTTAACCAAAATACAATACTCTGACTTCTCTAATCAGATGATAACAAATCTAGAACGTAATTTTTCGAAGACACTCTCCGTTCCGAACAATATAACTAGCATAGATGGAACGCTAATTGCGCCTGAAACGATTAGCAATAATGGAACCTACGACGCACCGAACTTGAAGTGGTCTTTACCGAACTATTTACCAGAAGTTAAATATACGTTCAGCCAGAAAATACCGATTGGGACAGGCACAAGTAATTATAGTGGCTTCATAACACAACCGTTAAAAGAATTACTAGATTACAAAGTCACATTTAATGTAGAAGGTAATACAAGTGAAGTAGAGACTGTAACAGAAGAAAATCTCATTCCAGAACCTACGAGCCCAACCAAACAAGGTTATACATTTGATGGTTGGTACGACGCAGAAACAGGCGGAACAAAATGGGACTTCACAACCGGGCAAATGCCTGCAAATGACCTCACACTATATGCCCATTTTTCCGTAAATAGCTACCAAGCAAATTTTGATATAGACGGTGTGGTAACGAATGAAGCGGTAGTATACGATGCCTTACTCAATGAACCGACCACTCCAACCAAACAAGGCTATACATTTGATGGCTGGTATGACGCAGAAACAGGCGGTAATAAGTGGGATTTCAAAACAATGAAAATGCCCGCGAATGATGTTGCTTTTTATGCACATTTTACTATCAACAACTATCAAGCAAATTTTGATATAGATGGTGAGGTAAAGAATGAAACGATAGCATACGATACCTTACTCAATGAACCGACCACTCCAACCAAACAAGGTTATACATTTGATGGTTGGTATGACGCAGAAACAGGCGGAACGAAGTGGGATTTCAAAACGAAGGAAATGCCCGCGAATGATGTCACTCTATATGCACATTTTACCATCAACAACTACCAAGCGAACTTTGATATAGATGGGGCAGTAACAGAGGAAGTAGTAAACTATGACGCGCTTATTCCTGAACCAACATCACCGTCCAAAACGGGATTTACTTTAGAAGGTTGGTATGACGCAGAAGTTGGCGGAACAAAATGGGATTTTAAAACGATGAAAATGCCTGCGAACGATATTACTTTGTACGCACATTTCAGTAAGGAAACACCAATTATTCCTAGTCCAGATGAAGGATTAGACTCTGATTCTACCAATGGACCAATTACTATAAATGAACCGAGTGCTACTAGTACGCCATCCCAAAATAATAACATCACAGTAACAGCAGGGGAAAATACTACAGAACTAGCAACAGCTAAACTTCCAAAAACTGGAGATAATGCCCCGTGGAAAACATTGTTTGCCGGGATATTACTTTCATCATCCGCGTTTTATATTTGGAGAAAAAAAGCATAATTAAAAAACCCAGCATTTTCTAAAATGGAGAGTGCTGGGTTTTTGGTTTAATCAAGAATCTCAATATAGCCTTCTGTACCATTGATGCGAATTTGCTGACCATCTTTTATAACGGTAGTTGCATTTTCGACACCCACTACAGCGGGAAGACCGTATTCGCGGGCAATCACTGCTCCGTGCGTCATAAGCCCGCCAACCTCGGTCACAAGTCCTTTAATAGATACAAATGCGGGAGTCCAACTAGGGTCAGTATAAGCCGTAACTAGAATATCGCCATCTTCTAAATCCACTTTTTCCATATTTAAAATGATGCGAGCGCGACCTTCAACTGTCCCAGATGAAACAGGAAGTCCAAGAATGGCATCTTTATGGAGATTTTCGCGTTTGTATTTGCCGTTAATCATTTCCCCATCAGAAGTAAGGATGCGCGGTGGTGTTAATTTTTCAAAAGTGGCGAAATCGCGTTTTCGAGCGTTAATAAGTTCGTAATCAACATGACCAGTACGCACAACTTCCCGCAGTTCCTCGAAGTAAAGAAAATAAATATCTTCTTTATTTTGCAAAACGCCATTGTTTACAAGTTGTTCGCTAGCTCGAAGGAAAGCCAGTTTATAAATAAAGTAGCGGTTAATCATGCCGTATTTTGGATACTCGCGATAGCCAATGAAATGACGTAAAATATCAATTTTTTCTTTTGTTTCCATCGCTTTTTGTTCCCCGTCCGGCAGTTCTTGCAAGCGCCTTAGGATTTCATGTTCTTTATCGAAAGCTTCTTTTTCTCCTTGAGCAAATTTGTGCATACTCGCGCCGGGTTCAAAGTTTTTGATATTACTTAAAATCAACGGAATAAGCGTTAGCGGGTTTTCAATCCAACGTGTTTTAGTTAAGTCAATTTCGCCCGCACAGCGCATTCCGTATTTTTGAAGATACTCTTCTAATGCTTTTCTGGTTTCTGCACCACCATCCAAAGTAGCAAGCTCATTTAAAAAATCAGGATTTTTCGTTTGTTCTAAATAGGCTCTGACAATAGGGTAGGGGCGAATGACGTCAGCTACATCTAATAATTCAAGTCCCATTTGTGAAGTAATATTGTTTGGTGCTGATTCTGACAGTTTATCGGCGACATTTTTTTCTCCCAGCCACTGGTAAATATGTTCATTTAACCAAGCTGAAGCGTCCATACCGGCCATAATAGCATCAATACTAGTAGGATTAAATAAAACTCTTTTTAATTCTTCCAAATCTTCTACGATAAAATCAAACAAATCGGATCCGTTTTTAGTTTCAATGGTTTGCTTCAAGGATTTTATGGAGTTTTCGCTGTTTTGGACTAATTCAAAAACGCTAGATGGATCAGGAATGCCACGAACGGGTGGTTTTCCAGAAATGGGTGCTTGATTTGGATTTTCCTCCGTTGGTAGTGGAGGTAGGAATCCTTTTTTGTTAATTACGGTGAGTAAAGCATCTTTAATTAGCGGGTCCGATTGACCGAGGGAATTCACCATCATATCGCGAGAAACTTTGGCTGATAGACTTTGAGTAATATCGACAAATAACCGTCCTCCTGCAGTATACATTGTGGCTGGAGTGGTCATTAAATAAAAGGAAAGCCCAAGTGGTTTCATCGCATCAGTCATCATTTGCTGATGTGCAACAGAAATATAAACACGATTGCCGGGTTCACTTACTTCTGGGATTGGATATAAAGTCGTGATAGGCCGACTCTGAACAATGTAAAAAATACCTTCTGCTAAACACCATTCAATATCTTGTGGTTTCCCAAAATAGGCTTCGATTTTTCTACCAAGTTTAGCAAGTTGTAAAATTTGTTGGTCGGTTAATGTTTGCTTGGTTTGCTGTGATTTTTCAAGTGGGCGAGTCTCTGTTCCACCTTCTTTTAAACTATAAATGGCGAGTTTTTTCGTAGCGATTATTTTGTTGGTAATAGTATTTTCTTGGACTGTGTATGAGTCAGTGGAAACTAAACCAGAAACAAGGGCTTCACCTAACCCAAAACTGGCATCGATAGAGAGGGATTTTCGATTAGATGTAATTGGATCAGCGGTAAATAGAATACCGGATGCTTCAGGGAAAATCATTTGTTGAATAACAACGGCAAGCTGGACTTTATGGTGATCAAACTGATTTTGGATACGATAAATAATAGCGCGTTCGGTAAATAACGAAGCCCAACACATACTGATATGCTGTAATAATGCATCTCTACCAATAATATTTAAATACGTATCATGTTGCCCTGCGAAGGAAGTGTGGGGAAGGTCCTCGGCAGTGGCGCTAGAACGCACGGCGAAAGGCATCTCATACCCTCCCACATCTAAAAGTGCAGCATCCATATCACTCGTTATTTCAGAGGGGATTTGTGTATGTTGAATAAGCGTTCGAATCGTTTCGCTGATTTCTCGAATAGCATCCATGTCACTTGTTTTTAGGGAAGAAAGGCGTTGGAGCAGTTGCGTAAATTCATTGTTTTCCGCTAAGGTTCGCTTGTAAGCCTCTGTTGTCAGGCAAAAACCTGCGGGAACATGTACTCCTTCGATATTAGAACAAGCACCTAAATTCATTCCTTTACCACCGACAAGTGCTTCTGAATGCGGCTGTATTTCTTGAAACTTTAGTACATATGGTTTCATATAGTTATCCCCCAATTTTTTTCGAAAAATAATACTTGACTGTAAAGAACTACTTATTGTATAATTAAAATAGGGATTGCTTTACATAAGTATATTTTAACGATATTATCTATCTAAATTTACCACGAATCTAGCCTAAATTCAATTAAAAACAAATAGAAAAGCAAAATTTCTCATGATAAGAAATTTTGCTTTATTTTTATTGTTCAAATTTACATAAAGTTAAGCCTTGTGCCTTTGCTTGAGCAACTGTCACAGCCGTTTCGCCATTAGAGTTATTTAAGCCGCGACAATTTTGATCATAATGATATCTTTTGCCAGTAGCGGTGATATAAACCATTTGTCCTTGTTCGTTACTCGTGTCCGGTTGTGCAGCAGCTTTTGAGCGTTCTGCTGCAACTCGTTTTTCTTCAGCTGCTTTTTTCTCGGCTGCCACACGAGCTTCTTCGGCTTTCTTTTCAGCCGCGATTTTTGCATCAGCTGCGCGTTTTTCTTCGGCAGCTACACGTTCGCGTTCTACACGTTCGGCTTCAGTTTTTTCCGCTGCAACTCGCTCTGCTTCAGCTTTTTCTGCAATTTTTGTTTCGTAAGCAGGGGTTAGTGCTAGTTTAAGCGTTTGTTCTTTCGTTTGGCCATCAATGACAATAGAAAGAACAGCATCTTGTGCTTTATCTAGTTCATTTACAGAAAGACTGAAAGCACCGTTCTCATCAGCTGTAGTCACGGCGTCAGGAATAGCAACGAAATCAAGCGTTACTTCTGCCCCTGGATTTGTTTTCCCTTCTACTACCAAAGTACCTTCATCATCTGTTGTAAAAGTCGTTTCTGCTTTTAAAACAGGTGTATTATCAACTTTCTCCGTTTTTTCTTGTTGTTTTGTTGGTTCTTCAGTTGAGGCTTCCTCGTCTGTAGTCGGAATAATTCCGACACCAATAATAATAGCTAAAATAGAACTAATAATAATAATTTGTGTTTTTTTACGAGGCCAATTTTTCCTTCTAAAGCTCACAAGTCCAAAAATCAACACACCAATACCTACTAGAAACAATAAAGTTCCTAATCCCGTCATATACATCTCCCTCTCCCTTTTTGTCTAACAAAATTATTATATGCACAATGTGAGTCAATGCACAAGTTAAATCAGCCGTTTTTTGTACTTTTTACAAAGAAATTCAATGAAAATGTTCGGAAAATCAAATAAATGATAAAAAAATTACATATTTTGCTAAAAAAGACAGTAGTTGCCTAAGTAAATGGAAATTAATCAGAATGTCGAGATTAGAGAAATTAGCTAGAAATTCAACATAGCGAAAGGAAGCATATTACTGAAAAGGATAAAGAGGAAGCAGCTTGAATAATCCGATTGATTGCTTTATGATGAAGGAAAGACAAGTGCTTTGGAGGTGCTAGAAATGGCGAAACCGATAGAAGAAATTGGTGAAGAAATCGGAGCAAAGGTAGAGAAAGTTGCACGGAAAACTGGAAATGTTGCTGGAACGGCAGCTAAGCTATCTGTTTATAGTTCCATTTGGGCTGTAAAAACGGGCGTAAATAAGACTCGTGCGTTTGCTCAAGGCTTTAAACAAGGCTGGTCTGGTAAATAAAAGCATAGGAAAAGGGAGAACGTGAATTGTTAAATTACTTATCGTCACTAAATCCGGTACTATTAGCACTTCTTGCCGGAATTTTCACATGGGCTTGTACCGCAGCAGGAGCTTCACTCGTATTTTTCTTTAAAAATTTAAATAAAAAATGGGGCAATATAATGCTTGGTTTTGCTGCTGGTGTTATGCTTGCAGCAAGTTTCTGGTCACTTCTTGCCCCTGCAATCGAAATGAGTAAAGATTTAGGGAAGTTTTCCTTTGTACCAGCTCTAGTTGGCTTTTTGCTTGGGGGGATATTTTTACGTGTTATTGACCGTATTATTCCACATTTACATTTCGGGTTTCCAGAGCAAGCAAAGGAAGGACCAAAAACTTCTCTACGGAAAAGTATCTTACTGGTTCTTTCCATTACTATTCATAATATTCCAGAAGGGGCAGCTGTTGGGGTTGCTTTCGGAGCAGTTATAACTGGAGACACGGAGACACTTATTACAGCAATCGTTTTGGCGCTTGGTATTGGTATCCAAAACTTTCCAGAGGGAGCGGCAGTATCCATTCCTTTGCGCGGAGAAGGGCTCTCGAGAGGAAAAAGTTTCTGGTATGGTCAACTTTCAGCGGTAGTTGAACCAATTTTCGCTGTAATTGGTGCTGTATTGGTTGTTTTTGTTACACCTATTTTGCCGTTTGCGCTTGCCTTTGCAGCTGGTGCAATGATTTTCGTTATTGTAGAGGAATTAATTCCTGAATCTCAAGTAGAAGGTTCGGCCGATTTAGCGACTGCTGCAACGATGGCAGGATTTGCAGTAATGATGGTTTTAGATGTTGCTTTAGGATAAAATAATAAACTGAACAAAAAAACGACATTTAATATTTGCGGAATGCGTTTTTTTGCGGTAAAATTGATAGTGAAATACTTCACAATATGTTAGTTTTCAGGGGTAATCCTGTAACTATAAATCGGACACGGTAAAAGCTCCCACTTTATCCGTGTCTTTTTTGTGACATTTGTTAAGAAATCGTTGGTCCTTTTTTCCTATTTTAGTACAAAAACTAGAAACTTGCCTTTTTTCATGTATAATTGTTTTATAAGAAAAGCTGGGGAAGGTTTTTCTGAGGTGAGGTGCATAATGTGAAAATTAGGTGGATTAGACTTTCACTAGTTGCCATTCTCATTATTGCCGTGGTTTTTATTGGTGTAATAGGTTTCCAAAAATACCAATTTTCAAAGTCGCGCAACAAAGTAATAATGCAGATGGACAGACTAATGAAAGACCAGGATGGAGGAAATTTCCGCCGCTTGGATAAGAAAGAAAATGGAGTGGAAATCATTTCTTACATTCCTAAAACAACTGAGAAAAAAGACAACGAAATTATCCAAAAAGAAATTGGAAAGGCCACAGATGCAGAGGTTAAAAAGTTAAATAGAGATAAAGAAACTCAAGGGATTATTTTTTACACTTACCAAAAGCATAGAATGGCCGAGCAAGCAATATCTTACAAAGCAGTTCAATCGGAGTACGTAAAAGAAGGAAGAACTAAATTTGTACTCAAAGATAAAAAAGATATTTGCAAAAACATAGTAACCGACGCAGAAACAGGTGCTTTGTTAACACTTGGGGAAGTATTAATAAAAAGTAATCAAACTAAATTAAACTTAAAAACAGCTGTTGAAGAAGAATTGATTAAAACAGGGGATTTTTCTTTAAAAGATGTTGGTAATCTTGGGAAAATTAAGAGTTTAGTGAAATGGAATCAAACGGATTTCGAAATCACGAACTCTGAAATTATTTTGCCAGTAAAAATACCAGGTGCACCGGAACCGAAGAAAGTAAAAGTAAAACTTGCTGATATTGCTAGTTCTGTGAATAAACGCTACTTACCAAGCAGTGTGAAAGTTCCAGAAGTGCCAAAAGCAAAAACGAACAAACGAATTGCCCTTACTTTTGATGATGGTCCAAGTTCCTCGGTAACACCAGGCGTACTTGATACATTGAAACGCCACAATGTAAAAGCGACATTCTTTGTACTTGGCTCTAGTGTCATACAAAATCCAGGTTTAGTAAAACGTGAATTAGAGGAAGGGCACCAAGTTGGCAGCCACTCATGGGATCACCCGCAATTAACTAAACAATCGACACAAGAAGTGTACAACCAAATTTTAAAAACGCAAAAAGCAGTATTTGATCAAACTGGATATTTTCCAACGACAATGCGCCCTCCATATGGTGCAGTAAACAAACAGGTTGCTGAAGAGATTGGTCTTCCGATAATACAGTGGTCTGTTGATACAGAAGATTGGAAATACAGAAATGCTGGTATAGTGACGAAGAAAGTCCTTGCAGGCGCAACGGACGGAGCGATTGTACTAATGCATGATATCCATAAAACCACTGCTGCAAGCCTTGACACTACATTGACTAAATTAAAGAGTCAAGGATACGAGTTTGTTACGATTGATGAACTTTATGGCGAGAAATTGCAAATTGGGAAGCAATATTTCGACAAAACAGATTCAAGAATGGTGAAATAAAAATCAGTAGCTAAGATGAGTTAATTATTTTAGCTACTTTTTTCATACAAAATGTAAAGTTTTCTTTACGTAATGCTGTATTTATTTTATAATAACTGTAAATACTTCTTATTTGGTGGTGGTTAATTGAAAGTCCGTAATAAAGTGAAACAGTTGCGTGAAGAAAGAGGAATCGGGCAAAATGAATTAGCTTTAGCATTAGAAGTTTCGAGACAAACAATCCATGCTATCGAAAAAGGTAAATATAATCCTAGTTTAGAGCTAAGTTTGAAGATGGCACGCTATTTTCGTTTAACAATAGAAGAGATTTTTCAACTGGAGGAGAATTAGCATGAAACGATATATCATTAATCGAGGTATTATGGTTGCAGTAGTTATTATATATATGTATCCACTTTTAGGAATAATTAAAGGAGAAAAAATATTTGGAGATATCGGTACACCAATTATTATGGTTATTGCGGCTTTAATTGGTACACTGAGTTCTGTATTCTTATCTGAAGAAAAAACGAAGCGAGAATATGAGAAAGAAAAATTAGAAAAAGATGAAAGATATATCAACAATCGCAAAACATTTTCCTATTATTTGTTTATTGTTTTAGCTTTGACGATACCAATTGTGTTGATTGTTCTTAATTTATATGGGATTGAACAAATATCCATTTCAAGTTTGACAATCATTTTTCTTATCTTCTGCTTCGCATATATGATTGTACTGGAAATTATTCGGAAAAAAGTATAATTTTAAGCAAAATAAAAAACATCCAACTTTTTCGTTGCATGTTACCTAGCATTTACCAAATTTTGGTGACAATGCCATAAATACTATTACGTGTAATCCAACCATTCACGTGTTTGTGATTATTAGAAATTTGATATTGCTTACCGCGGATTTTACTGATTTTATGTGTAAAAAAGCTACCGCGAACTTTGCAAAATACGATATCGTTGACTTTGAGTTCTCTCATGCCAATCGGTTCTAAACGAACAGGTTGCATCGATTTAATCAAAGGTAACATCGAATTTCCGCCTTCTTTATAACGCTCAATGGTTTCGCCACGTCTGAGTATTTCTACTGCATCCAGGCTTCTCATAGTTATGCTCCTTTCTTGTTGTTAGTGCCAGAATAACAAAATAGTAAAGCGAAGTCAACGAAATTTTTCGCTGACTTTTTTTATTTTGGAGGCTGACGGCGGTTTGTGAGTTGAATAATCCAACCAGCGATTGGGAAAATAATAAATAAAATGGTGGATATTTGTGGAGCGAAGAAACTGATAATACCAAGTGCAATAACAAATATGAAACTAGAGATTCGAAACTTCCAATTGTCGATACCTGAATCTTTTCCATTTACAGCGTGATGCAATAATTGGAATATCACCGAAGTAATCAAAATAGTAATAACAAACCCAATAATTGGTGCGGTCATATCTGGATGTTGCATGATTGCTCTTGTAAATAATGGAATAAGTGATAAAACTAGTAAAAATAAAATATTAAATAAGACGGCAGATGTGGAAATGAATGTGACTTGATCGAACAGCCTGCTATGTGAATACCAAAATTGTCCGATGATTAATCCGCCTTCGATAAATATAAAAATTTCCCATAAGAATGCTTGTGTGCTAGCTGCGGTAAATACATCCGGTAAAGTCATTCCTAAAACAATTATCGTAATTATAATTGCAAATACACCATCACTAAATGCTTCTAATCTTCCTTTTGACAATGTTTGGCCCCTCCTTTCGTGTCTTGTTTTTTATGATATGGGTTAATATAGTATAGCATATTTTATAAGCAAACAAGCAGTAGCAATGTGGCGCGAAAAAAATCTGATATAATAGAATAAAATTAACTTTAAAAGGAGTTTAAACAGATGATTAGAGCGATTTCTGTAGATATGGATGGGACTTTTTTAGATGGAAATGGTGAATATGATCGTGCTAGGTTTGAGAAGATTTATGCAGAATTAATGAAGCGTGGGATTAAATTTATTGTTGCGAGCGGCAATCAATATTATCAGCTTAAATCATTTTTTCCTGGCAAGGATGAGGAGCTTTTTTATGTGGCTGAAAATGGGGCGGTTATTTTTCATCAAGGAGAACTTCGGAGTGTGAATCGTTTTGATGAAAGATTAGTTCAAAAGATTTTGCGGACGTTGATTCAAGATTATCATGATTTGCAAGTGATTCTTTGTGGGGTGAAGAGCGCGTATTTATTAAAAGCCGCCGATCCAGATTTTAAAGCATTTGCGAAAAAGTACTATTTTGAGTTACAAGAGGTGGAGTCATTCGATGTGCTTCCGGATGATACGTTTATCAAATTTGCGCTTGATGTAGAAGTGGCTAAAACAGGGCAAATTGTCGAGGATTTGAATCAAACGTTTGTTGGCGAAATTCGCGCTGTGTCGAGTGGGCATGGGAGCATTGATATTATTATTCCGGGTGTGACGAAAGGGAACGCGATTCAGCAACTTTTGAATGAATGGCAAGTGGCGCCAGAAGATTTGTTAGCTTTTGGTGATGCGAATAATGATATCGAAATGTTGCAACTAACTTCAAATAGTTATGCAATGCTAGAAAGTAGTCCAGAAGTTCTTGCTGCCGCGAAACATGTGGCTCCTTCTAATAAGGAGGCGGGCGTGTTACAGGTGATAGAGGAATACATGAAAAAAAGCCAAAGATTTTGATCCGATCTTTGGCTTTTTCGAAAGTGGTAAACATGTCGGTTATACACTAAATTAATTAACCAGTGTAGACTCTACAATATCCTTTCGTCGGTAAACATTTAGAATAAGACCGAGTAGTGCAGCGTAAACTAGTAACATGCTTCCCCCGTAGCTGATAAATGGTAGAGGTACTACCATGATTGGGACTATTCCAAGCCCCATAAGGATGTTCCAACAAGCTGGAACGGTAAATAATACAGCCCCTCCGATTGTTAATAATCTGCCGAATAAATCCTTTGTTTTAAAAGCATTTCGTGAAATCCGCAATATAAATACAACCAGTAGTAGGCAAAGGAAAATTCCGAATACCCAGCCAAGAGAATAGACGAGAAATGGGAAGACAAAATCTGTATGTGCTTCAGGGAGTATTAGATTGTTGTGAAGTCCCTTGCCGAACCAACCAGCTTTTGAAAGAATATCTTTCAAAGGTATGCTTGTATCAGGGAGATAGCTACTAGGGTATTTAAGAATCATCGTACTAATGAAGATAACACCTACAAGCAAATTACCCAGTGCTACTTTAATGGCAAATCGATTATGACGATAATAAAAAATATACATCACTAATACACATAAGAAGTACATAATACTAAACACAAATCGGTTAATTATGATGTAAGAAATGACTGGGACCCAAAATAGGATTAATAGCACTACTTGTTTTTTCCATCCTTTAAACGCATTAGCTTTGGTAAAAATACCAGCCCATGCGATGAAGAATAAAAATAAGGAGATAGCTGGACTATCAATCGCAATACCCCAGAGAGACATCCATCTTCCTCCTCCAGTAAGCGGAATGCCAACTAAAAAAGTTGTGAAAAATAGGATCAAGGCAGCCGCGTAAAAATACATCCACAAATCTTTTAGTTTTCTATAATCAAAGAAAAGAAATCCTATCAGAGCAAGAACGGCAATGGCGAGCCAGACAATTTGTTTTTTCATGAATGAAGAATTAGATGCTACTACATCACCTATTATTGGAAGAAAACTAATACCCGCAAGTAGGATAAATAACGCAATAAGGAGCCAATCCATTCTTGGTTTATGAAGCTGATTCATGTTTCTGCCAACAGTCGAGGGATCTCCCATTTCCTGCATCGCCTTTTTATTCGCATCCTCTATAGATAATCCTCTTTTTTGAAAGGAGTGACTTAGCTCTTCCAGATGATTACTAAGCTCTTTTTTTATCATACTGTGGGCTTGTTTGGATTTTACATTAGCTATAACTTTACCTAAATATTCTTCAAATGTAGAAGAACTCATAAAGAAGCCTCCTCAATTAAATTTTTCAGTGATCCGTGTTGCTTAGAGCCTCTTAGTTCAAAAGTTGCTACAAATTTTTTCCCTTTCGCAGTTAGGGAATAATATTTCTTACCTTCTATCCATTTTGATGATAGGATTTTTTTGTTTTCAAGTAGATGTAACAGAATATAAAGCTGACCTTCATTGTTTTTAAAGCTAAGTTCATTTTTTTGAAATAGTTGGGTGGAAATTTCGTACCCATGCTTTGCTTCGTCTTGCAGTGCATCTAATATGTTTTGAAGTGTTTCTATTTTCCAAGAATGAAGTTCTAAGTGTGATTGTTTCTTGCGGATTGTTTCTTTTACTGCATTTTTTCTCTCTTCGGAAAAAGAAAAACCCTCAAAATCTTTTTTTATAGAATCCTTTAAGTTATAGAATGGATCGTCCATGATTAAACCTCCTTTTTCATCTTATTCTTTAATAATTCTCTGGCTTGTTTTAACCTGGTTTTTAATGTATTGCTATTTACACCAGTGATCGTACTAATATTTGCTAAGGAAAGTTCTTCGTAGTAATGTAAGAAAACAACTTCCCTGTACTTTACTGGTAAATCCATAACAGCGCTCATTAAGCTGTTTGCTACATCTTTTGAGATAATTTCTTCTTCAACATGTTTTGACTTGGACGGGAGATAGTCCCAAATTTTATCGTTGAAATTTAGTTTGCGATAATGCCAACTACCCAAGTAATCTTTGCAATGATTAATAGCAATTCGATATAGCCACGTTTTTATGGATGACTTATTATTAAACTGACCAAGTTTTTCATAGCATTTAATAAATATCTCTTGCGTTAAATCTTCCGCTGTCGTTCGATTCTTTACATAAGAAAAAACTAGATGCAGTACATCATCACTGTAGTTATCCATTAATTGGCTGATTATTTGTTCGGTATTTTCTATGCTATTAATATGAATTCCTATTTCCTCAAGTTCAGTCATTTAAGTTTCACCCTCTTCTGCAATATTAGACGAAGCAAGCATCATTTTGGTTTGGAAAAATTTTATTTATATCATATTATCTACCTCAAAGTAGAGATAGTCATCTTATAAAGTATTAACTATCTGTTGAAAATGTGCAATAAAAAAAAGACTGTAAACAAAATGATTGCTCTACAGTCTTTGGTTTGTTCTATTTTAATAAACTAAGGAATACGACGCCGACCATAATTAACAGTATTCCAGAAAGGATAAAGGTCCATTCCAGCGGGCTTTTTTTCTGTTTGAAAATGAGGATGCCGCCGATTGTTGCGACGATAACGCAGGCTTGTGAAATCGAGAAGCTCGTTGCGACACCGAGTACAGCAGTCGCTAAGAACATGCCTAAATTGGCGATTGACCACGATAATCCGGTCATTAAGTTAAATGTAACATTTTTTCGGGAAATAGCAGTCTTTTTCGCTAAGTTAATACCAATGGCGCATGTCAGCATCCCGATTGCTTGTGGTAAAATGATAGAAAAGCCAGTGACATCAAAAAGCTGGTTTGTTACTACGTAAAGCGTTAAAAAGAAAGAAGATAGAATAACGATACCGTAGACATGAAATGAAACCGACTCCGTGATATGATTCCCGCGTTTTTGAAACCCGGTCATTACCACCCCAATCAAGATTAAAATTACTGCAACAACTCCGATGATGACAGCCGTAACAGTTTGCCATTCGCGAAATACGAGGACTGCGAAAAGCGTTGCGCCAACTAGCTGAGTACCGTTTGAAATTGGCATTGCCTTCGCTACACTGGAAGCCGCAATCCCTTTAAACTGTAGTAATTGCCCAAAACTCCAAAAGATACCTGAAATAAAACTCACAATAAAAGAAAGAACCGTTATTTCTGGTGATAAAATCCAGAATAAAATGAGAGCAAATAATAGCGCACTAATCGATGTCCCCAGTAGTTGTTCCTCGGGGGTGCTTTTTCGTAAGTTCGCAATTATCGGCATAAATCCCCACCCAAGAACAGGGAGTAACGCAATAAGATAAATAGACATAAATAAGCTTCCTTTCTAGGTTAGTGGTGCTATTTAAATCTACCATTCTCCAAAATGAACAGCAATATCCCAAAATTACGGTATTCAATGCGGTAATTTTCGTAGTTTTCTGGGGATGAGTCTTTGTAATAGAATAAGCGTAGGGAAAGGAAAATTAAAAATGAAAGCGGTAACGAAAATGATTGCAAATCGCGAAAAAAATATCATTCAGTTTCTAATGAAGACAGGTCAAACACGTGTTGGAACTATCGCGAATCATCTCGGACTTTCAGAAAAAACTGTCTCAAATTCACTGAAGGAAATCGATATTTTTCTAAAGGACTTTGATATGACGGTTGTCCGTAAACCAAAAATCGGTGTGTACATTGAAGGCGATAACAAGGCTTTTGCCGAAGTTAGCCGATTCCTAGATAACCAAGTCAGCCAAATCCCATCAACGAAAGAAGAGCGGGTTATCTACATTTTTAGTAAATTGCTTAAAGCAGATGATTATATCACGATTCATCAACTTGCAGACGAACTTTACATTAGTCGGGGCACGATTGAGAAAAATATGGTTGAAGTGACAAAAATGCTGGAAAAAGAAGGCATCACTTTGTATAAGAAACCTAGTAAAGGTATGAAGTTGCTGATTAGTGAACGAGAAAAACGTGCCTTAACATCGAAATTCATTACTAATTTTTGGGGTAACAACTGGTATTTAAAGCAAGAAGGCGAAAAAGTGCTCCAAGCATTCGATACGATTCAGGCCGATGTTACTGGGATTTTTCCGGAAGAAGGCTTGAAAGAAATCATTGCGATTGTTCAAGAATTCAGCGAGCGTCATGATTTTACTTTTACCGATTATGCGTTTCAGTCAATTGTGATTCACCTTGCGATTGCGGTAGAGCGAATTCGCGAAGGCGAGTATGTGGAAAACGTTGAGAGCGATCCGATGAAAGATGTGTTTGAGTCACAGCGCAACAACACGGAAATTCTTGTTGGCATGTTAGAAGAACGTCTGGATATCAAAATTCCAGCATTCGAAGTTGGCTATATTCAGCTTCATTTAACGGCTGCTTATAATCAACAACATGATGAACTGCTCGTTAATACTCCACCACAAGAGGACGATGTCGCTGATTTTGTCAGTAGATGTTTAGCGGAAGGGAATTATGATAAGGGCTTGCTGGAAGACCTGACGACGCATATGAAATCCGCCATTAACCGCTTAAAACTTGGTATGCATTTTAAAAATCCGTATCTTAGCAAAATTAAGCAAAACTTTCCCCAAGCGTTTGAAGAAGCGCTTTACTTTAAAGCAAAATTTGAACAAAAGTACGATGTGCAAGTGAACGAAGATGAAACGGCGTATATTGCGCTACATTTTGAAGCATACAAAGAAAGAAGTCGCTCTTTCCCCGACCAAATTCGAGTGGTACTTGTATGCAGTACAGGGCTTGGTTCATCCAGATTACTCGCAGCTAGAATTAAAAAATATTTTCCAATGATTACGATTGAAAAAATATTATCCGTTCAGGCGTTAATGGAAACCGAAGTTGATGTGGATCTAGTCATTAGCACAATCTACCTTGAACTAGAGGATATTCCAAGCATTGTTGTAAGCCCGATGATGAGTAAAGCGGATTTACAACAAGTCGAAAGCCAAATCGAACGAACAAGACGCAAGAAAAAGAAACGCAGCCAACCATTCGTTGATTTAATTAAGCCAAAAACCATTTTTGCGAAGTTGGATGTTGCGACGATGGAAGAAGCGATTGCGGAAATTGGCGACAAATTGGTGGAGCAGGGTATTGCTAAGCCTGGCATCGTGGAAAGTGCGCTGAAAAGAGAAGCCTTATCGTTCACTTCTTTTGAAGAAATGGCGACACCGCACGCAGAACCAGCGCTAATCAATGAATCGCGCATTGCTATCGCGACGCTGAAACACCCAGTGAAATGGGGCTTGGTCGATGTGGATAAAATCTTTTTTATCGCTTTGACAGAACAAAATGGTATTAATTTAGACGCAATGTACGAACAGTTTTATAAATATATTGATAATAAAAAATGGCTAGAAAAGCTGACGCAACTAAAAAGTGCCGCAGAAATTTATGAGCATTTGTTAAAGGATGGGATGTAATGGAAGTAAAAGATATTTTAACTAAAGAATTAGTCGTTTTTGATTTAGAAGCGGCAACCAAAGAAGCAGCAATTGAAGAAATGGCAGAACTGCTAGATGAACGTGGTATTTTAGCGGATAAAGCGACTTATGTCCGAGCAGTTTTGGATCGTGAAGCACATTCAACTACTGGAATAGGTAATAACATTGCTATCCCACACGGAAAAAGTGAAAGTGTCACAAAATCGGCCATCGTTTTTGCAAGAACGAAAGAAATGATTGAATGGGAATCGCTTGATGACGAACCAGTAAACATGATTTTCTTACTGGCAATTACGGATTCCGACAAAACAGACGGTCATTTAAAAATCCTTGCTGAAATTGCAACGAAACTAATGGACGATGATATTGTCGAAAATTTAAAAAATACAAGAGACGAAGAAGAAGTTATTCGAATTTTAAATGGAGGCGTAGTAGAGATATGAAACGTAAAATTATCGCAGTAACCGCATGTGCGACAGGAGTGGCGCACACATATATGGCAGCACAAGCACTTAAAAAAGGCGCGAAAAAAATGGGCAATCTTATCAAAGTAGAAACACAAGGCGCGACAGGAATTGAAAATGAATTAACGGAAAAAGATGTAAATATCGGCGAAGTAGTTATTTTCGCAGTAGATACAAAAGTTCGTAACAAAGAACGTTTTGACGGTAAAGTCGTGCTGGAAGTTCCAGTAAGCGCACCGATTAAAGATGCAGAAAAAGTAATCAACGCAGCACTTGCGTTAATTGACGAAAAATAAGGAGGATCTACCATGTTCAGAAAAATTGGGAGTGAACTGAAAAAACACGTTTTAACAGGTATTTCATATATGATTCCGCTCGTTATTGCAGGCGCCGTAATTATGGCGATTGCTCGGGTTGGTGGTTCGTTTTTCGGAATTACAGATATTTGGGATGCGAAATACGCAGATAGTGCGAATAGCTTAATTTCACTACTGCATAGTTTAGATGGTTTTGGTGGATTGGCGCTAGGAATGATGTTCCCGGTTATTGCAGCATTTATCGGATATTCCATTTCGGACAAATTAGCATTGGCACCAGGTCTTGTTGGTGGTTTACTGGCACGTGATATCGGCGCTGGTTTCCTTGGGGCACTGGCAGCTGGTTTAATCGCTGGTTATACATGTCTATTGATTAAAAAATACGTGAAACTGCCAAAAGCGGCGGCTTCAATTGTACCAGTATTTTTAGTACCAGTTTTTGGCACACTTATTACCGTTCTTATTATTAATTATGTGGTTGGTATTCCTTTTGCAGATTTAAATACAGCCCTTGAAAATTGGCTAAATGGTATGTCTGGATCGAACCAAATTATGATGGCGGCTATTATCGGCGCGATGGTTGGTTTTGACTTAGGCGGACCGGTAAATAAAGCAGCTGTAACAACAGCGATGGCGCTTTTGACAAGTGGAATTTATGCACCGAATACCGCGGCGCAAGTAGCAATCATTATCCCACCACTTGGACTTGGTTTAGCTACATTAATCGCGAAACGTAAATACAATACAGAAATGCGTGAAGCAGGGAAATCCTCGCTTATTATGGGGCTTGTTGGGATTAGTGAAGGGGCAATTCCTTTCGCCGTAGAATCTCCACTTAAAGTTATTCCGGCTACGGTTCTTGGTTCTGCTGTCGGCGGTGCGCTTGCTGTAGGTCTTGGCGCAATTAACCAAGCGCCAATCAGTGGTTTTTATGGCTGGTTCACTGTAGAAAATTGGCCAGTTTATATTTTAGCAATTGCAGTTGGGACGCTAATCGTTGCGGGTATGTCAGTCGCTTTACGTAAAGCAAGTGCAGGCGAAGAAATGGTTGGTTCAAGCTATGATGACGAAATTGACGAAGCAGAATGGGAAGCTTAAAAAACGGAGGTAACTATGGTTAAAGCACATATTGTGAACCATACGCATTGGGACCGAGAGTGGTATTTCACCTCGGCCGATGCACTGGTTCTAAGTGAACAACTTTTTACAGAAGTAATTGACGAATTAAAAAAGCACCCAGAAGCAAACTTTGTACTTGATGGGCAACTGTCGATTTTAGATGATTATGTCGCACTGTATCCGGAAAAATTAGCGGATATTAAGCAATTAATTGCGGATAAACAACTTTTCATTGGACCGTGGTTTACGCAAACAGATGCCTTTTTTGCGCATGGTGAGTCGATTTTGCGCAATGCGATGATTGGGATTTTTGATAGTAAAAAATACGGCGACTATATGAAAATTGGTTATTTGCCAGATACATTTGGTTTTAATGCCCAAATGCCGACTTTACTAGAACATGCTGGATTTGATAATGTGATTTTCTGGCGCGGAATTCATCTTGGTGAACATGTTGCATCTCCGTATTTTAAATGGCAAGGACTTGGCGAAGAAGCGTCTATCTATGCGATTAACATGCCACAAGGTTACGGCACAGGGATGCTCCTTGAACCAACGTCTGCATATGTGGATGGACGCCTTGATCCAGCGATTGATTTTATTGAAAAATATAGCAAAACGACAGAAGTATTAATTCCATCTGGGAATGATCAACTGAATATTATTAGCAATTTTGCGGAAAAACTGGCAGAAATTAACAAAATGGGGCGCCATGATTATCAACTTAGCACCTATCAAGATTTTATTCAATATGTAAGAGAGTTGCCCGATTTAGAGAAATATCGCGGCGAATTTAGAAGCCCAGTGCTGGCACGCGTGCATAAAACTATTGGCTCCAGCCGAATGAATATTAAGCTGAAAAGCGCGTCACTCGAGCAAAAACTGTTAACACGGATTGAGCCGTTGCTTGTGATTGCTAAGGCATCCGGTATTTCCATCAGCGAGCGTTTACTAATGTACACATGGAAAAAATTGCTTGAAGGTCAAGCTCATGACAGCTTGGCGGGATGCGTTTCTGATCCTGTTGCCGAAGATATTTTGCACCGGATGAAAGAAGCCGATGAACTGTGTGATAGTATCGAAAACACGATTGTGAAGAAAATTGCCGATGATTTGGCACTTGCAGCGAATGAAATTATCATTTTTAACACGGATTTACATGATTTTGATAGATTTAAAGAAATACAAGTAGTAACCGAGCATAAAAAAATTCATTTCCCCGCATTTCCGGACGCGACGATTGTTCAAGAAGAATTTATTCCATCTCGTGAAAATGTGCTAGAAGAAACACCAGCTGGGAACCGATTTATTGAAGAACCTGGCTACTATGTGCTTCAAGTGCGCGTGAAAGTGGAGCTTCCAGGCCTAGGTTACCGCGTGATTGCTTTTGAAGAAAATGACCGCGAACTGGATGGGATGGTTGCTTCTAACAATGCCACCATCCAAAATGAATCGTATAAAATCACTTTCCAAGATGGGGAAATTTTGCTTCAAAAACCAAACGGCGAACGCCTGACTTCTTTCATTACGCTAGAGGATGACGTGAACGCAGGTGATACGTATGATTATTCGCCACTAGCTGGCGATGTAGCAGAACTATTCACTTTTTCCGCAACAAATACAGAGAAATCGAGTGAAGTCGAACGTTTAATTTTAACTGGAAAAAGCGATTTCCCACTTGATCGTTTGACGAAAGAAGGGCACGGCGACCTGCAAATCAAACTCATTTTAGAGGTGAAAAAAGGTAGCGAACTACTGGATGTTAAAGTGGAAGTAGAGAACCAAATTAAAAATCACCGCTTACGCTTAAAAGTAAACACAGGTGTGAAAACAGACTATAACATCGCCTCACTGCCATTCGGATATATCGAGAGAAAACCAGTTGTACCAGCAAATTGGCAAGAAACATATAGCGAAATGCCAATCGATATCGAACCACTGGAACAAAGCGTGACATTAACAAATGAAACGGCAAGTTGTACAGTTTTCACATGTGGCGTCAAAGAATACCAACAGTTGGATCAAGATTTAGCACTGACATTACTCGCGACAACCGGTCAACTTGGAAAACCTGACTTAGCTTACCGGCCAGGCCGGGCATCAGGCGACACAACGAAAAAAGGTCATGTGCTTATAGAAACAGAAGGTGCGCAATTACTTGGCAAACATCAATTCAGACTCGCCATCTATCTTGGGGATCAAGCCTTCGATGAGCATAAAACAGCTGAACGAACAAAAACGTTTAATCAAGCAAACGTATCCTATCAACGCCAACCGTTCAATCACTTTTTACATCGCTTGGATAACAAAATTCAAAAAACGGAACGGAAATTAGGCGCAAAACAAACATTAGCTATGCTGAATTTGCCGAAAGAATACTTAGTGTCGGCGTGCCACCCGTCCTACTACACAGCAGATAAATACATCATCCGCCTGGAAAACCCAACTAATACACCACAAAAGTTGGCATTCCCGGATATGTCATTTGAGTATGTGAATGCTATTGAAGAAGTTGTCGGAAATGACAACAACACAATTCCAGCATACGGCGCTGTCACATTACGATTAGATATATAAAAAGAAAACTTGCTCAAAGGATTTATTTTGAGCAAGTTTTTTGTATTAGGCGTAAAAATTCTTTCGAGGCACTGGAGAAAGTCTGATTCTTTTTCCACACAATACTTAGACCAGCAGTTAAAGGTGGCGAAAAGGGAATAAACTTCAAGTTAGTATTTTCCGTATTGATAATACCGTCAATACAAAGAATACTTGCGATGTTCTCCTTAGCGAGCAAAGAAGCGTTATAAAGTAAATTATATCTACCAATAACATTCAATTGTTCAAAATGCCCTCCAAGCCAACTAGCTAGCTGATTATCAATGAAAGACTGGTTTGAAACGACAATCGGATTAGTTTCTATATCACTAGGAGTTACAACCGTTTTTTTCGCTAAAGGATGTTTTGTATTGACTAAAATCCCCCAAGTATCTTCTATAGTAAGTGGTAAATAGTCATATTGTAGTTTTTCCACAGGATTAATTACCAAACCAAAATCCAGTAACCCGTGCTCAATTTTTTCTAAAACGTCATCTGCATTGCCGCTATGCAATTGAAAAGTAATGTCGGGATGTTTCTCTCTGAGTTCATGTAACAGGCTACCGATAAATTCAAATCCTCTTGTTTCAGCAGCACCAATCATTATTTTTCCGCTAATCGTCTCATTCTGCAGCAAATTCGAAGTAGTCAACTCCACTAAAGATAAAATTTCTTTCCCACGATTCGCTAAATAAAGCCCATCCTCCGTCAACGTAATAGACCTATTTCCACGAATAAATAAAGTTACCCCTAATTCTTCCTCGAGTTCTTTCAATTGTTTAGAAAGTGTTGGTTGAGAAAGATGAAGTACATCAGCAGCTCTACTAATCGTTTTTTCACGTGCAACAGTTAAAAAATAATTCAACACACGAAGCTCCATTAGAACCTTCCTTTCCTATAACTTAAAAGAATAGTTGGATATACTTTATAAGTATTATTCAATTATAACTTCTCTCGCTATAATTAAATAGTAAAAGATTTTAAGGGGGGAAAGCAGATGATAGAACAAGATTTACAGAATAGGCTAGTCGGCCAAGAAATTCTTCATGGGTCAGATTTGTTAGACGAAATTCACGAAGTAAAGCAAAACAATGAACAACTTATCATCGAACTAAACACCAAGTACCACACAAAAAAAGAAGTGACCAAATATCTCAGTGACATTACCGGAAAACCAGTCGATCCGTCAGTCGATGTCTCCCTTCCTTTTTACAGTGACTTCGGAAAACATATTACTTTTGGTAAAAATATCTTTATCAATTTAAATGTTACTTTCGTGGATTTGGGAGGGATTACCATTGAAGATAACGTTTTAATTGGCCCAGGAGCAAGGCTTGTCACGGTCAACCACTTAGTAAGCCCTAAAAAAAGACGGGGACTACGGGTAGCGCCGATTTGTGTGAAGAAAAACGCCTGGATTGGCGCAAACACAACGATATTATCAGGTGTAACAATCGGCGAAAATGCCATCGTTGCTGCAGATGCTACCGTTACAAAAGATGTCCCACCTAACGTCATCGTCGCGGGAAGCCCAGCCAAACAAATTCGTAAAATTATTGAGGAATAAGGAGAGATAGCAAATGACAATCAAAAATAAAGTAATTATTATAACCGGAGCATCATCTGGCATTGGTAAAGCAACAGCTCTACTTTTGGCTGAAAAAGGAGCGAAATTAGTTCTTGCTGCCCGTCGCGTAGAAAAACTGGAAAAAATTGTTCAAATCATTAAAGCAAATTCAGGTGAAGCAATTTTTGCCAAAACGGATGTAACGAAACGCGAAGATAATAAGAAATTAGTAGAGTTAGCCATTGAAAGATACGGAAAAGTAGATGCCATCTTTTTAAATGCGGGAATCATGCCAAATTCGCCATTATCGGCTTTAAAAGAAGATGAATGGGAGCAAATGATTGATATTAATATTAAAGGCGTACTAAATGGAATTGCGGCTGTTCTGCCTTCTTTCATCGCCCAAAAATCAGGTCATATCATCGCCACTTCATCTGTTGCAGGCTTAAAAGCATATCCCGGCGGCGCAGTATATGGCGCGACTAAATGGGCAGTCCGCGATTTAATGGAAGTTTTACGAATGGAGTCAGCCCAAGAAGGTACCAATATTCGCACAGCGACCATTTATCCAGCTGCTATCAATACGGAATTACTAGAAACAATTACGGATAAAGAAACCGAACAAGGAATGACGAGCTTATACAAACAATATGGTATCACACCAGACCGAATCGCAAGCATCGTCGCCTATGCCATTGATCAACCCGAAGACGTCAACGTAAACGAATTCACTGTCGGACCAACGAGCCAACCGTGGTAAATGGAAAAAACCTTGAACTGATAAAAGATTGGTTCAAGGTTTTTTTATAGTGCTAAGGATTGATAAAAAATTAATGTAAGATAAGTAAATGAATAATTGTATATTTACTAGTTCTTCTCAGAAAAATAGTTTTATGGTGTTTTAGAGATTATTGTAGCTGTTTCTTTGGGAGTGACATGCTTTTTAACAAAAATTCTCACACCCTTATGTGTTATTTTGAACATAAAGGGTAGAGGATAACATAAGTTAATTCTTTTTTTTGGAAAAATAGTTATTATTATTTAATGGGCTTTGAAAGGGGTGATGATATAGAAGAAGTGAAAAAAGAGAGTTTTGGCGGTAAGAGTGCGGGGCTTGAATTCGTCAATAATAGACCATTTTAAAAGGTGGAATGACACGTGTGATATCAACATAAAATGATTTGCATGATTGAATTCCTATTAAGCTTCGATAGTGAAATACATAAAAATATTATATATAGGAAAAATGTGCTGGAACGAACGAGATGAAGGATATCACTAAACGGCTCCGTAGACAGATTAGCTACTAAATACCATAGGAACAATTTATGGGGAGCATAATTTAATAAATTAAGCAGACATGATTTTTCGGATGCAGGAGAAAATCCTATACAACGAAACCTGATATTGTTTCTAACTATTGAAAAAGGAGTGTATATAGTGAGAAAAAAACGATATGTATGGTTGAAAAGTATACTAGTAGCAATATTAGTATTTGGCAGTGGAGTATGGATTAACACGAGCAACGGGACAAATGCTCAGGCAGCTACAATTACACAAGATACTCCTATTAATCAGATTTTTACAGACGCAGCTCTAGCGGAAAAAATGAAGACGGTCTTAGGAAAAACGAATGTAACAGACACGGTCTCGCAAACAGATCTAGACCAAGTTACAACGCTTCAGGCGGATAGATTAGGGATAAAATCTATCGATGGATTGGAATACTTGAACAATTTAACACAAATAAATTTCAGCAATAATCAACTTACGGATATAACGCCACTTAAAGATTTAACTAAGTTAGTTGATATTTTGATGAATAATAATCAAATAGCAGATATAACTCCGCTAGCTAATTTGACGAATCTAACTGGTTTGACTTTGTTCAACAATCAGATAACAGATATAGACCCGCTTAAAAATCTAACAAATTTAAATCGGCTAGAACTATCTAGTAACACGATTAGTGATATTAGTGCGCTTTCAGGTTTAACTAATCTACAGCAATTATCTTTTGGTAATCAAGTGACAGATTTAAAACCATTAGCTAATTTAACAACACTAGAACGACTAGATATTTCAAGTAATAAGGTGTCAGATATTAGTGTTCTGGCTAAATTAACCAATTTAGAAAGTCTTATCGCTACTAACAACCAAATAAGTGATATAACTCCACTTGGGATTTTAACAAATTTGGACGAATTATCCTTAAATGGTAACCAGTTAAAAGATATAGGCACATTGGCGAGTTTAACAAACCTTACAGATTTAGATTTAGCAAATAACCAAATTAGTAATCTAGCACCACTGTCGGGTCTAACAAAACTAACTGAGTTAAAACTTGGAGCTAACCAAATAAGTAACATCAGTCCCCTAGCAGGTTTAACCGCACTCACTAACTTAGAGCTTAATGAAAATCAGCTGGAAGATATTAGCCCAATTTCTAACCTGAAAAATCTCACATATTTAACGTTGTACTTTAATAATATAAGTGATATAAGCCCAGTTTCTAGTTTAACAAAGCTTCAAAGATTATTTTTCTATAATAACAAGGTAAGTGACGTAAGCTCACTTGCGAACTTAACCAATATTAATTGGCTTTCAGCTGGGCATAACCAAATTAGCGATCTTACACCATTGGCTAATTTAACAAGAATCACCCAACTAGGGTTGAATGATCAAGCATGGACAAATGCACCAGTAAACTACAAAGCAAATGTATCCATTCCAAACACGGTGAAAAATGTGACTGGCGCTTTGATTGCACCTGCTACTATTAGCGATGGCGGTAGTTACGCAGAACCGGATATAACATGGAACTTACCTAGTTATACAAATGAAGTAAGCTATACCTTTAGCCAACCTGTCACTATTGGAAAAGGAACGACAACATTTAGTGGAACCGTGACGCAGCCACTTAAGGCAATTTTTAATGCTAAGTTTCATGTGGACGGCAAAGAAACAACCAAAGAAGTGGAAGCTGGGAATTTATTGACTGAACCAGCTAAGCCCGTAAAAGAAGGTCACACATTTGTTGGTTGGTTTGATGCCCAAACAGGCGGAACTAAATGGAATTTCAGTACGGATAAAATGCCGACAAATGACATCAATTTATATGCACAATTTAGTATTAACAGCTACACAGCAACCTTTGAGAATGACGGTGTAACAACATCTCAAACAGTAGATTATCAAGGCTTGTTACAAGAACCTACACCACCAACAAAAGAAGGTTATACTTTCAAAGGCTGGTATGACGCAAAAACTGGTGGTGACAAGTGGGATTTCGCAACTAGCAAAATGCCTGCTAAAAACATCACCTTATATGCCCAATATAGCGCCAATAGCTATACAGCAACGTTTGATGTTGATGGAAAATCAACGACTCAAGCAGTAGACTATCAAGGACTTCTAAAAGAACCAAAGGCACCAACGAAAGCCGGATATACTTTCAAAGGCTGGTATGACGAAAAAACAGATGGGAAAAAATGGGATTTTGCGACGGATAAAATGCCAGCAAATGACATTACGCTGTACGCTCAATTTACGAAAAATCCTGTGGCACCACCAACAACTGGAGGGAACACACCGCCTACAACAAATAACGGCGGGAATACTACACCACCTTCCGCAAATATACCTGGAAGCGACACATCTAACACATCAACTGGGAATTCAGCCAGCACAACAAGTACAATGAACGCTTATGACCCTTATAATTCAAAAGAAGCTTCACTCCCTACAACTGGCGATAGCGATAATGCGCTCTACCTTTTGTTAGGGTTATTAGCAGTAGGAACTGCAATGGCTCTTACTAAAAAAGCACGTGCTAGTAAATAGAAGTAGTGTAAAGAGCTAGATGTGGTTTTCGGACTATATCTAGCTTTTTTATTTTTTAATAACTAGAATCAAGGAGAGGATAGTGTGAAAGAAAAGCACAACCCAAGAAGGAAGTATTGTTTAATCTCAGGTTTAGCTATTATTTTTAGTTTATGGATAATTATTGGAAACGGGGCGAAAGTACAAGCGGAGACTATCACCGTGTCAACGCCAATCAAGCAAATTTTTCCAGATGATGCTTTTGCAGAAACAATCAAAGACAATTTAAAGAAAAAAAGTGTGACAGATGCAGTGACACAAAATGAATTAAATAGTATAGATCAAATCATTGCGAATAATAGTGATATTAAATCCGTTCAAGGAATTCAGTATTTACCCAATGTGACAAAGTTATTTTTAAACGGGAATAAACTAACAGATATAAAACCCTTAACAAACTTGAAAAATTTAGGATGGCTTTTTTTAGACGAAAATAAAATTAAAGACCTAAGTTCGCTCAAGGATCTAAAAAAATTAAAATCACTTTCTTTGGAGCATAATGGTATAAGTGATATAAACGGACTTGTTCATTTACCACAGCTGGAAAGTTTGTATTTGGGAAATAATAAAATAACGGATATAACGGTTCTTTCACGTTTAACTAAACTGGATACTTTGTCTCTCGAAGATAACCAAATTAGTGATATTGTGCCACTTGCAGGTTTAACTAAATTGCAGAACCTATATTTAAGTAAAAATCACATAAGCGATTTAAGAGCATTAGCAGGACTTAAAAATCTAGATGTTTTAGAATTATTTAGCCAAGAATGTCTTAATAAGCCTATTAATCATCAATCTAATTTGGTCGTTCCGAATACAGTGAAAAACACTGATGGGTCGTTAGTGACTCCAGAAATAATAAGTGATGATGGCGATTATGAAAAACCTAATGTTAAATGGCATTTACCAGAATTTACAAATGAAGTGAGTTTTATTTTCTATCAGCCAGTCACTATTGGAAAAGCAAAAGCAAGATTTCATGGGAGAGTAACCCAACCACTGAAAGAGGTTTACACAGTAAGTTATGATGTTGATGGAACGGTAATAAAAACAAAAGTAGAAGCAGGGACGCGGATAACTGCACCTAAACCTCCGACCAAACAAGGCTATGTTTTTAAAGGATGGTATACTGAAAAAAATGGTGGGCATGAGTGGAATTTTAATACGGATTATATGTCCGGAAATGATTTTACTTTGTACGCAGTATTTAAAGCGGAAACGACCGAAAAAACAGTCAACTTAACCCGCTATGTCAAATATATTCGCGGGAATGCAGGCATCTACAAACTTCCACGAGAAGATAACTCGCTTAAACAAGGAACTCTAGCCTCGCACCGCTGTAAAGCTCTAACTGTTGATAGAGAAGCCCGAAATGGCGGAAAATTATGGTACAGGTTAAAAAATATTGGCTGGACTAAAGCGGAAAACCTTTCCTTAGACCGATACGATAAAATGGAATATGACAAAGGGGTTACCGCTTATGCAAGAGTGAGAAATGCGTCTGGAAATTCGGTTTGGACAAAACCCTACAACACAGCCGGCGCTAAACACGTGAATAAGCTATCGGTCTACCAAGGTAAAAATATGCGTATCTTGCGCGAAGCCAAAACGCCAATTACTACATGGTATCAATTTAGCATTGGTGGTAAAGTAATTGGTTGGGTCGATACCCGAGCACTTAACACATTCTACAAACAAAGTATGGAAAAACCAACCCGTTTAACTCGTTATGTCAGCGCCAATAAAGCTGGCGAATCGTACTATAAAGTCCCGGTAGCAGATAATCCAGTCAAAAGGGGTACTTTAGCCAAGTATAAAAATCAAAAGTTAATTGTTGATTGTCAAGCAACCATCGAAGGTCAACTTTGGTACCGAATAAGGACTAGTTCCACTTTCATTGGTTGGACGAAAGCAGCTAATTTAAGGGCACAGAAATAACCTACGAAAAGCTACAACTTTAAATTCATGAAAAAAGAACTGATTCGCTGAAAACGGATCAGTTCTTTTTTCTTTAGACTTATTTTTACAAAAACTTTTCGATAATTTCCATATTCTGGGGTCTGTCTTTGCTTTCAAGTACAGAAATATCACGAACAATGCTATCTAATTTAATTTTTTCCATTTCAAATTCTATTTTTTGTTGGAGCAGATCGTATTTACTCGTAAGAACTTGTTGGATATTGGCTCCGACAACGCAGTCTGGGTTGGTTTTTGGATCAACGTGAATTAAATTCGTATTGCCTTCTATACTCTTATAAACATCAAGCAGTGAAATTTCTTCTGGTGGTCTAGCAAGAATCGGATTTGCTTTGCCAGTCTGCGTAGTAATTAAATCAGCTTTTTTTAAATTACTCATGATTTTTCTAATGTTAGCAGGATTTGTTTTTACGCTACCAGCAATAATTTCACTCGATAACAAATTCGTATTTTTAAAAATTTCTATATAAGCCAAAATGTGGATAGCATCGCTAAATTGGATAGAGTATTTCATTTTTTTCAATCCTTTCAAATTTTCTCCTTGACTTATCTTATCATAATGTTTATTATAAAGGTGTAAATTATAAATGTACAGCTTTAGTGTTAAAAAATTTAAAGGAGTGGTTTAAATGACTTATTTAGTAACTGGTGCAACAGGTGGACTTGGAGGCTACGCATTAAATTATTTGAAAGAGCTCGTTCCCATGTCCGATATTTATGCTTTAGTTCGTAGCGAAGAAAAAGGTACAGACTTGAAAGCAGCAGGATTTAATATCCGTATTGGTGATTATAGTGATGTAGAATCAATGAAGCAAGCATTCGCAGGCATCGACCGCGTATTATTTGTTTCAGGAGCACCTGGTAATCGCCAAGTAGAACACGAAAATGTGGTAAATGCGGCAAAAGAAGCAGGCGTTTCTTACATCGCTTACACAAGTTTCGCAGGCGCAGATAAATCCACAAGCGCTTTAGCAGAAGATCATTTCTTTACCGAAAAAGTAATCGAAAAATCCGGAATCGCGCACACTTTCTTGCGTAACAACTGGTACTTCGAAAATGAAATGCCGATGATCGGTGGCGCATTGAGTGCTGGAAAATTTGTATACGCTGCTGAAAATGGAAAAGTTGGCTGGGCATTAAAACGCGAATACGCAGAAGTAGCCGCAAAAGCTGTTGCGGACGCTGACTTCCCAGAAATCCTTGAATTATCTGGCCCACTCATGACATACGAAGAACTTACAAAAGCATTAAAAGAAGCAACTGGAAAAGATTTCGACGTTATTTCTTCAGATGATAAAGGATTTGTAGAAAATTTAGTTTCTGTCGGTTTATCACAACCTGTCGCAGAAATGTTCTTATCCTTCCAACATGACATTAAGAACGACCAATTAGATGTTACTTCTGATGATTTTGAAAAAGCATTAGGAAAACCATTAACGAATCGCGTGGATGCGCTTCGGGAATTGTTGAAATAATAATGAAACAGCCTACCTTGGATTGAGGTAGGCTGTTTTTTACTGCGCATTTTTATTATCTTTTCAGTAGTATTTATACGACCTTTTAAACATTTGATAAGAATGAGGCTATAATTCTATATGCTCTTTATTTATTAAATGAAAGAAGGAAAACGAGTGAAGAAGTTAGTTGCTTGGTTTAACGGATTATCAAAAATGTGGAAAGTGGTAGTAATAATAGGCGCAGTTTTTGTAGTTATAATAGCCTTAACAACAGGAGAGGATGAAGGTGAACAAACGAAGACAAAAAAAGACAGCAATAAAGTTGTAAAAACGGCGAGTAGGCCCAAGCTTTCAACCAAAGATTTAGCCTTGATTAAAGCTGATTTAGCAGAATTTGAAGCGCGGGAACTTTCTTCAGAAAAAATTTTGAAAGATACAATTAAAGAAGAAAGTTGGTCGGGTTTGGATTTTGCGAATGATAATATTAATCAAATGATTGGCACGATGAAAAGGTACCAACAAGAAATTTTAAACATAGATGCGATTAAAAGAAGCTCAGAAGCCTCGGCAGATACGCAGGTATTTAAAAAGGTTTTCAAAGAATGGAGCGACTTCAAAATAGAGCGAATACAAGTAACAATAGATTTGCTGAATGGTAAAAAAGATAGTGAAGTTGCATTTAAAAAATCATATCCGAATCAAATTATCTTTAAAAAAGTGCGTACGAATAAATTACAAACAGCATTAAACAACTTGAAAGTAGGCTACGAATTATTGGATAGTCAAAAATAAGGAAAAGCCGTCCTACAGAGGATAGCTTTTTCTTATTTAGAAGAAAATTCAGAGATCATTTTTTCCAAAAATTCTTCCTGCCAAGCATGATCTTGCATAGTACCATGCAAATTAGTACTTAGTGTCAGCTCACCTCGGAAAGTAGTAGCAGCGACTTGGAAAAACGGTGCATATTTTAAAGAGCCGCAAATAAAACAATCCGTTAAAGCGCTACCTTCAAAAACGAGCTTTTCCTCGTCAATAATTCCGATATTCGTAAAACTTGTTTTCGGAATAGAATACATTTTTCCAGAAGCTTTTTTTGCGGAAATGTAGCTTTTTTTCTTGAAAATCAGTTCCAATAAATAATAAATTCGCAGAGGGGCTAAGCTGTTTTTTTGAGGATCGAGAGATTTTTTGACGGCTTGGAGTGTGCTTTCGAATGAAGTTAAGTCGTCATCTGTGCTAATTTGGCATGTAATATTGGCGGTTAGATTGGTAATTCCACTGCTGGTCTTACTCGGCAAATACTTACGCAGATCCACAGGGCAATCTATGGATATCTCATGTTGGCCTGTTGTTTGTAGAACGGTGCGCACCATTGTGGCGAACAGAACGTCATTCACCGTCGCATCGTGCTCTTTTGCATAGTGGAGGATTTGCGAAAAATTTTCTTTTGGTAGTTTAGTCCAAATGATTTTCGGATTTTTCGGGTCCCCTTTCAGAGGTAAAGTTGGGTTATGGACAGCTTTTTGCTTCGTTTTTTCAGTAAAAATGGACTTTATTTCTTTACGCGAAAGTTGATCGAAAACTTGCTTTAAACTCCGTGAACCTAAGCTCAATTTCGCCGCATAATCCGGGTTTTCAAGCAGATTAGAATAAAGCTCACTCAATAAATAAAGATATTCCTTAAATCCAGCGCCATCCGCTAACATATGATTCATTATAATAACAAGCTGATCGGTGCTCTCAGTCCGAACAACAGTAAAGCAAATTTGCGGACCATTTTCTGTGGAAAGCTTCGTAACAAGTGCTCGGTCCACTTCGGTTTCTGGCGCCTGCGTCTCCACTAAGAAAACCAAATCCTCCGCAGAAAAAACACTTTCTTGCCAAAAAGCCCCTTTTTTCGTTTCTTTAAAATGACAAAGTAATAGCGGAAGTTTTTGAGTAGACTGCATAACTGCTCTTTTTAGAACGTCTATATTTAAATGATTATCAAATGTAAGCACCGTATGCAAATGGTGGTCATTTTTCATTTTTTCTCCAGAAATATAATGTTTAACATCAGAAGGTTCAGCGGGATACTTTGTTATTTTTACCATGAAAAAGCCTTCTTTCTTCGGTTTAAATTGTTGTTAATAGTTTCCCTGAAAGCAGTGCGGTGAAACAAGTTGCGGATCAAAGTGAATTTAAGCTATACTGAGCGTATGCAAGCTAATATTTCTAGGAGGCACCTAACATGACAAACAGAACATTAACTACCAAGTTACTAGGAACACTAAGCTATACGCAAGAAAATGGAACGATGATGGATGCCGTAATTCCTTTGGATGGCAAAGAAGTAAAGGTTGATTATAGTATTTTTGAAAAGCTTACTTCAGAAGATTATTTTAAAGATATCGTTACTTTAACTGATCAAATTCCGGAACTACACCTAAAAGCGAAAAAAACTATTTTAGAGCAATTTGATGGAAATGATACGCTTACTATTTATTTTGATTTTCATACAGATGAATTGCCCGAAGAGGTTTTAGAAGTTACCGAATGTGATGCGCTAGAAAATGTAACAAAGGAAATCTTAATCGATAAACTAGTTCTGTCAGGCGTTTGGTTTTCGGAAAATGCCAATAATGAGTTGGATTTAACATTCGATTTCAAACTATTACCAGAAGTTAGCGATGAACTTTTAGTTGTCCGTTTTAATACAAATGGAGAAATTACTGAATTAACCCATGAAAGTTAACAAAAAAGGGCCTTTCTGTTAGCTAACAGAAAGGCCCTTTTTTTTATTTATACATACTTTCAATTACAGGTTTTAACTTATCAATTACAAGTCCGCTACCACCGCGACCTTTGACGTTTTCAATCATTCCTATCATGAGGTAATTGGGATTATCGGCATCGAAGGCATAAACAAAACCATTTTCAAGGCCATCTTCGCCTTGTTTTTCTTTTAGTTCGGCTGTACCGGTTTTGGCTGCGATACTATGACCTTGGATTTCTAGGGCATGTGCTGTGCCGGCTGGGTCAGAAACAGTTTTGACTAAAGCTGCTTTGACTTGATTGGCAGATTTAGCTTCGGTTGTTTGTGTTTCCTTGCCAGCTTTTTCTTTTGTATCAAGTTTTGGATAAGGCATTTTTCCGTCGTTGGCAATAGCCGAGTAAGCAATCGCTTGTTGAATTGGCGACATCAGTAATTCGCCTTGTCCGTAAGATGTGTCAGCTAGTAATATTTCCGAGTTCAGTCCATCATTTGAAATTTGTGCTGGTTTCATTGTGAAAGGTAAGTTATATTCCTTATCAAAATCGAATTTTTTCAAGCCAGCAGTTAGTTTATCTTTGCCGATTTCTAGACCTTCTTGCGCGAAGTAAATGTTATCAGAGTGCACAAGCGCATCCGTCATATTTACTTTTGGAACATCATGGACACGAGTGACAAAATATTTGCCCCATGAAGCATCTTTTTGCCACTGTAAGCCAGAAATTTCACGGACTTTGTCGGGTTTTGTAACGCCAGTGTCCAGTCCAATTGTGGCTGTAATTGTTTTAAAGGTAGAGCCTGGTGCGTAACGATTTGCGTATCTTGCTAAGAAAGGAAGGCGTTTATCGTCATTGTATTTTGCATAATCTTCGGAAGTAATCCCGAGCACCATTTGGTTCGCATCATAAGAAGGCGTGCTCACTAATGCTAATAGTTCACCGTTTGTCGGATTGATCATTGTCACAGCGCCAGTTTCTGAACCGAGACTATCAAAAGCTTTCTTCTGAACTGCTGCATCAATAGTTAGCTTAATTTCTTCGCCATCTTTTTTATCAATTTTTTGTAAAGTGTCTTCTTGCTTGGTTTGGTCATTGATGATTTTAATTGCGCCACCATTTTTACCGCGCAGTTGTTTGTCATAGTAACGTTCTAAGCCACTTTTTCCAATGACATCGCCGACGCTGAGTTTTGGATTTTTCTCAATGTCTTCGGCGCTAACTTCACCTACGTAACCAATCAAATGCGATGTTGCTTCATTTAATGGATACGTCCGCATTTCTTTTTGAGCATAAGTAAGTCCAGTTGCTTCAGGCAGATTATCTTTATTTAACGTAACTAAAGGAACAAAGCTGTCTGGTTGGACCCATTTTTGATCAAGTTGTTTATTGATGTAAGCAGTTGAGACTTCTAGTTTTTTGCTAATATCAGCAATGTTTTTCACTTTCTCGTCGCCTTCACCAAGCTTCGAAGGGACAACACCAGCTTCGGCAAATTGACCAGTAGTAGCGAGAGGGTTACCATTTCTATCAACAATTTGACCACGTTCTGCGTCGTCTTCTGTGATGCGCACTTTATCGGTTTTCACCATACCAGGGAAAATGAGAGCTGGTTTCCAATCGATTTTCCAGTCATCATCTTGCTTGGAAATAGTCGTTTTGTATTTTTGTGTAGCGAGTTTCCCAAGGCTAGTCCGCATTTCTAGTTCGTATGTTAAGTTGAATTTGTTTTCTTTATCATCATAGACTGACTTTAAATTTTTGACCTTAATATTTTTCGCGCCAATTCCGTCGTAAACGGCTTGGTACTTGTCTTCCATTTCTTTCTTTGTAAACTCTACTTTTTTCAGGGATTCACTTGATACGCTCCCCCCCAACTTGTCGTACTTTTCTTTAGCGATATTTGATGTAAAAGTTTCTGCGGCTGCTAAAGCATTTTTTTCATCTTTGTGTTGATTTTGAATGAAAAAGTAAATGGCAATGCCTGCGAGGACGACAACAGCGGCAATGCTTCCAATGATAATTGCTTTTTTGTTATTCCTCTTTTTCCCACCATAACTAGCCATAATACACCCCTTAATTTCATGTTATATTCAATTAATTATACCAAACACTTCTAAAAAAGTTGAAAAAATTAAAGAAAACTTTAGATTTGCCCGACATATTTTTTTCTAATTCATGTCATAATTTGTTCTTATTTGCTTGGTAAAGTAGTTGTAACGAAAGGATGATGTTGGATGGAAGAGATGGAACAACCAGAAAAGAAGGTCATTATTCGTGGGAAAGGCATCCACAATAAATGGAAGTGGAGCACGATTATTGTCAGTATTCTTTCTGTCATAATTATTAGTGTTTTAAGTTATCAGCTGTATTCAGTTAGTCAAAATATCCCAGAAAATAATACTAATGGAACAATGCAAGGACCTGGTGGAGGTGAGATGCCGAGCGGAACGCCGCCGTCCGGTGAACCTGGCCAAGCGCCAAATAGTTCAGACGATAGTTCTGACTCTGGAACAAGTGATAGTACTACAAGCAGCGACGGAACCCTTTAATATTTGCGAGCCCTCTAGAAATCATCATTTTAGGGGGCTTTTTCCAATCTTTAAAAAATCTTATGGAATTATCGCTCCTTTTTTTTGTCATTTTATTGTAATATGGAAGTAAGTTACAATGAAAGAGGTGTGAAATATGGCAAGACATGCACAAAAAAGAAAAGCGCGCAAAGGTAGAATTTTTGTTACAATTCTTGTAGCCTTATTAATTTTAGTTGGTGTAGTTGCAGTTATAGGTTATTTCCAATATCAATCTAGCTTAAAAGAAGCGCAAAATGAAAGTAAATTAAAAGATTACAAATTCAATGGTGCCAAAGCAGTTGGCGATGAAATCAATGTACTACTTATCGGTAGTGACTCTCGCGGAGAAGACCAAGGCCGATCAGACAGCTTGATGATTGCTCATTATAATACGAAAACAAATACGCCAAAGCTGGTATCAATCATGCGTGATACGTACGTAGATATTCCAGGACACGGCAAAAACAAAATCAATGCAGCTTATTCATACGGCGGTCCAGAACTTGTACGCCAAACGATTAAAGAAAACTTTGGAGTAGACGTACAATATTATGTAGTAGCCAATTTTGAAGGTTTCCCTAAGATTGTTGATACACTTGCACCAGAAGGAATCAAAATCAACGCAGAGAAAGATATGTCGAAAAATATCGATGCGAACATTAAAAAAGGCGAACAAGTAATGGATGGTAAGACACTGTTACAATATGCTCGCTTCCGTAAAGATGCAGAAGGAGACTTTGGTCGAATTCGTCGTCAGCAACAAGTATTAGAAGCCTTGAAAGAACAAGCGATTGATGTTGGTGATGTTGGAAAAATCCCTGATGTCATCGGAAAACTACAAGGCTATTCTTCCACTAATATCCCAACAGGAACACTAATGTCCATTGGCGCAGATTTCCTACTAGGGAAAACAGAAACAATGGAAAAATTCGCCATCCCAGTTGAAGGGAAATGGCACAATGAGCGAATTGATGGAGCGGGAGCAGTACTTCGTTTAGATGATATGGCTGCTAACGCAAAAGCATTACAAGATTTTCTAAAGTAAAGCAGAACACGGAAATCCATTCTTCGGATTTCCGTGTTTTTTTCTAATAGAAGCAAAAATTTAGCGAAAGGGATAATTAGTTGTTTGGGATATAGCTTTTTTTCAACACCATTTTTATACTATTAAAACGACAAAAACAAAAATTTCCAGCCTTCTGGAATCTATATACTTGAATTTGTAAGTAAGAGATAAAGTATAGCTCAAGAAACTGAAGGAGGAAATATGAGTATGAATATGGTCAAAAATGAGTGGAAAAAACTATTTCATAATAAGGTACTATTAATATCTTTTATCGCAATTCTTTTTATCCCTATAATGTATGCAAGTTTTTTTCTGAAATCTGTCTGGGACCCATATGGTAAGGCAAGTCATCTACCAGTTGCAGTCGTGAATTTAGATGAAACAGTAGAATTCCAAGGACAGAAAATGGATGTCGGAAATCAACTAGTCGCTAAATTAAAAAAGGACGATTCGCTTGACTGGCGTTTTGTTTCTGAGGAAGAAGCAAAACAAGGCATGAAAGATCTTAAATACTACATGATTGTGACGCTTCCAAAAGATTTCTCTAAAAATGCGACAACACTTTTAGATGAAAATCCGAAAAAAATGGAGATTGGCTATGAAACAAATGGCTCTCTTAATTTCATCGGCGAAGAAGTAACGAAAATGGCGATGGAAGATTTGAAAGCCCAAGTCGGAACGAGTGTAACGAAAGGTTATGCAGAGACAATTTTCGCCCAAGTTGGCAAGCTGGGAAATGGCATTGTACAAGCAGCGGATGGAGCCGAACAAATTGCGGATGGCGGAAACAAACTTAGCGATGGGAACAAAGAAATAACAGCGAATCTTGATAAATTAGCAAATAGCATGATAACTTTTAAGGATGGTGCTAATGCTTTTAATGTCGGTTTAAATCAATATGCTTCTGGTGTTGAAAAAGCAAACAATGGCGCAGCGAAACTAGATGCGGGTACGAAAAAACTAGCTTCTAATGTAGGTCCATTAAAAAATGGCATTGCTGCACTTGATACTGGTGCCAACCAATTATCAAGTGGAGTTGGACAATATACATCAGGCGTGAATGAATTAAATAAAGGTACATCATCTGCTCTTGTCGGTTCATCAAGTCTCACAAAAGGTTTGAATGATTTAAATAATCAACTACCAAACCTTGAGAATGGTGTCGGTGAATTACAAACAGGATTAGAGAAATTAAACACAGGTAGTGTAAAACTGAAATCAGGACTAGAAACATTAGATTCTAACCTATCAAGTCCAGCGAGTAAATCACAAATTGCAGAATTACAAAGTGGTTTGAATCAATTTAAGACAGGAATTACCGAATTAAATCAACAAGTTAACAATACTCAATTAACGACTATTGTTAATAAAAGTAAAGCAATCGAACCAACTATTAACAAAATTGAAGAACATTTAGCTGCACTAGAAGCACTTACAAGCGGGAACCATAGTGAACAAATTATCGCTAAAATTGAAGCTTTAGAAACTTTAGTTCCTGAAGATAAAGCAAAATTAATCAATGATATTAAACCGATTCTAGATGATTTAGCCCAAAAACAAAACGAAATCATTCAAATGTTGCATAAAGATTTAGAAGAAATGAGCCAATTATTAGCAGATGTTCCAGACAGTATTGATGAAATTGAAGCTTTACAATCTGGAGTTAGCCAATTAAATAATGGATTTAACGGTAATCCAGGCATTTACAGTGGCACAAATGCTTTAATCGATTCAATGGTAGATATTCAAAAAGCAGTAGGTAGCGCGAACGATCAGAACACATTACTAGGCGGTGCAACTGTGCTTCATAACGGAATTGCAGATGCGACGACAGGTGTCAAAGAATTAAATGAAAAAGTACCGAGCTTAGCAGATGGGGTAAACCAATTAACAGATGGCAGCCAAGCCCTAAATAATGGCTTGAAAAAAATCAATGACGGAACAACAGAATTGGATAACAAATCTGGGGAACTAAACAGTGGTGCTACAAAACTCGCAAATGGTATGAATGCTTTTTCAGGTCAACTACCAGCTTTATCAAATGGTATAAATGCCCTAAATAATGGGGCAATACAATTAGCAGATGGTACGAACGAACTTGCAGATAAAGTACCAAAATTACAAAATGGCGCAGTAGCATTAAGTAATGGAGCAGGCGAAATCCAAAATGGTTCAGTGCAACTAGCGGCAGGTTCAGCACAACTTGGAACAGGGATTGACAAATTAAATACAGGTGCAACAGAATTATCTACAAAATTAGCAGCTGGAAGCCAACAAATGAGTCAAATTAATCCAACAAATAAGAACTTCAATATGTTCGCAAGTCCAGACAAAGTAAACCATAAAAATTATAGTACAGTTCCAAACTATGGAGCAGCATTAGCACCATATGTTATGTCACTAGCGCTATATGTTGGGGCCCTAGTATTCAACTTCGTATTCCCAATCAGAAAAATTTCGATGCGGGGACAAACAAGTACAGCATGGTGGGCAAGTAAAGCTTCTGTAGGCGTTTTCGTAGCAATCGTAATGGCACTAATCCAAGCAACAGTAATGTTAGTACTCGGATTGCATATAGATTCACTGATTCAATTTTATGCAATGGCAATTACCACTTCACTTGCTTACATGTTCATTATCATGTTCCTAGCTATGACATTTGATAATCCAGGACGTTTTGTCGCGATGATTTTACTCATTGTACAACTCGGAGGTGCAGGTGGAACATTCCCAATGCCACTAACTAATGGATTCTTCAATGCGATTCACCCATTCCTACCAATGACTTACTCTATCTACGGATTCAGACAAGCCATTACAAGCGGAATCGGCATGAACGTTTACTTCCAAAGTTTGCTCGTTCTAGTAGGAATCTTCGCAGTATTCATTGGACTACTATGGCTCGGGATGAAGCAATTGCAAAAGAAACATCTTGAGGGAGTGTCTCAACTAGATAATAATCAAGAATTACAAGCAGTAGAAGATTAATAAAAATAGCTCTATATTCTATATGGATGTAGAGCTATTTTTTAATTTTTAAATTGTAATAAAAGTTTGAACAATATGCCGAATTTTCTTGATATTAGAATTAATAAATGCGATTATGTTATACTTTAAAACATTGATTTCCATTTAGAGGAGTATTTTAAGGCAAATGTGGTATAAGGATTAATAAATGGTTGAAAAATAAGTGGACTGCATTTTATGGTCATTTGTATAGGAGGATATCCAATGAAGAAAGATGTTTATCTGGCTGGAGACCAGAGTATAACTGTTAGTATGATGCTTTTGAGAATGATTGCAGAAGAGTCACGTTGGTATACTGTAAATGAGCTGAGCGAACGTTTGGACATGAATCAGAGAACCATGCAGCGTTATATTGCAGATTTGTTGGAGAAAATTGAAGACTATAATGACCCTAATATTCAACTGTATACCGCAAAAAACAAAGGTGTGTTTCTAGAAATTACATTAGGTGCGGATGTACTCAATTTTGAATTATATCTTTTAGAAGAGAACGTAACAATTATCCTCATGAAAGCTATCTTTTTCGAAGAATTCACCTCTGTAAAAAAATTTGCGATGGATTATTTTTTGAGTGAGACGACGATTCGGAGGTCGTTAAAATATTTTCAAGAATTGCTTGAACCTTATGGGATTAAGCTGAAGCGAGAAACGTATGAAGTTGTAGGACCTGAGGAACAAGTTAGGATGTTTTTTTATAGTTATTTTTGGCGGTTGTATCAAGGGGCGATTTGGCCATTTGACATAGTTAATCATAAAATGGTGGAAGAAGCTACGATGAAAGTGACATCGAGTCTGAGACAGAACCTAACTTATGTGCAACAGTATCAGATTGAGTATGTGATAGCGATTAATATTATTCGAATTCGGAAAAGGCATTTAGTCGAACTAAAACCGAATTGGAAAAATTATTTAGACCTAAATAACGATTTTAAAAGTTTGACTAAAATAAAAGCTGTGTTTGAATCACTAAATATCCAAAAAGAGAGTGAGATTTATTTCTTTTATTTATTAATGGAAACACGTCCTAAATTATATGAAAATAAAGAGGTAGCTAGACGAGCTTTGGAACCTCATAAAAAGAATAATTCTGATGTTTATGCCGCTACCGAAGTTTTTATACGTGTTTTTTCAGAAGAAATGGCCCCGATACCTCAGAAAAAATATGATCTTTTTTTTAATAGTAGCTTTTCAGCACATCTATTTTGTACGTTATTTAAGCATTTTTCGGCGGATATTAATGGGTATGAATATATTCGTAAATTTAAAGAATATTATCCGAAATTGCATCAAAAAATGGATGAGTTGTTGGATATTCTTTATGAAGAAACAGGCAATGAATTATTTTTAGAAAAGGACTTTTTATTGACGAGATATGGTTTACTCTTTTCTTCTATTAAAAGATTAACCTATTTTGAGGAAGAGATTCAGATTGTGCTAGATACTGATTTACCTAAGTTTGCAGAGCTTAATTTAAGACATCAAATTTTTGATTCGTTGAAATATCGTTATAAAGTACATTTTTTGAATAAGAATAGTGCGCCGCAAGCAGATGTGATTTTGACGACTGTTGCTACGCCGATGATGGTGGAGCGATATAATAGAGAAAAGGTGCTCCACATTGGAGCAGAACCGTCAGCACGTGATTTCTATAACATCGTCAATATTGTGGTCGAAGCGATTTCTACTAAATAGAATAGAAGAAAGCTGCCAATTTTGGTAGCTTTTTTGCGTACAATTAAAAATGTGCAGACAATACGACAAAATCGGAAATTTAGCGAATGTAAAAATCGATATAATAAGTATTGTAAGTTAGAGAAACATGAGGATAAGACAACATTTAGACAGGAAAACATGGCAGTCAAAAATATACAACTAAAACGACAAAAGAACAAAATTACACGAAGAAAAACTCGCTATAATAAGTAGCATAGTAAGTAAATAAAATTTTGAAGGAGAGAATAAATTATGTGCACAAGCTTCGTATTAGAAACGTTAGATGGAAAACATTTATTATCAAGAACGATGGATTTTGCTTTTATTTTGGAGGCGAACCCAACAATTAGCCCAAGAAATTATGGATGGAAATCTTCTACAGACGGTGCCAATTATATTAATAGATATGCATTTGTTGGAGCGGGAAGAGAGTTAGATAAATACATTTTCGCAGACGGATTGAATGAAGAAGGATTAAGCTGTGCATCTCTATATCTTCCAGGAGAAGCAGTTTATGCGCCAGCACCAGTGGAAGGAAAAATCAATTTAGCTCCACAAGAATTTTTGCTTTGGCTGTTAGGAACTTGCGCAACGATTAAAGATGTGGAAGCAAAGTTATCGGTTATAAACTTGGTGGATCAACCAGTACCGTTACTTGGAATCACAACACCATTACACTGGATTTTCACAGACAAGAGTGGGCGTTGTGTAGTGATTGAACCAACAGAAACATCGCTTCGTATAAAAGAAAACCCTGTAGGAGTTATGACAAATACGCCACGCATCGAATGGCATATCGAGAATTTACGCAACTACACAGGTTTACAAGCAACACAATTAGCGCCGGTGAAGTTCGGAGAGTATATGGCTAAACCATTTTCGCAAGGTACAGGAACAAGCAAATTACCAGGTGGTTATACTCCGCCAGAACGTTTTGTCCGTGCGGCATACTTGAAAGAAAATATTATAAAAGCGAAAAACGAAGAAGAAGCTATCACAAATGTGTGGTATGTCTTGAACAGTGTCCGCATTCCGAATGGAGCGGTAATTAAAGAAAGTGGTGACCCTGATTTCACACAATATGTGGCATCTATGTGTTCGGAAAGCAAAACGTACTATTTCACCTCATACGAAAACAACCAAATCAATAGTGTTACTTTGTCGAAGGAAGTTATAGAAAATATGAAAGAACCTACTACCTATCAAGTGGATAAAGTGCAAAATGTGAATAAATTAGTCTAAATAGCTCTTTATATAACGTAATATTCTGAATAAAAAATTATTGGAGGAATTTATATGTTTAAAACAAATGTTGAACAAAATAATGTACCGGTGTTTGGCTCTTTTGAGTCAGGACAAGATTTACCAGAAAAACGCATGAATAAGGAATCTGTAGATCCAAGAATTGCTTATCAACTTGTGAAGGATCAACTGATTGATGAGGGTTCAGCGAGACAAAATCTAGCTACGTTCTGTCAAACATATATGGAACCGGAAGCTGAGCAAATCATGGCAGAAACGATGGAGAAAAATGCTATTGATAAATCAGAATATCCACAGACAGCAAAGCTTGAGTCTAGTTGTGTGAATATGTTGGCGGATCTTTGGAATGTGGATGAATCGGAGCATTACATGGGAACGTCGACGGTTGGTTCTAGTGAGGCGTGTATGCTTGGTGGAATGGCTATGAAATTTAGATGGAGGAGTGCTGCACTCAAAAATGGATTAGACATCCACGCTAAAAAACCAAACTTGGTTATTTCTTCAGGCTATCAAGTTTGTTGGGAAAAGTTCTGTGTGTACTGGGATATTGAGTTACGTGAAGTACCGATGAGTGAGGAGCATTTGAGTATCAATACAGATATCATAATGGACTATGTAGATGAATATACAATTGGTATTGTGGGTATTCTGGGCATCACCTATACAGGGAAATTCGACGATATCATGACTTTAAATGACCTTGTGGAAGACTATAATAATACACATGACAATGAAGTTGTAATTCATGTTGACGGTGCGAGTGGTGCAATGTTTACACCGTTTGTTGAGCCGGGTTTAGAATGGGATTTTCGATTACCAAATGTTGTTTCGATTAATACATCAGGGCACAAATATGGTCTTGTATACCCAGGTGTAGGCTGGATTTTATGGCGGGACAAGGAATATTTGCCAGAAGAATTAGTGTTTGATGTGAGCTATCTTGGTGGGCATATGCCTACGATGGCCATCAATTTTTCCAGAAGTGCGAGTCAGATTATCGGTCAGTATTATAATTTCTTACGCTTCGGATATGAGGGTTATCGTCAAATTCATATGCGTACAAGAGATGGTGCCTTGCAATTATCACAAGCTGTTGCAGAAACAGGACTTTTCGAAATTTATAACGATGGCGCAAACTTACCAATCGTATGTTACAAACTAAAAGACGATGCTAATGTGGCGTGGACGCTTTATGACTTGGCAGATCGCTTACAAATGAAAGGTTGGCAAGTACCGGCGTATCCACTTCCAAAAGAAATGGGTAACACAATTATTCAACGTTACGTTTGTCGCGGCGATTTAGGACAAAATATGGTTACAGCTTTCAAAAACGATTTGAGTGAAAGTATTGAAGAACTAAATAACGCTCATATTTTATATCATGATGTCAATACATCTAAAACACATGGCTTTACTCATTAAGAAAAATGGGAGAGTGATAAAATTTCTAGCACTACTCTCCCTCTTTTTTTAAATATTGCCTACTTAGATCAAATTATCTTTAGGAGGAAATAAATAATGAAACAACAAACTTCTGCAAAAACTTTATCACTATTCGGATTCTTCGCAATAACGGCATCTCTTTTTATCACTGTTTATGAATATCCGACATTTGCTACTTCTGGATTTTCACTGGTATTCTTTTTACTACTATGTGGATTCTTATGGTTCTTGCCAGTCTCGCTTTGTTCTGCAGAGCTCGCGACAGTTGATGGTTACCAAGAAGGCGGAATTTTCGGCTGGGTTAGTAAGACGCTTGGAGAAAAATATGGTTTTGCTGCAATATTTTTCCAATGGTTCCAAATCACAGTCGGTTTTGTTACGATGATTTATTTTATTATTGGCGCACTATCTTACGTTATTAGTTTCCCGGCGCTTGATTCCAATCCAATATATAAATTTATCGCGGTCCTTATAATTTTCTGGGGACTGACGTTACTTCAATTAAAAGGAACAAAAGTAACTGCAATCTTTGCCAAATTAGGCTTCGTTCTCGGTATTACAATTCCTGTATTAGCACTATTTTTCTTAACAATTTTCCATTTAAAATCAGGTCATCATGCTGCAATTTCCATAACAGCATCAAGTTTTATTCCTAAGTGGAAAAATATGTCGTCTCTTGTTATCTTCATGCTTGCTTATATGGGTGTAGAAGCTTCTGCACCGCATATTAATGAAATGAAAAATCCAAAACGTGATTATCCACTAGCGATGATTCTACTCATTTTTGTCGGAATTACTTTAAACACAATTGGTGGACTATCTGTAGCTTCCGTTGTGCCATCACATGATTTATCACTAAGTTCAGGTGTTGTTCAAACATTTAAAGCGCTTATTTTACAAAATGGAAATAGTATGGAGTGGATTGTTAAACTGATTGCCTCCATGATTGCATTTGGAGTTATGGCGCAAGTAAGTTCATGGATTGTTGGACCAACAAAAGGTATGCAAACTGTTGCTGATAAAGGTATTATCCCATCTGTATTCCGTAAAACAAATAAACACAATGTTCCTGTTCCACTTATTATGGTTCAAGGTGTCATCGTTTCTATCTGGGCAGCGGTATTGACATTCGGCGGCGGTGGTAACAACGTATCATTCCTAACAGCTATTTCATTAACTGTTGTCATTTACTTGATTGGATATGTTCTCTTCTTTCTAGCTTATTTCGTTCTTGTCTTAAAAAAGAAAAATCTAGAACGCACATATCAAATTCCAGGAGGGAAAATCGTGAAGTTAATCGTTGCAGGGGTTGGACTATTAATGTCAGTAGCAGCTATCGTATCTGCTTTCTTCCCACCTACATCACTTAGTAAGAGCAGTGATATGTCTTATGAAATCATTCTTGCAGCAAGCTTCATCGTCACTATTTTAATTCCGTTTTTCATCTATGGTATACATCTTAAAAAGAAAAACAAAGTCACAAAAGAAAAAACTATTCAAGAAAAAGTTGCTTTATCAATGAAATAAGAGGTGGAAAAATGAAAAAAACAATAAGATGGAGAAACTCTTACCAACCAGAACCTTATTTTACAACTACGAAACTATGGATTTTGTTGCATATCATCTCTCTGGAATTAGAAGATGATATGCAAGAAATCGAACCAGAGAAAAACTACCGTGAAAAACAAATATAAAAAGACGAGCTTCATTTTAAAAGGTTGACTGAGCCATTTTGACACTAAACTAGTGACAGAATGGCTCATTATATTGTTTAAAGATATTTTACATAAGAGTAATTAATCTTTTAGTTTTCTAAAAACTGCCTTATGTTAATAAAGTGGATGGTTTTAACTAACAATAAGGTTTGCCAAATTAAGACGAAATATTGTCACAAAATAATAGTAAAGAAGCAATAGACTTGTTTTAAATTTCTTTTTTCGCTTCACATAGATTATAATGAATACATATTTTAAAAAGGGGTGAGACGCTTCATGAAAGACAAAACAAAGAAAAGAAAATGGAACTGGGCACAGATTTTAGCTATTTTTGTATTAGTAACGCTCGTAGTTTCGATGGTTTATGCAACAGTTAATTTAATTACAGCGCCATCTGGCAATGTTCCAGAAGGACAACAAACAAAGGGCGACTACTCACTTATGCTTATGCAGTGTGTACTTGGCGTGGTAGTGCTATTCTTACCATCCATCATTAGTAAAAAAATGAAATTCGTCATTCCGAATGCGATGTATATTGTTTTTATCGTTTTCTTATATTGCGCCATTTATCTTGGCGAAGTACGTAGTTTCTATTATTTAATTCCTAACTGGGATACGATTTTACATACATTTAGTGGAGCAATGCTTGGGGGACTTGGTTTCTCTATTGTGAGCTTACTGAATAATGATGAACGGATTACCCTTTCGATGAGTCCGGTTTTCGTTGCATTATTTGCTTGTAGCTTTGCTGTATTCTTGGGTGTTTTCTGGGAGTTCTATGAATTTGCAGCCGATAGCTTTGGAATGAATATGCAAAAAACGATGTTAGAAGATGGAACGATGCTTCAAGGTCATGCAGCAGTTGCTGATACAATGGGCGATCTGTTCGTTGACTTCCTCGGGGCTTTCGTGATATCCATCATCGGTTACTTCTCCATTCGCAAAAATAAAAAATGGATGAAGAACTTCGAATTTAAAAAAGTAGATGAAGAAGTAAAATAAAAAAATGCCAACAAAGTGAGAAATCATTTTGTTGGCATTTTTTTAGATAATCTTGCTTTCTCTATCAATAAACATCATCATAAAGGCGATAAGCTGTAAAAATGCACAAACGAGAATGGCATATTGAGCAAATAGCTGGATAAAGAAATTCCCCACTACGGCGCCAATAATAAAACTAAGAATAACCGAAAAATACAAGAAACTATTGTGAAGATATTGTTTTTCCTTGTACTCGAAATAATCACATAAGTTTTGCGTAGCACTTCGCAAATTCCCTATGCACATCGTCGTCGCAACCCCTCTACCATGCATTTTTCGGAAACTTTCTACCTGAATACCACATACGAAAGATATGAGTGAATTGGCAATCAGATTATGATCAAGTGGAATAAATGCGACCCCAATCAAAATTACCGCTTCTATCAAGACAGAAAGCTGGCGCCAGTGAAGACGCCTAATATCGCGCCGATGAATCACTTCAGATAATGCGATTCCGACCGTAAAAGAGACAACCGGCCAAAAATATTGAATAGCGATAGCCCAGTTCCCCTCTGAAATATTAATTCCAAATAAAAGTATATTCCCAGTCTGCGCATTAGCGAATACCTGGCCTCTTTCAATGTAAGAGTAAGCATCCATAAATCCGCCAGCCAGTGCAAGTAACAGCCCCAACCCGATTGATTCTGAAATTTGTCTAGTTCTTGCCATGATTTTTCATCCTTTTTGTCTTATTTATTAACCATTTGTTCGCGAAGAGCGTCAACTAGCTCATTAACTTGCTCGATATTTTGCAGCATTTTTTTCTCAAAATGGTGAATTGGAAGAAATACGCCAAGTTCATCTGCATTTTCTGATGTTTCTTGTCCATAGAAAATTCGGCTGGATGGAATGATTTCCTGTATATGCAAGAAAGTTTTCCAAATAAACGCATAGACTTCGGATTCAGTCATTTCTAGTTTTAAAGTATTTGGAAGGGAGTAAAGCACTAGTATCCCTCTTTTTTTATTGATACGTTTGGTAGAAATCGAAAAATCTGGCTCGTAGGAATGAACGATATCATCATCATCTACTAAGAAAATCGTTGTTTCAGCATGATGCAAATCCGATTGATAAATCTCTTGAAATTTCTCCTGTTCGCGGTTAGAAATATCGTCCTTCTTGGCTATAAAATTACCTTCTTTATCTGTTAAAAAGAACGGATTATCCACGGTTAATTTTTTGGGAATAAGAAAAGCTTGTCTGAGAAGTTCGAATAGTGTTCTCCCGCAAACACCTAACAACAAGGCACTTACATCACTTTGCCTATAAGCCGACAAAATAATTTTGGCAAAAAGGGTATCATCTTTTTCAAAACCGCGCGTCTCTTGATAGCTCTCTAAATTATCAAGAAATACATCTTTGAAACGTCTGCAAGCTGTTGGATTAGCCAATATCTGTTCGAAAAGGGGAGTGACATTTTGTTCTTTTGGGAAAATAGTTGTCATTTTCAAGTCTCCTTTAATTTATTCATGTTAATATTATCGCATATTTACGAAGAAAAGATAAAAATATTACATAAGAAAAAGCGCCGTGAATATTTTCTTAGGCGCTTTTTCTCTGTTTATTTAGTTAATCGAGCTATAACTTGTTGCACAAGCTGCGTTTCTTCCGCAGTTATCACTTTTTCCGTTAAGTTATTACTATAAACTTGCGCTTCATACATTTTCGTTAGTCGCGAAAATTCTGTCGTTGTTAATTCAGCATCCACTCTGGTGCCAAAGTGACGTAACGTTTCACTCGATTCGCGGACATAACCATAAGAAGCAAGTAATTTCATGAGTCTATGATAGGTTTTGCCAAATTCCGGACTATTTCTCAGAGAACGAAGCAATAAATAGCCACGGATTCTGCGCCTAAATACAATAGCTAGTGCAAGCAGTGCCACAACTAGTCCAGCAGGAATCCACCAAACCCAAGACGGAATTTCGACATTAGAGGTCGCTGTTTCTGTTTTAGGTTCTTCTTTTTTCGGTGTTTCACCAGTGGAGCTGCTGCCGTTATCTTGTTCTGGCGTTTTATCAGGTGTATTTGGCGTTTCCGGTGTACTTGTACTATCATTAGGTGTTTCAGGTTTATTAGCTGTTTCTGTTGTTGGTTCTTGGAAATTTTCGGGATTGGAGAATGTTGCTGTTGGCTCAAATGGAACCCATCCAGTACCTGGGAAAAATACTTCCGGCCAAGAATGGGCATTGTTATTTGTGATTGTGTAAGTCGTTTTAGCATCATTTTCTTTTTTCTCACCCTCACCAGGTGTGTAGCCCTTGGCCCATCTTGCTGGAATCCCAAGCGATCGAAGCATGACTACCATGGAAGTAGAAAAGTTATCACAATACCCAATTTGCGTTTCAAATAAAAATTGATCGACATAATCTGCTCCCATAGGCGTTTCTTTCGCATCATCTGTACTATAAGTAAATGTGCCAGAAGTGCTTAAATAGCTTTCGATTGCTTTCGTTTTGTCGTAAATTGAATCAGCGTCTTTAGTTACTTTATTCGCCAGTTTTGTCACCCGGTCTGGTAAGTCTTTTGGTGTTTGTGTATATTGGGAAACAAAAGCGTTAGAAAGTGTGCTAAAGTCAGCATTCTGCATTTTTTCAATATTATAAACGGGTGTTTTTAATTGAACCGTGTAATTCTTGATTGTATCCACAGGTCCAACTCGCTCAATGGTTAAATTGGCACTGAACGAGTCCACTGCGCCATTAACTGCTTGCGTCCCATATGGATAAGGCATGTAATCACTAGAAGAAGCAAAACTGATTTCAGCCGTGTTTGTAGCACCAGTTGTTTTTTCTGTGAGTTGAATAGGAAAATTATCACCGGAAGAGAAGGATATGACATCCCCGGAATTTGCATTTGCCCAGCCGGTGCCAGTATAGACCGTTTTCGATTCTACACGCCAGTAGTGCCCTTTTTCCGCCCGGGCCGTGAATACAGTAGCATTATCCTTTTTGAGAGCACCACCAAGCGTTGTGTCGTCTTCACTATAACCAACCGTGCGCGTTGTATTAATTCCAAGCGCATTTTTTATCGTTGGTATTGGATCAGGGAAAATTGGTGCTTTTTTCGGAAGCATTAACGAACTAAAAACAAATGCGGCCAGTAATAAAATCACAAAAATATGATAAAACAAACCATTACGTTTCAAGGAGTCCGCGCTAATTCTATTTGGCGCTGCAATCCGACTTGCCAGTGCAAGATGAAGTAATAAAAATCCTTCTAATACAGTTCGGACGATGGCCCAATTACTGTTATAATCTGTAAAGGTATTAATAACCGCTAAATAAGCAACAGTTAAAACTAAAACGCTCATAATCCGCTGTTTGCGCAAAATACTATACGTAGTAATATAACTCAAAAGCCATAAAGCAATTAAAAAAACGATTAAAATAAAGTCCATAGAAATATCGGACGAGCGAAACTGTACCATATCTCTAAATCCATTAAAGGTAATTTGGAAAAAAGAACCAAGCCAATTCCCTGCCAGAATACCACCTTTAGCATAGTAAATTCCTGAAACGATGATAATCATTACGACATGAAGCGGAATCGTCCAATAATATTTCAAACGGAGGAAAAAACTACCGAGTGAAAGGGTTATAAACAAAATAATCCAGTTTGCTGTAGAGAGTTCGGTCAGCTCAGCGAATGGATAAATCCACTCAGAGATAAGCAAAACAGATAGAATGAATAGCATGACGAGCGTTAAATACCTTTTCATTTAGTTTCACGCTCCCATCTGCTTAAAAGACTGGCTTGCTCAAGGAAAATCGCTGGAGCATCCATCGCTTTAGAATGCTCTGATTGGAAAGTAATGATTTGGAGCTGTTTGTTATCCGTTAAACGAGTCACTTTTTGCATTAACATCGTATCCATACATGGTGTGAACAGAAGGATTTTCTCGCCGGAACGTAAATTACTATCAAGCGATTCTTGCAGTGTTAAACTATCTACTGGTGCGATTTCTGCGAAAGCTGTTGAAATATCTTGAAGCCTACTAGTACCTTTCGCTGGAGCAAATTTACTCGTTTGATCACCTAAAAGTGTGACGCGAATTTCTCCATTTTCTTCAGAGATTTTGCGTATGAACGAGTAAGCTGCTCGAAGGGATAATTCGAAATTGGGATGGCTTGCTCCATAAAAAATGACGGATAACCGCGATGTAGCACTATTTTCAAACTCTCGCGTCATCAGTTGGTCACTTTTAGCAGAGGATTTCCAGTCGATAAGGGAAATCCGGTCGCCTGAAGAAAATTCGCGCAAACTGTGCAAATTGCTGTTTTTCTTAAGCGTCCAATAAGCGGCATTGCGTTCGTTTTCTGGAGAAGCATCACTGATTTTTTCTAGCACATTGGGAAAATAGGTTGGATAAATAGTGAGCGATTTTTCGGAAGATAGTTGGCGCGAACGTTCCAACAAACCGAAAGCATCACTAGTTTCTACATCCACTGGCGGAAATGAATGAATCCCACGAACGCCTACAAATCCAGCTAGTGTGACCGTGAATTGCTTTTTAAAAAGCGGATAAACTACTTGTTGGCGAGCCCTCACTTTGCCAAAGGTAGCGGGTATTTTTTGTTGGAATAGCAAATAACCCACCGGATAACGCGATTTTCGAGTGAATGATACTTGCATATCAATTAAATCGCCATCATGATAGGTATTTTTAACAAAGCTCCGATTCACTTTCCACGCTTTTAGTGGATAAATCGAGGATAAAAATAAAAGTAACAAGATAAAACTAAAGAAATAGGTTAAAAACCAACTAGCTGTATCACCTTGAAATAACGTATACGTCCAAAGTCCAGCGTAAATAATTAGCATAATAATCCACCGAGATGCTAACAGGAGGCGTTTTTTCAACATTTAGCTACCTCTTCTCTACCGGAACTGACGTGTTTTTCAAAATAGAAGCAATAATGGATTCGGCTGTTTCCTCATTATAATAAGCTTCGGACTTCAAAATAAGACGATGGGTGAAAATATACGGTGCTAAATACTGAATATCATCAGGAATCACATAATCTCGACCTTCAATAAGCGCAAAAGCTTGAGCGGCCTGCATGAAAGCGAGCGAGCCACGTGGACTAATTCCGAGGGCAACAGAAGGGTGTTTTCGAGTCGCGTCAACTAAGCGAATAATATAATTTTTTAAAACATCATCTATAAAAACTTGTTTTGCTTTATTTTTTAGGTCCAGTAATTCGCTGAGTGTCACCACTTGCTGTGTTTGGTCAAGTGGATCCTGGTATTGTTTTAATGTAAGCAGCTGCATTTCTTCCTCGACTGTCGGGTAACCAATATTAATTTTAAGCAAAAAACGGTCTAATTGTGCTTCGGGAAGGGCGTACGTTCCTTCATATTCAATCGGATTTTGTGTCGCCATAACGAAAAATGGGTTGGCAAGTTTGCGCGTAATACCATCTACTGTCACACTGTTCTCAGCCATACCTTCAAGTAAAGCAGCTTGAGTTCGAGGCGCAGTACGGTTAATTTCATCCGCAAGAACAATATTTCCCATGACAGGACCTGGACGGAATTCAAAATCACGCGTTTCAGGATTGAAAATCGAAACCCCCGTCACATCTGCTGGAAGTAAATCTGGTGTAAATTGAATTCGTTTAAAGGAAACACCAATTGTTTTAGAAAGGGTGCGGACCATCATCGTTTTACCAACACCAGGAACATCTTCTAATAATACGTGACCACCCGCAAGTAGGGCAGTTAAGCTTAATTTAACAACATGTCGTTTGCCGACGATTACTTTTTCAACTTCATTAATAATTTCTTCTATTTTAATGGATGGCTCTATAGACATAATTTGCCTCCGTTTCTTTTCTTATGTTTTTAATCTGAATATGTTTATTCATGGTTCAATGCTACTATAATAGGCCTTGAATGTAAAAGATTTAACGTGGCATGGACTTTTTCTAGGAGATTGTTTACACTTAGAATAACTGGAGGTGGCGAACTTTGAGCGTAAAATTGGCAGATTTAATGAAATTACCATCTTTAAAAGAAGCGAGAGTAGTCTCCGGAAAATCTGGATTATCTAAGCTAGTTTCATCTATTTCTGTTTTAGAATACACAGAAGTAGCTCTTTTGGAAGATGATTTATTTGATAATGATGAATTTTATGGCAGTGAAATTGTTGTATCTGCTTTTGTGAATATTCGTGAGGATGTCGAGGCGCAGTGTCGCACGATTGAGCGATTACATAAGGTTGGGGAAGTTGCTTTAATTCTTTACTATGTTGGGATTTTTGTGCCGAAAATTGATCAAAAGCTGATTGATTTTGCAAATGAACTTGATTTTACCATTATTGTTATGCCAGAAAACGAGATGTCACTTAGATATAGCGAAGTGATTTATGAAGTAGTCGAAGCGATTGTGAAGCAAGAAATGACAGATACTAACTTTGTAACCGAGTCATTAGAACAGATTTCGAGTGTGCGACCGCCGCAACGAAATATTGATACGACGCTGAAAATTTTGTCTGATAGAACGCATTCTTCGCTCGTTTTAACGGATAATTCTTTCCAAGTAATTAATTCTATCACTTGGCCACGAACGCGCCACTGGGATTTTGAACGGATAATTGAGGCATCTAAACAAATCGGTGAACATGAGCTTGTACAACTCCATTTAGATGAACGTGATTTTTATACGGCCAGAAAGCCGATTTTTCAAGATGGTATGCAAGCAATGCACTTATTTATGATGAAAGAAAAAGGCGCATTAACGGCCGATGTAGTCATGCAAATTACCGAAGTAGTCCAAGTATTTATGAATTTATGGGGCAGAAACTATGTCGAAATTAGTACGGCTGAACTGATGAAAGCCATTTTAAATGATGAAAGTGTTAAAATGCGACGACTTGGTAAGATTTTAAATGTGGATGTTTCTTCTATTAAATGGATGTGGCTTGTGAAAACCGAAGAAATTCGTAACAATGAGCAAGTTTTAGCTGAACTGAAAAGTTTTGTAGCTAGTCACTTCCAAGTTTCTTTAATTGATTTATTTGAAGACAATATCGTTGTTTTGCTTGATAATTCAGTGGGACAGCGAGACCGGACGCATACAGCAAATGAGTTTGCGATGATGATGAAAGAACATGGGATAGACTTGAAAATTACCGTTTGCCAAGGAATGGAGCAAACGTCAGATGTACAAAGTGCTTATTCGCTCGTTAATGAATATAAAAATGCAGCAAATGCAATTTATGCGAACAAGTCCATTTATTCTCTTCAAGAAATTGATTTTGCGGCAAAATGTGTGGAAATAGTAGATCGGGGAGAGTTAGCAATTGCAGAACAAATGAGGCCACTAAAGTCTTTAGAGGATAATGATGAATTAATTGAAACGCTGTCTGTATTTTTACTGGAAGGTGAATCCAATTATAATCAAGCGGCTGAATTACTATTCCTGCATAAAAACACGATTAAATATCGAATTCAACGGATTAATGAGTTGTTGCAATATCCGGCGACAAAAATTCCAGAGTCCTACAATCTCTATTTAGCAGTGGCGATTCGGCGTTTGCTTGGCGGAAATAACAATAATAAGTGAAAATAGTGCATTTTTTGTCCAAAGTGACAAAGATTGCGCTATTTTTTTTCAATTCTGATAAATACAAATGATAGCTAGTTCTTATATAATTAGTCATTAATATAACAAATTCAAGAAAAAGGGGCGGAACATAATGACAGAGAAGAAAACAGTGGAGCAAGCGCAATCCTGGCAGAGTTTAGCATTTGTATGGACCGGAGCAATGATTTGTGTACCGAGTCTACTAGTTGGAGGAACCTTAATTTCAGGTATGCCTTTATGGGAAGCAATTTTAATAGCACTTTTAGGATACGGCGTTATTGTTGTATTTATGATATATCAAGGAATGCAAAGTAGTGATTTAGGCATTCCGGCAGTTAGTGTAGCTTCACAAGTTTTTGGAGAACAAGGGTCGAAAAAAATCATATCCATTCTTTTAGCAATTGCTTGTCTAGGATGGTTTGGTATTCAAGCCAATGTATGTGGCGCAGCATTTTCACAGTTTCTAGGCATTTATGGAATTAATCTTCCAGTGCCAGTATCTTCCTTGATTTGGGGAGTTATCATGTTACTTTCGGCTATTTATGGTATTCGTATTTTGAGTATTTTAAATTATATTGCAGTTCCGATTTTACTTTTTGTGTGTATTTATGGGCTAGTCGTTTCTTTAAACAATGGCGGACTTGCGGTTGTAGAAAATTACAAACCAGCAGGCAGTATGTCGTTTATGACGGGACTTGCTATCACCATTGGTTCTTTTGCGCTTGGTGCGGTTATTGCTGGCGATTATTCTCAGTATACGAAATCGCGCAAAGATGTTGTAAAAGCAGCTATTGTTGGGATTTTACCATCAGGTGTGCTTATGATTGCAGTCGGAGCGATTCTTGCTCTTACGGCAGGAACAGCTGATATCTCCGTAGTATTCACCAATCTAGGCTTACCAGTTCTTGGAATTATCGGTCTGATACTTGCGGCATGGACTACCAATGCGGTCAACGCTTTTTCCGGTGGTATCGCAATTATTAATGTATTCAATATCTCAGAAAAATATCATAAAGTGGCTGTAGCGATTGCCGGCGGACTGGGAACAGTTCTAGCGGTTATCGGAATTTTGAACCATTTTGTTCCGATTATGTCCGTGCTTTCGGCGATGGTGCCACCTGTTGCAGGAGTGATGATTGCTTCTTACTGGATCGTTCAAAAAGGCGATAAGTCTAAATGGGCTCCAGTACCGGGTGTAAACTGGCTTGGGGTAACTTCTTGGTTAGTTGGAGCAGTAATCGCAGGAATTCCAGTCATTTTGACATTTTTCCCAGCATTACCACAATTACCAAATCAACCTTTAATCGGCATTATCTTGTCACTTGCTGTTTACTTGGTCGGAGCAAAAGTGCTGAGCGGAAAAACGAACAATGTAGAAAACTTGGAGGGAAAATAAATGCGTTATTTAGATGAACAAGCTATTGAAAATATCGCGATTGGTGCTGCGTTTCTTGGCACTGGTGGCGGCGGAGATCCATATATAGGCAAGATGATGGCATTAACTGCAATTAAAAAACATGGACCAATTAAACTTTTATCCCCAGAAGAAATTGCGGATGATGATTATTTCATTCCAGCCGCGATGATGGGGGCGCCATCTGTACTCATTGAAAAATTTCCTAAAGGCGACGAATTCGTTCGTGTATTTGAAAAGTTAGGTAGATATGTAGGCAAAGAAGTAAAAGGAACATTTCCAATGGAAGCTGGCGGGGTAAACTCAATGATTCCAATCGTTGTGGCAGCTCAACTAGGCTTGCCAATGGTGGACTGCGACGGCATGGGCCGAGCTTTTCCAGAACTACAAATGGTGACGTTCCATCTAGACGGGATTTCCGCAACACCAATGGCTATCACCGATGAAAAAGGCAATATTGGCATCATGGAAACAATTGATAATAAATGGACCGAACGACTTGCACGTGTGACAACGGTCGAAATGGGCGCGAGTTCTCTTGTGAGCCTGTATCCGTGTAACGGCGCGCAAATCAAGCAAAGTAGTATTAAAAATATCGTGACGCTATCTGAAGAAATCGGCAAAGTAATCCGCGAAACTTCGATGGACGAAGCAGAAAAACTACAAAAATTATTAGATGTAACGCACGGTTATCATTTATTCGAAGGGAAAATTACCGATGTTGTTCGGGAAACGCGTGCAGGCTTCAACTTTGGTCGTGTGAAAATCGACGGGCTAAACAAAGACACGAATAGCGAAGTCATTGTTCATTTCCAAAACGAAAACCTTGTTGCGGAGAAAAATGGCGAACCGATAGCAATTACACCAGATTTAATTTGTATGGTAGACCTTGAAACGCTGATGCCGGTAACGACGGAAGCGCTCAAATACGGAAAACGTGTCCGTGTCATGGCACTACCAGCTGATGATGCTTGGAGAACGGACAAAGGTATCGAAACAGTTGGACCGCGCTATTTCGGCTACGATGTCGATTTTGAACCACTAGAAGAACTTGTTAAAAAGGAGGAACGCCGTCATGTATAAAATTGGAATTGACGTTGGTGGTACAAACACCGATGCCGTTATTTTAGATGAAAATCAACAACTCATTCATAGTGTAAAAATGCCAACGAGTGAAGATATTGAAACAGGAATTACTGAGTCACTTCATCGCGTATTGAGCGAAACGGGCATTGATCGCTCGAAAGTAACCCATGCCATGCTTGGAACAACGCAGTGTACGAACGCAATTGTGGAACGTAAAAAATTAGCAAAAGTTGGCGTTCTTCGTTTAGGCTATCCTGCAACAGCATCCGTTTTACCATATACAGCATGGCCGGAAGACATGGTTGGCTTCTTGTCTGGGAAATATAAATTAACAGGTGGCGGCTATGAGTACGATGGTCAGGTGTTATCAGAAATCAACGAAGCAGAAATCCGTGAAACCTTAGCTAGTTGGAAAGGTGAAGTGGAATCGGTCGCAGTTGTTGGCGTCTTTTCTTCCCTGAAAAACGATCAAGAATTAGCTGTTCAAAAAATTATTGAAGAAGAACTTGGCGCGAATATTCCGGTTTCGATTTCCTCTTCCGTAGGTTCTGTTGGATTGATTGAACGCGAAAACGCGACGATTTTAAACGCAGCTCTTTTCAAAGTTATTGCGGCAACGAGTGATGGTTTTGAAAAAGCACTAGAACAAGAAGGAATTGCACACGCTGAAATCTATCTTTGCCAAAACGACGGGACTTTAATGTCACTAAACTATGCAAGACAATTCCCGATTTTGACAATTGCTTGTGGACCAACGAACAGTATCCGCGGCGCATCCTACTTGGCGGGACTTAAAGACGCGATGGTTCTCGATGTTGGTGGCACGACTTCTGATATTGGAGTGCTGACGGATGGTTTTCCTAGAGAGTCCTCGCTTGCGGTTGATGTTGGTGGAGTGCGGACTAATTTTAGAATGCCAGATATTATTTCCATCGGACTTGGTGGAGGAAGTATCGTTCGCGAAAAAGATGGCGACATAACAATCGGACCAGATAGCGTTGGCTACCGTATTTCCGAAGAAGCACTAGTTTTCGGCGGTAAAACGATGACCACTACCGACATCGCGGTTCGACTAGGGGTGGCTGAAATCGGTAACCCTGAATTAGTTGCACATATCCCAACCGATTTTGCCGAAAAAGCCTATAAAAAAATCGCTGACATGACCGAAGATGCGATTGATAAAATGAAAACCAGTTCGGGGAGTGTAAGCCTAGTGCTTGTTGGCGGTGGTAGCGTGATTATTCCAGACGAAATCTCTGGTGTCGCACAAATTTTCCGCGACAAAAACGGCCCAGTCGCCAACGCAATCGGCGCATCCATTTCCCAAATCAGTGGACAATACGAACAAATCTACATCTATTCGCAAATCGAGCGGGAAGAAGCGCTCCAAGATGCCGAGCAAAAGGCGAGAGAACAAGCAACTCTAGCCGGCGCAGTGACTGACTCGATTGAAGTGGTGGAAGTGGAAGAAATCCCATTAGCGTATCATCCGGGTAATGCAACCAGATTGCGCGTGAAAGTTGTGGGGAATTTGGTTTAAGAAGAGTAAATAGTGGAGCATTGCTGACTTCAGACTAGAGATAAAGTAAGAAATTACTTTATTTCCAGTCTGTTTTTTATAACGTAGTCTCATGTGTATAAAAATGCATTTTATACACATGGGATTTTAGTTCTATTTGAAATAGGTTATTTATTAGAACGATTTAATGGCTTGGTTTATTTTTCAATGTATAAAATTATGCGTGTTGACTCGATTTGTGTTGTTTTGAATATGGATTCAAATAAATCAATTCTTAATGTATTGATTTTAGTCCAAAATAGGTCGTTCATGACAAGAATTGGACATTTCATTACATTTTTGGTTATACATTTTGTTTATATGCTATAATTTTTTCAAAGGGGGTGGAAAAATGAAAAAGCTAAAGTGGGGAGGATTATTAATTATTGGATTGCTTTTTATTTCAATGATGGGGACTTCTAGTGAGGCTAGTACAATTATAAAGAATAGTGAGCCTACTAAATTTCAAAATTTGGATAAAAAAACGCAATCTATTATTGAGTCACTAGGGTTTTCAGAAGAGAATAAATATTATCAGTCTACGAATGTCCAAGAAAAGTAAATACATAAAAAAAGAGATAACATAATGAAATTACTATCAAAGCTCTTTGTAAGTTTAATGTTGATTAGCATAGGTATCAGTTCTCCACAAGGAGTAAAAGCCGATGAATCTACCATAGGAGTAGATAAGGCAAATAAGGAAGTAGAATTCAGTTCTTTATCTAGTACAGAAAAGTCTTATTTAGAAAGTAAAGGATTCTCTGAGGAAGAAGAGTACCAACAAACAACAATTATTGAAACGCCTTTTAAAGCGGGAGTTATGTCTATTAATGCAATCAATCTGACTGCATCAACAAAAAAGGTAAATGCGACAAAAGGTTATACAATTTATGTTATTACAGCTTCCAAAGCCGGCTTTTTGGAACTAAACACACAATTAACCTATGGAACAAAAAGAAAAACATCTTCAGTTATCCCACATAAAGCTCCTAAAGCCTATGGTGGAGGAATTTACTTTGATTATACAGGAAAGAAAAAATACTTTGCATGTAGTGTAAGCACTCAATATTATACAAGAATGGGAATAGGAACAATTTCAGCAAAAGCCGGAGGTGAAACTTTAGGTAGATGATAGAATTAAACTATTATTGTCTGAGTAATTTTAAAGAAGATGAAGTAGAAATTGAAGTGTTTAAAAGTATATCTACACAACAATTCAAAGATAATTATGTTTTCTTAAAAGAAAAAACTGCTGATATTAATTTATTTTTTTACGATGAAAACATACAACCTTTTATGGATAATGACCTAGTAAGAGAAGTTCTAGAAAAAGAAGGTTTAACAAAACTTCCGATAGTCATACTGAATGGGAAATTAATTAAAAAAGGTCAATTTTTGTCGAATAAAGAAATAGGGGATATATTGGATATAGGTATAAGTACGCAGGAAACAGACGGTAATTATTAACAATAAAAGCATCAAAAGGAGCGCTGGAATTTAACGTCTCCTTTTGGTGCTTTTTTTAGTTTAACTATTATAATTTATATGGTTCATTTTAACAAATACATAAAGTGTAAAAAAGAGTATACCCAAAATAGACAATGGAAAATAGCTAGTATAAAGAATTTAATTTTGTAAATTTAGGTGTCAATGATTTAATAGTATAGTTATACTAAAGTGGAAATTAAATAAACAATTGCTTAAAATCAATACTGATAACGAAGAATCAATGATTGCTTTGAGTAATGTGGCGGATTGGAAGCAAATTATGAAGAATTAAATTTAAATTGATGGGCAAATGATTTAATAAAGAAATCTTTCAGGAATTCATTTGTGATTATATCAACTTGACATATTAGTAACATTATTGTAACATTTCTAATGTAAGCGGATACATATATAGTTGAAGTACTTTAAGAAAAAAACAAAAGTATTGTAGCGTGGGATGTCGTGCTTTTAGGTAAAGGAGATGGATAAAATGAAAAAAATTATTATTGGTGTGTTTTTCGGGATTCTTATTCTAGTTATTGTTGGCCTATATGTTTCATATGTCTATATGAATCAAAGCTTTATATGGGTTGCAGGGATACTTTTGTTGTTAGGTACATTATTCAATTGGTTTTTGTATAATAAGTATCTGTCTAAAAAAACATAATAAGGGAGCGAGATAACCATGAAAAAAATCATTATAGTACTAGCACCAGTTATGTTAATGTCTCTTTCGGTTCTGCCACTGGCAACTTATGCATCAGAAACAGAGAACACTCCTACTGAATCATATGACGGAGAAAATTTTATAGCAACCCAAACGGGTAATACTTTAGTTATTGAAGATAAGAAGACGGGCGAAACTGTAAAAATTGAAATGAACGACGAAGAAAACGGGGTAATTACATCTGATGATGGTACAATAGAAAATGTACATAGGGATGAAGAAGGTAACGTTTATGTAGATAATGAGCTTGAACTAGAAGCACCTCCTTTAGACATTGAAGATGGCATAAATATCGCCACTTAGCCTCGGTTACTGAAAGCTTCTAAATGGATATATGTTCAAACAACTAAGTATAATACAACCACACAAGGTAATATGAGAAGTCTTGCATTGGGGATTCTATCATTCATGCCAATTACAGGTCCAATCTTTGGAATAGTTGCAATTATTGATGCTGCTCGATCAATGGGGGCGAAAACATTATATGTTAGAGTGAAACAATATCGTACTAGTGGTTATCAATTTTATAAGTATGATTCTTATTATTATGCCAATGCTAGTTTAACTAAGCTAGTTAAAAAAACATCACAGACTAAACGAATGTGGTAGGGCATTATAAAAAAAACTAGTATAAACTAAAAGACCTTGCTCAAAGATTAGCAAGGTCTTAGACTGGGGAAGAAAAAGTCTTCTCTTTTTCTGTTTTATGGAAATGTTATTCCGTATTTTAGACGAGTTTCTTCTATGGAAGAATACACAATTTTAGGGAATGTGTCTGATATGGCAGCTAGATTCTCTGATAGTGAATAAGATTTGAAATCACCTAATGTTTACTACAGTGAAAAGCAAATTAGAGAAGAAGTGACTCGTTCTTTAGAAGCTTTAGCTTGAATCATAAAATTTGAGAGGAACGTAATTATGCCAAAAGATACATATAGCGGCATTCGTTTGAGTGTAATCCAATTGATAGATTCAAAAAAAGAAAATCTGAAGGAGAATAATATAAAATTAACAATTATAAAGAATGAAAAAGACGGTTATGTTGTAGAACTGGATAATGACAAATGCATGGCAGAAATTGTAGTTGAAGAACCTACTTATGCCCCATATCGCTATATTTCATTTGAAGTAGTTTCTTTGATGGATGGAAAAGTTAAAATTATCTATTCTTGGTATGATGATGAAACAAGTCAATGGAGCGATATTGAGAAAGAATTAAATAAAGGAATTCAATTTCTAAATAATTTTAAAACGATGGAGCAATAAAAGAACATTATTGCTGTACTTAAATTCCTATAAGGAAATATAATCACAAACAGTAAAAATTAACCTATAACTATAAAAATGATAAAAAAGACATATTATAAATAAGAGTGTATGTTTGTATAAAATGTGCAAACGTACACAATGAATTTAATAAGAAATACAAAAAGTGAACTCGTATATTCAAATAAAAGTGTTTAATCTGTGTAAATTAACTTTAGACTATCAAGTAAGCAGTATTGCATAACAGGATTAGTTCCAACAAGCTATGGTAAGAAAATATATGCTTTTAAATATCAGGATGTACGTGCAATAGGTACACTTAAAGGCAAAAAATAGATTAACAACTAAAAAATGTAGGACATTGGTTCTTTAATTCCAAAGCATATTAAGGAGTAATAGTATAGTGAAAAGAATAATTTTAACAAGTACATTAATCGTTTGGACAATAGTATGCATTTACATGAGTATTTCTATGGTTAGTAATAATACTGGCATTGCTTTTCCAATTTGGCTTCACATCATTCTTTTAATCTGCTTCTTAGCAACAAGTATAGTAAATGTGAAGAAAAAAGAATATCTTTGGAGCACTATGTTATTTGAAGGCGTGTTAGTAGTTCTATTAAGTTTAATTATTGTATTAGTCTAACGGATGTAAATATATGAATAGATGGATGTTCCAAACTAAATAGGAGTATTGTTAACTCAAACCTCTCAAGTAAGCAGTGTCACTACTGCTTACTTTTTTTGGTTGCTTTTATGTAGATGCCGTGCTTACTTCTCTCAGATGCCCAATCATTCATTTCACGTACTTTTTCTGAAAGCTCATCCGCCGGAATAAGCCGCCCATCCACCAAAACAGACGGATTAATCAAACGCATTTTCTTCTTATGATGATAAGTAAAGTCTACCTCATTTTCTTCCAAATGGGCACTCGCGAGCAACTGAATTTTCTCCCGAGCATCTGAATTCGCATTCAATTTAGCCAATAATTCAGCATCAGTCAACCGAAGATCATCGGTCGTAATCGTCTCCTGCTGAAACGCAATGCGCATTGCTTCAGCCAAAATCTCATAACTATAAACATTCAGTGGATCATAAAAATAATCAATCACCTCTGAATAATATTGCTTAACAAACCATTCAGCGGAAGAGATATTCGCCAAGTAAAGCCGCCCATTCACCATTACTAAAGCCTGCAAAAATCCCTCCACCTCAGCCAAACTAATTTTCCCATGTCGATACAAATCTTGCAACGTGTAATCAATCCGGTCAGCACAAAGCTCCGGGGCTTCTTGCTCCAAAATTTCCCACTTCGAAATATCCTCAAAAATCCCTTCAAAAGAATAACCATACTTCTCTAAAATGGCAGGAATCGTCGAAGTTTTTACAAAATCCTCAAAAATCTGCTCATGATAATCTTCCTCTTCAAAATCAAGCGCATAATCCACCACATGCGAAAAAACAGTGTGCGATACGTCGTGCAGTAAGCCAGCAATTTGCTCCTCCAAAGAGCCACCGAACTTCCTAATAAAAAGCATCACACCAATCGAATGATCAAGCCGGCTAAGGTCCCAAAGCGGATTTACTAAATAACTCGAACCACCTTGATGCACGTGTGCTAGCCGGGAAACCAATGGACTTTGGATTAGTTCAGCCAAAACTGGTTCTATTTCAAATGTTCCGTACAGCGGGTCTGTCATTTTCATCATATTCACCTCTTTTTTTCAATTATATATTAGCGAACAAACGTTTTCCATGTTTTCCCTAGAATTTCCAATTTTGCTGAGAAAGCTTATAAAAAAATTACTGAAATAACCGAGGATGCGCTTGATAAAATGAAAACCAGCTCAGGAAGTGTAAGCCTAGTTCTTGTTAGCGATAGTGGAACATTCCATTCATTTTTTATAAAGTAATCCCACGTGTATAAAAATACGGTTTATACACGTGGGATTATGGTTCTATATGAAATAGGTTATTTATTAGAAGGGTTAAATGGCTTATTTTATTTTTCAATGTATAAAATTATGTATATTGACACAATTTGTGTTATTTTGAACATAAATTTAAGTAAATCAATTCTTAATGTATTGATTTTCGCCTAAAATGGGTCGTTCATGATAAGAATCGGACATTTCATTACATTTTTGGTTATACATTCATTTTCTATGCTATGGTTTTAGTAGAAACAACTATTGTGGTAAAGGAAGTAAGCCTGTAGTACATGTATTTCCTTCATTAGTTGTTTACCAAATTATTTTTCAAAAAGGCAACAAGTGAAATACTTTAAATAAATCTCATGCCTTAGGAAGTGTAGCTAAATGAAAAAGTATAAAAAATGGTGGATAACAATAGGTATCATATTCCTACTTAGTGTTATTGGATATGTTTATTGGTTTGCGATTCCCAAGAATACAGCGAATAAAGCAGTGGGTAACTATCTAGCAGAACAAAAAATCAAATCTAGTCAAATTGATACAAGAGTGATAAAGAAAGATTGGAAAATGGGTGGTTATCTTACAACGATAATATTTAAAGATGATCCAAATCTAAAGTATGAATATAGCTATGATGAAAGAATAGACTTACCTTACCATGTTTTTGTGGACGCTTATAAAGATGGTTCGGGACAAACAGAAGGCGAGATGAAACACCCACCATTAGAAGAACAATTGAAGGAGATGAATAAATCGAAGTAGCTTTAAATTAAGCGGAGTTAAAAACTTCGCTAATTTAGTTTGCTAGGAATTGTGTATTATTAACAACAATAAGCTGTAGAATAGGCGGAGCATTTTCGCCGCCTCTTTTTATATGTGTATAATAAATCACATTTTACTTTGATACGAATCAATAGGTGATTTATTATTGTCTAACTCTTATATCGAACTCTTAAACGTATTTGATTCAAGAAACACGGAAACTCCATTTTTCAAAAACCTATAAGCCACAACAAGTAAAATACTTTAAATAAATCTCATGTCTTAGGAAGTGTTGCTGAATGAAAAAGTATAAAAAATGGTGGATAACGATTGGTATAGTGTTAATTCTTTGCGTTATCGGATATGTTTATTGGTTTGCAATTCCCAAACATACGGCGAATAAAGCAGTGGATAACTATCTAGCAGAACAAAAAATCAAATCCAGTCAAATTGAAACAAGAGTGATAAAGAAAGATTGGAAAATGGGTGGTTATCTTACAACGATAGTATTTAAAGATGATTCCGATTTAAAATATGAATATGTTTATGATGAAAGATACGAATATCCTCATCATATTTACCTAATTGCATTTAAAGATGGCTCAAGTCAAGAGGATAACCAGATGAAACACCCATCATTACAAGAACAATTGGAAGAGATGAATAAATCGAAGTAGCAGTAAATTAAGCGGAGTAAAAACTCACTAATTTAGTCTGATAGAAATTGTGTATTATTAACAACAATAAACTTTAGAAGAGGTGGAACATTTTCGCCTTCTCTTTTTATAGGTTTATAATAAATCACATTTTACTTTTATACGAATCAATAGGTGATTTTTTATTGTCTAAATAGGGTATACTTCATAAAATATCTTTCCCTAATCTAATACCAAACTATTAGTAAACGTATTTGATTAGGGAAATGCGGAAAATCCATTTTGCGAAAGCATATAAGCCACAACAAGTTAAATACTTTAAATAAATCTCATGTCTTAGGAAGTGTAGCTAGATGAAAAAGTATAAAAAATGGTGGATAACGATTGGACTAGTGTTAATTCTTTATGTTATCGGATATGTTTATTGGTTTGCGATTCCTAAACATACAGCAAATGAAGCAGTAGATGATTACTTAGCAGCGCAAAAGATAAATTCAACACAAGTTAAAACGAGGGATATTCAAAAAGATTGGACTAGAGGAGGATACTATGTCACGATAGTGTTTAAGGATGACCCTAATTTAGTGTATGAATACAACTACAATAGTAAAAGGAATACGCCTTACCATATTAATCTACTTGTTTTTAAAGATGGCTCGAGTCAAGAGGACGATCAAGTGAAGCATCCACCACTACAAGAGCAAAATGATTAAAACAAAAACTCAAGCATTTCAAGTAAGCAGTGCTACTACTGCTTACTTTTTTGTATTACTTTTATATAAGCTCTACATAAAAAGTATCACGCCAATCGAATGATTAAGCAGGCTAAGGTCCCAAAGTGAATTTACTAAATAACTTGAGACACCTTAATGCACGCGAGCTAGCCGGGAAGCCAAAAAGCTTTGGATTAGTTCAACCAAAATCTGTCATTTTCATTCAAGGAGATAATAAAGCACCAATCTTTCCCATGCTTTCCCTAGCAATTCCAACCCCACCTGAGATACAATTAACCCAAACAAACGAAACGGGGCGGATGCCATGGCGGAATCACTCATTACTAAAAAAGCGATTGCTGGTGGGCTGATGGAGCTTTGTCAGCATAAGAGGTTTGAAAAGATTAGTATTGCGGATATTACGAATATTTGTGGGCTTAATCGGCAAACTTTTTACTATCATTTTACAGATAAATACGATTTGCTTACTTGGACCTATGAAAATGACTTTTTCCATTGTTTGGCGGATGGGATTACGCTTGGAAATTGGGATAAACATGTGCTGAAAATGCTGGAATCGATTAAAGAAAATGCTGATTTCTATAAAAATACGGTTTCCGCGGATGCGAGTATTCTTTCTTTTTGCTTTTCAAAACTAACGAATTCGCTGTTTATGGATTTATTTGAAAAAATTGATACGAATGGAGCCGTGAACGAGGCAGATCGGGTGTTTTATGCGGAATTCTTTTCTTACGGATGCTCGGGTGTACTGATTAAATGGATTACGCGTGGTTTTAAAGAGGCACCGGAAACGATTGCGAACCAGCTATTTCGACTTGCAAAGGATACGGAATTTTTGGCAAACAGCATGTACCGCGAAAACTAGACAATATGGCTAATTTGTCTAAAAACCAGACATAAGCGTTCTTTTGCCCAGATTAAAAGCGAACGACAAGCGGTATACTATCTGTATCAAGAAATTGGAGGAGATAGTGATGAAAAATAAAAAACGTACGCTAGTCGCTCTAACTGGGGCTGCAATTGGAACAGGTATTGCCGCAAAGAAAATTTCTGAACAAAAGGCCGCTGAAAAAGAACAGGCAGTGGATGAAGCAATTAAGGCGCGCTATTATGGTGACAAACAAGTGTATTTCGTCGGTGGCGGGATTGCTAGTTTGGCGGGCGCTGTTTATTTAATTCGTGATGCCAATTTTGATGGGAAAAATATTCATATTATTGAAGGTATGCATATTTTAGGCGGAAGTAATGATGGAGCCGGAAGTGTGGAACATGGCTTTGTTTGTCGCGGTGGTCGGATGTTAAATGAAGAAACTTATGAAAATTTCTGGGATTTATTTAGTAGTATTCCGTCGCTTGATATGCCGAACTTTAGTGTGACGGAAGAGATTTTGAATTTTGACCATTTACATCCAACCCATGCGCAAGCGAGATTAGTTGATAAAGATCGCAATATCCTCGATGCGCATTCGATGGGATTTAATAATAATGACCGGATGTTGATGACGAAACTGCTCGCTACTCCGGAAGAAAAACTGGATAATTTAACGATACGTGATTGGTTTGACGAACACTTTTTTGAAACGAATTTTTGGTATATGTGGCAAACCACTTTTGCTTTCCAAAAATGGAGCAGCTTGTTTGAATTTAGACGTTATATGAATCGGATGATGTTAGAATTTAGTCGGATTGATACGCTGGAAGGTGTAACGAGAACGCCTCTAAACCAATACGAAAGCTTGATTTTACCTTTAAAAACATTTTTAGATAAACATCATGTTGATTTTACGATTAATCAAACGGTGGAAGATATCGATTTTAAAGATGCGCCTGGAATTACAGCGACAGCACTTCATTTATCGGATGGATCAACTATTGAACTTGGCCCAGACGATGACGTGATTATGACGAATGCATGTATGACGGATAGTGCGACACTCGGCGATATGAATACGCCAGCACCGAAACCAGAAGAAAAACCAATTTCCGGGGAGCTTTGGTATAAAGTCGCGCAAAAGAAACCAAATTTAGGGAATCCAGAGCCATTCTTCGCTCATGAGGAAGAAACAAATTGGCAAAGCTTTACCGTCACTTGTCATGGTGATAAATTATTAAAACGTATCGAACGCTTCACTGGAAATATTCCGGGAAGTGGCGCGCTTATGACATTTAAAGATTCCAATTGGCTTATGAGTACGGTTGTTGCTGCACAACCACATTTTAAAGCGCAAGATGCGAATACTACGATTTTCTGGGGTTACGGATTATATCCAGACCGCGTTGGTGATTTCGTGAAAAAACCAATGAAAGAATGTACTGGGGAAGAAATTTTATATGAATTAATGTGTCATTTGAACTGGCAAGATGATTTTGAAGAAATTAAAGCGGATATAATCAATGTAATTCCGTGCTATATGCCGTACATTGACGCGCAATTCGAACCGCGGGCAATGAGCGATCGTCCGGCTGTTGTTCCGGAGGGCAGTACAAACTTCGCGATGATTAGCCAATTTGTGGAAATTCCAAAAGATATGGTTTTCACCGAAGAATATTCCGTTCGCGCTGCTAGAATCGCCGTGTATACGTTACTTGATATTGACAAAAAAATCTGTCCAGTAACACCACATAATCGTGATCCAAAAGTGCTAGCGAAAGCAACCCAAACCATGTTTAGATAAAGTGAAAAAGTAGCTATTTGTGACAGAATAGCTACTTTTTTTGTGCGAGACAGGACAAACGACTGATATTTGCGAAATAGCATTGCTTGTGAACCATAAAACAGCTATAATCTTTATAGACGAAAACAAGACCTGAAAAGAGGCTGAACAATGGAAAAAAGCTCCATTTATGGATTAACATGGACAAAATTAACAGAATGGCTAGAAGCACACGGTCAAAAGAAATTCCGCGCAACACAAGTGTGGGACTGGCTTTATAGAAAACGTGTCAAAACTTTTGAAGAAATGAGTAACGTTCCAAAAGAAACAATTGAACTTTTAACAGCGAATTTTGTGATGAACACTTTAGAAGAACAAGTGGTACAAGAATCTACAGATGGCACGACGAAATATTTATTTAAGCTGAGTGACGGGAACTTAATTGAAACCGTGATGATGAAGCAAGAATATGGCTTGTCGGTTTGTGTAACGACCCAAGTTGGTTGTAATATCGGCTGTACTTTTTGTGCGAGTGGGCTTTTGAAGAAAAGTCGCGACTTAACTGCTGGCGAAATCGTGGAACAAATTATGAATGTGCAGCATTATTTGGATGGACGTAATTTGGAAGAACGCGTGAGTCACGTGGTTGTAATGGGAATCGGGGAACCGTTTGATAATTACGATAATGTGATGGATTTCTTGCGTGTGATTAATCATGACAAAGGCCTCGCAATCGGCGCGCGCCATATCACTGTTTCGACAAGTGGCCTTGCACCGCGCATTATTGATTTTGCCAATGAGGATTTCCAAGTTAACTTAGCGATTTCCCTCCATGCGCCGAACAATGAACTGCGGACGAGCATTATGCGTATTAACAAGACCTATTCAATTGAGAAATTGATGGAAGCGATCCATTATTACGTTAACAAAACTAACCGCCGAATCACGTTTGAATACATTATGTTAAAAGGTGTGAACGACCATAAAAAAGAAGCGCTCGAACTGGCGGCACTTCTCGGCGAACATCGTCATTTAGCTTATGTTAACTTGATTCCTTACAACCCAGTGGACGAGCATATTGATTATGAACGTAGCACAAAAGAAGACGTACTCGCTTTCTATGATACCCTTAAGAAAAATGGTATTAATTGTGTTATTCGCCGCGAACACGGGACGGATATTGATGCCGCGTGTGGGCAACTTCGTAGTAAACAAATCAAACGAGTTGGCGTGCGCGAACGGATGAAACAAAAACAAGCAGCAGCGGAAGAATAATAATTCAAACTATCTGGTTTCCATTTGGAGATTGGATAGTTTTTGTTTATACTTAAGGTACCGAAAGCAATTGAAGGAGGACAAAAATCATGGAAGTAGAAATTGTCGAACGAAATGCTTTTACAGCCGTCGGAAAAAAACGAACTTTTTCGGTTGAAAATGATGCGCAAAAAGAAAAAATCAGCCAGTTTTGGCAAGAAGCAAACGCAAATGGCGATGCAGAACGAATCAACGAATTAGCCGAATTCGCAACAATTGACGGTATTTTAGGCGTCTGCCAAATGAACGGCGACCAAATGGACTATTATATCGCGATTGAATCCGAACTCACCCCACCAGCAGACATGGAAAAACTAACCATCCCAGCAAGTAAATGGGCCATCTTCAAATCAGTCGGCCCACTACCCAACGCAATCCAAAAAGTGTGGGAATACATTTACGGCGAATGGTTCCAAACAAGCAACTATACCCACGGGAACGCTCCAGAACTAGAAGTCTACACAGAAGGCGACACAACCGCCGCTGATTATTATTCCGAAGTTTGGATTCCGGTGGTTGAAAAAGACTAACAAACCAAAGAACAAATTTCATTGATTGTGAAATTTGTTCTTTTTAAATCCCACTCCAATCCCATTCCCTAAAATTGACATTGAGAATCATTATCAATATAATGAAAGGAACTAGCCTATTATACATACAATACAATTATCCAAGGGGGATTTAAGAATGATTATTGTAACTAATACGATTAAGGTAGAAAAAGGCGCAGCAGAGCACGTTATCCGTCAGTTCACAGGCGCAAATGGCGACGGACATCCAACAAAAGATATCGCAGAAGTAGAAGGTTTCCTAGGTTTTGAACTATGGCACAGCAAACCAGAAGACAAAGACTATGAAGAAGTAGTCGTAACAAGCAAATGGGAAAGCGAAGAAGCCCAACGCAATTGGGTGAAAAGCGATTCCTTCAAAAAAGCACACGGCAGAACAAAAGACACTAGAGAACAAAGAGAAGACCGGAAAGGCATCGTAGGAAATGCAATCGCTCGTTTTGAAGTAGTTCACGTGCAAAACCCTGTGATTGTTGAAAAATAAGAAGTGAGTGAACAAGCCATTTCGAGGTAGATGGCTTGTTTTTTTGTTTTCAGATGAGAAAATAAATACAGTGTTTTTCTTTCCAAAAGCCCCTTTACTAGCAACCCACAAACCAATCATGCTATAATTCTCTAAATGATAACGTTTATCATTTAAGGAGGAATTAAACATGATTGAAAAAACAATTATGGAACGTCGTAGCATTAAAAAAGCGAACGACGAGCCAATTTCAAGAGAAACGGTGAACACGATTTTAGAGCAAGCTGCCTATGCGCCTTTTCACAGCAAAGTAGAGCCGTGGAATGTATACGTATTGCACACACTTGCTGAAAAAGAGCGTTACATCGAGAAAATCATTGAGTTTAACGAGCGCGAACAAGGGGTTAGTTTTTCTGAAGCAGAGATTGCGGATTTAAAAGCAGGCTATGCGAAGAAAATTATTACGCCGCCATACTTACTCATTGTGACCACGAATATTATCGGTCACGGGAAAAAGGATTTCGAATCAATCGGGGCAACTAGTGCATTTATCCAAAACATTCAATTACTTGGCTGGGAAGCGGGAATTGGGATGATTTGGCGGTCAAATAGATTTATTTTTGATGCGAAGTTTGCGGATGATTTAGGTATCCCTGCTGAGCAAAAAATTGTCGGAACTTTGCACTTAACTAGCTTAGCCGAAGTTCCTGAAGCAAAACCGCGCCGTCCTTTGAATAAATGGGTAAAGGATTTAGCGGATTTGTAAGATTGATGTTTCGTGTGATTAGCGTTACAATGGTACAAGTGTAAGAAATAAGGAGGCGAGCAAGATGGCAGTTCCAGCTAGACGTACGTCCAAAGCGAAGAAAAACAAGCGCCGTACGCATAAAGGCTTAACAGCACCAGGTTTGAGTCGCGATAGTGAAACAGGCGAATACCGTATGTCACACCGCATCTCACCAGACGGCACTTATAAAGGTCGCACAATTATCGAAAAATAAGAGGATTTGTTCCAGTGATTGGAACAAATTCTTTTTTTTGTGATACTATAATGGAAAGAGCTAAATACACAAAAAGGAGTCTGATTTTGACATGACAGAAGAATTTGTGAACAAAGAAGATGCGCTAAAAAATTATAATGCAAAAGAGTTTCGTACACCAGATGGCTATACGAGCGATATGATTTTAACTACAGTAAAAGAGTTGAACGGGAAACCAACATTACATATTTTATTAATTAAACGAAGCCTTACAAACGCAGAAGGAAAACCAAATATGGAAGGCGGAAAATGGGCGGTTCCGGGCGGATTTGTGGATGAAAATGAATCTGCGGACCAAGCGGCTGAGCGTGAACTAGAAGAGGAAACAAGTTTGACGAATATTCCGCTGATTCCTTTTGGTGTGTTTGATAAACCGGGGCGTGATCCGCGCGGTTGGATTATTTCGCGGGCGTTTTATGCGATTGTGCCACCAGAAGCTTTGGAAAAACGTGCGGCTGGGGATGATGCGGTGGATATCGGACTTTTCCCAATGACGGAAGCACTGGAACTGCCGCTTGCCTTTGACCATTTAGATATGCTCAAAAAAGCATTTAGTGCGATTACAGAAGAATTTTTACTAACGACGGCGATTCGCGATTTCTTGCCGGAAACTTTCTCGGCAGAGCTGCTTTACCAAACGTTGGATGGCTGTACGAAGCCGGGGATTTTGCCGGATGAAGTAGAATTTATGGAGAATATCGAGTATTTACCGTATTTAGAAAAAGTTGGTGAGTTATACCGATTTAATGCGGATGCTGAAGCAGGAAGTATTTATTTTTAATAGAAAAGGAGCCACCGATTTGGTTGGCTCCTTTTTTATAGGAAATACTTTTCACCATAACGTAATGCGAAATCTTTAAAAGCTTTGGAAGCAGGCGAGATGTAGTGATTTTTCAAACTTGCTAGATAGATAAAACGATCGTGTTTTGGTTCGTTGATGGATAATACTTTGACATTGTAGTGTGCTAATGAGGAGATTTTTGGCATGATAGAAATGCCGTAATCAACACTCACAAGCCCAACCATTGCGGTATCCTCCTCTACATAACAGCCGATTTTAGGTTGAATATTTATTTCCGCAAAAAGAGAATCAATAAGCGGTCTCAGCCCACTGGTGTCAGAAAAGAAAATATACGAATAATCTGCGGTGTCTTGTAAATCAATCGAATCATATTTGGCAAGTGGGTGGTTTTCGGCAACGACAACAACTAACTCTTGTTTTGTTAATGGTAAAAACTCAATATCAGGTTCATTTTCGACGTAGGAGCAAATCGCTAGGTCGAATTTTTCATTTTTTAGATCAGGGATAATTGATTTAGTGGCACCTTGGAAAAAGGAAAATGTGATGTCTTTATGGCTTTCGACTTTGGTGAAATTCTGGACGAGCTCTGGAACCGTATGGGCGCCCATGGTGTAAATAAACCCTAAATCAATATTTCCGTGCGATGGGCTCGTTAATTCGTGTAACAATTTTTCGCCTTTTTCTAGTTCGGCGAGGGATTTTTCCACATAGGTTAAATAGAAACGACCATATTTGGTTAATCGGATGTTGCGGCCTTGTTTTTCAAATAAATAGACGCCAAGTTCGCGCTCAAGTTCTGCGATAGAGTGGCTTAGGCTAGGCTGGGTAATGGAGAGTTCGGCTGCTGCAATCGTGTAATGCTCTCGTTCGGCTAATTTTTTAAAGTAGTAAAGTTGACGCAAGTTCATCGGTTAACCTCCTCGGAATGCCTTGATAACTCTATTGTAAGCGATTGTATAGAAAAAATCTATGGATAAATCGAAAAATATACATTAGATTAATAATTATTCCTGACTTATAATGAAAGAGAAATAAGATTGTGCATTATTGAACGTGAATAATGTAACAAATCATTTGCTGAGATTATAGTCGCAGGAGGCTTATTATGACAGATTATCCGAGTATTTTTGAACCATTAACTGTAAAAAGAATGACCATTAAAAACCGTGTGATAATGCCACCAATGGGGACAAACCTAGCTGGATTAAATGGCGAATTTTTAGAAGAACATATGAATTATTATGAACAACGCGCAAAAGGTGGGACAGGTCTAATCACTATTGAAAACGCTTGTGTAGATTTTCCTTATGGTACAAACGGAACAACGCAACTTCGAATCGATAATGACCAATACATTCCTGGATTTTACAAATTAACAGAACGTCTTCATAAACATGGAACTTGTGTATCCATCCAAATCAACCACGCTGGAGCATCTGCTTATCCAGCACGTTTGAATGGACTTCAACCGGTTTCCGCATCAGATATTCCATCTAAAAAAGGTGGCACTGTACCGCGCCCGCTTACAGTAGAAGAAATTTATGAAATCGTCAATAAATACGGAGATGCTGCAAGACGCGCCCAACAAGCTGGCTTTGATGCAGTCGAAATCCACGGCGGACACTCGTACTTACTATGCCAATTTTTATCGCCACTTTACAACAAACGAACAGATGAATTTGGTGGAACGCCTGAAAACCGCGCCCGTATCGTCAAACTAATTTTGGAAAAAGTCCGCGCGGAAGTTGGTCCATTTTTCCCAATCGTACTGCGTTTTAGTGCAGATGAATTTACAGAAGGTGGCAACCATTTAGAAGACATTTTGGAACTGCTAGATTATTGCCAAGAAGAAGCGGATATTTTGAATGTATCAGCGGCGATTAACGATAATTTATACTTGCAAATTGACCAAATGAACTTGGAAGATGGCTGGAGAAGCTACCTTGCAAAAGCGGTGAAAGATAAATTTAACAAACCAACGATTACTTCGGGGAACATCCGTAGTCCAAAAGCAGCAGAGAAAATATTGTCAGAAGGATACGCTGATTTACTTGCGATGGGACGTGGCTTAATTGCTGAGCCAAACTGGGTGAACAAAGTAGCAACTGGCCAAGAAGATATGCTTCGAAAATGTATTTCTTGTAATATCGGTTGCGCGGATCACCGAATTTCGAAGTCGAAGCCAATCCGTTGTACGGTAAATCCAGATATTATTCATGAAGATAAATACAAAGAAACAAAAGTGACTCGCCCGACCAATGTTGTCGTCATTGGCGGCGGAACAGCAGGGCTTGAAGCAGCTTGTACGGCGGCCGAAGTTGGCTGTAACACAACGCTAATTGAAGCGAATGAACAAACTGGTGGCTTGGCGCGTGCCATTGCTAACCTTCCAGACAAAAGTAGAATTGCCGATTTCCCTAATTATTTAGCGAACCGAGCAGAAAAATTAACCAATTTAAAAGTTATTACAGGCACTAAAGCTGATACTGCGCTTATTGATACATTTAATCCTGATGTGATAGTTAATGCCACAGGATCCAAACCATTACTTCCACCAATTAAAGGTTTGCTTGACGTGATTGACAAAGAAGATAGTAAGGTTCACTCGATTTTCGGACTTATTTCGAATATCGATGACTTTACCGAATTTAGTAACAAAAAAGTAGCAGTTATCGGCGGTGGTGCAGTTGGACTTGATGTGGTCGAGTACTTCTCAGAACGCGGCTCGGATGTTACAATTGTAGAAATGATGCCGCTTCTTGGAAAAGACTTAGATATGATTACCCGGCTTTCCATGATGGACATTATCAAGAAAAACAATGTTGATGTCCAAACAGAAACTGCATTAACCGAAGTAGCAGCGGATCATTTCAAAGTGAAGCACGACGGAGTAGACGCCGAGATTCCATTTGATTACGGTTTTGTCTGCCTAGGAATGCGACCAGAACGTCCACTTATGGAAGAACTTGCGGCATACGGAAAAGAAAAACAAATTGAAATCGTAAATATTGGCGACAGCGCTGCAACAAGAAAAATCTTGGAAGGCGTTCGCGAAGGAAGAAATATTTTAACTACATTAGAAAAAATTGGCTCTTTGTAATCCGAACTGGCAAGGCGGACTCCGCTTTGCCACATTCGCTCTTTATATAAGTTCACATTTTCACAAATAAACCTTAATTTGGAAAGGAACGATGTTATTATGACAAACAAAATCACAGAAAGAATTACAGGACACACAGAATTAATCGGGTTAATCGCCACTCCAATCAGACACAGTTTATCACCAACAATGCATAACGAAGCTTTTGCAAAACTAGGACTTGATTATGTATACCTTGCTTTTGAAGTTGGGGACAAAGAACTGAAAGACGTTGTACAAGGATTCCGCGCAATGAACTTACGTGGCTGGAACGTTTCTATGCCAAATAAAACAAACATTCATAAATACTTAGATAAACTTTCTCCAGCCGCTGAACTTGTAGGGGCAGTAAATACAGTTGTTAATGATGACGGCGTATTAACTGGACACATTACAGACGGCACTGGCTACATGCGTGCGTTAAAAGAAGCTGGACATGACATTATCGGCAAAAAAATGACGATTTGCGGCGCTGGTGGTGCGGCAACAGCTATCTGTATCCAAGCAGCTCTTGACGGCGTAAAAGAAATTTCTATTTTCAACAGAAAAGACGATTTTTACGCGAATGCAGAAAAAACAGTAGAAAAAATCAATTCGAAAACAGATTGTAAAGCACAATTATTTGATATCGAAGACCACGAACAATTACGTAAAGAAATCGCAGAAAGTGTTATTTTCACGAATGCGACTGGCGTTGGGATGAAACCTTTCGAAGGCGAAACACTTTTACCAAGTGCGGATATGCTTCGTCCAGAATTAATCGTTTCGGATGTTGTCTATAAACCAACCAAAACAAGATTGCTTGAAATCGCCGAAGAACAAGGCTGTCAAACACTTAACGGCTTAGGCATGATGCTTTGGCAAGGTGCGAAAGCTTTCGAAATTTGGACACACAAAGAAATGCCAGTAGATTACATTAAAGAAATCCTATTTTAAAAACTTGCAAAAGAACAAGGTTATCGCTAATCTTAAAACATAATATCGAATGAGGAGAATTATACATGAATAAAGTAGTCGTAAAGAATGTTACGTTTGGTGAAGGTGCGCCAAAAATTTGTGTACCAATGGTCGGTAAAACGGTTGCTGCGCTTAAAGAAGAAGCAGAAATGTTACAAACAATTGATTTGGACGTTGTCGAATGGCGCGTTGACTTTTTTGAGGACGTAAAAGATTTAGCTAAAGTGGGAGCTGCACTTGGCGAAATTCGCGCAATTTTACCAGAAACACCGATTTTATTCACTTTCCGAAGTGCAAAAGAGGGCGGCGAGTTAGCTGTCAGTGACGAATTTTATTTTGAATTAAATGAAACTCTAGCTAGAACTGGCAAAGTTGATTTAGTTGATGTGGAACTTTTCAATGAAGAAGCAGACGTTTTACGCTTAATTGAAACAGCTCACAAGAACAATGTAAAAGTAGTTATGTCGAATCATGATTTTGATAAAACACCTGCGAAAGAAGAAATCGTTTCTCGTTTAACTCGCATGGAAGCACTTGGCGCGGACCTTCCGAAAATCGCCGTCATGCCAAAATCTGCTGGAGACGTACTAACTTTACTAGATGCAACGAATACTGTATCTGAAAAAGCTAATCAACCAATCATTACGATGTCGATGGCGGGAACTGGTGTCATCAGTCGTCTTGCTGGAGAAGTTTTTGGCTCCGCAATGACATTTGGCGCTGCGAAAAAAGCATCGGCTCCTGGGCAAATTGATGTTAATGAGTTACGTCACGTTCTTGATTTACTGCATAAACAATTTTAATAAATACTAAAAAAGTAGCAAGTTTCTTTGATGAAAAGAAACTTGCTACTTTTTTATCTAGAATGAATTATTTTGTTAATAGACTACTTTTTATAAACGAAAATAATTCTTGAAGCAGTGTATTTTCGCTCTGTTTATTAATGGCTGCGACAATATTCTGGTCATTCCGTTCTTCTTGAATATCCATAATTTTAATATTGTACTTATCTTCTAATGTTCCATCATTCATGCCGGAATACAAAAAGGCTAATCCTTCTCCAACAGATGTCATTGCTAGTCCTTCATCCAGATCTTTTACATACGAATTCGCTTTTAAATTAAAACCATGTTTAGTACATTGACTAACAACATAGTCTACAATGATGGGAGACTGTTTTCTTTCGAGCAAAATAACTATTTCTTGCTTCAAATCATTAAAATATACTTTTTTCTTTTTCCGGAATCGATGGTCCGCGGGTATAGCAATTTGCAAATGATTTTTTATAAATAATACTTCTTCTATAGACATGTTCGGCTGGAAATAAGCGGATAAATTAAAAACTAAATCATATTGCCCATTAGAAAGACCTTCAGCTAAATTCATTGGTGTATCCGGTTTTAATGAGAATTGAACATGTGGATGACTTTGCTTGAATGATTCGAGCAGCTCATACATTGCGTTCATATTGAAATTCGAGAGATAACCAATCTTTAATAATTGTCCAGCTTCATCTGCTGTTTTTTGATTATCAAACATATGGGATAGCTTGTTGACTCGGTTTAAAATATCATTTACTTCTATTAAAAATTGTTGACCTGCACTTGATAACTCCAGCGAATGACGATTCCTAATAAACAGTTCTACACCTAATTCTGTTTCTAATTCTTTTATTCGTCTACTAAGGGTAGGCTGTGAAATAAATAATTTTTCAGATGCTCGGGTAAAACTTCCTTCCATAGCCACATCAACAAAGTATTTCAAATTGGATAACTTCATAATTGCTCCATTCAATGAAAGATTGTAAATAGTAGCTTTAGTATAAAGTTATTAGACTCCATTGACAAGTTTTTCTATTTGTTGATTATTGGTAGCTGAATATAGGAGGGGTGCTCTTTACTCGTATGAAGGATATGCGTACCTTTATTATTAGGTGTGCATCCGGGCGTTCCTGGCATTACTGAGCCAAGTTCATCTTTGCTACTCACGACTACTCTGAGTGTTTCACCTGCTTTATAAGTTAGACCAATGGGACTCAAAATAATGTCTAGTTCTACAATTTCTCCGGAAGAGAGTTTTTCTACTTTGTCAAAGCTATAAGCAGGAATTTCATCTGTTGAAACTTGAGAATCTAGTTGTCGCATGGATGCGCGAAGTCTTCCCCAAGCGCCTTTATAGCGTAAAGCAGATGCCCCTTCTTGTGTGAAATCCTGAAGTGCGGCCCCGTGATTTGGTACGACAAATTCACTTAGTACGTTGCCGAATTTATCTAGCTTTTGAAGCCAAACAAAAACATCCAAGTCATCGTATCCATCTACTTCCATAAATAATTTTGCTTTTGGATAACCAACAAAATGCGTTTCTTTGTCAAACGTCATTTGGAACGATGCTCTCCCTGGCAAGTTTTCAGTAGTATAGGATACTTTAAAATCATCTGAAGTAGGTGTTTCTTGTAAAGTACGTAATAGGCCATTCATATAATAACGTTTGTTTTCACTATTGGTAGGTGGAAAAACTTCGGATGGTAAGTCAGTTTGATTGCCACCTTGAAAGTCAATTAATGCATAGCGCACAGTTGGTGTATCTGTCCAATTATTTTCCTTGCCAAGTAAATAATAATCAAAAAAGCGTCGCAATTCTTCTACGTTATTTTCGTCATAGTAATATGGCCATTCTTGGCGATCATGAATACGAAGCCATTTTTCTTTAGAACCAAGTGAACGCCAAGAACGAAATGTACCCATTGTGTGAAGCGTATTAGAATAACTTGCAATAACAAAAGCTGGTATTGTAATTTTACTTGGATCTGCAACTTTGTCTTTCCAAATAGCACTATCAGCTAAAGGATATGCTTCCATTTCCTTTGTTAAATCTTCTCTTTGCGAATTTTTAGCACTGACATGGTTGATTTGCAAACGCTCAATAAAATTAGGATCTGGAATGCCTCCAATAAAAGCTAAGTCACGATAACCATCTGCTAATCCTTCAGTAGGATTGATACATGTTAGGTGAGGGGGCTGCTCAGCTGCAATATACCACTGGGAAAAGGCTAAATAAGATGTTCCTGTTAGAGCTGTTTTTCCATTACTCCAAGATTGCTTAGCTAACCATTCAATTAAATCATAACCATCTTCAGCTTCTTGAGAGCCAATCATTGTAGTATTACCCTCACTATGAGCAATGCCACGCATGTCAGGATTACAGACAGCGTATCCATGTGCGCACCAGTATGCTGGATCAGGTGCTTCAAATTTGGTAAGGCCAGAATTCCAGGCATTCCCCATTCCTAGCATATTAAATAGATTTTTGTATCGAGGAGCTGTTCCAGCACTTTTTCCATAAGGGCTCCAGGCGATAAGAGTAGGAACTTTTTCTTCTGTTATTGGTAAATAAATATCGGTATAAATGGTTATACCGTCACGCATCTTAACTGGTACATCTTTTAACATTTTAATGGAACAATCCAGTGGTTTGAAACCATCAGCAATTTGTTGTCCTTTTTCTAAAATGATTTCTTTTGTTTCGAAAGGACTTAGCACTCCATGCTCGATGCCATTATCCACGTATTCAAAAGAAGGGCTGAAAAGCATTTTTTCTGTTATTTTTGCAGTCATATAAATTACCTCCGATTATTTTTTTAATAAGTTTTAACACTTTTAAGTATAGGTAGTATCGCGAGGTCTGTACAATTGTAATTTTGGATAAACTCTCCTAAAAAAATAAGCTATGCAAAAAATGAATACAACTAAATTGAAGTTTTTTTGTTATAATAAGGCATCAGGAATTTTAAAGGAGACGGAACTAAATGAAGAAGTTGCTTTTTTTAGGGGATAGTGTGACAGATGCAGGGCGCGATTTTGAAAATGACCGCGAATTAGGACATGGTTATGTGAAAATGATTGCAGAACAGCTTGAGAAAGAAGATGTAACGGTTATAAATCGTGGCGTTAGTGCGAACCGGGTGGCGGATTTGCATCGTCGTATTGAGGCGGATGCAATTTCATTTCAACCAGATGTAGTTACGATTATGATTGGGATAAATGATACTTGGTTTAGTTTTAGCAGATGGGAAGATACTTCGGTGACGGCATTTAAAGAAGTATATCGTGTGATTTTGAGCCGGATTAAAGAAGAAACAAATGCGGAACTTGTTTTGATGGAGCCGTTTGTATTACCTTATCCGGAAGATCGGAAAGAGTGGCGTGGTGATTTGGATCCAAAAATTGGAGCTGTGCGCGAACTTGCGGCAGAATTTGGTGCAACGCTTATTCCGCTTGATGGGCTAATGAACGCGCTCGCTATCAAACATGGGCCGACCTTTTTAGCTGAGGACGGGGTGCACCCGACCAAAGCAGGACATGAAGCAATTGCCTCTACTTGGTTAGAATTTACAAAATAACGCTTTACAGAAAAAATTATCCATGCTATAGTTGGGTCTATGCGATGAGCCTACAAGCAGTGACTTAAGTATCACTGCCCCATTTTCCGCGTTATAGCTTTGTGGAAGGCTGCGGAAGATGACGCTATGAAATGCCCCTTAAAGTAATTTAAGGGGCATTTTTCTATAAAAAAGGAGTGTTTGTTTTGCAGAAAGAGAAAGCACCGATAGGACTTTATTTTTTATTAATTGCAGTGATGGCGAGTTGGGGTTTTAATGTCACGATGACGAAAGTATTAGTTAGCTATTTTCCGACTGTTACGATGACATCTTTTCGGATTTTCACCGCAGCTATAACCGTTATTATCATTTTATTTATCACAAAAAAATTACGACTTCCGACGAAGCAGGAATTTGGTTTAATTTTACTCGCGAGTATTTTTAATATTGTTATTCATCATTTTTTCTTGTCGAACGGGTTGAAGCTGACGACTGGGACGAATGCTGGGCTTATTCTTGGTTCTGCGCCGATAGTGGTAGCGATTTTTTCTGTAATTTTTCTCCGCGAACGAATTGGTGCATGGCGGGCGCTCGGCTTTTTAGCAGGGATTTTTGGCGTGAGTTTGGTTGTTCTTTCTAATGGGACGGGGATAAGCGGGATTTCACTGGGAGATATCGACATCTTTATCGCGATGGCTTCTCAGGCATTTAGTTTTATTATTATTAAAAAGCTCGCTGGATCAATGGACACGGGGCTGATGACGGGATACATGTTATTTCTTGGTTCGGTTATGTTGTTTGGTTTAAGTCGCTTCATGGAGCCGGATGGCATGTCAGAATTAGTGACGGTTCATTCATGGAAACTGTGGCTCTTGTTTGTTGTTTCAGCTGTAGTTGCAACGGCATTTGGCAATTTCGTTTATAATTATGCGGTTGGGAAAATTGGACCGTCGCGCTCGGCTATTTTTATGAATTTCAATCCATTATTTTCACTAATTGGCGCATTACTTTTCCTTGGAGAAGCAATTAAAATCCCCCAGCTAGTTGGCTTCGGTTTTATTATTATTGGCGTCCTACTTGGTTCGGGTGCATTAATGGATCTTATTTATGAACGCAAAAAAACAAAAGTACGCGATCCTGAGAAGCTGCTCGAAAAAGAAGTTTGACTTTTATTGACCTTTATATTATAATTTGGTTAGTTACTTATTAAAAGTAACTCGATAATGATAGGAGGGATAGCATGAAATTGTTATTAAAAAATATTAATGAACTTGCTGCAAAACAAAAAAGTGAAGGATTAACTGCTTTTGAAAAAGAAAGACAAGCTGCCCTTCGTCAAGAATACTTGAAAAAAATAAGAGGAACTGTTCAAGATAATTTACATCACGTAACAATCATTGATCCACTTGGAGACGACGTAACTCCTAAAAAACTAAAAGAAATCCAAGCCGAATTAAGAGGCTGATATAAAATAAAAAAGGTTGAAAAAGCGAGTGTCGCTTTTTCAACCTTTTTTTATTCACTTATTATTTGAAAAGATAAATTACTAAACGGCGTTGTAAAATACGCCTTTATTTGATAACTGTTATTTTGAATGAGGAGTGGTGTGTTGTTAGAAGATACAATTTCTTCAAAGTCTCTATCTTTACCAACGCGCTTTCGATTTTTAAAGCCATTAATTTCTGACTCAATAAATAAATCCCAAATACACGTGTGGTTAAAGAGAGTGCTATCTACAGCATAGATTCCCCGCTCTGTTGATAGCATTTTTAATGGTGAAATCCATATTTCTAGATTGCCATCACGTTCTTTCAAGCATAGTCGTAATGCTGTTTGAAACCTTGTCAGAAGGGATTGCTCTAGTGAAATATCAAGTAAGTAATTATTGTTTTGTAATGTAACTGAATGCAACTGCACTTTAGAACTATTTAAGTGGTTAATATCGTACACGTCATCGTAAGCTAACTGAGGTCGCATCTTGCGGAAACGGCCTTTTATATAACCATTTTCTACTTTAACGACTTGGTTTTTAGAAAAGTTTTCCATTTGCATTCGAACATCTATTAATTTTTCAGGATTATTTTCAGCAATAATATCAATCATAAACCGTATTTTAGTAGGAAGTTCATTTTTCATTTTTTCATCAAGATGGCAAACAATTGTATCTTTCATCACTTGCACAAAAGTTTTTTGCCTTTCTGACATATTTTTATAATCAAGGTTATAATTGCCAGTAATATAATCATTGAAATAACGTTGAATGTAAGCGCGAATTAAAGTTTTTTTGTAAGTTGGATGGAGTGGAGAAGCTTCGATTTCCTTGACGACTGCTGGAACAACTTTACAGATTTCTCTTGGATCCATTTTTGATTCTTTAATACTAAGATTCTCATCGCCCCGAGATACAACGTAATAATAGTCATAATCGGCTAAAACGGTGATTACTTTGGCGTTAACATAAGCTTTCATGACAAAATATTGGTCCTCGCCAATAAGAATATTCGGATCAAAGTAAATCTTTTTCGTTTTCAAAAATGCAGTTTGAAACATTTTGTGGGGAGCAAGTGTATAAACTAAATTATCAGCTAAAATATCTGCTTCATTTCTATTGCCCTTTTTAAACTGAGATTGAGGAACTCCTCGGCCATTTATGCCCACATATTTCCCGAAAATAACTTCTGATTGATTTTTTTCAGCTTGAATAAATAAGCGTTCCAATGCCTCTTCACCAAGATAATCATCGTTATCTAAGAAAATAATGTACTTTCCTTTTGCTTCTTTAATTCCTTTATTACGTGGAATCATTGGACCGCCTGAATTTTTATGCAAATTAATTATCCGCATGTTTTTATGGATTTTGCTAAGTTGTTTTAATTTTCCAAGGCTGTTGTCTGTGGACTTATCGTCAATACATAAAATTTCAAATTCATTTTGTGCTAAAGTTTGATTTTTTAAACTGGAAAAAGCTTTTTCTATATAATTTTCCGCATTATAAATGGGGATAATTACAGATATTTTTATCATTTGTATGCTCCTTCTGCTAGCTAGCAAGTACTTACTACTAATAGAGTATAAACTAGTTTAAATATAATATCTACTAAGCTAAAAACAAGGTTTAGAATCAACTTGTGTAATCTTTATTGGAAAAATGGTGCCGAACAGTTCTAACAGTTTGGAGGAGACCGATGCTACAATCAAGGTGAGAAAGGAGAGGATAACATGGAAATTGCAATTGCAGCTGATCATGGCGGATTTCAGTTAAAAGAAAAAATCCGTGCGCATTTAATTGAAAGCGGCTACACAGTAAAAGATTTTGGTTGTTATTCGTTAGAGAGCGTCGATTTTCCAGAGTATGCTGCTAAAGTAGGACACTTTGTTGCAACTGAAAACAGTTTAGGTGTGCTCTGTTGCGGAACAGGGATTGGAATGTCTATGGCAGCCAACAAAATAAAAGGTGTGCGTGCTGCTGTCGTTTCAGATGCTTTTTCAGCAATGATGACTAGAAGACATAACAACAGTAATGTACTTTGTCTTGGTGAACGTGTTCTAGGTGATAGCCTGGCGTTGCTTCTATTGGATACATGGCTCGTGGCAGAATTTGAAGGCGGTAGACATAATACAAGGCTCCAAAAATTGGCGGAGCTTGAGGAACGGGAGGAAGATAAATGAAAATGATTGCGGCTTCCATTATGTGCGCAGACTCGCTTCATCTTGCTGACGAACTCCGAGCCCTCGAACAAGCAAATGTAAAAATGCTCCATTGTGATGTGATGGATGGTGTTTTTGTTGAAAATGCAGCAATGGGGGCCTATGTCCTTCAAGATATAAAAAACAATACCAAAATGCTACTAGATATTCATTTAGCTACAGTGAATCCTGATAAATTTGTGGATTTGTATGCGGCGATAAAGCCGGCTTATATGTCTTTCCACGTAGAAGCTTCACGTGATGTCAATGCGACTATAAACCATATTCGTGAGCTAGGAATCAGACCATCCATCGCCCTCAGCCCGGATACAGAGATTGAACAGATTTATCCATTTTTAGATAAAGTCGATATGGTTTTAATGATGACCGTTAACCCAGGATTCGCCGGGCAAAAATTCCAGCATCATGTCCTAGAAAAAATTAAAAAACTTCAAAAAGAGCTTGAAAGTCACACTAATAAACCATTAATTGAAGTAGATGGTAATATTTTTGAAGAAACAGTTCGGTTGCTTGAACCAATTGGCGCGGACGTCTATGTCGTTGGAACTGCAGCGTTATTTAACGAAAAGGCAGGTAGTTACACAGAAAAACTAGCGCCACTAAGAGAAATTATCCAAGAAAGGTGAGAGAAAATGCATTTAGATTCAGCTAATTTAGACGACGTGAAAAAAATTCAAGCCAGCTCCATTTTTAAAGGGATTACAACGAACCCAAGCATTTTAGTAAAAGAAAAATGCAATCGCCAAACAGCGATTAATCGTATTTTAGAACTTACGGATAAGCAAGTTTTTGTACAGACAGTTGGTTTTACGTATGAGGAAATTTTGGCAGATGCCCGCATGTTATTAACGATGTTTGGGAAAGACAAGATAGCTATTAAGATTCCGGCACATGAAGCTGGTACTAATGTGATAGATACACTCAAAAAAGAGGATAAAACCATTCAAATCTTAGGAACTGCTATTTATTCGGCTGATCAAGCAATCACGGCGGCCTTGGCTGGTGCTGATTTCGTTGCCCCATATGTGAATAGAATGAGTGCAGCGAACATCGATCCTTTTAAAGAGATCACCCAAATGCGTCACTTTTTTGATAAAAAGGCACTTAAAACACAGATTATGGCAGCGAGCTTTAAACATAGCGGACAAGTAATGCAAGCCTATGAAAGTGGCGCAGATACGGTAACTATTCCTTATGAAATCTATTCGCAAATGACCAATAAAGTTTTAGCAGTAGAAGCAATTCGTGTCTTTAACGAAGATGCTGTATTGTACGAAAAGTAACAATCTCCTTCTCATGTTGTGGAAGTGTTTGGAGAAAACTTGTGATGAAAGCGCATTCTTAAGCACCGAACCCTATGCTATAATTAGGCTATCAAAGGGGGGAGACGCATGTATCTGGATAACAGAAGTAAAACACTATTTCAAGAAGTTATAAAAAATCCGAACATTACAAATAAACAACTCGAAGTAAAGTATAAATTATCGCGTTACCAAATCAGCTATAGTTTTCAGAAAGTAAATGAATGGCTCAAGTGGAAAAATTATCCAGAAGTAAAGCGTTCCAAAAACGGCAGATTTATATTAGAACCAGAACTTACGGCGCTATTTTCTGAGAAAGAAACTCGAGATCCGAGCGTAGAATATTTACCTTCTGAAAATGAACGTGCTAATTTGATTTTGCTGATGCTTTTAACATCCAAAGAAGAACTATCCCTCGCCCATTTTACAACGAAGATTCAAGTAAGCAAAAATACCATTCTTCGTGATTTAAAAGTAGCGCAAAAATTACTGCCTAAAGAAACTACTGTCACTTACAGTAGAGCATCAGGTTATCAGTTAGCAGGAAGCGAGTGGGAACTGCGCAAGGTTTTGACACAAGTTGTTAGTAGTGTGAAAGAGATGTTCCGAGGAGAGCACTATTTCCTATCGTATTCAGGAATTGAAAAAGTCCAACTTATGGAAATTCGCCGCACACTCGAAGAAGCAGAAGCGATGATGCAAATAAAATTCACGTATGAGCAAATCGAATTATTACCCTATTTGCTATCCGTGATGTTCTTAAGAATCAGAGATCGGCGCTTAATCAACACTGCTTTTCATATTGACGAGAAATCACTTTCAGACACTCGAGAATACCACATTACCGATATTTTGCTCGAAAAAACCGGCCCAGTTCCAGAACAAGAGCGACTTTTCATCACATTACAACTTCTTACAACAAACATTTTTTCCGGCGAAATTTTAACTGAAAAATTAACAGAAGACTTGGAAAAAGTTGTCCTCACATGCTTAGACTTATTCGAGAAAAAAGCACTAGTTTCACTTAAAAACAAACACATCTTAATCGAAAAATTACTCTTACATTTAAAACCAGCTTATTACCGAATTAAATATCAAATGAACTTAGAGGATACACTTTATGAAAAATTCAATCAAGAATTCGAAGCGTTAAACTTTATTGTGAAAGAAGCTTTTGACCCGCTTGCTAAATTTATTGGTCGTGAAATTCCAGCCGGCGAAATTTTCTTCATTTCTTTGTTTATTGGGAGCGATATGATACCACAAAACGATATCTATCATAAGCAAAAACGTGCGATTGTGCTCTGTCCGAGCGGGGTTACTTTTTCAAAAATTATGGAAAATATTTTAGTAAAACTATTCCCGGAAATCCATTTTTATCCAACTATATCTGTTCGTGAATACGCCTTTTTTAAAGCAGAAGTAGACATTGTTTTTTCTTCCATTCCATTAAAAGATGGCGAAAATGTCTTTGTTGTTCAGCCTTTTATGAATGATATCGAAAAAACGCAACTGCGGCAACACGTCTTGCAAAATTTATTTGGAATGGGAAATCAGCTCACGAGTATTGATAAAATCATGGAAGTAGTGGAACGTAACGCCGATATAAAGGATCCGAATGCAATACGAGATGGAATTATTGATATTTTGTCGGCTAACACAGCTACAGATGAAAATAAACGCGTGAAAAAAGTCTATTTACATGATTTAATCACCGAAGACAACATCATGATTTGTGAGGATGTTAAAAACTATCAAGAAGCGATTCGTCTAGCGAGTCAGCCGCTGTTACTGCAACAAGCAATTACAGCAAACTATGTAAAGACCATGATTGATAACCATAAGTTCCACGATCCCTACATTATTATCGGTGAAGATATTGCCATTCCACACGCTATGCCTAATGCAGGGGTCAATCGACTCGCTATGTCTCTTTTAGTCGTGAAAAACGGTGTATATTTTTCAGAAACAGAACAAGTTCATTTCGTAATAGTTATCGCACCAGTGGATAAAGAGCAACACATTGAAGCACTTTACCAAATCGTTCATTTAGCCGAAAATCACCAAATTTTAGACGATTTGCTCGAAAATGTAACGAAAGAAAAAATCATGCAAACAATCAACCAATTAGTAATTAGAGAGGATGAATAAATTTTGGATAAACAAGCTATTTTAAATAATATTCACCAAACATGGCAAGAAGAAGCAAATGCGATTTCACGTTTGCCGGAAGTAACAAGTGAAGAGGCTCTCGTTAAAACTGTTGAAAAAATCGCCGAGTGCACTGGGAAAATTGTCGTAGCTGGTTGCGGAACTTCTGGCGTCGCTGCGAAAAAATTAGTACACTCTTTCAACTGTATCGAACGTCCAGCAGTCTTTTTAACCCCATCAGATGCTGTGCATGGAACTCTCGGTGTACTTCAAAAAGAAGATATATTGATTCTCATTTCAAAAGGTGGAAATACAGGCGAATTACTTAATTTAATTCCTGCTTGCAAAACAAAAGGAAGCACACTGATTGGCGTAACAGAAAACCCAGATTCCGTTATCGCCAAAGAAGCAGATATCTTTTTCCCGGTGAGTGTAAGCAAAGAACCAGATCCGTTTAATATGTTAGCAACGGCAAGTACAATGGCTGTTATTGCAAGTTTTGATGCAGTTATTGTTTGCTTAATGACCTATATGAATTACACAAAAGAGCAGTTTTCCGTCATCCATCCTGGTGGTGCCGTTGGAAACAAACTATTAAATAAATAAACAAGCAGCCAGTCGGAGGGATGCAATTTGGATGTATTAGAATATTTTAAAGAAGAGATGGTTCGATTTTCAAACGAACAAAATAAAGAAAAATTACTTGCAGAAATGGCTGAACAGTTGTGTGAAGTAGGCGCAGTAAAGCCAAGTTATAAAGATGCAGTAATTAAACGGGAAAAAGTTTTTCCAACAGGATTACTAACTGCGCACGCCGGGGTAGCAATTCCGCATACAGATAGCGAACATGTTATTCGGCCAGTTGTTGCTGTACGAATACTCAAGAAGCCAGTTTCATTCATTGAAATGGCCTCTGATAACGAAGCAATTGATGTCAGAATTGTTTTTATGATGGCGCTAAGGAGTGCTGATGAACAACTAGATATGCTGCAAACACTTATTCAACTTATTCAAGACGAGGAGGTGATGACGACCTTACTTAAAGCGCAAGAAACGGGAGATGTTCTTTCCGCAATAGAACATTTTTCTAAGAATAATTAAGGGAGGTCGGGAATAGATGGGGAGTTTTTTTGCAAGTTTTGTAGACTGGCTAATAGGAAGTCCAGGTAGATTTGTCGTTAACTTAATTGAAGATAATATGCTGATTTTTATGGTTGTAGTAATGATTTACGCCACCACCATTTTATACGCCAAGTGGACACTCGCATACTACTTACCGAAAAAAATGAGTCAGTTAGCAGAAATGAAAACGTGGGAGCTGGACGAATTATATGCAGCGTGGCAAACAGAGAAAAAAGCTCTACCGTGGTACATTCTCGTGCCAAGCCGAAATGAATTTTGGGTAAAATCTGCCCGAAATGCACCAGAATCAACTAAATTACTCCATTTTAGTCAACAAAAATTAAAACTAAGTGACAAAGAAAAGTTACAAAAAATCATAGAAATTCAATCTTGAGGTGATAATAGTGGCAAAAATAGTTCCGTCTGTTTTTGGAGCAGACATTGGCAGAATTAATGAACAGTTACAAGTCTTAGAGAAAAATGACATCGATTTATTACATGTAGATATGATGGATGGCTCGTTCGTCCCAAACATTGCTTTTGGTCCTGATCAAATCAAAATGATGAAAAAAGGCACGAAGCTTCAATTTGATGTGCATATGATGGTGTATGAACCAGATCGTTACATTCCAAGATTAGTGGAAGCAGGTGCACATATGATTACAGTCCACCAAGAAGCGACAACTCATTTGCACCGTACAATTCAACTCATTAAAAGTTACGGAGTTCGCGCAGGAGTTGTGTTAAATCCTGGTACACCACCAAGCACTTTGGAATACGTGTTAGATGATATTGACTGTATTTTGCTTATGACTGTAAATCCAGGCTTAGGTGGTCAAAAATTCTTCCAATCAAGTTTAGAAAAGATCAGAAAAACCAAAGCGTATATTGGAAATCGTCCTATTCAAATTGAAGTAGATGGCGGAGTAAATGACGAACTTGCGAAAGAATGCACACTTGCAGGTGCGGATTTAATCGTTGTAGGATCTTATTTATTTGAAGGAGATATCGAAGCGAATTTGGAAAAGTTATCGAAAGGAGTTTTAACAGAATGAAAGCTTTAAAATTATATGGAAAAAGAGATTTGCGTTATGAAGAAGCAGATATGCCAACAATCGAACAGCCTGATGATGTGATTTTGAAAGTAAAAACAGTTGGGATTTGTGGTTCAGATATTTCGAGATACAGTAAACTTGGTCCGTATGTACCAGGAATGGTGTGGGGACACGAATTTTCAGGAGAAGTGATTGAGGTAGGTAGTGAGGTAACGGATATTGAGATTGGTGATAGGGCTGCCGGATGCCCAGCACTCTATTGCGGTGAGTGTGAATACTGTAAAAAAGGCGAATTCGCCCGCTGTCGGAAGCTAACAGTAATCGGAGCAAGACATCCCGGAGCCTATGCTGAGTATATCAAACTTCCAGCAGAAAATGTAGTAAAAATACCAGACGAATTAGATTATGAAGCTGCTGCACTTGTCGAGCCTTCCGCAGTGGTCGTTCATGGATTTTATCATACGAAATTACAAGCTGGCGATGATGTCGTCGTTGTCGGAAGCGGCAATATCGGTTTGCTAGCAATTCAATGGGCAAAAGTTTTTGGCGCAAGAAGAGTTATTGCAATTGATGTAGACGATAAAAAATTAGCGCTTGCGAAAGAAGTAGGAGCAGACGTAGTTATTAATTCTTTAAAAGAAGATCCATTAGAAGTAGTCGCTGCACACACGGATGGTCTAAATGCTGATTTAGTTGTAGAAGCTGCGGGATCACCTATTACATCTGCCCAAGTTTTTGCCTATGCGAAAAAAGGTGGGGGCGTAGTGTTCCTCGGAATTCCATACGCCGATGTAACAATCGAACGTTTTTACTTTGAAAAAATTGTTCGGAGCGAGCTTACTGTTTGGGGCTCATGGAATGCGATTTCTGCACCGTTTCCAGGAAAAGAGTGGCAAACAACCATTCACTTCTTAGCCAATAAACAAATCAACATTGAGCCAATGATTACACATCGTCTTTCACTTGCTGAAGGACCAGAAGTTTTTGAGCGAATCTATGAAAGAAATGAATTTTTCGGGAAAGTATTATTTTTCCCAGAATGATAGGGGGATTTTAAGATGAAAAAGAAGCGAATTTATGTATGTTGTGGGACTGGAATTGCAACTTCCACTGTTATTTCCAAAAAAGTGCGTGCGGTTTTAGATGAAAAGCGCATTCCATATGAAATTAGTCAATGCACTGTTCAAGAGGTTGCATCAAAAGTAAGTACATCCAAGCCAGATATTATTGTTAGCTCAACGACTGTTACAGGAGATGTTGGTGATGTCCCAGTTGTTATTGGAAGATCATTTTTAACAGGCTTGAAAAAACAAGAAACAATCGATGAAATACTCGCGATACTTCAAGATTAAAGGGAGGGCACAAAATGGATATTATTCTAGATTTCTTTAAATATATTATCGGCCTTGGTGTAACAGTTATGATGCCAATTATCATTACCATTCTAGGTGTGATTTTCCGCAAGAAAATTAGCGTAGCTTTTAAAGCGGGATTAACAGTTGGTGTTGGGTTTGTTGGATTAGGCGTCATTACCTCACTCATGTTAACGACAATTACACCAGTAACAAAAGCACTCGTAGAAAATTATAATTTCAAATTAACCGCGACGGATATCGGCTGGGGAGTTGGGTCATCACTCGCATGGGGAACAGAAGTCGTGCCTTTTGTTTTCGTCGCAATTATTGCAACCAATATTTTAATGATTGCCTTTAAATGGACGAAAACAATGGACGTAGATATTTGGAATTACTGGCAACCACTTTTCATCGCCAGTGCACTTTACTTAACAACAGGAAGCATGATTATTGCGATTCTTAGTTCGATTATCAATATGGCAATTATCTTCAAAATTGCTGACTGGACACAAAAAGATGTGGAGAATGTATTAGGATTAGAGGGGATTTCTTTACCACAAATTCAAACTACCGGGTGGGCGCTTGTTGGTTATCCAATGAACTGGCTACTCGGAAAAATTCCCGGCGTTAGAAAAATTAATTGGTCCACAGAGAAAGTACAATCACGTTTAGGTATTTTCGGCGAACCGATGCTTATGGGCTTAATTATTGGTGGTGGACTTGCTGCCATTGCTCAAATGCCGCTGAGCCAAGTACTGCAAACCGGAGTAACCATTGCCGCTAGTTTAGTACTTATTCCGCGGATGGTTTCCCTTCTAATGGACGGTCTTACGGTTATCTCGGAAGCTGCCCATGAATTCATGGAAAAACGTTTCCCAGGTCGCGAACTATTTATCGGACTAGATTCAGCGGTGGGGATTGGTCATCCATTTGTACTTTCGCTTGGCTTACTCATGATTCCGATTACTTTAATTTTAGCGTTCGTTTTGCCAGGAAATAAAGTATTACCTTTAGCTGATTTAACGGCGCTTCCATTCTACATGATTTTTGCTATTGTTCCATCCAAAGGGAATTTATTTAGAGGGATTTTCACAGGTATTGTTATCGTCATTATCACCCTCTACCTTTCAGGAGCAGCGGCACCTTTAATGACAGAACTTGCAGGTCAAATTGGTTATAATATACCGAAAGACGCTGTAGAAGTAACCTCTCTAGCAGTTGGAACACAGTGGTATACATGGATTGTATATTACGGCCTGCATTGGTTCGGAGGTATTCTATAATTGCAATTTAATGAAACAAGCATTAGTTCGCGCTAATGCTTGTTTTATTTGCAGCGATGGTTTTTAGCTAGTAGACAACACATTGACAGTTCTATATAATAATAAGGAGAAGAAATTAGTACGGCGGAAGGAGATAGCAATGGCAGGCAAAATGAAACTTTTTTCTGTGACGAGTGAGAGACCACTTGCGACAAAAATTGCAGATTATCTAGATATACCTTTATGTGAGGTGGAGCTCCAGAAGTTCAGTGATGGAGAAGTGAAAATTAATATTGAGGAAAGTATCCGTGGAACGAATGCGTATGTTGTGCAATCAATGAATTCCAACGTAAACGAACGTCTTATGGAACTTTTAATCATGGTAGATGCCTTAAAACGCGCTTCCGTGCATTCCATCAATATAATTATGCCTTATTATGGCTATGCTCGTCAGGACAGAAAAGCTCGCTCAAGAGAACCAATTACCGCCAAATTAATGGCAAATCTAATTCAAAGAGCTGGAGCCGACCGTTTAATCACAGTAGATTTACACGCAGCTCAAATTCAAGGCTTTTTCAACATTCCAATCGATCATCTTTCAGCAATTCCGCTAATTGGTGATTATTTGATAGAAAATTACGGAGAAAAAGACGTGGTAGTTGTCGCGCCGGATCACAGTGGCGTAGTTCGCGCACGCAGAATCGCGGACCGACTAAACGCGCCAATCGCCATTTTAAACCGTAAACCAAGACCACATGAAGACGAAATTATGAGTGTCATTGGCGATGTGAAAGGCAAAGTCGCAATCGTTGTCGATGATATTATCGATACCGGCGTCCGTGCCACTACTTCAGCTGATATTTTACTTGAAAAAGGTGCCGTAGAAGTTATCGCTTGCGCAACCCACTCCGTCATGGCTGGAAACGCAACCGAACGCTTACAAAACTCCAATATCAAAGAAGTCATCACATCCGACTCCATCGATCTTCCAGAAGACAAGCAATTCGACAAACTAACAACCATCTCCATCGGACGAATCTTAGGCCGCGCAATCGAAGGCGTACAAGAAAACCGCTCGTTGCATCCGTTGTTTTAAAGAATAAGCAGAAAACAGTAACTTAGTAGAGTTGCTGTTTTTTTGTTATCTGTCGACCTCGAGTAGCGTGAAAAATACCGGGGATCGACAGAAAGTTGTAAGTGGTTGGGGTGGAAGAAGTTTGGCGGTATTTGCTTGGGGGAAATCTTCCGGATAAGAGGAGATTTTAGATGTTTTTTGGTAGGTCGACAGAAATAGCTCTTTGAGGTAAGATGGGAGTAAGAAGAAAAGTTAGTGGGTTTTAGTTACTTATTGTGAAATGTAAATTCTTTAGTTGTTACTTGTTGGTTAATGAGATCTACCGTTTTAGTTACTTATTGTGAAATGTAAATTGCTCTCTTTTGTGTAAAGCACATCAAGCATGTAGCGTTTTAGTTACTTATTGTGAAATGTAAATGCGATTTTTGTCAAAGGGACAGCGATGGGTTACAAGTTTTAGTTACTTATTGTGAAATGTAAATTTACCACCAAAGTCCCTACACTCAATACCACCAAAGCGTTTTAGTTACTTATTGTGAAATGTAAATCGCTCTGACCTGTTCCTTGTGCAACACTCGTTACAGTTTTAGTTACTTATTGTGAAATGTAAATTTTTCTACTCCTGCTTCTAAAATGTCGTTTATAAGTTTTAGTTACTTATTGTGAAATGTAAATCTAAAACATCCTTCACTGTATCAACTCCTTTCTATATTTTAGTTACTTATTGTGAAATGTAAATAAAATAGGAGGAAATAAATTATGACTATCAAATTAAGTTTTAGTTACTTATTGTGAAATGTAAATTTTGTTGAATCAACGGATATAGATTTTACAATTTCGTTTTAGTTACTTATTATGAAATGTAAATTTGGTTCCTTTGGAAAACAACAATAACGTGTAGTATTGTTTTATTCAATCATTCAGAATTGGTAAATGCAGAAGCAGCAAAATAACCAAAAGTAATGACTTTCGTTTTAATTTCTTAAGATGAAATATAAATGAAAACCTGTTATACATAGGATTATCTATTTCCGTTATAATTATTCCTTGCAAATAAATTCCAAAAAACAAACCCCTCATTAATTGGGTTTGTTTTTTTGTGAATAATTATAGTCAAACGAGCAATCTGTTAACAATTTAGCAATAAACGCAATAAAAAGCCGTTTTTTCACTATGGATTGTACTATAAAACATAATCTACCTATGCTAAAATTTAAGGGAAGGTAAGCTGAATAATACATATAAGGAGGACTCTACTATTGAAAAAGATTCTAGTGCCCATATTATTGTTAGCAACAATCTTAGCAAGCTGTTCCTCGCCGAATGAAAAAATAACCAAAGACACTAAAATATCCAAGACTATTACAATAAGAGCAGATTACAAAGTTCCAAAAGATATTAAAGAACTTGAGGATGATAGTGCTAATATTGTTAAAGTAAAATTTCTTCAAAATAAAACGATAGGCAAGGATGGTAGTACTATCAGCGAGATAGAAATTTTGACTAGTTACAAAGGAAACCTAGAAAAAGGGAGTAAAGTAGATATTTCAGAACCGTGGTATTTAAGCGATGGTAAATATGTCGCTGTTGAAAACTATATTGCATTAGACAAGGAACAAGAATATACCATCTTTCTTGGTGAAAAAGATAAAGACACATATCCTCTTAGTAGTTTGGGTTATGGTAAATTTGGTGGAAGTCTAAAAGAGGACCAAGCTGTTCTAGCAGATTTCAATATTCTTGGAGAAGTGCAAAAATTTGATTTTATCGCAGAGAATACAGAGGAAGTAAAAAATTATCAATTAATTAAAGAGCAAGTCGCAGGGAAATATAAATGAGTAAACTTGAACACCTGATTATTAATCAGGTGTTTTTTTAGAGAAATCTCAGTTGCGCAAACCTTAGAATTCGGTCATAATAGAAAAAAATGACAGGGGCTGATAAATTGATTATTGATGTATTGCAACATGTGCCGCACGAAGGACCTGGACTTATAGCGAATTGGGCGAGAGAAAATCAGCATCAGTTAAAAATACATTCTCTATTTGAAGAAAATGCTCATGTTCCAAATGACTCGGATTTTTTAATTGTACTTGGAGGACCCATGGGAATAAATGATACAGCAGAATTTCCGTGGTTAAAAGATGAACGTAAGCTAATAAAGCGATTAAGTGAACAACATAAACCTGTTTTTGGTGTCTGCCTCGGTGCACAACAAATCGCAGCAACATTCGGAAGCGAAATCACTGTAAATAAAGAAAAAGAAGTAGGCTGGTTTCCCGTCAAAAGAACTTCCGACAAATTATTGTTCTTCCCAGAATCATTAAATGTGTTTCACTGGCATCAAGATACGTTCGCATTGCCAACTGGATCCACGCGTTTATTTGCTAGTGAGGGTTGTTTGAACCAAGCTTTTTTGTACGGAGAAAATATTATCGGTTTACAATTTCATTTTGAAATGGAAAAAGCGGGGATTGAGACGATTTTGCGAATTGATGAGGCATTTATCACACCCGGTAAATATGTTCAAAGCGTGGAAGTAATGCGAGAGAAGGATGTTCCAGAAGATAATAAACAAATGCTTGAGGCTATTTTAGATTATTTAATAAACCCAAAAACCATCTGACGTGAAAGTCAGATGGTTTTTTCTTTAGTATCCAGTTTCAACAGAAGCATTGACGATATACATTAAATCGTTCTTGTCCTCTTTGTCTTCCAAGAAAATGCCGCTTGTAGTCATCATTCCGCCAGCCATTTTCTCAATAGTTACGGTGCCATAAGGGATAATCGCGCGAATCGTATCCTCATCGAGTTGATCTGCGTCACACGGTAGCGCCAATTTGATATTAACGACCATGTTTTGTAAGTCACCATCTGGTAAAAGCCCTTGAATACCGGGCATCGAGTTTGTGAAAATTGCATTCCTTACAGCTCGTTCCGCTGCTTTAGTGATGTTTTGACCGTGGACATCAACGCCAAAGCCCGTTTGGATAAATAGAATTTGTTCCATCATAAATCACTCCTTAAAATCTTTTATAAAAGCGGCACCTGGTCGGTTTTTCGCATAGCCTTCCATTACTTCAGTAAAATGCATTCCGTCTGTATCGGCGGAATTGGTGAATATTTCGGACATTTGTTTGCGTTGTGCATCGCCAAGTTCGTTTTCGAGTTCTTTACCTGCCGAAGTTAGGAAGATGCAGCGTTGGCGTTTGTCGCGTCTGCCTTGCTCAATCGTGAGAAGTTCGCGCTCTTTCAGTTCAGCGAGCGGCTGGTGCAAGGCTTGCTTTGATATCTCTAAAAAAGTTAAGAGTTCATTAATTGTAAGTCCAGGCATCCGCGCTGTGAAAAATAAAATACGATGATGTAATCTTTTGAGTGAATGTTTGGCAATAATTAAATCAGCGGTCTCTGTAAATGCTTTATAGCCGAAGTAAAATAAAGCGATTTGTTGATTCATGTTTTGCTCATTGTTCATAAATATACCCCTTTTTCTGTCAATATCAACAGTATAGCATAAATAAGGGGACACAATAACAGTTAGCGCATCACTTTTTTAGAAGCTTTTTCGCATTATTAAGAAGATATTTTCTGCTAAACAAAACATCTAATGTATAATATTAGTATTTGAAAACAGTTAATTGTGTACAAAATGTTACGTTGATAGAATTTTCCAATTTCTTTTATTTGCATAAAAAAGCGCTACCAATGCTTATTTAAAGCGATTCTTATAAAAATAAGAGCGAATAATATGAATATTAAGGCAAATCAAACGTGAAATATTTTATGAAAACGTATTGAGAGTTGGTTTTAACGCGGTTATACTTTGGAAAGAAATTAACCACTAAGGAGAGTATAAATGAAAAAAGCACTGAAACTATTTCTTGCGATGATTTGTATGTTCATAATGATATATCCTTCCACAGCAGCTCACGCAGAAGAAACGAATATTGTAAATATTCCTGATGCAAATCTTAAAACCTATCTTAATGGTCTGCTCAAGCAAGCAAGTGATGCACCAATTACTAAAACACAAATGAACACTATCCAAACTGTTACACTTTCTGGCAGCACTTATACAGACTTGACAGGTTTGGAGGAAGCTGGAAATCTGGTAACACTATCTATTAACAATACTAACATCCAAACACTTGAACCGATTAAAAACCAAACTTCTTTGACTTACTTAACAGTGGGCGGAGACAATGTAAAAGATAGTCTTTTCGTAGATTTAAATGGACTTGTTAATTTACAAAGTCTTAGTATCAACGGAAGTGAAGTGACGCATAATGTCTTTAAGACTTTCAATAAGTTGCCAAAATTAACTTATCTCTATGCGCAAAACTCCATGAAAATCACAGATATTTCCGCGCTCGCTTCCTTACCAGCTTTAACAACACTTTTCTTACAATTTGACGGCATTGATGATTTTAGACCTTTAAATGATTTTGAAAGTTTTAAAAATGGTAACTTGAAAGCTCTCGCTGCTTTCGGACAAAATACAGGACGCACGAATCCAAGAATTACACTTAAATCTGGTAAGTTAGATTATGATGAAACAAACCAAACATTATATTTACCATTTTCTATGATGCCAAAACCTTTAACGAGTTTTGATGGCACGGTTGCACCATTTTCTAAATCGACTTCAGCAAGTAATACTTATTTAGGATTTAATGATGTGGCACTCCCAAGCTCACGTCTTTCCATTACCGATGATGGTATTACTGTTAGTGGTGTAACAAAAGAAGAATTCGATAACCTTGACGAAATTGAATATAATGCACGCTATGACTTCCCAACTGGCAGCTACCCGACACCACCAAGCATGACATCTTATACAATCTCAAGCGGGACATATGATCAATATTTTGATATTAGCCACACGCTAGATTTAATGGCGGATGAAAGTTTTGACTATAATCAATACGATACAACATCAGAAGAACAATTTTTAAAAGATGTGCATGCTGAAACAGATGATGGCACAGCTGTAAAGAGTGATTTTGATCAAGTTGTTAAGCTTGATGTACCAGGCGAATATACCGTGACATTAAACGCAGAAAATGCTGCAGGACTCAAAGCAACTCCTGTAACAGTTAAAGTAACCGTTCATGAAAAACCAGTAATCACCTCAGACTCTCAAATTTCTTATAAAAAGGAAACGACTAAATCAGTCGACGAATTTTTGAAAGAAATACATGGCTCGGTAACTGGAAATGCCGTTTTAACAAGTGATTTTGATAAAGTAGTAGATTTAAACACCCCAGGCGAATATACCGTAACTTTAAATGCAATAAATGACCGCGGCCAAAAAGCAGATCCTGTAACAGTAGTCGTAACAGTGACTACAAGCGACAGTGGACATGTTGATCCGGTTCCACCAACACCTGAAATAAAACCAACACCTCAAGAAGAAACAGATCAAACAATCATTCCTGAACCTCAAAGTGAAACCACAGAAGACTCGGTTAAAGAAGATCAAGCCAAAGACGGACAAGCAAAATCAGAAGAAAAAGCAGATAAAACTTCTTTAACAACGAAAGAAAACAAGGTAGAAAAATCAGAAAAAACCAATCAACCAAAAACAAAAGCATTGCCACAAACTGGTGATACTAATAAGACCGCCTTACCGATCGCAGGAGTAATGCTGAGTTTAGCGGCGCTGCTAATTTTTAGAAAAAGTAAATCTTAAATTATTGTGAATTCATTAGCAAAAAGAATGAATAGCAGGCCTAAAATCATTTTTATAGGGTATGGAATACTATAAGAAAAGTTGTAGGAGGGTTTATATGATGGAAAAATATCATCGCATTCTTGTAGCAGTGGATGGTTCAGAACCAGCAAAATTAGCCTTTGAAAAAGGACTGGAATTAGCACTAAAATTAGACGGTGTGCTTGGAATTGCAAGTATTGTAGATTTACGTGCCTTTTCCCCAAATGTTTCTTATGATGGCAGCTTAGAAGAAAAAGCCGAACTAGAACTAAAAACAAGTGTTAATGAATATGCAGAAAAAGCCAGAACGGCAGGAGTGAAACAAGTAGAAACTTTTGTTGCTAAAGGTAATCCGAAAATCTTACTTTCTACAGACATTCCAGCAGAGTTCCAGGCAGATTTAATTATTTGCGGAGCGACTGGGATGAACCGAGTAGAAAAGCTAGTTCTTGGTAGTGTTTCTTCTTATATTATGGCTCATGCAATTTGCGACACTTTAATAGCTAGATAAAAAAAGCGTAGATATCTTTGTTAGAAGATATCTACGCTTTTTATTATCAAAATGGATCGAAGTAAGTGTATTCTGTTACGCCGCCTTCGATAGGTTTACTAATACGGTTCAGTTCATCGACAATTTTTTTAGCATCATCGCCAAACACTGGGAGAGGTTGGTAATTGTTTTCTGTCGTACTACCATCTGAATTTTCATAAGTAGGAACGATAGAAATATCTTTTAGGACGATTTTATTATCTTCTTTTGTAAATCGTAGTTGGAACATCGACGTCATACGGGAAAGTAGCGTAGGATCAGCCCCAAAAGCAAAGTCGCCCATGCTATAAACGATGTATTTATCTTTATATTTTTCAACGCTTTCCAGGCGGTGAGGGTGAGAGCCCATAATTATATCAGCACCAGCATCTAAAATCGCATGACCAAATTGGGTTTGATAATCCGTTGGCGTTTCGCGATATTCCACGCCCCAGTGCATATTAACGATAACGAGAGTATCTTCTTTTTTATATTTCTTCACGTCTTTTACAATTCTTTCTAGATAAGCTGGGGATTGCTGACTCATGCGGCAATCGTAGCCAAGTAGAACAGTTTTCATCCCTTTAATGGTTGTTTCAAGTGGAGCGTCGGTATTGAAAACAGGAATATTATTCTCTTTAAAAGCCTTTAATGTGTCATCGTAACCAACTTGGAAGTAATCCATTGTATGGTTATTGGCCAAATTTGCTGCTTCTACACCGCTCGCTGGTAAAAAGGCGACGTGTGCAGGGTCACTTTTGATGCGCCATTTTTTATTTTCTGCTTTTGTTGCATTCGTAAAGGCACTTTCAGCGTTAATGACAGTGTAGTCATCAGATTTAAACCAAGGAAGGCAGTTTTTATAAACATAGGTATTATTGCCGTTGTTTTTTTGGAATACGTTATCGAATTTAAGGTGTTCGGGCGTTTCAGGATAGGTTCCAAATGAATTATCGCCAACCATGGTCAAAGTGACAACGCCTTTTTCTTTCAATCCTTGTTGATTGGTTGCGGCTGCGGCATAAAACCAGTCATATTGATTTGTTTTTTCGATGGCTGATAGTTTTTGTTCACTTGCAAGAAAAGCAGGATATACTTTTCCAAGCGTTTTTTCATCTGTTTTGCCGGTCGTATACGATTTTACAGCTTCTAAACAGGCTGTGAGATTTTGGAGATAGACGCCTGAATCATTTTTTTCGGTTGGATAGGATTTTAGTTCTTTAATTAATTGCTTTAAATCGGAAATAGAAGCTTTGTCAGCTCCTGAACTTGCTAGGGAATTCAAGGTTTTCTTAGCTTCTGATGAAATGGTTTTAACATTAGCTGGACTTATTTTTTTAATTGGCTCGGTTTGAGTGGCTTTTTGGTCAGATTGATTAGTAGAATTTGTAATCCAAAAAGCACCAGCGATAAAAACAAGTACTAAACCAGTAATAATAACATAGGTAAGTTTCTTCAACTAGATATCCTCCGTAGTTCCTTTTTCTCTAAGTATAGTAATTGTAATGAAGAAACACAAGTCTATATTTAGTAAAACAAAAGCCCAAAATAATCTATTTTGGGCTTTTTGTCTGGCTATTTATTTAGAACCTTTTTCGACATAGCTTAAGTCATTTACATCACCAATAGTGAATTTACCATCTTTGTAAGTGATTTTTGTTACACTTGCATTTTTGATACCTTCTGCAGGCAGTTTGTATCCTGGTTCAATAGTATCAAGAAGCGCACCGATGCTTAGTCCGTGAGAAACTAGTAATACATTGCTATCGCCATTTTTGCTTTCTTTTTTAGCAACATCTGTTAAACCTTCTTTTAGACGAGCTTGGATAGTTGCATAGTCTTCAGCAGGCCAGTTTTCGCCTTCTTTCACACGAGTTTTATCAAGAGCTGCTACACTATCAGCAAAATCTTTTGGCGAGATACCAGCTTTTTGCCATTCTTCTAAAGTTTTACCTTGGCTTTTCGCAATATCAGTCCACATATTTTCATTTAAATCGCCTTCATAAGAACCAAAATTGAATTCACGGAAACGTTGATCAGTTTGTACTTCTTTATCAGCAGATTTATCGCTTTCTTTCAAAATTAAGTTTGCAGTTTGGATAGCACGACCACTGTCACTGCTATATGCTGCAGAGAAATCAACGTCTTTTAAGCCTTTACCAGCGCTTTTAACAACTTCTTCACCAGCGGGAGTAAGAACCGCATCAGACCAACCTTGTACACGGTCAGTTGTGTTTAGCATTGTTTTACCATGACGTACTACATAAAATGTCACAGTGCCATCTTCTTTAGTTTCTTTTGTCTCTTTTTTGTCTGCAGATGTACTGTTACCGCAACCTGCAATTAATAGTACTGCGCATAACGCCATCAACAATTTAAAAATATTTTTCTTCATCTTGTTCTCCTTTTTTGTTAGTTTTTAGCAAAATAAAAACCCAGATAAATTGAAAACTAGCCCAAAAAGCCAGTTCTCCATTTATCTAGGTTATGCCCAAGTTGGTAACATTCCTGAATAAGGATATTTGTTTATAGGACGATTTTAGCATGGATGGAAAGCGTTTACAAGTCTGTTTTTGATAAAAATTGGAAAAATAAGTAAATTATTTGTTTGAAACGCTAATTTAATTTCCATTATAAAAAGGCTCAGATTTAATCCAAGCCTTTTCCCACAACACCTAAACCAACAAAACCGCAACCAACGCCAAAACCGCCGGCAAGCCCTGTTTCACCAAAATCCCCTTAGAAGAAGTCGCTCCGCCAAACAGCGCCGCCACAACTACACAACTCAAAAAGAAAATCTGCACAGTCTCCGCCATTCCTGCCCCCGCGAAAAACAATCCCCACACAAGTCCTGCCGCAAGAAAGCCATTATAAAGCCCTTGATTCGCGAATAGCGTCTGTACTTTCTTATTCGCAAGGAGTTCTTTCTCGACACCAAATGTCTTGGCTGCGAGTTTGGTATTGGCGAAAAACATTTCTAAAATCATTATATAAATATGCTCGATCATTACGATGAAGGTTAAAATAAATGCTAAAATGGCCATAAAAAATCCCTCTTTTCTACTTCGAAGTATAGCATAGCTTGTAAATTTTTCGTAAAAATAGAGCTTGAAACGTTGACTTATTGGCGAAATCTCCGTAATATCAAACGTAGACTACTTAATTTTTAGTCTGAAAAGGGGGAAATTATATGCAACAAGAAGCAACAGGTGGGCAGAAAATTCGGCCGATACCGATTATTGCCTCATTTTTGATGGCGGGGTTCATTGGGCTATTCAGTGAAACTGCTCTTAACATGGCGCTTAGTGATTTGATTCAGGTGTTTGATATTAGTTCAGCGACAGTGCAGTGGCTTACGACAGGTTATTTGCTAACGCTTGGAATATTAGTACCGATTTCGGGATTACTTTTACAATGGTTTACGACACGAGGTTTATTTTTTACAGCAGTGAGTTTTTCGATTGCTGGTACGCTCATTGCGGCGCTTTCGCCAACGTTTGCGATGTTAATGATTGGACGTGTAGTGCAAGCAGTAGGTACGGCGCTATTACTACCGTTAATGTTTAACACGATTTTACTGATTTTCCCAGAGCATAAACGTGGCTCAGCAATGGGGATGATCGGGCTGGTAATTATGTTTGCACCAGCAGTTGGTCCGACGATTTCAGGACTTATTTTAGAAAACTTGACTTGGAACTGGATTTTCTGGATTTCCTTGCCATTCCTTATTATTGCGTTATTATTCGGAATGAAATTTATGCAAAATGTTTCGGTTGTTACGAAGCCGAAAATTGATATTTTATCGATTATCCTTTCGACGCTAGGTTTTGGTGGAGTTGTATTTGCCTTTAGTAGTGCGGGCGAAAGTGGTTGGGGAAGCGCGACGGTATTAGTTTCAATTATCGTTGGTGGACTTGCGCTTGGACTTTTTGTTTGGCGCCAACTAACAATGGAAAAACCTTTGATGGACTTGAAAGTATTTAGATACCCAATGTTCACATTAGGACTTATTTTAGTATTTATCAGCTTTATGATGATTCTTTCAACGATGATTTTACTACCGCTTTACTTGCAAAATAGTTTAGCGCTCGCAGCATTTTCAGCGGGATTAGTATTACTTCCGGGTGGGGTGCTGAATGGTTTAATGTCACCATTTACTGGGCGTTTGTTCGATGCATACGGTCCACGCGCACTTGTTATCCCAGGGTTTATCGTAGCGGTTGTGGCACTATTTTTCTTAACGAGAATAGAAGTTGGGACATCTGCATTAACCATCATCGTGCTTCATTCGGTGTTAATGATTGGGATTTCGATGGTCATGATGCCGGCACAAACAAACGGATTAAACCAATTACCGCCAAAATTATATCCTGATGGCACGGCGATTATGAACACGTTGCAACAAGTTTCCGGCGCGATTGGAACGGCTGTTGCGATTACGATCATGTCAGCTGGACAAAAAGCTTATATGGAAACGGCGCAAGGAGTAGGACCGGAGCAAATGGTTGCTTCACTGACAGCAGGAATTCAAAATGCCTTTGTCTTTGGACTGATTATGGCTTGTATTGGTCTGCTGTGTTCGCTATTTATTCGTAAAGCTAAATAATAAAGCGAAGAGAACTTCTCGTAATGAGAGGTTCTTTTTTTGTTTTGACAAATTGGTTCTGAGTGGTTAAAATAACAGTAAATATAGTTTATAAAGTTTATTTAATAACTATACGAATGGAGCGGTTGATGATGGCAATTCCTCGTGATTTAAAAGAATTGAATAAGAAAAATATCAAGTCGATTTTACGGCAACAAGGTGCGATGACGAAAGCGGAAATCGCCGAAGTGACTGGGCTTAGTGTAGTTACAGTGAACAAGCTGATTCGTGATTTAGTGGAAAATGAAGAGATTTTAGAACAAGATAATTCGGTTGCGACTGGCGGAAGAAGAGCTGTTTCATATGAAATTAATCCTAATTTTCAGCAGGTGTTGGTTATTAGTTTGCAAGAAAAGTGGAAGAAAATTACTTATTCTTTTTCGGTCTATAACTTGCTTGGTGAGCCGGAGTTTGTGGAGGATATGTCTGGAGAGGATTTGGACATTACTGCGCTGAAACGGAATACGAAAGATATTATTTGCGCTTTTCCGAAGATTTCTTGCGTTGTAATCGGGGTGCCGGGAATTGAGATTGGTGGTAAACTGCGGGCGATGGACTTTCCGCTACTTTTAAATGTGCAATTGCGGGAGACTTTGGAAGCGGAAGTGAATTTGCCGGTGTTGGTTGAGACGGATACGAATGCGGCGATTTTAGGGTATAAAAATCGGCCGGTGAAAGAGGAGAATATCGTTGGACTTTATTATCCGGAGCGTTTTCCACCGGGTGCGGGGCTATTGATGAACGGGGAGATTTTGAAAGGTCAGAACGGACTGGCTGGGGAGATTAAGCATATGCCGCTTCAGGTGGACTGGGATAACTTTGATTTTTCGGTCGATGAAATTAAAGCGCATATTCGTAAAATGGCGCTCCTCACGATGAGTTTTTATGATCCGGAAACGATTGTGCTGTATACGAATTTTTATTTTGGACAGAAGGATTTTATGGAAGAATTGAAAGAAGAGTTGAAGCAAGTTTATCCGTATGCGGTTTTGCCGGAGATTGTGTTGTCGCGTAAGTTTACGACGGATTACCGGATTGGGCTTTTGGCGTTTGGGATTGATTATTTGGAGAATAATATGACGGATTGGCGGATATAAAAAAAGAGCCCTTTGACAGGCTCTTTTTTACTTATTTAAAGAAATTCGGTAAATACTCTTTATGCGCTTCTAAAAGTTCGTCCAGCATTTCGCGGGCTACAGATTCGCTTGGAGTTAGTGGGTTGATTGTCATTGCAAGGAGTGCTTTGTCGTAATCTCCAGTAACTGCTGCTTCGGCTGTTAGGCGCTCGAAAGTTTTGATTTCTTGGATGATGCCGTTGATAGCGATTGGAAGGCGTCCGCTTGCTAGTGGAATTGGGCCTTGACGAGTGATAACACAGTTTGTTTCTACTGCGGAATCAGGGTCGATATCAAGGATGGCACCATTGTTACGAGTATTAACGATTTGAATGTCGCGTTTGTCGTTATAGATAGAGTTGATTAGGTTACATGCAGCTTCACTGTAGTAAGCGCCGCCGCGTTGTTCTAATTGTTTTGGTTTTTCAGCAAGTTCTTCTTGTTTGTAAAGCTCGAATAATTCAGCTTCTACTTTTTTAACAACTTCTGCACGAGTACCATGTTCTGCGTATGCGCGAGCTTGGTCTTCCAGTTGTTGTTTTGTTTGCCAGTAGTAGCGTAAGTAGTCGATTGGAATCATGTTTAATGTACGTAAGAATGTTTTGTCCCAGCCAGTTGCATTGATGTTTTTAAGGCTTGAGCCAGCTTCATCTTCTGTCATTTTGAAAACAACATCTTTTGTTACGTCTTTGCCATTGTGGTAAACAGTTTTCGCGAATACCATGTGGTTTAGACCAACGAATTCCACGTAAATTTCGGAAACGTCTACGCCAAGAGTTTCAGCGATATTACGTTCGATGCCGATAGGGCCGTTACATAAGCCGACAACTTTCTTTTGGTTACTGTAACGAAGAACTGCTTCTGTTACCATTCCTGCAGGGTTAGCAAAGTTGATTAACCAAGCATCTGGGCAAAGGCGTTCCATGTCTTTACAAATATCTAAAATAACTGGGATTGTGCGAAGTCCTTTGAACATGCCGCCTGGTCCGTTTGTTTCTTGACCAACAACGCCGTATGAATTCGGGATACGTTCGTCTTTCACACGTGCATCTAATAAACCTACACGTAATTGTGTTGTTACGAAATCAGCGTCTTTTAAAGCTTCTTCGCGGTCGAGTGTTAAATGGATTTCCATGTTAACGCCAGCTTTTTTTACCATGCGTTTTGCTAAATTACCAACGATTTCTAATTTTTCACGACCAGCTTCTACGTCTACTAACCATAGTTCACGAACTGGTAATTCGTCTTGACGTTTAATAAATCCTTCGATTAGTTCAGGTGTATAACTTGATCCGCCACCAATAGTTGCGATTTTAATACCTTTAGTCATTATTTATACCTCCAAGGATATTTTTTTGAAAAGGCTTACTTATTTGGTATCACCTTTTCTTCTCACAGTTATAGTATAGGAATTTTATGAAAAAATAGCTAGTATTTGACGAGCTTTAGGTAAGGATTTTCTAAGTAGGAACTTGTCACATTTGAGTAACGAGGTGTTACATGGTAAAATAAAGCGAAAAGAGGTGCGGAAATGCTTTTTTTGGATAAAAATTTGGAATTAAATGATACGGAATTAGATATTTATAATTATATTGTGGCGAATTTAGATAAGGTTGTTTATATGCGGATTCGTGATTTGGCGACGGAAGCGCACGTGAGTACGACGACAATTCTACGTTTTTGCCGAAAATTTGGTTGTAATGGTTTTTCGGAGTTTCGCGTGAAGCTGCAGCTTTATTTGGAAGAGCAGAAATTGGCGCAGATTGATATGGCGGATGAAACGACGTATATTGATTTTCTGAAACGCACGGCACAACCGGAGTTTAAAGCGCAAATTCAAAACGCGGTCGAAATTCTCCGTGACCGCGAACTGGTTTTATTTGCTGGGGTGGGTTCATCGGGTGTAATTGCTGAATATGGCGCGATTTATTTTTCGTCATTATTTACGCTGGCGCTACATATTGAAGATCCGCTTAACCACCCGTTTTACCATTTATCGAGCAAATTATCCGATAAAATTTGCATGATTGCGATTTCGGTGGAAGGGGAAAATGAAGACATCATCAGATATATTCACCAACTGAAAGCGCAAAATTGTAAAGTAATTTCGATTACGAATAGCGCGAAATCGACTATTGCGAGGCTCTCTGATGCGAACATCGCTTATTATATTAATAAAGAAATGTACCAGGAAGCGAATATCACGTCCCAACTACCGGCGCTATATACGATTGAAAATATTGCCCGGGAAATAAGAACACAGCTTGATAAAGAAAAAATGTAAAATACCAGTTTTGCTTGGATTTCCGAGCAAAACTTTTTTTGTAACAAAATTGTCACTTACGAAGAATTTTTTAATTTGCTACGATAGTTCTTTGGAGGTGAAATTATGTACAGTAATATGAAAGAGAAGGTTGTTTTTACACTTATTATGTGTTCTTTGATGATTTTATGCATGAGCTCTTATAATATCTTACTTGAAAATGGTATTGGTACGGATTCTTTGATGATTATTTTAAAAGCATTTGTCCCGTTTCTTTTTATTGGATTTTTATTAGACTTTTTTGTTGTCGGAAAAATTGCGAATCGTCTGCACGCCCTTTTGGTTAGTGAAGATGCTTCGAAATTTAAAAAGATCATTATGATGCAATTATTAATGGTTACGTTTATGTGTGTGCTTATGTCAACGCTTAGCCTGATTGTAAACCAAGGCGAATGGAGTCATTTAGGTATTCTTATTTTACGCAATTATTTTGTGGCTTTATTTTTGCAAATCTTTATCGTGTCACCGTTTGTGCGGCTAATTAGTCCGCGGATTTTTGCGCTTTTGTAAAAATGAAAAACGCTTAGTCGAGTTTAGGCCCGGCTAAGCGTTTTGCTATTTATGTTCGGCGTAATAAGCATCGAGCGCGTCTTCCACGGTTTTCTTCGTGTAGCCATTATCGATAAGGTAGCCAAGATCGTGTTTTCTAAAGCTGGTTTTCAAATGATCAATTAGGTCAGCGAAGTAATATTCAATGCCTTTGTCATCAAGCCATTTGAGCAAGTCTTTCATAGATTCGGTTGCGGTTGTATCAATGTTAATAATCGCACTCGCTTCAAAAATGACTAGTTTCGTATCATCTTGGACAGCTTCTTTTAAGCCATCTGCAAATTTGTTAAAGTTCCCGAAGAAAAGAGAAGCACTATAACGATAAATGACGACATTGGAATTGGTTTTGCTTCTGATTTACGTTTTAAGTCGAAATAACCGTGGCGTCCTTCGATTACTCCAAGAATCGCAATTGGTGTTTTCATCGAACGACTTACTACGTTAATGAATGATAGGAAAATTCCAAGTAGTACCCCGAAAATAACGCCAACTAAAAGGGTTCCAAGTGCTGCAACAATCCAAACAGTTGCTTCACGACGAGAAACTTTGAATAAACCTTTTAACACATCTACATCAATAATACCTACAAGAGCAGCGAATACGATACCTGAAAGAACCGGTTGTGGCATATAGTAAAGTAAGCCGCTTAAGAAGGCAACGATCAGAGCGATAATGGTCGCAGCAACGATAGAAACCATCTGCGTTTTACCACGAAATTGTTCGTTAGCAGCAGTTCTTGATACGCTGGCACTCGCTGGAGAACAACCAGAAAATGCAGCGACGAAATTAGAAACCCCATAAGCAAATAATTCACGATTATCATCAATCGTATATTTGTTTCTCATAGCAAAACTTTCACTTGGCAAAAGCGAACCGGCAAAAGTTGCGATGGCACAGACTAAACCACCGCCAATCGCCAGTGCCCATGAACTTGCACCAAAATCTGGTAGTGCTAGCGAAGGGAAACCAACTGGGATTTTACCAACAATATCAACATTATATTGATCTAATTTAAAGAAATAAGCAGCCATTGTCCCAAGTACTAAAACAACAAGAGACATAGGGATTTTGGGTATTACTTTTTTACAAGTGATAACAATAATGACTGTGACTACGCCCATGGCAAATGAAATCCAATTGGACTGGAAAAATTGTCCGAAAATAATGCCTAGACTAGAGAAGAAACTATCTCCGCTTTCTTTTAGACCCATTATCTTAGGAATTTGCCCCATAATGATGGAGACACTAAGTCCGGAAATGAATCCACTAAGAACCGGGGCTGATATGTATTTTGCGAAACGTCCTAATTTTAATACGGAGAAAAGAACTAAAAATATCGCACAAAAGAATGCGAGAATTGGTGCGAGCGCGATAGCTTCTTTAGATCCGGCAGCAAGTCCAGCCGTTCCTAAAATGATGGATCCTGTGATGGCACTTGCCGTTGCATCAATTCCGAAAATAAGTTGCGGTGAACTGGCAAATATAACATAGGCAATAACCGGTAAAAATGACGCATATAATCCATAAATGGGTGGAAGTCCTGCTACTTGTGCATATCCCATTGCAACTGGAATCGTCAGTGCAGCAACACCAACGCCTGAAATGACATCATTTCGTAAATAGGATATTTTGTACCCATTTAGTGAAAGCAAGATGTGTTTAAACATAAGTTCCTCCCTTGAAATGTATTTTTACTCTTTATTCTACATCATAAATACATATTAATGAAATCTTATACTATTTACCCGTTTTGACATAGAACAATCATCTCTACATTAGTTTTATTACAATTATCCAAAAAAACGCCTTATTCTAAAAAAACAATGGGAAACCTATCACTCCTTCTTTGTGCTAACTCTGATTCATGTTAGACTGAAACATAGAAAGTCCAAAATTAGGAAAAAGAAAGCAGGGGGTTACAAATGGCAACGCAAAAGAATTTAGTTGATTTAGCAACAAAAGCTTATATTTACGGTTTTCCTTTCATTTTTAATACACAACAAATCGAGCGTTATGTAACGGTAGGGATTGGTGGAACAAAGCAAGTTCCTTTCAATAATTTTACTCATGCATCTCGCTTGGCAGAACCGTCTGATAAATTTGTCAGTGTGAACAACGATACTATTTATTCTAATGCACCAATTGATGTTAGTGCCGGACCGGTCGTTTTAAGTGTACCCGATACAAGTGGTCGTTATTATGTACTTCAGTTTGTTGATGCATGGTCAAACAATTTTGCTTATGTTGGAAAACGTGCAACGGGGACTTCAGCTGGCAAATTTCTTTTAACTCCTCCAAATTGGAACGGTGATGTTCCTGCTGATATGATAGAAATTAAATTTCCTACTAATATAGGGATTATTATTGGCCGACTTGCTTGTGACGGTGAAGCTGATTTACCAACTGTAAGAGAATTACAAGAACAACTTAAGATAACTCCTTTAAATGAAGGGAAAGAAGTGGATGGTTTTCCTGAATATGATCGCTCACTAGGAAAAGAGCTAGCTTTCTTTGAACAATTACGAGTTTATATGGCTCAATTTCCACCAGCAGAAAGAGATTTGGTTAAGCAAGAAAGTTTTGCGCCAATTGGTTTGATGGAAAAAGGGGTATCTCCTTATAGTAACCCGAGTGAAGAATTAAAAAATGCCCTTATAGAGGGAGCAAAAGCAGGTTTAGCGAATATCAAAAAAGCAACAACCAATTTTAAATCAGAAAATGGCTGGGGATTAACACAACATTTATTTGATTATAATGCTGATTTTTTTGAAATAGGAACGAAAAAATCTTTAGACTGGGTAATTGAGGACCGTGAAGAAGCATACATAATTCGTGCAGTTTCAGCTATTACGGCATTATGGGGAAACCATGGCTATGAAGCGGTTTATTTGATGACATGGACAGACACAGACGGTAATGCCTTAAATGGAAAAAATAAATATACATTGGAGCTAAATCCAATTCCGCCAGTTGACTCATTTTGGTCGATTACGATGTATGACTTGCCTGAATACTTTTTATGTGAGAACCTGATTAATCGTTACTCGATTGGAGACCGTACGCCAGGTATACAATATAATGATGATGGCGGTATCGCTATAGTGGTTTCGAAAGATGAGCCAACTGACCCGAAAGAACGTGCGAATTGGTTGCCAGCTCCTGATGCTGAGTTCAGACCAATGTTCCGCTTATATAATCCGCAACAACCACTCGTGGATGGAAGCTATCATTTTCCGGGATTTGAAAAAAAGTAAATAAAAAAGCCGCGATTTCCTATTAATGGAAATCGCGGCTTTTTTTTACTTGTTCTTGGCATAAATGGTCATGGCTTCTTGGAGGAATTGAGAAAGGCCATCGCCGAATTGGTCGATATTTTTAGTGAAACGTTCATCATTAACGTACATTTCCCCAAGACTAGCAAAGGCTTCTAAAGAATAAATGTTGCCATGCGTATCATTTAAATAATGGAAAAAATGATCAATCTCGAGTTGTGCTTCTTCTGATTCCGGGGTGAGTTTCCGAACAGAAGCTAAATGACGAAATTCAGCGTCAAAACTCTCTTTTAAAGTTAATTGTTCTTTTTCACTCATATTATTCACTTTTTCATTGGCTTTTTCTACTACTTTATCTCCCCAAAGTTTTCTTGCTTCTTCTTCATATGGGTTCGAGGAAAAATCAAATCCAGTGAATTTTTCTTTGTTTGTCATTGTTATTTCTCCTTTTTCATTCTTGATGGTCAGATCGAGGGTTGCTAGCATAGTTTCAATTCGCTGCTTTTTTTCTATTAGTAAGTGGCGCTGCATATCTAAAGCAACGTTTTTATCGAAAAGTGGGTCATCAAGAATTTGTTGAATTTTTTTCAAAGGGAAATCGAGTTCTTTAAAGAAAAGAATTTGTTGTAATTTGTCGACATCTTTTTCTGAATAAATACGATAGCCATTCCAGTCATCTTTTTGCGGTACAAGTAGACCTATTTTATCGTAGTGGTGAAGCGTGCGCACACTTACACCAGTGAGTTCAGCTAATTCTTTTATTTGCATGAATGATTCCTCCTTCTGCTTTTACTATAAAGTATGACGTCGCGTGATAGTCAAGCTTGAATTTGTGTTTATTATAACCTTTTTAGTGGAAAAGAAAATAAGTTGTAGTCAACTTCTTTTAATAAAATGAATAAAAGCATGGAAAAAAAGTGGACATTCTCGTATAATGAAGTGTAAATGTGTCGAATTTGTGACATTGGTATATCGAGAATAAAAAGGGGATAGCATCATGATAAGGAAAGTTAAATCCATTAGTATGTGGCTATGGCACCATTTAACACCGCAAATATTTGCGGTTATTTGTGTTTTTATTATCACTATCATAGCACTTTTTATGCCTCCATATATTGGTATGGCTGATAATGGAGACTTTTTCCGAATCTTCTCGAGTAACGGTTTGTTTGTCAATAATACGAATTATGATGCGCTGCAATTTGGGCACTTTGTGAAGGAGTTTGGGATTTATCAGTACTTTAATGAAAACCAAGTGGCTATATACTCCTCGCAAAGTATCTTTATTCAAATGGCGCTTCTTTTAAATAAGCTTTTTTGGTCAACTACTGTGTTTGATGTGCGCTTTTTGGGAGGCTTGCAATTAGCACTTCTTTTACCAGCGATTTATTTGTTAGTAGCGGGTTTAACGGCGAAAATGAAAGGCTGGCCGGGGTATGTGGTTGCGGCGCTAACAGTATTTATTTTCGCAGATACAGCTTATACGGCTTACTTTAATTCCTTTTTCAGTGAAGGGCTTATTTTGATTATGATGCTGTATATTTCGGCGGGATTTTTACTTTTATATCAGCATAAATATAATGATTATGCGATGCTAGGTTTGATTTTTGTGGCATCCCTTATTTTAATTACGGCCAAACAGCAAAATGCGCCGATTGCGGTTGTTATTGCGGTTTGTGGAATACTCGTGTTTTTCATCCGGAAAAATCGTGCATTTCGGATTTCAGCCGCGGCTACCTTTTTAGTTATTTTCTTGAGCGGAGTAGTGATGTACGCCTTTATTCCAGGCGAGTTTGTAACGATAAATCAGTACCAAACGATGACGCGCGGTGTGCTACTTGATTCAGAAAATCCGGAGAAATCACTCGAAGAAATGGGCATGAATTCTGAATTCGCTTTACTTAAAGGAACGAATTTTTATCAAAAATATAAAATGATTGATTTAGACTCTAAACTAATGGAAAAAGAATTTTATCCTAATTATAATTTTGTTACGGTTTTAAGTTATTATTTGGAAAATCCAAAACAATTTGGGAAAATGCTTGATCTATCCGCGCAAAATAGCTTTTCGATTCGTCCGTTTGAAATGGGAAACTTTGAAAAGGCGACAGGATATAAATTTAAAGAGAAAACGCATTTTTTCTCCGCTTATAGTGATGTAAAAGAAAAATTTGCTCCAGCGAAATTTACTTTTTTAATTTTATGGGCGCTTGTTTTTCTGATTTGTTATGGAGTGAGTGCTTTTAAACATTTCCGAGAAAAGAATATTCGTGGAACACTGCTGTTTGATTTAATCGTCTTGCTGATTGGTTCAGGATTTGCGGTGATTTTAGTGACGATTGTGGGTGACGGAGAAGCGGATTTAACAAAACATAATTTCTTGTTTAATGTGTGCTTTGATTTGACAATGTTAATTGGAGCGGCTTCTCTGCTCGAAGTTTATTTGAAGAAGAGGGGTGAGCGGAATGCGTAAAAAAATGATTATAAGTATTCTACTAGCATTCGTGATTTTCATTGTCGGCGGGCATTCTGCAATAGCAAAAACGGATGATGGTGTCGTTGTTTTTTATGATAGTTTAGCGACTGGTACAGAGAATGAAGGCAATATGGATGCGCTACTTCGAATGTTAAATAGTTTGGGCAAACGAGTGACGATTTATTCTTGGGAGGAAAATCCTGATTTAAGTCAAACAAGCGAGATTATTGTACTTCAAAATAAAAATGACGGCTTAGCAAATGATTGGACGGAAAAATTAGCCAAAAGCAAAGCGAAAATCGCATACATAGGCGGAAATCCACCAACATTTTTAACGGATAAATTGCAACTGAAAACAAAAGCAATTACAGATGCTTCTATCACAATTCAAACGGAAGCTGGATTGTCTGGAAAGCCACAGCTGGTGAACGAAACAAATCTAATTACTTCCTATAAAGGAACAAGCTTTGGTGAAATGGACGCTGCTGAAAATGGACAAGCTGCATACGGCGTTCAAGCAGGAAATTACGCGTACGCGCCTCTTTTTCAGACAGATAATACGAGTGAATTCACTTTAATGGATGTACTCAAAGCATTATTCGATATTAAAACGACAACTAACCAATATGCGTTTATTACGGGCGTAAATCCATTCGTGGATTTCGATTTGCTCAAAAAAACAGCGGACACTTTTTATGAAAAAGGAATTCCGTTTATCGTGAGTGCAGGGCCTGTTTTTTACAATCAAGATTTCCAAGCAGCAAAAAATTATGCAGAGATTTTACGCTACGTTCAAGCGAAAAATGGCACGATCATGCTGAATGTGCCGGCAGTTACCTACGGGGATAGTCCGTCCGGAGAACTTGAAAGTATTATGCAAAAATCGGTAAATTTCTTTGCGGAAAATGACATCGCACCGATTGGAGTTACGGCTGAACTTTATTGGAACTTTGATAAAGTATATGGCGTAGAAGGTTTCGCACCATTTAACACTGGAATTTTACTACCAAATCAAAAAATCATTCATACGACAAAAGTGAATAATGGCAGCGCATTTGAAAAGTCTCCGTATAGCGTGGCGAACGATTTTTATGCGACTACAACTGAAGGGAGAAACTTTCCGGTCGATATTGCGATAACCTATTCATTTTTTGATAACGAGAAAGAATTAAAAGCGGCCGCAGAGGAACTAGCGAACGATAATATTAGTGATTTTAGGTTCCAAAATCATGGAGTAAAAACAAATAAAGATACGATTGAATCAAGTGCTGGTTCGCTTTACATCAATAATCAACCAGTGGCGCTTGATGGCGATTTAAACTATATTAAAACAAAAAATAAGGCAGTGAAACAAACTGGAAGTTTAGAAGGTTTCTTCGGCTACCAAAATACCTTTTTCACGATAGTAATTGTACTTTCACTTGGCATTATTGGGGTTTTATTTGTTTTTGGATACCGGCTTTACATGAAAAAATATATGAAATGAGGTGAAATAAATGGTCGTTGCAGATTATTTAGCATTATTCGCGGTAATATGTATTTGGGGACTTTTGCTAATTAATATTGTGTTAATTGTCGCAGGATATGTTTATTATTTGAAAAATGAAGCGCGAAAAGTGCCCGAAATACCAGTGGAAGTACCATTTGTTTCTGTCATGGTGCCGGCCCATAATGAAGGAAAAGTAATCGTGAAAACAGTGGAGTCCCTACTGGCGTTTGATTACCCGGTCGATCGCTACGAAATCATTGTGATTAACGATAATTCTTCGGATAATAGCGCGGAACTTTTAGCTGCCATTCAAGCAAAAAATCCGACACGGTTTTTAAAAATTATTAATACCGATAATATTACAGGCGGAAAAGGTAAATCGAACGCGCTCAATATCGGGTTTGCGGAAAGTCGCGGGGAACTGGTGGCGATTTATGATGCTGATAATACACCGGAACGGCAAGCGCTAAGAATCCTTGTTGGCGAGATTACAAATGATGCGAAACTTGGTGCCGTCATTGGTAAATTTAGAACCCGAAATCGAAATGCGAGTTGGTTAACGCGATTTATCAATATCGAAACGCTTAGTTTTCAGTGGATGGCTCAGGCCGGCAGATGGGCCCTGTTCAAACTATGCACGATTCCTGGAACTAATTTTATTGTGAGAAGGTCGCTCCTAGAAGAAATCGGTGGCTGGGATGTGAAAGCTGTTGCGGAAGATACCGAGATTAGTTTTCGGATTTACATGATGGGGTACCGAATCAAATTCCAAGCGAAGGCTGTCACTTGGGAACAAGAGCCCCAAACATTACCAGTTTGGTTCAAACAGCGCTCAAGATGGGCAAAAGGCAATATTTATGTAATTTTAAAAAACGTTCCACTCCTTTTTAAACGAGAAGGTAGGCGCGTTCGCTTTGATATTTTATACTTTTTATCGATTTACTTTTTATTATTAACTTCCTTGATTGTTAGTGATGTTTTACTCGTATTATATGCGCTTGGACTAGTACATACAACACTTGCTGGCCTTAGCGGGGCGCTTTGGTTGCTAGCCATTTTACTTTTTGTCGCAGGTACTTTTATTACACTCACCACGGAAAAAGGCGAAATCAGTTTTTCGAATTTGTTATTTATTATGTTGATGTATGTGACGTATTGCCAGCTTTGGATGGTGGTAGCCGCATATGGGTTCTTTATTTTCTTAAAAGATACCGTACTAAAAAGGGAAACCAAATGGTATAAAACCGAGCGTTTCTAAAAAGGAGAGTGCCTAATGAAAAAATTTACTGTAATGTGGCTGCTAATTTTCGCCGTACTATTTCTGTATAGGCCAGAGGTTTTCGCAGCAGATAAAAACTATCAAACGGTTTTTGGAACAGATAAAACCGCCCAAGGAAAATTCACAACCACCAAACAAAACTTCACGGTGGAAAACTACTGGGATGTATCAAATGCTAACGTAAAGCTTGTGTATACAATTACCCAACTGAGCGAAAAAGAAGTTTCCACGATGACACTGAAAATAAACGATGTTGCATTCTACTCTTTTAAACCAGATAAAGCAGACAAAGGAACAAAACAAATTGAAATCGAAATCCCGAAAGATAAGCTAAAAAAAGGGGTAAATGTTCTATCTATCGAAAGTTTTGTCTACACTGATTTGCCAGATGGTCGTTGTACGATTGACGATACACCTGCCAACTGGCTGCAATTCGATAAAACAAGCGCAATAAACGTATCTTATTCCGATAAAGCTTTCCAAAAAACGATTGCCGAGTTTGGCGAGCGCTTCACTGGAATTGATACTGTGAAAAGTGAACAAGGTGCAGTAGCTGTCTCAAACAAAGCCGGTGATGCCGAACTTGGCGCAGCACTTGAAGGGCTTTCCGGATTTTCTGCGGCGAATACGTTAGAAGATAAAAATATCGCTTTTGGTCAATATGAGGAAACAAAAACTCGTGACGGTAAAAACTATCTCGTACTTTTTTCAAGCTATGACAATTTACCAAATGATCTTAAATCACAAATAAAAGATGATAATAAATTAGAAAAACAAGCACTTTATCAAGTAGTGACAGTCGGAAATACGAATACACTCGTGGTTACTTCTAAATCCAACGATGCACTAAAAAAAGCTGGCAAACTAATCGCCAACCAAAATTACTTAAGCCAACTCGGAACAAATACTAAATGGCTAACAACAGACGAAAGAATCGACACACCAGCAACTAGTGTCGATAAAAATACAAAACTAACAACAACTGGTGATAAACTAAAAGGAATTGGGCATATCACACAAGATTACTTCATCAGCATGCCAGCCAACCGTAGCGCATCAACAGGAACAGAAGTATCACTTGATTTTAGATATGCGCAAAACTTGGATTTCGAGCATTCATTAGTAACGATTTTAGTAAACGGAAAACCGATTGGTAGCCAAAAACTTACCGCTAAAAAAGCTAATGGCGACAAATTGACGTTCCAAATTCCGAGCGATTTAAACGTAAAAGGGGATTTTTCAGTTACTGTTGCCTTTGATTTAGTCTTAACGAATAACTATTGTGGCTTTATTGCAGATTCTGAAATCCCGTGGGCGTATATCACCCCAGAATCAAAAATCAATTTAAACACAAGCGAAGAAACAGATTTGCTTTTTGAACAATATCCGTACCCATTCATTGCAAATGGCGACTTTAACAATGCAGTTGTCGTTGTTCCAGATGAATTAACGACAGAAGACACAGATTCATTAGCAAATATTTTCAATCTGTTAGGCCGCTTCCATGATGGAAATAGGGGAGATTTAACGGCCGTACATGCGGCCAACTGGAAAAAACCAAAAGAAGAATCAAACGTTATTGCAGTTGGTACAATGAATAATAATCCAGTGATTAAAAACGCCAATGACGACCTATATTTCCAGTACAACAAAACAGGCGATTACTTCCTTTCCAATGAAAAAATCTCGATTGAAAAAAATTATGGCAAACAACTTGGTAGTGTGCAGTTGATTACATCAGATGGCGTCCCAATCCTGGCAGTTACTGGTCCAGGTGCCAAACAAACAGAACTCGGATCGGATTTAATCGCAACAAAAGCCAACCTAGCTAAAATTTACGGAGATGGAGCCATTGTTGATACAGATAACACGATACATTCCTACCGATTCAAAAAAGAAGCAGATACACAGGAAGAAAGCTTTGGATCAAAAATCAGTAACAACAAAGAAGTCACTGTGTTCGGAGCATTCGCGCTTCTATCCGTTGTTATCTTAGTTGTCGCTGTCCTACTAATCTTGCGTAAATATCGCCGGAGCCGGAAGTGAGGAGAAATAAAAATGAAGAAAATAACGAATAACTTATTTGCAGATATCGGCTTTTTATTTTTCATCTTGCTTTGTTTCATCACAATTGGCTTTATGATCAATACGCCGGATGAATATTTGCGAAACATTATTTTATTAAATATCACTTTTTTACTTGTGATTATCACCTATTTTACGAATTTAACGCTTGGTTTGATTTTAAATGTCCTCTACATTTTCATTTATGCAACTTATATTATTTATGAAATTGTCGCAAATCAAATCGCCTATGGTTTTGGTAGCTACTTCTGGCTTATAATCACGCCCCTTTTCACAGTAGCGAGTGCGATGTTTACAAGAAATACGTCAAGGCTTCAAGAAGAAAACACAAAAATCAAACAGCAAAATCTATATTTAGGAACGATTGACCAAGAAACTTTGCTTAAAAATATCGTTTCATTCCAAAATGACGAGCGGATTTTTTCCAGTATTTCACGCCGTTATGATTTACCTTTGTCACTAATGGTCATCAAAGTACGTCATTGGCGCGAGTTGAAACGATTCCAAAGCGAAGATGAGATGCGCCTAGCGTTACAAGATATTTCGGCGATTTTAGAGACTTGTATCCGTACGAGTGATGTCCTTTACTTATTAGATAAAGATGATGCGACTTGGGGGCTGTTGTTACTAACAGACGAACCGGGTGGGAAATTAGTTGCGGATCGAATCAAAAGCCGCATAGCCGAAGCCAATACCGAAGAATTTGCCGCGAAGTACCGTGTGAAGCTAGAACTTCGAATTGGAACAAGCCAATTTGATAGCGAAAAAGTGAAGACACCGCTTGATTTTATCGATTTAGCGACAAAAGAATTAGAATATGACGTGTAAAATAGAGAGTTACCTTCTATAATTAGGAGGTAACTTTCATTTTTGATTGGAGGAACACCATGAACTTAGAAGAAATAGTCGATTGTATGTTATTAAACGAAAATGACAAAGAAATTCAGCGGACCCAAACGGAGCATCGTATCAAACTAGTTGATTTTTGGCGAGTGAAAAAAGGGGACCGAGTGCTGGAGGTTGGTTGTGGGCAAGGCGATACGACAGCCGTACTTGCGAATGCAGTTGGTGCTAGTGGCTTTGTTCAAGGTATTGATATTGCACCGCGAACTTATGGTGCTCCGTTTACCATTGGCGATGCGACAGACCATTTGCAGAAATCAAAGCTCGGTGCGCAAATTGATTTTAAGCTAGGGACAGATATTTTAAAAGGTGATATCACTTTTCCAGACAATGCTTTTGATGTAGCCGTTTTATCGCATGCTTCGTGGTATTTTAGTTCCAAAAGTGAGCTCACGCTGATGCTCGAATTACTAAGCAAGTGGGCGAAACGCGTTTGTTACGCAGAATGGGATACAAGAATTACGGATGTGAAACAAACGTCGCATATGTTAGCAGTGCTCACGCAATCATCTTATGAAGCTTTCAAACAAGAAACCCAGTCCAACATTCGAACGTTCATTACACCAATAGATATGCAAGAAATTATTCAAGAGCACAACTGGAAAATGGGCGCGGAAACAAGTATCTTCTCAGAAAAAATGCAAGATAGTCGATGGGAAATTGGTTATGTAAAAGATTTTATCACAAAAGAATTAGAAGCTGATTTAGGCTTACCGGAAAAATTCAAAGCATTTTTACTCAGTCAAAGTAAATTAATCACACTTGAAAATAGTTTGCCAATGGCGTCATACTGCACTTCTTGGCAGGCGAAGTAATTTTGCTTTCTTTTTCACAAGATTTAGATTTTTTATGCTATAATGGAACGTATTAACGAACTAAAGGAGTGTTGGATATGAGAGCTGTACTTACTGTAATTGGAAAAGATAATGTGGGTATTGTCGCAGGTGTTAGTAATAAATTAGCTGAACTGAACATCAATATTGTGGACGTATCTCAAACAATCATGGATGGCTATTTTACGATGATGATGATGTGCGATATTAGCCAAATCACAAAAGAATTTGATGAAGTAAAAGCAGAATTAGCCGGTAAAGGCGAGGACCTCCAAGTAAAAATACATATTCAACGGGAAGAAATTTTCAACGCAATGCACAAACTTTAGGATGGAGGCGATTCTAGTATGGAAACAAATCAAATTTTAGAAACGATACGAATGATTGAAGAAGAAAAATTGGATATCCGGACGATTACGATGGGGATTTCTTTGCTAGATTGTATGGACGGCGACGGCGAAGTGGCTCGAAAGAAAATCTATCAAAAAATCGTCACCAAAGCGCGTAATTTAGTTGCAGTTGGTGAAGCGATTGAATCTGAGTTTGGCATTCCAATTATTAATAAACGAATTTCTGTCACACCGATTGCGATTATCGCGGGATCGAGTGCTGATACTGACTACGTAGAATTTGCCAAAACGCTTGATGCCGCAGCAAAAGAAGTTGGCGTGAATTTTATTGGCGGCTATTCCGCACTCGTTCAAAAAGGTTACACGAAAGGCGACGAAATCCTGATTCGTTCGATTCCGCAAGCACTCGCACAAACGGAACGCGTATGCTCATCGGTCAATGTTGGCTCGACGCGAACTGGAATCAATATGGATGCTGTACGTCAAATGGGTGAGGTAATCAAGGAAACTGCGGACTTAACAGCAGATACACAAGGCCTAGGTTGCGCGAAACTCGTTGTATTTGCCAATGCAGTCGAGGATAATCCTTTTATGGCCGGGGCATTCCACGGTGTTGGTGAAGCGGATTGCGTTATCAATGTTGGTGTCAGCGGCCCAGGTGTGGTTAAACGTGCTATCGAAAAAGTAAAAGGTGAACCATTTGATATCGTTGCTGAAACAGTCAAACAAACAGCATTTAAAATCACTAGAATGGGTCAACTCGTTGGTCAAGTCGCTTCCGAAAAACTCGGCGTTCCTTTTGGAATTGTCGATTTATCACTTGCGCCAACTCCAGCGATTGGTGATTCGGTCGCGCACATTTTAGAAGAGATGGGACTAGAAATGGTTGGAACGCATGGCACGACAGCGGCACTCGCACTTTTAAATGATGCAGTGAAAAAAGGCGGGGTCATGGCTTGTGGACATGTCGGTGGTTTATCAGGCGCATTCATTCCTGTTTCTGAGGACGCGGGTATGATTGAAGCTGTGCAACAAGGAGCGCTCAACCTCGAAAAATTAGAAGCAATGACAGCAATTTGCTCGGTTGGTCTGGATATGATTGCCGTACCAGGTGACACAACCGCTGAAACACTAGCAGCAATGATTGCTGATGAGGCCGCGATTGGCGTAATAAATAATAAAACAACTGCTGTCCGAGTGATTCCGGCAAGCGGGACAAAAGTTGGCGACATGGTCGAATTCGGCGGATTGCTAGGAACAGCACCAGTAATGCCAGTAAACGGTAAATCTTCCGTTGACTTCATTGCCCGCGGTGGTCGAATTCCAGCACCAATCCATTCTTTTAAAAACTAACAAAAAGGGTTTCCTCCAAATTTGCGAGGAAACCTTTTATTATGTCGTTTTTCGTTCAACTAAATGAAAATCTAAATCGAGCAGTGGCAAATTGCTACCAAATAATTGATTCATAATGAGCGTAAAAGCATTTTCAGCCTGCAAATTTACTGGGTAGTGAATCGTTGTGATATCAAGCAAATGCGCGATTTCCATATTATCAAAACCACAAATCGCAAAATCTTCCGGAACACTATATCCAAGCCGTCTTGCTTCCGTCAAAAGCCCAGCCGCAAAATAATCATTCGGTGTCAAAAAGGCGTCAGGTTTATGCTCCGTTTCCGCAAACCAATGTGCAATCTTTTCCCCGTCTTGCCGAGAGCCTTGTCCATAAAACTGTCTAAACTCATGAGGATCAAGCTCATAACGTGCGCAAAAATCTTTAAAAGCAAGCATGCGACTTTGCGTATTGAGCCCAGTCGTATTGCCGTACACATTCACAAATTTCCGGTAGCCTTTTGCATACAAATGTTCTAGACCGAGCGTGTAGCCATCATATTGATTCATAAATACAGAAGGAATTTTTTCACTTTCGACGCGTTGCCAAGTGACAATCGGGCCGTATTTTGTATAATGCTCAATCGTTTTCCAATCATTCGACCGAATCACGAGAACGAGCGCATCGATTTGTTTTTGGCGCAGCATTTCAAGGGCTTCCAGTTCTTTATCTGGATCAATCCGCGTCATAAACAGCGTGACATTATAGCCATGCTCTTGCGCAATCATCGTAAAACTCTTTAAAAATACATTAAGTGAATCTGTAAAACTAGGAATGACCATGCCAATTAATTTGGTTGCACCTTTTTTTAGTGACACAGCATTTATATTCGGAACGTAATCTAACTTGTCAATAATTGTCTGGACACGTTTTCGCGTTTCATCACTTACATAGTCGCGCTTATTAATCACTCGGGAAACTGTTGCTGATGAAACACCCGCTAGTTTCGCGATTTCTTGTATATTTGCCAATTGCCAAACACCTCGGTTTCTCTTAGCTCTGTAATTAGTATACCAAAAAAGCCCGTCAAATAGCCAGTTTAGATAAATTTAAAATAAGTGCTTGACCTGTAATGCATTACATGAATTATGATGAACTAGAAGAAAAGAAAACGCTTTAAAATTCTAGGAGGTAAGTATATTATGAAAAAAGGTGTAAAAATCGTTACAATTGGTGGGGGTTCCAGTTACACACCAGAACTTGTTGAAGGATTTATTAAACGCTATCATGAACTTCCAATCAGAGAACTTTGGCTAGTAGATATTGAAGCTGGTCGTGAAAAATTAGAAATCGTTGGCAATATGGCAAAACGTATGGTCAAAGCAGCGAACATTGACTGCGAAGTACATTTAACACTCGACCGTCGTGAAGCTTTAAAAGATGCTGATTTTGTTACAACACAATTTCGTGTTGGTTTATTAGACGCTCGTATTAAAGATGAAAGAATTCCACTTAGCCACGGTATCATCGGTCAAGAAACAAATGGAGCAGGTGGGATGTTTAAAGCATTCCGTACGATTCCCGTTATTCTTGGTATTGTAGAAGATATGCGCGAACTTTGCCCAGATGCTTGGTTAATCAACTTTACAAACCCAGCAGGTATGGTAACAGAAGCCGTTCTTCGTTACGGCAACTGGGATAAAGTTATCGGTCTTTGTAACGTGCCAATCGGAGCTGTGAAAAGCGCATCCGACGTTTTAGAAAAACCAGAAGAAGATTTATTCTTCAAATTCGCAGGAATCAACCACTTGCACTGGCATCGCGTTTTTGACAAAGATGGTACTGAATTAACAGAAAAAGTTATCGATGGCCTTTACGCACCAGATGCTAACCCTGGAAAAGTCGTTGAAAACATTAAAAACATGCGCTTCTTATATGAACAAGTAAAACACCTAAAAATGCTTCCTTGTCCATATCACCGCTACTACTACATGACGGATGCAATGCTTGAAGAAGAACTGGCATCTTTCAAAAACGAAGGTACTCGCGGAGAAGTCGTGAAAAAACTAGAAGACAGCTTATTCGAATTATATAAAGATCCAAATCTTGATTACAAACCAGAAGAATTATCCAAACGCGGCGGCGCACACTACAGTGATGCAGCTTGTGAAATCATCAATTCTATTTACAACAACAAAGGTACAGTAATGGTAGTATCTACTCGTAATAATGGCGCAATTGATGATGTTCCTTATGATAGTGCAGTAGAAATCACAAGTGTTATTCGTGCGCACGGTGCGGAACCAATCAATTTCGGTAAATTCCCACCAGCACAACGCGGCTTACTACAAGTGATGAAATCCATGGAAGAATTGACTATCGAAGCAGCAGTAACAGGCGATTACGCAACTGCACTGCAAGCCTTCACTTCCAACCCACTCGTTCCAAGCGGCGACTTAGCAAAAACAATTCTAGATGAAATGCTAGAAGCACACAAAGAGTTCTTACCACAATTCGCTAAATAATTTGCAAGTGATCCCTTGAAAACAGGGATCACTTTTTTTATGAGTTGTTTTAGCGAGCATTTTTTCAAGTTTCCTGTAAAATAGAAAAAAGGAGGTGTGATTGATGCAAACAAATCTTGAAAGAATAAAAAAACACATCGAGAAACTAGATACTTTCACAGCAACTCCGGGTCAGGGGACAACGCGGCTTACATATAGCAAAGAAGACCTCGACGCGCGCAACTATTTAAAACAAGAAATGGCTAAAGTTGGTCTTACTGTTTCAGAAGATGCGATTGGGAATATTTACGGACGACTAGAAGGGGAAAGTCCAGATTTACCAGCAGTAATCGTCGGTTCTCATTTTGACTCTGTGCCAAATGGTGGTGCTTTTGACGGACCAGCTGGCGTCATTACCGGGCTTGAAGTAGCCAGTGTTTTCCACGAACAACAAATTAAACCACATTTTCCGCTTGAAATTATTGCGATGGTGGAAGAAGAAGGCTCTCGTTTTGGCGCAGGACTTCTTGCCTCACGAGCAATCACAGGCAAAGTCACAACAGAAATGCTACACGAAATGAAAGATATAGATGGCATTACAGCTGCGGATGCCATGGCGAAACTAGGATTTAACGCAAACCGAGTACATAGAGCCATTCGCACAAAAGAGTCCGTGAAAGCATTTATCGAACTGCATATCGAACAAGGCCCCATCCTCGAAAATGCCAGTGAAGACGTAGCGCTAGTCGATACAGTAGTCGGTTTAACACAAATCAAAGTAACCGTAAAAGGGCAAGCCGGCCATGCAGGCACAACCCCGATGCTTGACCGAAAAGATGCGCTAGTTTCCGCTGTCGAAATTTTAGGGCAATTGCCAGAACTCGCTATCCAAGAAGGTGGCGGAACTGTGCTAACAGTCGGCAAACTAAACGTCTATCCAAATGGCGCAAATGTTATTCCAGATAAAGTCATTTTCACCGTGGACATTCGCGCAAAAGACGAAATTCACGTCCAAAATACATTAGCAAAAACGAAAGAAATCATTCAAGCCACCGAAAAAAATGGTATTACTTGCGAAATAAAAGATATGATTTACCAACAACCAACCCATTTATCAAAAGAGATTCATCAAGCTCTAACCGAAAGTGCCGACCAATTGGGCTTTAAGTATCGAACAATGGTTAGCGGGGCCGGGCACGACGCGATGATTTTCGCTAGTTTAACCGAAGTGGGCTTGATTTTTGTTCCTAGCCACAACGGCATAAGTCATGCTCCAGAAGAATGGACCGATTACGACAAGCTACAAAAAGGAATTGAAGTCGTACTCAAGACAGTAAAAAAATGGACGGAGGAAAGCGCGAATGAATCAGAAAATAAAACAAATAGTTTTAAATAACGAAAGTGAAATGATTGCCTTCCGCCGTGATTTGCACATGCATCCCGAACTCCAATGGCAAGAATTTCGCACAACCGACCAAGTTGCCAAAGAATTAGACAAACTGGACATTCCTTACCGTCGCACGGAACCAACCGGATTAATCGCGGAACTCAAAGGCGGGAAATCAGGAAAAACAGTTGCCTTGCGTGCTGATATGGACGCACTCCCAGTCCAAGAACTAAATCAAGACCTCCCATATAAATCCACAGAAGACGGCAAAATGCACGCCTGTGGTCACGATGCTCATACAGCGATGCTAATAGCCGCGGCAAAAGCACTCGTAGAAATAAAAGACGAACTACCTGGAACAGTTCGCTTCATTTTTCAACCGTCAGAAGAAATTGCGGAGGGCGCCAAAGAAATGATTGCCCAAGGAGCGATGGAAGACGTGGACCACGTGTTTGGAATTCATATCTGGTCCCAAACTCCAAGTGGAAAGATATCGTGCGTAGTCGGCTCCACATTCGCCTCAGCAGATATTATTCAAATCGACTTCAAAGGTCAAGGTGGTCACGGAGCAATGCCGCATGATACAATCGACGCTGCCGTCATCGCTTCCTCGTTCATCATGAATCTCCAAGCCATAGTAGCTCGCGAAACAGACCCCCTTGACCCCGTTGTAGTTACTATTGGCAAAATGGATGTCGGCACTCGCTACAATGTCATCGCAGAAAATGCCCGTTTGGAAGGAACGCTTCGTTGCTTCAACAACACAACGCGCGCCAAAGTCGCAAAATCAATTGAACACTACGCCAAACAAACCGCCGCTATCTACGGTGGCACGGCAGAAATGATATACAAACAAGGCACACAACCAGTAATCAACGACGAAAAAAGCGCACTACTCGTCCAAGAAACAATCACAGAATCATTCGGCGAAGAGATGCTTTACTTTGAACGTCCAACCACGGGCGGCGAAGACTTCAGCTATTTTCAAGATGAAGCTCCCGGAAGTTTCGCACTCGTTGGCTGCGGCAATCCAGAAAAAGACACAGAATGGGCCCATCACCACGGTCGCTTTAATATTGATGAATGTGTTATGAAAAATGGCGCCGAGCTATATGCCCAATTTGCTTATAATTATTTAAATCAAAATTAACAAAAAAAGCCTCCAGCTAATTAAATTAACTGGAGGCTTTTTGCATACTATTGTTTTTCTACAACGTGTACGTCTTCGAAAGAACCATATTTTGTCCACCAAGGAACGGCACCTTCATCAAGCAATTTATCAAGAGAAGTAATGTTTTCTTTTCCTTGTGTACGAAGCCATTCACGTAAAGCGTCATCGCCTTGTTTACCATACACTTCAATACCATCAGCCCAAGTTGCACGACCACAAAGAACGCCGCTATACTGCACGTTATGTTGGTTCGCGAATTGGATTGTTTTATGGAACATTTCAGAAGTTACACCAGCACTTAGATAAATAAATGGAAGTGGGCTTAAGTCGGAACACTCTTCAAAATGACGAGCTGCCTCGTCTTGCGTATAAGCTACTTCACCTTCAGCAAAACCTTCCACATATTTAAAGTTAACTGGAACTTCAAGTTTAAGTACATCTACACCATAACGAGGTTTAGAGAATTCTTTAATAGAAGCTTTTACTTTTGCTGGTTTCAATTTAGCATATTCTAGAGAACCAGAATCAGTAACTGTTGCATCATAAGTAATTGGCTCTAAGAAAAATGGAATATCAACTGCGCGACATTCAGCACCAATTCTTTCTAAAAAGGCATATTTGATTTCATTAATTTCAGCAGGCTCATCTGGATCATAATAAACAAGAATTTTAACTGCATCTCCACCATTTTCTTTAATACGAAGTGCTGATAAATCTTCAATTAAATCAGGAAGTTTACCAGGAGTAGTTGCGTCATATCCTGTTTTTTCATAAGAAGTTAAAAGTCCGCTACCTTCGTGGCGAGCTTTGATTGCTGGAGTACCATATTCTAAATCAAGCAAAATTGCAGAAGCATAAGGAGTTAGTTCTTCAGAAACAAGTTGTTTGAAGTCCTCTACATCCTTTTTATTTTCTGTTCCTTTAGCTTGTTGGATCATTTTTTTGAGTGAGCCACGTTGGTCAATGGCAAGCGCTGCAATGACACCTTTATCGTTGGAGAGTCTTTGTAAACCATCAAATTTACCTTTTGTTATTTGTACCATTTTTATCTAGTCTCCTTTATAGCAATTTGTTGTTGCTTTAATCAATTTATCCTTCCTTATTATACCACTGAATAATTTTTTTAAAACATAGGTATATTTCCGCATTGATTTATCTGAAGTAATAAATTACGATGTATGTGGAGTGTTAGGTATTAATAGAAATTTGGGATAATTTCTACTAATACATTCTCTTTTGGGAAAGTCATTTAACGATAAGACTAGACCAGGAGTGATGAAATGAATCGACGCGAAAGACGTAAACACAAAAGACGCAAGAACATGATTATCGTGTTGAGTACTGTATTTCTAATGTTTATTGCCACTAGTTGGATGATATACGAATTCAAAAGTAAACAAGAGCAAACAGTATCCGCACCAACTAAGAAGAAAGCAGCAACTGCGACAAACCCATCGGAAAATGCAGCAACTAATGAGCCAGAAGAAACGAAAGAGCCTGAACCAGTAGAAGAAAAGCCAAAGGAAACAATTGTAAAAAATCAAGAAATTGATAACTATTTACAAAAAATTGGTTTTAGTGGTTCGGCACTTGTAGTTCGCGATGGAGAAACTATCATACAAAAAGGGTATATGTATGCAAATCGTGATGACAAAGTATTGAATACACCAGATACTTTGTTTTATATTGGATCTTCTCAAAAAGCAATCATAGCAACTGCACTTTTACAATTAGAAGAAAAAGGTAAAATAAACACGAATGATCCAATTTCGAAGTATATACCTGATTTTCCTAATGGTAATAAGATTTTAGTGAAGAACTTTATGAATCATACATCTGGTATTGTTGGACGACCAAACTTAACAAGTAATATGACACCGGATCAAATTGTTAAAGCTATTGAGAAGCGGGGAATTAAATCACAACCTGGGAAATGGGATTATATGGATGCTAATTATACTGTAGTGGGTTATCTTGTAGAAAAAATTAGTGGGCAACCTTTAGCCACATATCTTCAAGAAAATATATTTAACCCTGCAGGAATGAAGCATACAGGATACTATCAAAAAGATGTTGATGGGGGAAAAAACGTATCAACAGGCTATAAAATTGATGAAAATGGAGTCTTTCAAAGTCCAAAGCTTGCAGACTTAACGAAATTATATGGTGCAGGGGACATTAGTATGTCTACAACGGATATGTATTTGTTTGACAAAGCATTGATGGATAAAAAATTGATTTCTGAAGCAAGTTTGAAGAAAATGTTCACAAAAGGAAGCAAATCAACTTATGGAATGGGATTCTATGTGGATCCAGGGAGTTATAATAGTCACGGAGTTGTGACCGGATGGGACGTGTCTAATAGCTTTAGCCATACCGGAAGAACTTACGTTATATTATTCTCCAACGTCCAAAACTACATTGCTTCATTCGGAAAAGTGAATAATGATATTTATGGTTTCTTAAATAAATAATAAAAAACTCGATTCTGTTTGTAGAATCGAGTTTTTTTATTATTTACCAGTAATTTGTTTTACAGCATCTTCCATTTGATAAAGTTGAGCAGCGGCACTGTAGTCGCTCCATTTAGTATTATCCACTTTATACACTTGGTTTTTCTTCACGGCTGGAATATCTTTCCAAACACCTTTTAGCATTTCATCCACAGAATCCGTGTTGCCATCAGCTGGCATTAAGATGAAGAGACGATCTGCTCCAGCTGCATATTCAGGAATTGCTTCACTAGAAATAGCTTTTGTTTCTTTGTTTGCTTTAGCAGCGTCTGTTGGTGTGAAACCCGCGCCGGAGTATAAGCCGTCAAAGACTTTTGCATCGTGCACATAGATTTCTTTACCATAAAATTGAATTACTGCAGCTTTTTCGTTCGCAACACCAGCATTTTTGAGTGTTGCTTTTGCTTCTTTGGAGCTTGCCGCGTAATCTTTGTCCCATTTTTCTTTCTCTGCTTTTTTATTTAAGAGATTAGCAATGTTAGAAAGTTGTTTGTCCGGAGTATCACCAAAATGCGTGATATAAACAGGAGCCACTTTTTCCAAATTCTCTAAAAGATCTTTTTGGTAATCACTAATAATAATTAAGTCTGGTTTTAAATTAGCGATTTTTTCAATACTAGGTTTGTCATTACCAACACTTTCTGTCCCTTTTGTTGCATCAGGGTATGTAGTGATGTAATAATCAGTTGTACCAACAGGTTTAACGCCAAGAATTTCCATTTCGCTTACGTTTTGAAGTGCGACAATTCTTTTCGGCGTTGTTGGAACTTCTACTTTGCGGTCCGTTGTATCAGTGACCGTTTTTGTTGCGGATTCCTTTTCTTTGCTTGAGTCTTTATCCGAAGAACTGCCACAAGCGGTTAATACTACTGCTAAAAGCACAGTCATCAAAATAGCAGCCCATTTATGCTTTTGGTGCATTGTGTATTTCCTCCCTAATTGAAAATGATTTTCATTATCGTTACAAAAGTAATTATATCGAAAACAGGGAGGATTGACAAGGTGAAATATAACACAAAAAATTTTTATGTTTAAAATTGAATACTATCGCCAACCGTAATTGTTGGAAAAACTTCTGGAGAAACAACAATAGCTCCCGGTAAAACTTCATTTTGTCCTGAGCGGAAATAAACGGAAATATGACCAAGTTCTTCGAGGTTTTTGTTTGCGTCTGTGCCGACTTCTTCTATTGTATACACTTGTTCGCCAATTAGTAATGTGTTCCCTTTAGTAAGGGCGTTATTCGGTGCATCTTGGAATTCGTGAATAACCGATATTTCACGTAATTCATTAGTAGCTGTTGGTCCGAATAAAATAACAATTTTTTCTTCTTCAAAAGCGGGGACAAGTGGCCCGATTTCCATAATTTTACTTATAGTCATAGCAAATTCCTCCTAAAATTAATACATACCGATACTGAATACCCATGCGATAACAACGGCAAGGACACCAGTAATCATCCGGCTATAAAGAATGGCTGGAACGCCGAACTGAACCGTTTTTGGCTTAGCTTCTGCAAGAGAAAGTCCTACGGGGATAAAGTCACAACCAGCTTGAGCATTAATCGCAAATAGTGCTGGTAGGGCGTAAGTAACTGGAATCGCACCAATCGCAATTTGGGATCCGATTAAAACACCAATTACTTGAGCGATAACCGCCCCAGGTCCAAGAATCGGTGAAAGAAAAGGCAAACTACAAATAAACGCAATTAGTAACATTCCCCACAGTGATCCAGCAAGTGGAGAGAGTGTATTCGCAATTAATTTCCCAATCCCAGTGTAATTAATAATACCGATAATCATACTAATAAAAGCCATAAACGGAATAATGTTTTTAATGAGCATATCAACGGAATCACGCCCGGCTTGATAGAAAACGCCCATTGCCTTCCCGATACCGCGTGAAAATTTTACGAGAAAGCCTTCTTTTAATTCGCTTGCTTCTTTTTGGTCTTCTTTAATTTTGGCATAATCTTCTTTGAATTTCTCTCTGTCAAATGGTTTACCAGGCTCAGCGCTTATATCTCGAACTTCAATATCTTCAGGTTTGACGCCAGAAACAAAAATATCTTCTGTAATATGTTTTGCGAGTGGGCCTGATGGAGAAGAAGGAAGAACATCGACTGTTGGAATACGTTTCATCGGATAAACTCCAATTCGAGCAGTGCCACCACAATCAATAACAACACACATCATTTCTTCTTCAGGAATTGAATTTTTAAAGCCATCCACGGCTTCAGCTCCAGATAATTCAGCAATTCTCAGTGCTACGGGATGAATACCACCACCAGTAATAGAAACAACTTTTGTTCTCGGTTCGCTCGGAGTGATATCTAGTCCAACTCCCCAACCACCTTGACCTTTATTCACATGAATTGATTGATACATTTCATTTGCCTCCTTCTATTTCAGACTTTTTCTTTTCGCATTAAGAATTTCGTAATTGTTTCTGTAATCACACCACGCATTAATATAACCACGATGCCAGCTAGGAAGTAACGAACTGCAAGGCTTGACATACTATATCCAGCTTCAACCACACCATTAGCAATGCCTAGATAAACAAATAATTCACCAGCATTCGCATACGGAAATAATCCTGTGACTGGATGCAAAAACGATACAACGGAGTCATAAAAAGCTGGTTTCTGATGCTCTTTAACAAAACGACCGAATGTATAAGCCATTGGATTTGTTAGCATCAGTACGGATAAAACGGGCATTAAGGTATAACGCAAAATCATGTTCTTGGCTGAAAATTGGATTGCTCGGTTGACTCGTTCCTCCCCGATAAAGGCGATAATCGAGTAAGTAAAAGTTAAAAGGACAATTAAAAGAGGGACAATTCCTGTCATAAAACTCACAAACTGTTTGCCGCCAGCCTCAAATAGGCCGATAAAGTTTGTTCCAAACCATTCAATATAATTCACTAGGAAACACTCCTTTTTAGTTATTTAAAGCGCTTTCATACAACTGTTGACTGTTTTTATAATTGCTTTTTCTTGAATTGTATTCTTATTTTTACTGCTAAGTTCCGTTAATATTTCGGATAATTCTTTATGATGGTAGTTGGTGAAAGTCTTGAACTGGGCGAAAACTGTCTTTCCGGTTAAAATTTGGCATTCATGAACAATATGGTTTTCATTTACAACTATGATGGCTACAGCACTCGTGCGAAATTTTAGTCGTTCCATTTCAGAATAAAGATGATAACCGATTTTCCCAGCATATTTATTCGCAACTTTGTTCATATGATGTTGATAATACTTGACTTGGAAAAAGCCAAGACATGTCTGAGCAATGAAAATGAGGGAAGCAATAAGGACAATATTCATTTACTTTTCCTCCTTAGAGGGTGGGAAGACGAATCACTTCCCACCAAGTTGAATTTATTTACTAAATGTTTCATCCTGCAGTTTTCTAAGTTTCCAAACAGTAGTGGATTCATCTAATGAAACGTCTTCGTCATTAATAAATGTGCCAGCTTTGATATTTCTGCGGGCTACTACCTCACCGCTAATCAAGCCGATTGGAATATGACCATTCGTTGCCATATCGACGTGAGTTTCAAGTACACCGCGTACACAGAAACCGCCAATGCCATCTAATTTTTCACCTGTAGCTATGTCTTTTTTAGCAACTGCAACCGTTTCGGAAACTGGTGCGCCCATTGGAACAATAGCGTGATCGTGGTTCAACACAGCTTTTGCAATGGTTAGAGGTGTTTCAAGGCTTGCTAAGTGATAAGGACGATAAAGGATGTGATGATCGCGGTCGCCTTTTTTCATGAGGTAGCTAAGTTCGTGACTAACGCCTTCATTTTGTCCTTTGACGATAACGAATACGCCAGGTGCCAAACCGTCTACATATTCTACAACGCCAAATTTGTTTAAAATACCACCTTGGTCTTTTAAGTCTAGGTCTTTGATGACAGAATCAACATCACCAGAAATACCATGCATTCCAACAACGTCTGGTACATAGCCAATAGCATTAGAAAGTAAGTTCATTTCTGCCATTGTTTTAGTTCCATCTTGGAAAGCTGCTAGCATGTGAGACGCCATGTTTTTCCCGTCGGCTTCCACTTGGCAACTATCAGGGTTAGCGCTGATTTTAAGTTTATTATTTTTTCCTTTACCAGCGACAAGGACTTCCATACCCATTGATTTGGAAAATTCGTAAAGTTCAGTTATTGCAGCGGGTTCGTCGCCATCGGAGCCAGTATATACGAGGCCAGCGCTGTCATATAATTTTTTCATTAACGGTCCGATAGTAATATCAATTTCTACATTAAGTAAAACGAGTTGTTTTTTAGCAAGTAAAGTTTCTAAGGAAATTTTTGCGCCGACTTCTGGAACACCAGTAGCATCGACAACCACTTCTACAAGATCAGAATGAATAATTTCTTTAAAGTCATTAGATAATAGAATTTTTTCTTTTTTTGTAGCGGTGGCATTGTAAGCATCTGCGGCTTTTTGTGCTGCTTCTACATGAATATCGCTAATACCAACGACACTCATACCTGGAATTGCGGCGATTTGCGAAATCATACCGAACCCCATTTGACCAGCGCCGATAACACCAACGCGAATCGGATTATTTTCGTTCTCACGAGCAAGTAACTGTCTATATAAAGTCATTTCAAGTTCCTCCTAGTAATCGTTTTCATTTATTAAAACAAAACTCCGGATAAAGCTATTTTATCCTAATAAATGAATTTTGTAACATTTGTCACCATTAGTGACAAATGTCGTATTTCACAAATTAAATATAACACTTTAACATTTTTTCGTCAATGAAATATTAGCTTTTTTTATTTTTCGAGAAATAAAAAAAGCTCATTCCTTTGCGGGAGAGAGCTTTTGGGGGTTTTGTATTTTATAGTAAGGATTATTTTTTAGTCGTTTTTTTGAAGAATGTATTCGGCCATTCTATCAGTAATCACAATCACATCTATCAATCCGGCATTAAGAGCTGCCACTAATGCTTCTTTTTTTTGTAATCCGTTTGCAAGTGCGACGACGGTTGGGATGTTCTTCAACTCCTCTAGACTAAGACCGATGACATGGGTGTTAATCTCAGTTTTTGCTTCTTTTCCGTCTGCTGTGAAAAAGCGTGAATTAATATCACCGACAACATCTTTATAGCGTAGTTCTTCAATATCTTCAGAATTAATATAGCCGATTTCTTCCATTGTGCTGTGATTATAAGGGCTCGATACACCGACAATAGCCATATCAACCGTTTTTCCTTCTTCTAATACTTCGCTAATATATTTGTTTTTGGATAAATCGGTTTTCATTTCCGTATCTTCAACGAGCGCAGGCGCATATAAATATTTGGAGTGGCATTTCATTTTTTTCTTTAAATCATAACAAATTTGGTTGGAGTGCAGATCAATATCACTCGATCCCATTCCACCTATAAGCGGAATAATTGTTAAGTCTTTATGCGGGATGAATGGGAATTCATTAGCAAATTTGCGAATTGTTTTCCCCCATGAAATCCCGAGAGTTTTTACTTTAGCAATCCTTTTACTCAGTGTGTAGGCAGCTTCTTTAGCAAGGAAATTCAGTGCTTCTTCCTCAGACATATCGTGCGTTGCAACGACAATCGCTTCCTCTAGACCAAACTTTTCTTCTAATTTTTGTTCTAAATCTACCGTGTAGTAAGTTTCGTCTTTAATGAAGATTTCCACAATACCTAAGTCTTTTGCACGTTGTAAAGTTTTAGAAATAATGGATCTAGATATCCCGATTTTTTTGGCTATTTGTGCTTGGGTCCAGCCGTAGTGATAGTACCATGTAGCGATTTTCACCATATCTCTTTTTTCTTCCCATTTCATTCTACTTACCTCCATTTACATCATAATGGAACAAAAGTTATATGCTGTCACAAATGTTTTATGCTAATAGTATCATACAATTTGCTTTATGAAAAGTTAGGGTAGATAGGAGCATCGTTTTTGCCGGAAAAGGAGTAATTTTGAAATGGCTAGTGTGCATACTATTTATTTGTGACAAAAAAACAAACAAATTTTATTCTTATTTACGAGGAATTCACCAAACTTTTTTAGAATTATTCTAGAAGAAATATTATTATTCCATCTCTATGGAGAAAATCTGCCAAGCCGCACATGGTAACATAAGTTGAGTTCTCGCCCAACTTATATATCGCTTACTAAATTATTTTAGAAAAGGAGTGGGCTATAGTGGAAAAGTTATTTACATATAAAGAGTTTGTTGACATGATGCAAAAATATGGGATTAGACACACGAAACGCAAGCTAAGACGTGGCGAAAATTTAATGGAGAACGCTTCTAAATTTAGTAATGTTGTTTTACTAATAAATGGTTATATAAGCAGTTATACATATGAATCTCCAGAAAAACTCTTATCTATATTTGAACCAGGTATTTTTCTACGTTATTCCATTTTAGAAGATCAGCCAGAGTTTGTGACAAATATTGCTCTCTCAGATAACTGTGAAGTATACGAATATAAAAAAGAAGATATTGAATATGCATTAACATTATTTCCCGAAAATTTTGGTTTTCAATATTTCTTTCTAAAGAGAATCGGGCGGCATTTATATTATCGAGCATTACTTAACGGCAAAGAGCATAAAGAAAAACTATATTATGCCATGAAATATTTGGGAGAACTCATTGGTAAAACGGATGAAAACGGAAATGTTTCGTTGCCACCAGAAGTGACATTGAAAGTCTTAATTGAATACAGTACTTTATCCAAAGCAGCTTTTTATAGACAACGAATTCGCTTATTGGAGCAAGAAATTTTAAAACCGCATGAAAATACTTTTATTGTTCAAAAAAAAGTAGCAAGTCATTATGAAAACCAGCTAACTAGCATTTAAAAGGAGACATAAAAATAATGAAATTTAATTGGAAAGTAGTTCTGCTGTTTGTTTTAATTTTAGCATTTATTGTTCCGGTTTATTCGAAGGCTGTAGAAACAGGAAAAGAAGTACCTAAGAGTCCGGAACTACTAGATGATAAGTCATCTACGTTAAAAAATGTAAATACACCTAAAAATTTGAAGGCTAGCCCGCTAACAATTCCAGCAAATAGCACGATAGCAGATTTGTTTCCCGATGAAGGGATGGCAAAAACTGTCGCAAACCAGCTAGGACGAACAGAAAATAACAATTTTCAAACACCTACTAAAACGGATTGGAAAGTGGATGATGTTGTTACTGAGGTAGAGTTAAATAGAATGTGGTACTTAACTTCAGTTGCTACTATAGGAAGTATCGAAGGCATTCAATATCTACCTAATCTTTACGATGTACGGTTACAGTTTGATAAACAATGTAAGGATTTATCTCCTTTTTTAAAGGCACCAAATGGATACTCGCAGTTATATCGGTTAAATATTAATAATGGTAATATTTCAGATATTTCACCTCTTACTGAACTGAGTGCACCAACGCTTAACGATATAGACTTAGGAGGTAATAACATTTCTGATTTATCCCTTTTTCCAAAGCTGCCTAATAAATTCCCTAATTTAGAAGAAATATCTTTGGAAAGAAATAATATATCAGATGTTTCGCCACTTGCTAAATTTGCCAGTACTAAAATAAAGATATTTAATTTGGATGAGAATCATATTACTGATTTATCTAGTCTTACAAATAACAAAATGCCTAATTTACAGCGATTATATGTTCGATATCAAACATTAGATATGGAACCGGTAGTTACTTCTAGTAAGTATGAATTTTCTATACAGCCATCTATTTTCGGAACAACCAAGCCAGTTAAAATAACTGCTACTAAACCCAAAGCAACTATTGATCCTATTACTTCTAAAATTACATATTCAGCAGAAGAAATGGCTAAAAAACCGTTTTATTACTCTCCTTTGTTTCCAGGAGTTACCTATTCGTGGGACGAGAATTTTCCGTTAAATGGTAGCAATAGCCTAGTGGACTTCAGGGGTACGATTACTCAACCATTAACTTATATTGAACCACCACAAGTTGTGTCTTACAATTCAGGCCTTACTTATGAGATAGGTACATCACTTACGGAACAACAATTTCTAAACGATGTCAATTTGATAACAGATCAACCAACAACAATTACAAGCGATTTTGATGTGAAACTAAAGAATCTAAACACTGTAGGTATTTACTGGGTTGCTGTCAAAGCTTCTAATATTGAAGGAAATGCGGAGGCCAATATTATGGTAACGATTAAGTATAAGCCACCAGTCATAACTGCAGATGCAGAATACACCTATTTAGTAGGAGATAAAGTAAATGCTACTCAATTTCGAGCAGATGTAAATGCAACTTTGACAGGTGAAGGAACACTAAGAGATGACTTTATATATAAAGTAAGACTTAATACGGCGGGAGATTATGTTGTAACTCTTACTTCGCCTAAAAGTGGATACTATGAGCAAGATGCAATACCTGTTACAGTCATTGTTCACGTAAAAGAACTTTTGGAATTGCAAATCCCAGATGAATTTCGAATGGATATAGATGCAAATGCAGATTCCGTACCAATTTCAGATAAGAAACAAACACTTAAATGCTATGGTTCGTCTGGAAAGGCTGAGTTAGAGGTGATCGATAGACGAACTGTGCGGCAAGGCTGGACGATAACGGGTGCGATGACGCCATTTACCAATAGCGGCGGCGATATACTTCAAACTTCGCTAAAATATCAAAGCAAATCGCCTTCCAGCAGTCCGATTTATTTAAATACGACGAATCAACCTATCGAAAAGAAACAATCAGCTGTTACTGACCCGAAATATGATTCCACTGTTTTCAATCTGGAAGACAGTTTATCCATGGAAATTGAGCCAAATGATGCGCTAGTGAACGATTCCTATGAGTCGAAAATCACGTGGACACTAGAGGATGCGCCTCGACCATAATTGTCTATTTTGAACAAAAGGAGCTATCTAAATTGAAAAAAATGGGATTCATTTTGATTTGTTGTTTATTTGTGTGCGCGTCGCCATTTTATGTGAAAGCAAATACGGATAAAGCGACAAGTAAAGCGGGAGTGATTTTCACGCATGACCCCCGAAAACCAAAAACTGGAACAGATGACAGAAGCGGCACTTTTCCGACCAAAGTTCCTCCCAAAAGACTGCCGAAAACAGGAGATACAGCTGATTTTTATCTTGTTTTACTAGGGGTTGGTTTCATTTTAATCGCGAAAAAAGGCTATTTTAAGGAGGTGAGGGAAGAAATTCGGTGAAACTGCACGATAAAAAAAGGATATCAGAAAGAGGAGAATAATAATGACAAGTAGAACAGTAAAGGTAACAACAGCGAGTTTATTAGCATTAGGATTGATTGTGGCGCCAGTACTTTCTGGAGATTTTGCTTCAGCTGCCACTTCCGTAACGAAAGATTCCAAAGGGATTGTAAAATTTGATAAAAGCACCACGCCAGATCCAGATCCAGTAAATCCAGATCCAGTTGATCCAGACCCAGTTATTCCGGATCCAACTGATCCTCCTGTAGGTACAGACGGACTTTGGATTTTAGCCGTATCTGATTGGGATTTTGGTACGCATAACGTTTCTAGCTTATCTTCTGGTGCGTTAAATGTGCATGCAGCGGATGATACGATTTCTACTTATGTAGACGCAAATGGTAATGGACAACAAGATTTGCCAGGGGAAGTTTCTGTAACTAAGAAAGTAACTCCTTATGCGCAAATTAGTGATGTTCGTGGTACTAATACAGGTTGGACACTTTCCGTGACGGGTAGTGCTTTCAAAGATTCTTCTACACCAGCAAAAACGATTCCGGGTGCAGAGCTAACTATTCCCAAATCGACTGTTAGTTCAGCGACTTCTACCGCTCAAGCGCCAACTGGATATGATAGCGTAACAATTTCAATGACTGGCGGCGCAGCAGTTCCTGTAATGGCGGCTAAAGATATGCAAACAGCTACACCGACCAACTTTAACGATGACCAGGGGATGGGCACATGGACAGATAGCTTTGGTTCCCAAGCAGTGTCCGCAACAGATACTTCCAAACCAAAATTATCCATTCCGAAAAACGTCGTTGTCGCTGATGGAACTTATCAAAGTACATTAACTTGGACTTTAAGCGATACACCAGCAGTTTAACATTTTTAAGAGAAAACTTCATTTTTGGATGTTGTTTTCTCTTTTTACATTGAGCAATTAGGAGGAAAGAGACACTTGAAAAAAATATGCACTATCATCTTTGCTTGTATACTAGCTATTCTTTGTTTTCCAGGACAGCAGGCGTACGCAACAGAAAATAGTAGTTTTTCCGTAAAAGCAATTCTCCCTGACAATCAGGCATCTAGTGTGACCTATTTCGATTTGCAAATGAACCCCAAGCAGAAACAAACATTAAAAGTGGAAATTACTAACCATAGTAAAGAAGAAATCACCGTTAATTGCGTTGCCAATACAGCCGTTACCAATGAGATGGGCTACGTGGATTACTCCATACCAAACACGAAACCAGATAAAACGTTAAAATACCCCTTTGCAGATATAGTGAAGGAAAGTGTCTCTGAGGTTACACTTAAGCCAAACGAAACCAAAATTTGGACAGCGGCTATTCAAATGCCCGCTGAAAACTATCACGGCATTATATTAGGAGGATTACATTTTCAAGAAAAGAAAGAAGAGGATAAAGAAAAAGAGTCCAGCGAAAACGATGTCCAAATTAAAAATGAATACGCCTACGTCATTGGTGTCAAATTAACCGAAAAAACGACCGTCGTAAAGCCAGAATTAGAATTAAATCAAATTAAACCAGCGACCAGAAATTACCGAAATGTAGTCGAAATGAATTTGCAAAATACAAAAGCGACCTTAGTTGGTGGACTGGCCGTGGATGCAAAAATATATAAGAAAGGCAGCGAAAAAGTTTTACATGAATCAAAACGCACAGACTTATCAATGGCGCCAAATTCCAATTTTAATTATAGTGTAGATTGGGAAAATCAAGAGTTAAAACCAGGTAAATATAAAGTGCATTTAGTTGCTAAGAACAAAGAAGATAAATGGGAGTGGACAAAAGAATTCACTATCTCTTCTGATCAAGCAAAAAAAGCCAATAAAGCAGCTCTTGGACTGGAGAAAGACTACACGTGGATGTATATCGTAGGTGGAGTATTGCTTTTCATTCTTCTTATTATCACAACTTACTTTGTCGGCAAACGAGCAGCAAAGAAAAAACAGGAAAATGAAAAATAGCCTAACGAAAAAACAGCTTGAAAATGAGAAATTACCTCATTTTCAAGCTGTTTCAATTATTTTTCGATTTTTTCAGTTTCTACGACACGAAGTCCTTTGCGTTCTAAGTGAGAAACAATTTCATTTTTCTTCTCTTCCGTTACGCCAACTGGTAAGGAAACAAGTACGCGGCGAATGAAATCTTCCGTTTGATTGTCTAAAGTGATTAAACTTGAGATGCTCGAATAACGGTCGATAATTTTAGTGATTTTAGTTAAGGCCCCTTGAACTTCGCCAGTCGCAATCGTAAGAACATAGCTAGTCGTTTTCACATTCCAGCCATCTTGGAGCAAACCAAGTAATTTTCCGTGTGTTAAAATTCCATAAAAGTTACCTTGCTCATTTAAAACCGCAATATATGGAAGCTCTTTGATTGTAAAAAAGACTTCAAAGAAAGATGCATTGACGCAAATATGCTTCGTTGCATTTTTAATTAAGCTCATTACTGGGTCACTAAGACTACCACCGTTAGCTGCGTGTTTGTAAATATGCATTTTATAAATATTACCTAAGAATTTTTCACCTTTTTCGTCTAATACAGGAACACAGCGATAACCAGATTCTTCAAGTAAATGGATAGCCTCTTGTAAAGTTGCATCTCCAGGGACGGTTGTTAAATTTATTTTAGGGATACAAAGGTTTTTTATCAACATGTTCTTCACTCCATTCTTCTTCCCTTTCATTTTAACGTAAAGTAGGACTTTTGTATAGAAAATCACTGTTATCAGGTACGATAATTCGGAAAAAATGCGATTATTTACTTATATAAATGGAAACTTTTGGCATGAGGTTTAAATTTTCTAAAAAAAGTGTATTATTAACTATGCTATGTAAATTTATAAACAGAAAGAAGGACGTTAACATGCAAAAAGAAATGTTGAACTTTGATTATTATAACCCTACGCATATTATTTTTGGTAAAAACCGTTTTAATGAATTAAATGAAGTGATTCCGCAAGATAAAAAAGTATTGATTTTGTATGGTGGTGGAAGTGTAGAACGTTTTGGAACCTTAGATAAAGTAAAAGCAGCTCTTAAATCACGCGAAGTAGGCGAATTTGGTGGTATTGAAGCGAACCCTACATACGAAACATTAATTAAAGCTATCCAATTAGTCAAAGAAGAAAACTATGACTTTTTACTTGCAGTCGGTGGCGGGTCAGTAATTGACGGAACAAAATTCGTTGCAGCGGGAGCATTATTCGACGGGGAACCGATGGATATTTTCGGTAGTGGAATTGGCGAAAAACGTCCGATTACAAAGGCACTTCCTTTTGGGACAGTACTAACACTTCCTGCAACTGGTTCTGAAATGAATAGTGGTGGTGTAATCACTTTTGTGGAGAAGAAAGCGAAACTTGGCTTTGGTAGTGCTTATACTTATCCTGTTTTTTCTTTACTTGATCCAGAACTTACATACACACTTCCAAAACGTCAACTTGCAAATGGTATTATGGACGCATATGTGCACGTAATGGAACAATATATGACTTATCCAGTAGGTGCTTTGCTGCAAGATCGTTATGCTGAAAGCCTGCTACAAACTTTAATTGAAATTGGTCCAGATGTTATCAAAGAAGATAATTATGATTATAATACACGTGCTACTTTTATGTGGTCAGCTACAAATGCACTCAATGGAACCTTATCCAGAGGCGTTCCGCAAGACTGGGCAAGCCACAGTTTAGGTCACGAAATCACAGCGCTTTATGGAATTGACCATGCACGTACGTTAGCAATTGTTCTCCCGTCTCTTTTAGATGTTCGTCGCAGTGAAAAGCATGATAAATTAGTGCAATATGCGGAACGAGTGTGGGGAATTACGAGTGGTAGCGATGAAGAAAAAATAGATGCAGCGATCCTCAAAACACGAGAGTTCTTTGAAAGCTTAGGAGCAGGAACTAGATTTAGTGATTATGGGCTTGGCGAAGAAGTGGTAGACTTACTCGTTGATCAATTAGACCGACATGGTTTAACGAATATTTCAGAACGCGGTGACCAAACATTAGAAGTATCTCGTCAAATTTATACAAATGCTTTATAATGGATAACGAAACTTTTGCGCAAATCTTTAGAGAAGAAATTTGCTTACTTAAATAAAAATCAATAGAAAATGAAAGAGGGCGAAATTTCTTGAGTACCAATAAGGAAAAGACGTTTTTCGGGCATCCGCGTGGCCTTGCTACATTATTTAATACCGAATTTTGGGAGCGATTCTCCTATTACGGAATGCGCGCATTATTACTTTATTATATGTACACCGCAGTAGCAGACGGTGGACTTGGATTTAGCCAATCAACGGCAACAGCAATTATGTCTATTTATGGTTCATTAGTATTTATGTCAGGAGTCATTGGTGGCTGGTTTGCTGACCGTGTCTTGGGGGCGCGAAAGACCATTTTTTACGGTGGAGTCCTTATTATGGTGGGGCATATTGTACTAGCTTTACCAAATGGAGGAGCAGCGGCACTATTTGGTTCGATGGCATTTATTATTCTCGGAACTGGACTACTTAAACCGAATGTTTCTAATGTCGTTGGCGATTTATACCCAGCTGGCGATAATCGTCGTGATGCTGGTTTTAGTATCTTCTATATGGGGATTAACTTAGGTGCATTTATTGCTCCACCAATCGTTTCGGCTGTTTCTGATAACGCTGGAAGTTACCATGCTGGTTTTGGTGTGGCGGCGGTTGGTATGGCAATCGCACTCGTTGTTTATGTTCTTACAGGAAAACGTTACTTAAAAGATGCTGGCAAAAAAGCGCCGAATCCGCTTCAAAGGTCAGAAGCAAAAAGTCTTACATTCAAAATAATTGGCATTATTTTGGGCATAGGATTATTAATTGCTGTTTTAACGCTAATTACAGGTAGCTTAACAATTGATACGATTATCCTTGCTGTAACGGTGATGGGCGTTGGGGTTCCACTCGCTTACTTTATTATGATGATGACTAGCAAGAAAACCGAGGCGGACGAAAAATCACGATTAACTGCATACATACCGTTATTTTTAATCGCTGTACTATTTTGGATGATTGAAGAACAAGGCTCGTCCACATTGGCGCTTTTCGCGGCAGAAAGAACGGATTTATCTATTTGGGGTATGAACTTAAATCCGGCCAATTTCCAGTCGCTTAATCCAGTGTTTGTTATTACACTTTCGCCAATTTTTGCATGGATTTGGACGAAACTTGGTGATAGACAACCATCTACACCACGTAAATTTGCCCTTGGACTATTCTTCGCTGGTTTATCTTTCGTTGTTATGATGCTTCCAGGTATTTTACACGGAAACACGACAACACTTGTAAGCCCGCTTTGGTTAGTACTAAGTTTCTTCATCTGTATTTTTGGGGAAATGTTTATCTCACCAGTTGGTTTATCCGCGACTACGAAACTAGCACCAAAAGCTTTCGCATCTCAAACGATGAGCTTATGGTTCTTGTCAGATGCAATGGGACAATCATTTAACGCACAATTAACACAATTATTTAATGCTGACACAGAAATTGCTTATTTCGGAATTACTGGTTTTGTAGCAATTGCTTTTGCAATCGCATTATTCATTTTCGCGCCATTCTTGAAAAAATATATGAAGGGCGTTCATTAAAGGAATTAAGCGCACTTTCTCCTTATTTGGAGGAAGTGTTTTTTTGTGCTAGGAATAAATTAGTTTGCCATTAACTCCTAAGATTGCTACTATTAAAGGGAGAAGTGATAATTTAAAGGAGTGTATACATGGAATCATCAAGCAGGGTAGTTATTTATTTAACGCGACATGGAAAGACGATTTTAAACACACTTGATCGGGTACAAGGCTGGGCTGACTCGCCGTTAACCGAAGAAGGAGCACTTGTTGCGCATGATTTAGGTCGTGGTTTAAAAGGGACTAATTTTGTAGCCGCTTACGCAAGTGACCGAGGACGTGCCATCGAAACTGCACGAATTGTAATGAAAGAAAGCGATAACCATCATTTAAAATTGGAGAAATTAGCTGAAATGCGTGAATTTGGTTTCGGAAAATTTGAAGGGGAATATAATCAAGCCGTTTTAAAAATGGTTGCAAAGGCGCATGGTTTTGAATCTATTGAAAGCTATTATGATAAAACTTCTGAAAATAATTCCAATATTGTCATTGATACGGTGCACAAAATGGATGAGACTGGAATGACGGAAAACTCAGCTATTTTTGAAGAAAGGCTAACTGCTGGACTCGATACCATTCTTGCAGATGCCAAAAATCGTGGTGGTGGAGATGTCTTAGTTGTAGCGCATGGTATGGTTATTCATCGTATTATTGAAATGATTGATCCTAGTAAAAATTTACGAATTATCGAAAATGCCAGCGTGACAAAAGTTATTTTTGAAGATGGAGCATATTCGATTGAAGAACCTGGAAATATGCTTTATGTAGAAGCTGGAAAAAAGGCGCAAGGGGGAGTTTAAGTGGCAACGGGAAAACTGAATGTGTACTTAGTTAGGCACGGCAAAACGATGTTCAATACATCTCGTCGTGTGCAAGGATGGTCAGATACACCATTAACAAATGAAGGGATCGAAGTGGCAGAATTTTTAGGTCGGGGTCTTCGTGAAATTCCATTTGATGCTGTTTATACGAGTGATCGTGGAAGAACAATTGAAACAGCTGGTATCGTTTTACGCGAAAGCAACCAGGCGCATCTGGAAATTAATGAGCTGCGCGATTTCCGTGAATTTGGTTTCGGTAAGTTCGAAGGGGAATACGAAGATATTATGTTTGGAAGAGTAATGGAACACCTTGGTTTCCGGTCGATGGAAGAAGCTTTTGAAAAATTTGGCGATGATGGTTATCAAATTATCTCAGAAACTGTGGAAAAGATTGATGAAACTGGTATGTCTGAAAATTGGGATGAGATGGTTGCTAGATTAAAAAACGCTTTAGGTACAGTTAGTGCAGAAAATGAGGTGGAAAATGCCAACGTTTTAGTTGTTTCTCACGGAATGGCTATCAATACGATTATTTCTTTTTTTGATAAGTCATTAATTAATCCAGACTTAGCCAATGCAAGTGTTACAAGACTTGGTTTTGAAAATGGCGAATGGACAATTGAAACGGTGAATGATTTAAGTTACATTGAAGCAGGTAAATTAGTTTTAGTATAAAAAATCCAGAATGGCACTGAGGCCATTCTGGATTTTTTAAATTATTTTACGAATTTAATACAAACTGGTTCAGGAACTTTTACGTCTTTTTGAAGTAATGTAAGTGCACCAGTTTCTTTGTTAACACCAAAAACAGTAACGTTATTGCTGTTTTCGTTTGTTGCAACTAAGATTTCGCCAGTGTAGTTCAGGTCGAAGTCACGTGGACCCACGCCTTCTACAGGTGTTGTTGCTGCAAGTGTTAGTGTACCGTTTTCGGCAACTGCATAACTAACGATTGCATCTTGGCCACGATTTGAAACATATAGGAAACGACCATCAGGAGAAATATGGATAGCGCTACCTTTATTTTCTTTGTCAAAACCTTCTGGAAGAGAAGCGATTGTTTGAATAACTTTTAACGCACCAGTAGCTTCATCGTATTCAGCAAAAATAACTTCGGAAGTTAATTCTGTCATGATATACACATATTTAGCATTTGGATGGAAAACAAGGTTACGAGGACCGCTTCCTGGTTTTACGTCTAGCTCGGTTACTTTTTCAAGTTTGCCAGCGTTAGCGGAATAAGTCGTTACTTTGTCCGTTCCAAGGTCACATGTGATAACGTATTTTTGTTCTGGAGTAAAGCCAGCAAAGTGCGCATGTGGTTTTTCTTGGCGTTCGTGAACACTTTTACCAGTATGTTGAATGGTTGAAACAGAGGGCTTTAAAGCGCCATTTTCTGTTGGGTAGCTTACGATTGTGCCTAAGTGGTAGTTAGCAGAAACAACGATAGAACCATCATGAGACGCATCTACATAACATGGCGGGTTACCTGTTTGAACATCTTGACCGATGAAAGTAAGAGAACCGTCTTCTTCAACAGAAAAAGCTGCAACTCCACCTTTATCGCCATCTTTTGCTACAGAGTAAACGAATTTTTCGTCATCTGAAATTTTAAGATATGTTGGATTGTCCATTTTTCCAGCTAATTTATTTTCTTTGATTTCGCCGGTAGTTTTGTCGATTACTAAGCGATAGATACCTTGGCTCTCGGCTTTGGTATATGTACCGATATAAGCAGTTGCTTGATTTTTTGACATGCCAATTCCTCCTATATATAAGATATTTCCTAGTTAATTATAGCATAGTAAAGAAAAGATAGAAAAATATCACGATTATTGCATTAATGTTACATTTTATTATTAAAACAGCATTTTTGATTTTTATGAAATATTTTTGTAATAAAAGTATTGACTAAGACATAAAAGTAATGTAAGATATACTTATCCCATAGAGATTGTCATTTGAAATAAGCTAATTGAAAATAAATTACTTCCCCCATAGAAATATTCTTAATTGCTTATTTCAAATAAACACTCCTTTAAGATAGTTGTAGCACAGAATTTCCCAGATTCTGTGCTATAATTATGTAGAAATAGAGATGCTCTGAAAATGAGGCTCTCTTTTTTTATGACCTCAAGGAAAGTAGGATGAATAAAATGTCCATTCAAACAATTTTTGGAAATGGCCAATATAATTGGATTAATATCGATACGGATAATACAGATAAACTAGCAGATTTTTACGAAGAATATCATATTGACGATGAAGTAATCGCGTATTCGATTGATAGAAATGAACGTGCTCACTTTGAATACGACCAAAAGACCAATACTTTTGTCATTGTGTTTAATGTGCCAGATCAAAGGAAAATTGATAACCATTATGAGACAATTCCAATGGTTTTTATAATAAAAGATAAGCAATTAATAACAATAACAAACAATGACAATCAATATATTACACGAAAAATGAAGCGTTATTTAAAAGAATCAGATGAAGTTACTATTTTTCAATTTTTATTCAGTAGTTTGTATTTTATTATGGATGCTTTTTTTCCATATGTGGAAGAAATGGATACGGATAGAAGGACGATTAATGACAAATTGAAAATTAAAACGACGAAGAAAAATTTATTGTCATTATCAGATTTGGAGACTGGTATTGTTTATTTTGTTTCCGCATCTAAGCAAAATGCAGCGTTACTTGAACAAATGAAGGCTCATATGATTTACCGAGAGCTAAATGAAGTGGAAAAAGAACAATTTGAAGATGCTTTAATTGAAGCGAGACAGCTTGTGGAAATGACCGGGCTGAGTTCTCAAATCTTACAGCAATTGTCAGGTACATATAATAATATTTTGAACAATAATTTGAATGATACGATGAAAATTTTAACGGCGCTATCCATTTTATTGACGGTTCCTACTATTATTACGGGCTTCTTTGGAATGAATATGCCACTTCCGCTAGAACATAATACTTTTGGGTGGATTGTGACGATTTTTATTAGTGTGATTCTATGGTTCGGACTTTCTTTTATTTTACGAAAATTAATGAGATAACAAAAAAGCCCTTCTTTCGGATAGAAAGAAGGGCTTTTTAAATTAAATAATACCTTGAGAAATCATTGTATCTGCTACTTTGAGGAATCCGGCGATATTTGCGCCGATAACAAGGTTACCAGGTGCGCCATACTCGCTTGCAGCATTGCTTGAATTTTTATAAATATCTTTCATGATGTTTTGTAAATGTTCGTCGACTGTTTGGAAAGTCCAGCTCATACGTGTGCTGTTTTGTGCCATTTCAAGTGCTGATACGGCAACACCACCAGCATTGGCAGCTTTTGCAGGACCGAATAGAACTTTATTTTCGTGGTAAATATCCACTGCATCAAGGGTAGAAGGCATGTTTGCGCCTTCTGCAACAGCGATAACACCATTTTTTACAAGCGCTCGGGCTTGATCAGCATTAATTTCATTTTGAGTTGCACATGGTAGTGCGATATCACATGGAACGGACCATACGTCGCCGCCTGCGTAATATTCTGCAGATGGATGAATGGTTGTGTATTCGCTAATGCGTTTGCGTTCTACTTCTTTTAATTGTTTCACGGTCTCTACTTTGATACCTTCTTTGTCATAAACAAAACCAGCAGAGTCGCTACATGCAACTACTTTAGCACCTAATTCGTGTGCTTTTTCGATAGCATAAATCGCAACGTTACCTGAACCAGAAACGACGATTTTTTTGCCGCGAATGGTTTCACCAGCTGCTTCTAACATTTCAACGGTGAAATAAACAAGACCGTAACCTGTTGCTTCTGTACGAGCTAAACTTCCGCCGTAAGAAAGGCCTTTACCTGTAATTGTACCGGCATCATAAGCGCCGCGAAGGCGTTTGTATTGCCCAAATAAGTAGCCAATTTCACGACCACCAACACCAATATCGCCAGCAGGAACATCTGTATCAGGACCGATATGTTTTTGTAATTCAGTCATAAAACTTTGGCAGAAACGCATTACTTCTGAGTCTGATTTTCCTTTTGGATCAAAGTCAGAGCCACCTTTACCGCCACCGATTGGTAAGCCAGTTAGGGAGTTTTTGAAGATCTGTTCAAAACCGAGGAATTTGACGATGCTTCCTGTTACAGAAGGGTGGAAACGAAGACCACCTTTATATGGACCAATTGCGCTATTGAATTGGACCCGGTAACCGCGATTTACGTGTACTGTGCCAGAATCATCCACCCATGGAACTCGGAAACTGATAAGGCGTTCGGGTTCTGTTAACTGTTCTAAAATGCCATTTGCTTCGTATTTAGGTTCTTTTGCAAGGGCTGGGATAACAGAGTTTAAGAATTCTTCAACTGCTTGGTGGAATTCCGTTTCGCCAGGATTCCGTTGTTTAATTGTTTCAAACACTCGAGCTGCGTATTCTTCGGCTGCCTTTGTGTCGTTTTGGATAGTGGATGTTTGTGCCATACTATAATCGCTCCTTGTTTAAATATTTTGACTATAAGGAAAAGTAGAAAACCTGACGCAAATACATGCAATGTTATAAAGAAGAAAAACATTGGCTTGTGTGCGTTAAGTAGGTCAACTTTTCTTACCTATGTTGTTAGTTTACACATTGTTGAGAATATTTTCAAGCATAAAAACCAATTTTTCTGAAATTTTTTAAAATGTAGTTAATGAGAACGTTTGCTTAGGTTTTAATGAGTAGATATAGAAGATGTAACAAAAAAATAACCGCACCAGGGGGATGCGGTTAAGGGAGTATTAGGGAGAAATAATATTAAAGCGAGCCAAGGGATAAGACTAATTCGGATACTAGAATTATTGCTCTAACATTATTTGCTTTCTCTTGGGAAAAATGAAAGCTCTCCACATAAACAAGTATATAAAAAATGAATTTAAAAATCATGCGCTTTTTCTTACAAAAATGATCTCTAAGGTTACGAAAATGTCATGTTTTTATAAATCGTTAATTTCTTTACGGTCGCGAGTGGTGCTCAATTTTCCTTCTCGTTTTTGGAGCTCCGTTTGGATGGCAACTAATGGAATATTTTTTTCGGCTAAGAGAACGAGCAAATGATAGGCCAAATCGGAGACTTCGGCAATTAACTCTTGATTATCATTTTTAGCGGCAATAACGACTTCGGTTGCTTCTTCACCAACCTTTTTGAGAATTTTATCAAGGCCTTTATCGAACAGATAGTTGGTATAGGAGCCTTCTCTTGGTTGAGTTTTACGCAGTTTAATTTCTTCATATAGGTCATTTAACATTTAAAAATCCTCCTTTATGAGATTGAAAAAGCAACTTTTTTTGCCGGTGTGGCAGGCTGGACCGATTTGGGTTACACGGATAAGTAATGTGTCGTTATCGCAATCGGTCCAGATTTGTTTTACTTTTTGAGTATGTCCGCTTGTCGCGCCCTTATTCCAAAGTTCGTTTCTGGAGCGCGAAAAAAACCAAGTATAGCCAGTTTCAAGGGTTTTTTGGTAGCTTTCTTCGTTCATATAAGCAAGCATTAAAACGTTGCCATTTTGATCGTCTAGGATAATAGTTGGGACAAGCCCCTTAGAAAAATCAACAGAAATCATGGACGGATATTCACTCCTTTTTCAAGTAAGGTTGTTTTGACATTTTTGATGCTTAGTTCGCCGTAGTGAAAAATGCTTGCAGCGAGCGCGGCGGTTGCCTTTGTTTTTTCAAAAACTTCAACCATATGTGCGGCATTACCACAGCCGCCCGAAGCAATGACTGGGACGGAAACTGCTTCTGAAATTGCTTTTGTGAGCGGGATATCGTAGCCGTTTTTGGTACCATCACCGTCCATGCTTGTTAGTAGAATTTCACCAGCACCGAGTTGGACTGCTTTTTTGGCCCATTCAATAGCATCAAGTCCGGTATCATTTCGACCGCCTCTAGTGAAGACGCTCCAGTTTGTGCCATTCCATTTGGCATCAATTGCGACAACGATACATTGGTTTCCGAATTTTGCTGCTCCTTCTTGGATGAGTTCTGGCCGTTTGATGGCGGCGGAATTGAGCGAAATCTTGTCGGCACCAGCTTGAAGGAGTTCTTTCATGTCAGAAACACTACTGATACCTCCACCAACTGTGAGTGGAATAAAAACTTGCTCGGCAGTTCGTTCCACAACATCTATCATAGTTTGACGGAGTTCGACAGTTGCTGTGATATCAAGAAAAACGAGCTCATCGGCACCAGCTTCATTATAAGCTTTAGCAATTTCGACGGGGTCACCGACATCTGTTAAGGAAACAAAATTAACACCTTTGACAACTCGACCTGCTGTGACATCAAGACATGGGATGATTCGTTTAGTAAGCAATTTGTTCCACCTCTACAATATCTGACATAGAAATATGATGATTATAAAGGGCTTTTCCGGCAATTGCTCCGTATAAGCCGAGTTGGGCGAGTGCTTCCAAATCTGCGCGACTGCTCACTCCGCCAGAAGCAATTAAACTAACTTTAACGTGTTCTTTGAGATTTGCCATTTGTTCTAAATTAGGTCCAGTTAGCGTGCCATCACGGCTAATATCAGTGTAAATGATTGTCTCAACACCCACTTTTTCCATTTGTTTAGCCAAATCTAAATAGCTTACCTGACTGACATCTAACCAACCTCTTGTTGCGACAAAGCCGTTTTTGGCATCGATACCTGCTGCGATTTTAGTTCCGTATTTTTGGACTGCCGCACGTAGGAAATCTGGATCTGTTAGAGCGGCGGAACCTATAATCACACGGTCAATGCCGGATTCAAGATAATAATCCACTTGCGCCATGCTACGAATTCCTCCACCAACTTGAACGGGGATTTTAGCTGCTTTTTTCATTTTTTGGATGATTTCTAGGTTGATGGGGCGTCCTTCTAATGCACCGTCGAGGTCGACGATATGCAAATAGGTTGCGCCGTCTGTAGCAAATGCTTTTGCTTGGGCAATTGGGTCTTCATTGACAACTGTTTTTTTAGAGAAGTCGCCTTGGAAGAGACGGACGCACTGTCCATTTTTTAAGTCTATTGCTGGGAAGATTTGCATGAACGAATGACCTCCTTAAAACCTTTTAAAATTTCAAGACCGATTTGGCCACTTTTTTCAGGATGGAACTGTGCTCCGTAAATATTGCCGTTATTTATCATGCCAGGAATATTAATAGAATAGCCACTTGTTGCGATAATGTAATCTTCAGGACAGTTGGCATAGTAAGAATGAACGTAATAGACATATTCTCCAGCGAGTTTTTTTGTAAGCGGGGTGGTGCGTTTGATTTCTAGTTGATTCCAGCCCATGTGTGGAACGGCAAATGCGGATTCGTCTGGTAGCATATCGACATGACCGGGAATGAGGCCGAGTCCTTTAGTATAGCCATGTTCATTACTTGATTCGAGTAAAAGTTGCATACCAAGGCATACGCCAAGAATTGGTTTACCAGTGGCAGCGATTTCTTTTAAAGTTTTATCAAGCCCGCGCCGAATGAGTTCTTTCATAGCTTCAGGATAAGCGCCAACTCCTGGTAAAATAACGCCGTCAGCCTGTGAGATTTCTGTTGCATCACTAGAAATTTTGTTTTGTAGTCCGATGAAATCAAGTGCTTTGCTGATACTTTTCGTGTTTCCTGTATCATAGTCAATAATTACAATCATTTACAGGACCCCTTTAGTTGAATTTACACCTTTGATTTCTGGATTAATCGTGATTGCTTCGCGAAGAGCACGACCGAATGCTTTAAAAAGTGCTTCGATTTTATGGTGCGTGTTTTTGCCATAAAGGACGCGGAGGTGGAGGTTCATTTCGGTATTAAAGGCGACTGCTTGGAAAAATTCTTCCACTAATTCTGTGTCAAAATCGCCGAGTTTAGGGTTTGTTAATTCGGCGTCAAAAACTAGATAAGAACGTCCGCTTAAATCTAGTGCGCAAAAGCCAAGTGATTCGTCCATTGGGACATAAGCAGAGCCGTAGCGATTAATGCTCGCTTTATCAGCAAGTGCTTCTTTTAAACAAAGTCCGAGTGTGATTCCGATGTCTTCTACGGTGTGATGCGCATCGACATAGGTATCACCATCTGCTTTTACATTTAAAGTTACTCGGCTATGCTTGGCGAAAAGGGTAAGCATGTGATCCAAAAATCCGACTCCAGTAGAAATAGTTGATTCTACTTGGGAATCTAGATTAATGGAGAGCTCTATAGAAGTTTCAGCAGTAACACGGGTTTTAGTAGCTGTTCTCATTTAGTTTTCCTCCTCGAAACGAATTTGAATGGCTTTGGCATGGGCATCTAGGCCTTCTTTTTTAGCAAGTAAAACAATAGCGTCTTTTTCTTTTGCGAGTGCTTCTTTTGTGTAAGAAATAAAGGCAGAACGTTTCGTGAAATCTTCCACGCCGAGAGGAGAGAAGAATTTCGCGGTACCACTTGTAGGTAAGACGTGATTTGGTCCGGCAAAATAGTCGCCAAGAGGTTCCGATGCATAGCTTCCTAAGAAAATCGAACCGGCATTTTTAATTTGATTGAGGTAATTCATTGGATTTTCAAGTTGTACTTCTAAGTGTTCAGGAGCGATTTCGTTCATAATATCAAACATTTCTTGCGTATTTGCTGCGATAATGATTTTCCCTTGTGTTTCGATGGATTTCTGAGCAATCGCTTTTCGAGGTAAATTTTCTAGCTGTTTATTAATTTCGTTCTGAGTTTCCTCGGCGATTTTTTTACTAGTAGTGATTAAGATAGCACGAGCTAAAATATCATGCTCTGCTTGGGAGAGTAAGTCGGAAGCAATGAAAGCGGGATTGGCATTTTCATCTGCGAGCACGACGATTTCGGATGGACCAGCTATCATGTCGATATCAACTAAGCCAAACACTTCACGTTTGGCAGTGGCGACATAGATATTTCCAGGACCGACGATTTTATCTACTTTAGGGATGGATTCTGTTCCGTGAGCAAGAGCTGCGATTCCATGCGCACCACCAACTTGGTAAATTTCGTCCACACCAGCTAGTTGAGCCGCGGCTAAAACGTGAGGATTAATACCGTTTTCGGCAGGAGGGGTGATCATTACGATTCGCTTTACTCCAGCAATTTTGGCAGGCAACACATTCATTAATACCGATGATGGATAGGCTGCCGTGCCACCGGGAACGTATATGCCGACGGTTTCTAGTGGACGAATTAATTGACCGCGAATGACGCCATCTTTTTCGCTATCAAGAAAAGCATGTTGTTTTTGCTTGCTGTGGAAACTTTCGATATTTGCTTTTGCTTGTTGGAGTGCGACTAGAAAGGCAGGGTCGACTTTGGAACTTGCACTTTGGATGTCAGCGGTCTGGACGCGTAGTTCGGTGAGCCGTACGCCGTCAAACTGGGATGTGAAGTCAAACAGGGCTTGGTCGCCATCTTTTTTTACTTTTTCGATAATCGATTTTACTTCGGATTCGACTTGGAGTGAATTATTGGTATTGTTTTCTGCTTTGAATTCGTTTAATAGCTCGTTTATTGTTCCGGTTAAAATTTTCATTCAGCGAGCTCCTCCTTTATCGCTTGTTCTAATTGGTCGATTAAATGGAAAATTTGCGTTTTATTTTGTTTTAAGGATGCTTTGTTAACAATTAGACGGGCGGAGATTGGATACATTTTTTCATAAATAATTAAGCCATTTTCTTTTAAAGTGGAGCCAGTTTCGACGATATCTATGATGGCATCAGCAAGATCAAGCACTGGTGCAATTTCGACGGATCCTTCGATTTTGATAATTTCTACATCTTCGCCTTTTTCACGGAAAAATTTGGAGGCGACTGTTGGATACTTGGTAGCAATGATTTTTCGTCGATAACTGCTCGGGTCAAAATCAGGTGTAGAAGCGAGACAAAACTGGCATTTACCGATTTCAAGGTCGAGCATTTCGTAATGAGATTTGGATGCTTCCATTAAAACATCTTTACCAACGATTCCAATATCCGCAACCCCATGTTTCACATAAGTCATGACATCAACTGCTTTTACTAAAATAAAAGAAATCGGTTGAGTGCTACTATGAAAGATAAGTTTGCGTTTTTTATCTGTCATAGAAGAACAGTCAATCCCAGCTTTTTCCAAAAGGGCTACTGCGTCTTTTTCGAGGCGTCCTTTCGTTAGCGCAATTTTTAGAGCTTTCATAAGTCTGCCTCCCTTTGAAAAATAGTTTGGATGCCTTGCCTCGAGACATGGATAACGGCTGGAATATGCCATTTTTTTGCGAAAGAGATAGCGTTTGTCGGAGTTTCAAAAAAACTTAATTCGCTATTTGGTGTTTCTTGCATGAGTTTTTCTGCTTGTTGGATTGCGTCTAGGTCGTAGTGAATTAAAAGGCTTGTAGAAACTTGCTTTTTGATGACGCCAGCGCGGTTTTGTAGGGTTGTGAGGGAGTCAAGATTAAGAGCCAAACCAACTGCTGGGGAGGAAGCGCTGGTGAATTGTTCTAGGAGGTGATCGTAACGGCCGCCGCTTAAAAAATTATCAGCAGCAAGGTCAGCATATCCTCTAAAAATTATACCTGTATAATAATGAAAATCTTGCACGAGTCCTAAATCGACACTAATATCTGCTGTGTAAGAAACAGCTTCCACAATGGTTTCCATTTCACGCAGTGCCGTTAAAATGCCTTTGTCCGTTGTTAAATTTTTGGCTTGTTTTAAAATCGCTGTCGCTGGTCCAAATAATCGTGGTAGTGCTAAAATGAAATCGTCAAGCGTACTCGGATTATCGGCTACAAATCGCTTAATACCAGTTAAACTTTTATTCTGAATCAGCAAGCGAAAATCAATTTCAGCTGTTTCGGAGAGATTTAAAAGGTTGGTTACGCGTCTATAAATTGCTGCATGTCCGAGTTCAATTTGAAAATTCGGAATTTCTAGAGCATTTAAAACTCCAATCCCAATCAAAATGCATTCAATCTCTGCTTTAATCGAAGGGTAGCCAATGATTTCAATACCTGCTTGCGTTTGTTCGTTTTGTTCGCCACCAAAATCTTCATTTGCGCGAAAAATTTTTCCGCTATAAGAAAGTTTTAGAGGGAGCATCACACCAGTGGTACTAACAACTCGACCAATCGGAAGTGTCATATCCGGCCTAAGAACCGTCAAGCGACCTTTTTCGTCAAAGAAACGATACAACTTCGCATCGGCTTGATGTTCAGAGGAAAAGACATCTTCAAACTCGATAACAGGCGTTTCAATCCGCTTAAATCCGCGTTTTTCAAAATAATGATTCACTTGTTGCTCAATTTTGTATGCAGCTCGTGCTTCACGAAAAAGTTTATCACGTGTTCCAGTTGGTAAGTTCTTATTTAAGTTCATCTGGTTAGCTCCTTTACGATATTTTAGTTTATTAGCATATTAGCACGTTAAAGCGTTTTTGTAAATAATGAATAGAAAAATAGTTGCTTATGGTATAATTAGTGTACCATTTAAAGCACTTGGGAAAAAGAATTTTGAAAGAGGGTTGAATATGAAAAGAGACGGGCACACGCATACAGAATTCTGTCCACATGGTACGCATGATGATGTGGAGGAGATGATTTTAAAAGCGATTGAACTGGATTTTGATGAGTATTCTATAGTTGAACACGCGCCGCTTTCGAGAGAATTTATGAATAATACTGCTGGGGACAAGGAAGCGGTGACGACAGCGAGTATGGCGATGAGTGATCTACCTTATTATTTTAAGAAAATGAATCATATAAAGAAAAAATATGCGAGCGATTTATTAATACATATTGGGTTTGAAGTGGATTATTTAATTGGTTATGAGGATTTCACGCGAGATTTTTTGGATGAGTATGGGCCGCAAACGGACGATGGTGTTTTATCGCTACATTTTTTAGAGGGGCAAGGTGGTTTCCGTTCGATTGATTTTTCGGCGGAGGATTATAATGAAGGAATTGTGCAATTTTATGGTGGGTTTGAACAGGCGCAACTCACTTATTTGGAAGGTGTGAAACAGTCGATTGAAGCGGACTTAGGACTCTTTAAACCGCGGAGAATTGGGCATATTTCATTGTGTCAGAAGTTTCAGCAATTCTTTGGAGCAGATACAAGTAATTTTTCAGGGGAAGTAATGGAGGAATTTCAGGCTATTCTTGCTTTAGTAAAGAAGCGTGACTATGAGCTTGATTTTAATACGGCGGGACTGTTTAAGTCACTTTGCGGTGAAACCTACCTACCTAAAGAAATCGTGACGTTAGCTAGAGAGTTAAAGATTCCATTAGTCTATGGGTCTGACTCGCACGGCGTTCAAGATATAGGGCGTGGATATAACACTTATTGCCAAAAATGATCTTTCATTTTGACGTGTCCATTCTCTTTAAACTTTACACCTTCTGATAAAAGGAGTTCGCGTTGTTCTTCCCAACCCGGAACAAGCCGACCTGCTGCATTTACAACACGATGGCAAGGCGTAATCTGGTCACGCTTCGAATGTTTCAGTGTAGCGCCTACGAGTCTGGCGTTTTTAGGAAAGCCAATCATATAAGCGATTTGGCCATAAGTCGTTACTTTACCGCGCGGAATTTGGCGCACGACCGTATAAACACGTTCTTCAAAATCTGCTGGAACCATTACGTACCTCCGTTTGTTCATAATAAATTTAGTATACAGGAAATAGTTATTTTATAAAAGTTAGGATGATTAGTAAATGCCAGATTTTTCTTACGCAAAAATTACGAAACTCGTGGTCCATTTTGCTGGAAATAAAGCGAGAGAAGAAGGAACAGAAGTATCAGCGAATGTGCTCGCTGATATTGGTTCAGAAATGAATCAAACACTAGCTTCGATTTTCTTAGAGCCATTTAAAAAAGATGAATATTATCAATTTACACATGAAACAGATTTGGATTTTAATGAAGTTCGTACTTTTGCTGCGAATATGTTTGTCGCGGAGGAAGAATTTTTGGATGAATCCAAGAAGATTTTAGAGCATTTATACAGCGAAACAACCCACCCGAATATTAAAAGTGGCGATGTTTGGATTTTCTTTATTGAGGGTTGCGTTGTAGATGGTGATTTTACGAACGGCATCGGGATTTTTAAAGTCGAAAACAAAGAAGTCTTTCTTAAAAATGATTTTAACGGCAGAGAATTTCAAATTGGCTATGATAAAGGGATTACCGGGACAGATTTAGATAAAGGCTGCTTGATTTTCAATGTGGATCATGACACGGGGAATAAAGTGTTGATTTTAGACCGGCTTAACCGTGGCGATTCTGTTTATTGGAAAGATAAGTTTTTGAGCATTGATAAAATAACCGATGAAAAATTTTACACGGAAGGTTTTGTGGAAGTTTGTACGGATTATATTAAACAACGCGAGGAGTCGCTGCTTGATAAATCTAATTTCGTAAAAGCGACAACGGAATATTTAGCAGGCGAAGAGACGTTGAATATTGCTGAATTTGCTCGCACGACAATTGAAAAACCGGAAGAAATTACCGAATTTAACACGATGGTGGATACGTTCGAACGAGAAAATAATGTCCGGTTTCCAGAAACATTTCAATTAGATGAAGAAAAGCGCGAAAAACTATCGAAAAAAATACGTAAAACGATTAAGCTTGGCAAAAATATTTCGGTTGTCGTGAAGGACTTAGAACAATTAGAAGAAACTGATTTTGTCCAAGGATATGACGAGGAAAAAGGCAAAAACTACATGATTGTGTATTATGATTAAACGAAAAAACCGAGGATGCGGAATCCCCGGTTTTTGCTGTCTAAACGACGAACATAAAGTACAGTATAAACAGTACCATCATCACGTACATAATCGGATGCACTTCTTTGTAGCGTCCTTTAAGTACCATGGTAATTGGATAGAAAATGAAACCAATCGCAATACCAGTAGCAATAGAAAAAGTAAGTACCATCATTAAAATAACGAAAAAGGACGGAACAGCTACTTCAAATTTAGTCCAATCAATATGAGCGACATTACCAATCATTAAAATTCCAACGATGACAAGTGCAGGCGTCGTAACTGCACTGGTAATTACACCAAGAAGTGGCGAAAAGAATAACGACAGCGAGAAACAGATTGCGATAACAACGGCAGTTAAACCTGTCCGACCACCAACCGCAACCCCAGCAGTAGATTCTACATAAGAAGTAGTTGTTGAAGTCCCAAAAATAGCACCAAAAACGGTTGCAAGTGAATCCGAGAATAGTGAACGACCTGCACGCGGAATTTTGTTGTCTTTTACAAATCCAGCTTGAGTCGCAACTGCAACGAGCGTTCCGGCAGTATCAAAGAAATCTATAAAGAAAAATGTCAAAATAACAATTAGCATTTGCGGTGTGAAAATATCTGGCAAGTGAATAATTGCTTGACCAAATGTTGATTCCATACTTGGTACAGATGAAACAACTTGAGTCGGTACATCAATCAGTCCAAACAACATTCCAGCAACAGCGGTTGTTGCCATTCCAAAGAAAATCGCACCTTTCCAACCAATTGTCATGTAAGCAACAGTAACAACAATCCCGAAAACAGCCAGTAACACAGGACCAGAATGTAAGTCTCCAAGCGCTACAATAGTAGATTCATTTGGCACAATAATTCCAGCATTTTTAAGCCCTAAAAAGGCGATAAAAAAACCAATTCCTGCTCCCACTGCGAATTTTAGTTCCGTTGGGATTGCATTAACGATTTTTTCACGAAGTCCAGAAATGGTCAAACAAATGAACACTAAGCCAGAAACGAGAACACCAGCCAGCGCCGTTTGCCAAGGAATTCCCCACTGCGCACAAACGGTATAAGCGAAAAACGCATTTAGTCCCATACCTGGCGCAAGTCCAATCGGGTAATTAGCGATTAGCCCCATTGCAAGTGATCCTACAACAGAAGCTAGAATCGTTGCCACAAAAACAGCTTTTAATTCCATCCCAGTTGTTGCAAGCATGGATGGATTGACGAAAAGTACATAAGCCATCGACAAGAAAGTCGTAAGCCCCGCGAGTATTTCTGTCCGAACAGTCGTCTTGTTCTCGCGTAGTTTGAAAAATTTATCCATTAAAAAAAGCCTCCCTATTTATGTTGTCGCACATAACGGAAAGAGCCTAGGTAAAAAAGGGAATAATAAATAAAAATAGCAAAAAAATCCCTATTAAATTTTACAATAGCTCGTAGCCTGGCATTTTACGGTTGCCTGGTAGAAACGAACGGTCCATATTACCGAACTTATACGACTATATTATTGTAGCGGATTAGCCGATTTTTGGCAATACGTGTAAGAAATAAAAATTAAAAACGAACTTTTAAATAAATAAGTTTATACTTTTAAATAAATAAGGTATAATAAAAACAAATAATAGTTGGAGGTAAAAAAATGACTTATAAATTTCCAGAGAATTTTTGGTGGGGAAGTGCGGCATCCGGCCCACAAACAGAAGGCGCAGCAGATGTAGACGGCAGAAAACCAAGTATTTGGGATCACTGGTATAAAATCGAACCAGGTCGTTTCTTTAACGATGTGGGACCTACAAACACATCTAATTTTTACTATCAATATAAAGAAGATATTGCTTTAATGAAACAAACAGGGCATAATTCTTTCCGTACATCGATTCAGTGGTCACGTCTTATTCCAGATGGTATTGGTGAAGTGAACCCGAAAGCAGTTGATTTTTACAATCGGGTTATTGATGAAATGCTTGCAAATGACGTGGAACCATTTATGAATTTATATCATTTTGATATGCCAATGTCGATGCAAGAAAAAGGTGGTTTTGAAAGCCGTGAAGTAGTGGACGCATATGCTACATTTGCGAAAACTTGTTTTGAATTATTTGGTGATCGTGTGAAACATTGGTTTACTTTTAATGAACCAATTGTTCCTGTTGAAGCGGGCTATTTATACGATATGCACTATCCAAATGTGGTTGATTTTAAACGTGCGACTCAAGTTGCTTACCATACTACTTTGGCACATGCGCTTGCTGTTAAAGAATTCCACGCACTTGAAATTCCGGAAGGCCAAATCGGAATCATTTTAAACTTAACACCGTCGTATCCAAGAAGCCAAAATCCAGCTGATTTAAAAGCGGCTCATATTGCGGATCTAATTTTCAACCGAAGTTTCCTTGATCCGGTTACAAAAGGGGAATTCCCGACTGATCTTGTAGAAATTATCCGCGAACATGACGCGCTTCCAGAATATACGGAAGAGGATTTAGCGATAATTAAAAACAACATTATTGATATTCTTGGTGTGAACTACTACCAACCGCGTCGTGTGAAAGCGAAAGAATACGCGGCTCACCCGGATGCGCCGTTTATGCCAGAACACCTTTTTGATAATTATGAAATGCCTTACCGTAAAATGAATCCGTATCGTGGCTGGGAAATTTTTGAAAGAGCGATTTATGATATTGCGATTAATCTGCGCGACAACTACGATAATATCCCGTTCTTTATTTCCGAAAATGGTATGGGTGTGGAAGGCGAAAGTCGTTATCGTAACGCAGACGGAATGATTGAAGATACGTACCGAATTGACTTCATTAAGAGTCATTTGAAATGGCTTCATAAAGCAATTGAAGAAGGCGCTAACTGCCATGGTTACCACCTTTGGACGTTCATGGATTGCTGGAGCTGGGCGAATGCTTACAAAAACCGTTATGGCTTAGTGGAAGTTGATTTGGACAATGACTTCAAACGTACCGTGAAAGCATCTGGGCATTGGTACAAAGAACTTGCAGAAAACAATGGTTTTGAAGACTAAATGTGATAAAATAAAAGTATTATGTGTAAAGAGGTGAACTTCCGTGGCTCAGAACCAGACAAAATATAGCTTTATTGCTGAAGAAATCCGCAAAAGAATTATGAATCACGCCTATCCGCTTAATCAACCTATTCCTGATGAGATAACTTTGGCGAAAGAGTTTGATTGTAGTCGAATGACAATGAAAAAAGCGCTTGAAGTACTTGTACTTGAAGGCTTACTATACCGGAAACGTGGACATGGTACTTTCATTATCAAATCGGCGCTGGACGCGGACCGCTTGCAGATTCATAACCAAGAGGTAAACGGCTTCACTAAACTTTTGAATGGTAAGAAAGTTATTAGTAAAGTAATCGAGTTTAAAGTCATTTTTCCAACCGAAGAAATTGCAGAGCGCCTTCATATCGAAATGGAAACGCCAATCTATGATATTCTTCGTGTTCGGCTAGTGAAAGATGAACCATATGTATTAGAACACACGTATATGCCAGTTGGGGTTATCCCAGGCATCAATCAGCAAATTTTGGAAGGATCGATTTATTCGTATATTCAAGATGATTTGAACCTAAAAATCGCTAGTTCGTACAAACAAATTCGCGCGGATAAAGCGACGCTGCTTGATCAGCAATATCTCGACTGCGCTTCTGATGACCCAGTTGTTGAAGTAGAACAAACCGTGTATTTAAACAATGGTCTCGCGTTTGAATTTTCCAGATCGCGCCACCGTTATGATAAATTCGTTTTTACTACCGTGAATATCGCTAGACGATAAAATAAAAAGAAGCTAGAAAAAGTGAGAAATCATTTTATCTAGCTTCTTTTTTGAATATCTAAGCATTTTAGGTTCAATTCTATACAAAAGAATGGGATTGTTCACAAAATAGACATATTTACACGCTTGATAATAATTTAGGATTCTTATATAATATTTAACCCAATTACGCACAAATTTTAAATATAGTTCTACCATTTAAGCTATACGGAACTGTGGAAAGGAATAATATTACTCCTAGTATAAGATTATTTAAATAGTTAAAAGAAATCATTTTTGTTCACGAAATAGACATATTTCAACTCATTGATAATGTTTTTTGCCTAATATATAATTATTGAGCTCAATTAAGTGCTAGTATAGTACTCCTTTTGATAGGAGCGTGAGCAGTTAAAATGAGAAATTAGTTATATGAGGAGGGATAGTACTATGAAGAAAAAATACTTTCTTTGCGTATTCGCAGTAATATTATTTTTCACAGGTTTTCTTTTTGGAAATTCACCGGTGAATGCTGCTGAAACTGATACAAGCAATGTGACGTATAATTACATTAATATCAGCACATTAACGGAAACGCAAAAAAATAGTATTATCAAAGGAAATCCAAACGAGACACTTACGAATGATTATGAAAATTTTTCCTTTGTGTATCAAAAAAACACATCAGAACCAACTACAAATATAGATAATACTTCTGACAATAATAAAAATCAAAATGGGACACTATTAAAAGCGGGAGATGTTGGCGCAAATAGTTATTTAATCATCCTAGGGTTTATTTTATTCGGAAGTGGTATTGGACTTATTACATTGAAAAAAAGACACGCCAAACAGTTGCTAGTATTTCTTGTTGTCCTTGGCGGTAGTAGTTTGTTAGTCGGATCGATTGTCCAAGCAACAGAAAATAGTAACTTAAAAACCCAAGAATCTCAAACAGTTGCAAAAGGAACGAAAGAAACGAAACAACCCGAATCAATTGAAGGGTATACGTATGTAGGATATATACACACAAGTAAAAATAATACACCGCCCGTAGTTGGAAAAGGGACTGTAACTGTAAACTATCAGGATGAACAAGGAAATTCACTGGCGACTAGTGAAACACTCGAAGGCGACATTGGCCAACCATATCAGACTGCAACGAAAAATATTGAGGAATACCAATTAAAAGAAGTGAACGGAAATACAACAGGAACTTTTACAGAGAAAGCGCAAGTTGTTACTTATGTTTATCAAAAAGTGCCTGTAGCTACCGTAACTGTTAAATACCTCGATCAGGATGGAAACAAAATCCATGATCCACAAACAATTAGCGGTAATATTGGCGAACCATATGATGCTTCAACAGATAAATACAAATTACAAATTGATGGATACACATTAGATACAACGAAACTGCCAAACAATGCAAATGGTATTTTCACTAATCAAGCTATAGAAGTAACGTATATATATACGAAAGAAGCGCAAGATGTTAAAATAACAATTAAATTTGTTGATAGCAATGGGGATCCATTTGTTTTAACGGATTTAACAACTTATAAAAACGGCGATTTAGTACCTATTTATCCTAATTTAGATCAATATCATATGAGATTAAATTACAATCAACAAATTTATAATCAAGGTGAAGCAGTGCCTGATATTGTTATTCCAGCTAGAGAAGGGGAAACATATTCGTTACCGGAAAGAATGACCTTTAATATACTGGATAATCAAGGGAAACAAATCCCCTATGTTATTTCGCAAAATGCCGATTTCAGTAGTACTGGGATTGAGAGATGGGAAAACTACCAAAGTATACCAGCCAATCGCGAAGGAACACTGACTAGCGAAGATGTGGTGGTTACGTATCAGATACTTGTTTATGGAGTTTTGATTCCTGAGCCATAAGTAAATCAAATTATTCGATAATAAAAAAGCAATCTCGTCTAGAGATTGCTTTTTTAAATACGTTCTTTCCGTCCACGAAATGCCCTAATACTATGATTGAATACTTCCGAGAGCATTAATCCCGCTGCTATAGCGCCAGCAACCACTGTAACTTGAACAGAAAAGCCAATCGCTTCCGTATAATCACCTAACACAAAATTACGCACGGCTTGGTAAGCGAGGCCCCCGGGAACTAGTGGCACAATTCCTGGAACATTGAATATCGTAATCGGCATTTTTTTATGTTTCGCAAAAAAGTGACTCAGCACAGCGACCACAAAAGCTCCGGCTAGGGAAGATGCCCCCGTCCCAGAATCCATTTGCATTAAAGTCCAGTAAGCCATCCAACCAAATGTCCCTGTAATACCACAAGCATTCAGCGCTCTTTTTGGCACATTTGTAATAATTGCAAACGTTACAGTTGCAACATAACTCAGCACTAATTGAATAATAATAGTCCAAACTAAATCCATTATAGCGCCTCCTTTATAAGAAAAAGCGGAAAACAACCGCGATTCCAATTCCTATTGCACAAGAAGTAAGTAGCGCTTCCGTTCCGCGTGCCATTCCACTAAGCAAATGCCCAGCAAGTAAATCCCGAACTGCATTCGTAATCGGCACCCCGGGAACAAGCGGCATCACGCCACCAATGATCATCGTATCTAAATTAATACCCCAACCAACCGAAATCGTCAAAACAGCTAGGAGCCCAACACTTAATGAAGCTAAAAATTCCGCTAGAAACTTCACCTTCATAAAAATCTGCGTGTAGTAAAAAATAATAAAACCGATTGCGCCAATAATACAAGTTGGAATAAAATCAAACCAACCACCACCAAAAATAACCATCAACGAGCCACTAACTAGTGAGGCCGCAATAATTTGCAACCAAATAGGGAAGTAGCGAACATCTTTATCTAAATTAACGAGTTTTGTATGTAATTCTTTTAAGGAAATTCTCTTTTCAGCGAAATCCCTGGAAAATTCATTGACCATAGATACTTTTTCTAAATTAATGGTTCTTGTCGGAATTTGCTGTAATTGCACATTACGTTCTCCTTCAAGCGACATAAAAAGCCCAGTTGGCGTCACGAAACTAATTCCTTTTTTATTACTAGCGACGGTTGCAATGCGGTTCATTGTATCTTCCACGCGATACATTTCAGCGCCACTTTCCATCATTATTTTTCCTGCCATTAAGCATGTTTCTAGCAAATAATCTGTTGTTTCATTCGACATAACTAAGCACCTCCAACCCTTTATTCCTTCTCAATCGTAACGCAATCAAATCAAAAATTCTAGTGGAAAGGGTGCATTTTTTGAATTTGCGATTGTTTCGATGTGATTTGGGGTAAATATTTGATAGTATGGTAGATATAGAATCAGAAAGGATAAGGATTATTTTGGCGAATATTGAATATGAAATCATAGAAGAAATCGGCGTATTATCTGAAAACGCGCGTGGTTGGCGAAAGGAATTAAATAAAGTCAGCTGGAACGGCCGTCCACCTAAATATGATATCCGCGACTGGTCAGAAGATCATGAGAAAATGGGAAAAGGGATTACACTAACTGATGAAGAAGCAGAAGTACTAAAAAAACTGTTAGATTAAGGGCTGGTGTAAAGAATGAGAATGTTTGCTTATGATATTTACGAACCAATTGGTAGAAAAGATGAAGATACTTTTCCAGTGATTTTTGCTCTCCATGGTTTTGGGGGGGACGAGCTAGAAATGGCAGGACGACTAGAATTATTAATGGACCGATTTGTCGTTGTTTCCATGCGTGGAGACGTAGAATATGGTCCTGCTTACGGTTTTTATCATATGGTGACAGAAGGCGACCCCAACCCGAGAGAGGTAGATTATATAAGCTTACGTGTCGCACAATTTATTGATAAAATTTGTACTGATTACATTTCAATTGATAAAGAACAAGTTTTTCTTGCAGGATTTGATCAAGGCGCAGTTCTAGCGATATCCATTATGCAAAGCTATGGCGGTCAATATAAAGCAGCAGCCTTGTTAAGCGGACGTTTGCCGTATTATATGGAAGAAAGACCCGCTAACTTAATGTTGAAAGACAAACGTATTTTTATCGGTCACGGTATAGAAGATGCTGTCATTCAAATTTCTGAAGCAGATGACATCGCCCGACTTTTCGAGAAAATGGGTTGTCAGGTGGAGAAGCATCGTTATTTTATCGGTCACAATGTAAACGAAGCGGAAGAAGATGACTTATATAGATGGTTTGAAAGCTTTTTGCCAAACCAACCAGTGAAAAATAAATAAAAAACAGCGACCACGCTTGGTCGCTGTTTTTTAAATATCCAAAGTAAGAAAGAGCACTTTTAAATAATTCCCCTCAGGAAAGTTTTTATTAACTGTGAAATCTGCGGGTAAGGAATGGGTTTCCACAATTTTATAAGTACGATCGCTTGTTTGGAAGGCCTCCGCAATTAATTTTTTAAATGCTTTCATACCGAATCCTGCATAGTTTGTTGAAGCAATGATAGTGCCGTTTGGAGCAGTGATGTCAATGATTTCACGAAGCATAGCTGGGTAATCTTTCGCCGCTCGGAAAGTTACTTTTTTTGTGCGTGCAAAGCTTGGGGGATCGACAACAACTAAATCAAAAGTTAATTGTTTGCGCGCTGCATATTTGAAATAATGGAAAACATCTTCTACGATAATTGCTTGTTCGTTTGGATCAAGACCATTTACTTCTAATTGCTCTTTTGTCTTGCTGAGCGAACGACCAGCCACATCTACGCTTGTCGTTTTACTCGCGCCACCAAATAAAGCCGCTACCGAGAATGCCCCTGTATACGAAAATGTATTTAAGACATTTTTGGAAACAGAATAATCCTCACTAATTCTTCTCCGCACATCCCGCTGATCTAGAAAGATGCCTGTCATCCAACCATCATCTAAGTAAGTCGCATAATTAATGCCATTTTCTTTAATAATAAGTGGGAAAGTTGCTTTTTGACCGGCGACGAAATCGTCTTTTGTATCTTCTTGAAAACGTCTTTTTTCATAAATACCTTTTATTTCTGGGAAAGATAAGAAGATATCAATAATCATTTTTTGGAAAGCATAGATACCTAGGCTGTACCATTGGATTACGAGATAGCCATCGTAATAATCAACAGTGAAACCACCAAGTCCATCTCCTTCACCATTAAAAATCCGAAAAGCAGTAGTAGAGTCATCTGCAAATAGAAATTGACGTTTTTCGATTGCTGTAGTAATTAGGTTCGTTAAAAAGTCTTCATCTAGTTGCTGTTTCTTGTCCCAAGTGAAAAGCCAGCCGCTACCTTTATTTTGTTCTCCGTGGTATCCTCTTGCAATAAATTGACCATTCGTATCAGTTAATTCTAATACGTCGCCTTCTTGTAATTCTTTTGGCCATTTTTCCATTCGTTCTTTAAGAATGAGGGGATAACCTTCCTTATAGCCTTTTGTGAACTTAGGGAAAACTTTTACTTTTACCAGATTCTTCATCATGCACCGTCTTTCATTAAGATAAAATTTCCAACAAAAAACCTGTGAAGCGAACTGCTTGCTCCACAGGTTACTTTAAGTTATTAATTATACGCGACCGAAGCCAACTAGATATTTACCCCAGCCAGAGCCGTGGATGTTATCGTATTTAACGCCATTGTCTTGCGCGTTAATCATTTGACCATTACCAACATAAATACCAACGTGAGAAATTCCGCTACCATAGTCGAAGAATACTAAATCACCAGGTTTTGCTTGAGATTCAGAAATTCTTGTAGTGCTAGCATATTGTGCGCCAGATGTACGTGGAAGGGAGATACCCGCTTTAGCAAATACATATTTAGTGTAACCAGAGCAATCAAATGTAGTTGGTCCGTTACCACCCCATGAATAAGCTTTTCCAAGGTGTTTTTGAGCTTCAGCAATAATAGCACTTGCACTTGAATTGCTGTTATTGTTGGAAGAACCTTGATTAGCATTCGTATTTGAGTTTGTATTCGTATTAGTATTTGAGTTTGTATTAGTATTTTTAGATGGTGTATTAGTATTGTTTGTATTTGTATTTGTATTCGTTTTATTAGCATTTGTGTTTGTAGATGGTGCAGGAGCTGGTTTTGCAGCTTCTGTTGGTGCTTTAGGTGCTGTTTGTTGTTGCGTTGCTGTTTCTTTTTTCTCTGTAGTAGCAGTATTTGTGTTAGTATTTTCTTTAACTACTGGAGCTGCTTGTTTTTCAGCTGCTGGAGCTTCCGTTTTCACTTCTGCTTTTGGAGTAGCTGTGTTAGCAGTTTGTTTAATAGCAAGCTTTTGACCTACATAAATAGAAGAAGAAGATAAATTATTCCATGACATAATGTCTTGAACAGAAACACCGTATTTTACGGATAAAGCCCAAATAGTGTCACCGCTTTTGACAGCGTGTGTAGTAGCATTTTGATCTATTACTGGAGTTTCTTTCGTTTCTGCTACTTTAGGCGCAGGTGTAGTTGCTTGTGTAGTTTGTTTTACTTCAGTTTTTGTTTCTGCAACAGGTGCAGCTTGTTGAGTAGTAGTTTCTTTTTTCACTTCTTGTGTTGGTGCAACTGGAGTGCTTACTGCTTTGTCAGTTAAGTATTTACCGTTAACGAAACCAGTTTTTCCATCGTTGTAAGTAATTTTGTGCCAGCCGTTAGATTCGGTTGTTTCAACAGTTACTTTTGTTCCACCTTTGATGGACGTAATAATACTGTTATCAACACCAGCGCCAGTACGGACGTTTAACCAAGTTGCGCTAACAGATTTCTCTGTTTTTTCAGCAGCAGCAACCTCATTATTTACTTGTAATTTTTGACCTGGTACGATTTTATCTGTTGTTAAATTGTTTGCTTTTTTAATTGCGTCAACAGTAGTCCCTTTACTTTGTGCGATACCCCAAAGAGTATCACCAGCTTCGACTACTACAGTGCTTGCGGATGCGATTGTTGGAGCAGCAAATGCTGTTACCGCAATCCCAGCTGTAGCCGCGATAGTTGCTTTTTTCATATTCATAAAACTCCTCTCTTTTTTCAGAAAATCCCAGTACGTAATTAAGTATTTGAGAATTAATTTTATATTGATTAATACTAAGTTTACCCAGTTTTCACCTAAAAAACAAATGATGAGATAATAGCTCCAAAGGCTAAAGAGGACTATACCAACTATTTGTAATAATTCTGTAACAGTTGAAAAGCGAACGTGTATTCTTAGGGCTTGAGATGTATTGCTGGGTAAACCTTTATAGTGTAAGTGGGATGTGAACGTTAATCAACAACTTTCGCTATGG